>NZ_JBHZSA010000007.1:0-220018 GCF_043642085.1 Vibrio hepatarius | reverse complement strand
AAATCCCCACTAACTTTGTTAGTGGGGATTATCATACGTCCCGAGGATCATTCAAGTCTCTAAACCGATCGGCATTACGCCAAATGGCGGGCGTTATTTAATTGGTCATCCATTTATACAATTGGACGTTGACCTCGGTCGATAAGTTTCATCAGTACATTGTCAGCCGCTTCGCCCGCAAGACCTGCAAGCTTGGAAGTAAGTTTTTTCTTCTCAACATAGTGAATAGCCAATACGGTTTTATCTTTACACGCTTCAACAACCAGATCGTCTGAAGTTTTGATCTCATCAACCAAGCCGAGCTCATGCGCTTGTGTACCAAACCAGTGTTCACCTGTTGCCACTTTATCTAGCTCAAGTGCAGGGCGACGTTCGCGGATAAAGTCTTTGAACAAGCCATGCGTTTCTTCCAGCTCGTGCTTGAATTTCTCACGCGCTTTATCCGTATTTTCACCGAACATAGTCAAAGTACGTTTGTACTCACCCGCCGTTAACTGCTCATACTCAATATCATACTTCTTAAGCACTTTATTAAAGTTTGGTAGCTGAGCAATCACACCGATTGAACCTACGATGGCAAATGGAGCAGAGACAATTTTGTCTGCGATACACGCCATCATGTAACCGCCACTTGCGGCAACTTTATCTACCGAGATAGTCAATGGCAGCTTAGCCGCTTTAAGACGATCAAGCTGAGACGATGCTAGGCCATAGCCGTGAACCATACCACCGCCAGACTCTAGGCGCAGCAACACTTCATCGCCTTCACGAGCCACTGCTAGAATCGCCGTCACTTCTTCACGTAGCGATGTAACTTCTTTGGCATCAATACTGCCTTTAAAATCTAAAACAAACAGATGTGGTTCGCGTTTGCTATCAAGATCGCCTTCTTTTGACGCTTTCTTGATCTCTTTCTCGCGAGTTTTGTTTTTCTCTTTATCTTGTTTTTTCTCTGCTTTATCACGAGCTTTGATAAAGGCTTCATCATGCAGATGGTGCTCTAACTGCTCTACGGTATGCTTGTGCTGTTCAGTTAAGTTGGTAATTTCTAACTCACCTTTCGTTGCGCCGCTTTTACCACCAACCGCTTTGGCTATAACTAAAATCGCAATCACTGCGACTACGACAGTCACAATCTTGGCTAAAAACAGCCCGTAGTCCAATAAAAATTCCAATGTGATTATCCTCTAATGTGCGAATTAGTGTATTGTAACCACCATCTTACGGAATCATAAAGTAAATCATTACAATAAGGATACACATCGTGGAATATGCTGTTTCTTCAGATGCCTTGAAGGGTAAAGTCATTCTGGTAACTGGTGCGGGCGCGGGTATTGGTAAACAAGCCGCTCTTTCTTATGCTCAGCACGGCGCAACTGTGATTTTACTTGGTCGTACAGTGAAAAAGCTGGAACAAACTTACGACGAAATTGAAGCTGCGGGTTACCCACAGCCAGCGATTATTCCGCTTGATATGAAAGGCGCGACGAAGCAAAACTACCTTGATATGGTCGATACCATTGGAGGTCAGTTCGGCCGCTTAGATGGCGTACTTCACAACGCAAGTTTGCTCGGTGTGATCAGCCCATTTGACCAAATTGGCGAAGATACCTTTGACGACATCATGCAGGTGAACGTAAAAGCGCAATTTTTGATGACTCAAGCGGTTTTACCACTGCTACATAAGTCTGAAGATGCTCGCATTGTCTTTACCTCTTCCACTGTAGGCCATAGTGGTCGTGCATTCTGGGGCACTTACGCAATGTCGAAGTTCGCAACAGAAGGTATGATGCAGATCCTTGCTGATGAGCTCAGCGACACCACTATCCGCGTTAATGCGATTAACCCAGGTGCGACACGTACTGGTATGCGTGCCAAAGCGTACCCAGCAGAAGATGCCGAGCTGCTAAAAACACCACTGGATATCATGCCACTGTACCTATACTTGATGGCACCAGAAGGTAAAGCAATCAATGGCGAGTGTATTGATGCTCAGCCAAAAAAGTAATCGCTAACTCGAATACTTTCTAAATAAAATTCAACGCCTTGTGTTTTCAAAGTAGAAACACAGGGCGTTTTTTTATCCATTCGAACACTCACACCCTTGCCGATAATTAATAATAATTTATACTGTATATATATACAGGTAAATTGTTATGTATGAATTAATCGAAAACCTTAAACAGAAACAATGGCTTTGGTCTGGAGTGCAAACTCCGGAGCATTCTGACCACTACCCGACAGGCTATGATCTTCTGGATCAAAAGCTAGAAGGGGGATTTCCTAAACACGGCGTGGTTGAGCTCCAAGGTGCGTCAAGTATTGGCGAACTGCGTCTATTAATCCCACACCTAAAAAATACCAGTCAGGAGCGCTTGTCGGTTTTTATTCAGCCTCCAGGGTATCTCTGCGCAGAGCAATTATGCAATGAAGGGATTGATAACAATAAAGTCTTACTTGTCTACCCAAGAAACGAGAAAGAAGCATTATGGGCTGCAGAGCAATGCTTACGCAGTGGTACCTGTAGTAATGTATTGCTATGGCACTCTAGCCTTGAAGTCCACCAAGCTAGGCGTTTACAGGTTGCAAGTGAGCGCGGCAATGCCGTCCACTTTTTGTTTAAAACCGAGAACAAACACGTTTTCTCTTTACCCGTAAACCTGAGCATGCGGTTAACCCCTCATCCATCAGGTCTGGAAGTCACTATCACCAAAAGAAAAGGTGGGTGGCCACAAGGCAGCTTCATTATTGATATGTCATCTCACTGGCCAAGCCTGACGCTACAGCCAAAACCGCCAGTGGTGATTCCGTTCCCGATCAGACAGCAAGGTTAAACATGCAGAGCTGGATATATCTTCACTTTCCAAGCTTACAATTAGACGGTCTGTTTTCAGAACACACCGCCCTACCCTTAGCGATCGTTGAATCTAAACGATTTAAGGTCGTACAGCACAATATGACCGCCCATGAGCAAGGCATAGAGATCGGTATGGGTTTAGGGACAGCCAGTGCACTCTGTCACCAGCTGCAAGTCCACCCTTATGATGAAGATGTAGAGCAGCAAGCCTTGATGAGCATCGCTCAATGGCTGTATATGGTGACGTCTGATATCTGTCTGACTCCACCCCAAGGTATACTGCTTAAAGTGACCAATATGCTTTCTCTCTATGGCGGATTAGAACGCTATTGGCAGCGTGTGTCCGAGCATTTAAACCAGCTCGACTTTCACTATCAATTCTCGATTGGTTTCTCTCCTTTTTCGGCGATGTTACTGGCGAAAGCGAATACACAGCTATTAACGCTAGATAAACAGGTGATTGTTGGTGCTCTCAAGCCTTTCTCACTCCAAGCCACCGAGCTAGAGATGAACAAAGTCGAGAAATTACAAAGAGTCGGAGTGGCAACTTTACGTGAGTTACTGGACATACCGATGCAAGAGCTGGCACGCCGCTTCGATATTGATTTAGTCAATTACATCGGCCGACTAATGGGACAATTTAAGCACCCGATTGATTTCTATCACCCACCAGAGCAGTTCGAGAACTATCAAGAGCTACTGTTTGATATCGAGAACATCCAGTGGCTGGAAAAACCGTTATCTAAGCTGCTTAAAAAACTAGAGATGTTCTTAACCTTACGCAACCAAGTCGGTTATGAGCTTGAACTTGTGTTGCACCAACGTGATAAACAAGCCTGCTCCGTTCACTTTTATTCGGCCAGTGGCGATTACTTTGCCAAGCGTTGGATGGTGCTGTGCCAGCTCACGATGGAATCTTTACAGCTGGAAGCTCCCGTTCAAGGCTTAACACTGCGCTTAATCCGCTGTGGCGAGCTTGAATCCACCAGCGCAGACCTGTTTAAAGGTTTTCAAGGTGAACAAACTGAGATGGAATTAATCGGTCTTCTGCAAGCGAAGTTAGGCAAAGAGCAGGTACGAAAAACGGTGCACAGTCACGATCCTCGCCCAGAAAAATCCACCTTTCTCTGCGATCCGACTCTGCCGATACCAAATAAAGTGACGAGCAATAAGCTACGACCTAACTTTATGCTGCCTACACCAGAGCTTTTATCGGAAAAAGTATCGCTGATTCAAGGTCCAGAACGTTTTGTCACTGGATGGTGGGATGGTGATGACATGACTCGGGATTACTTTGTTGCACGTAGCGACCAAGGACGCTGGCTATGGGTGTTTCGTAACCAAGATAGGCAGTGGTTTACCCACGGTCTATTTAGTTAATCAAGGTAATGCTATGGCTTACGCTGAACTTTTCTGTCAGAGCAACTTTTCCTTTCTAACCGGAGCCTCTCATGCGCAGGAACTGATCTTACAGGCGGATTTTCTCCGCTATCACTCACTAGCTATCACCGATGAATGCTCTGTGGCCGGTGTCGTGAGGGCTTACAGCACAATCAAAAATCAACAGCTCAATATCAAACTGATTATTGGCAGCATGTTTTGGCTCAATGATGAATGCCAAGTCGTGCTACTGTGCCCTAGCCGCGACGCCTATGCGGAGCTATGCCGTATCATAACCAATGCCAGAAGACGCTCGGAAAAAGGAAAGTACCAACTTTCTGAGTGGGATTTGATGTCGATTCGTCACTGCTTAGTTCTGTGGCTACCTTGCCACAAGCCTAGTGACAATAAATGGGGGCGCTGGCTTACTCAGCACCATCAGCACCGGTTGTGGCTTGCGGTGCAACGTCACCTATCCTGCGATGACAAACAATACCTCGAATACTGCCAGCAACTCGCCGATGAAATACACTTGCCTACCACTGCCTGCGGTGGCGTACTGATGCACACGGCCACACGCCTGCCCTTGCAGCATACGCTGTGTGCCATCAAACACGGCTGCAGCGTGAGCGAACTAGGCGAGCAATTACTGACCAACACCGAAAGAAGCCTGCGCAGCCAAGAAAAACTCAGCAAACTGTTTAAGCCAGAATGGTTAGCCGAAAGTGTCGCCATCGCCCAACGATGCAGCTTTAGCTTAGCTGACCTTCAATATGAATACCCAAGCGAGTTGGTTCCTGACGGCTATTCGCCTATGAGTTACCTCCGACAATTGGTCGAAAAAGGTAAAACGCTGCGCTTTCCTGAAGGTGTGCCTGATGACATCCAACAAACCATTGATAAAGAGCTCTGTTTAATCGACGAACTTAACTACCCGTTTTATTTTTTGACCATTCACGACATCGTAATGTTTGCCAAGCGCAGTCATATCCTCTACCAAGGACGAGGTTCGGCAGCGAACTCGGTTGTCTGCTACTGCTTAGAAATCACTTCAGTAGATCCAAGACAAATCTCGGTATTATTCGAGCGTTTCATCAGTAAAGAGCGTGATGAGCCACCCGACATTGATGTCGATTTTGAACACGAGCGACGTGAAGAAGTTATTCAATACATTTACCAAAAATATGGCCGCGAACGTGCTGCGCTTGCGGCCACGGTTATCTCTTACCGCTTTAAAAGCGCGGTACGAGATGTCGGTAAAGCACTCGGTATCGAAGAAAGTCAGCTCGATTACTTTATTAAAAACGTCAACCGTCGAGACAGAGCTCAAGGCTGGCAAGCGCAGATTGTTGAGCTCGGCCTGCAACCAGACTCGCTCAAAGGTGAACAGTTCATTACCTTGGTCAACGAGATTCTCGGCTTTCCACGCCACCTGTCTCAACATGTTGGCGGCTTTATCATCGCGGCGGGACCATTGTATGAACTGGTTCCGGTTGAGAATGCGTCGATGCCTGATCGCACTGTTATCCAATGGGATAAGGACGACTTAGAATCGCTCAAACTGCTTAAGGTTGATGTCCTTGCGCTCGGCATGCTGTCTGCCATTAGGAAGTGCTTTGATTTGGTAGAAAAATTCCACCAGCAAACGCTCAGTATCGCAAACATTACTCGCCGCCAAGACGACACTAATGTCTATCAAATGATTCAGCGAGCAGATACCGTTGGCGTATTTCAGATCGAGTCACGTGCCCAAATGAGCATGCTGCCACGACTGAAACCTGCGACTTACTATGACTTAGTCATTCAAATCGCGATTGTCAGACCGGGGCCAATCCAAGGCGATATGGTTCACCCTTTCCTCAAACGTAGAAATGGTGAAGAGCAAATCGACTATCCATCAGAAGAAGTGCGCAGTGTCTTAGAGCGCACGCTTGGCGTGCCTATTTTCCAAGAGCAGGTGATTAAAATTGCTATGGTTGCCGCTGGCTTTAGTGGTGGTGAAGCCGATCAGCTAAGGCGAGCCATGGCGGCTTGGAAGAAGAGTGGTGACCTCATCAAGTTTAAAACCAAGCTTATCGAAGGCATGCTAAGTCGAGGTTATCAACTAGAGTTCGCCGAGCGAATCTTTGATCAAATTCTCGGCTTTGGTGAATATGGTTTCCCTGAAAGTCATTCGGCCTCCTTTGCTGTTCTCGCTTATTGTTCAGCATGGTTGAAGCACTACCATCCCGAAGCTTTCTATACTTCTTTACTCAACAGCCTACCAATGGGCTTTTATAGCGCCTCACAGCTGGTACAAGATGCTCGTCGTCATAAGGTAGTAATCTTACCTATTTGCGTGAATGCATCGCTCTATGACCACCAGATGGTCTCTCATCAAGGTGGTTTGGCAATTCGCTTAGGGTTTCGGCAGATCAAAGGGTTTAGTCAGCAAAGTGCCAAGCAACTAATCCATGCCAGAGCCAAAAGCGGCTTTACGCATTCAGGCCAAATCAAACATATTGGTTTAAACCGTCGAGATGTCGAACTACTTGCCTCCGCCAATGCCATGCACACGCTGAGCCACAACCGTTACCAAACCCGCTGGGCAATGATGGACTCACTCTCTGACTTGCCGCTATTTCAAGATACCCAAGATGACACTACGCCACTTATTGGTACGCCAACAGAAAGCCAAACATTGCTTGAAGATTATGCATCGACCAGACTTTCTCTTGCTAAGCACCCTATTGCTCTACTTGATGACGCAGGCGTACTCGGGCGCTTTACTCGTATGCAAGAGCTAAAAAATAAGGAGCACCAATCACTAGTCACCGTGACAGGAGTCGTGACCGGAAAACAATCACCAGGCACAGCCGCTGGTGTTACCTTCTTCACTTTAGAAGATGATACGGGCAACATTAATGTCGTAGTTTGGAAAGCCACCGCGAGAGCACAAAAATCCGCTTACTTAACCGCGAAAATACTGCAAGTAAAAGGCATTTTGGAAAAAGAAGGCGAGGTTCATCATGTCATTGCAGGACGCTTGATCGACATGACCGATAAGCTGCAAGGGCTACATAGTAAATCGAGGGATTTCCATTAACGTTTCAACAGTAAGAAAATAAAAAGGGAGCCAAGGCTCCCTTTTTGGTGTTACTTTGACAAACTAAAACTTGTCGTCAGCGTCCATACTTCTTTTCTTATATTCCCTATACAGCAGCATACATAAGGTCATAACAACCTTAGAAGAAAGCCATATCATGAATAAGAACTACCTTAAGAGTCTGATGAAAAGTTACATTGATAGTTACATCATTTTGATTAACAAAATAACTCAAAAAATATAGCATTTTACCAAAGCATGGTCACGCCACATAAACAGTACGACAAACTATTTATTTAATACTTGTCGCAGTCGTTCTTGGGCTACTTCAACCAATAAGTCTGGTTGGAACTTGGAAATAAAGCGATCACAGCCGACCTTTTTAACCATAGCGTCATTAAAGCTACCACTGAGGGATGTATTCAAAGTGACATACAGATCCTTCATGCGAGGATCGGTACGGATCTCATGGGTAAGCTTATAACCATCCATCTCTGGCATTTCAGCATCGGTGATCATCAGTAGCAGCTCACTAACCACATTTTTGCCTTCATCGGCCCATGACTTAAGTAAGTTGAGAGCTTCTAGACCATCACGACATTCAATGATGTTTAAACCAAGCTGAGAAAGTGTTCCGCGGACCTGGGAGCGCGCCGTTGACGAATCATCAACAATCAAAACATTACGCCCGACCATTTCATCGACTAACTCTTGATCAAGCACACCTTCAGAAATCGAAATATCGTAATCAATAATTTGCGCCAGTACTTTTTCAACGTCGATAATCTCAACGATACTCTGCCCATCACCATCTTTGACATGAGTGATTGCCGTCAGATAGTTCGCTCTACCCGCCGTTTTTGGTGGTGGTTGAATTTCCGTCCAAGCGGTATTGACGATATTCCTAACTTGACCAACCAAAAAGCCCTGCACCGTACGGTTGTATTCGGTAATGATGAGATTCTCTTCTTGGTTTTCTAAGCGCGATGCAGGAAAGCCAATCGCTGCACGAAGATCAATCACAGGCACAGAAACGCCACGCAATGACGCCACACCGGTGATATGGTGATGGGAACCCGGCATTTTGGTTAAGGGTGGAACCTTAATCACTTCACGCACTTTGAAAACGTTGATGGCAAAAATCTGTCTGCTGTTCAAACTGAATAACAACAGCTCCAAGCGGTTCTCACCTACAAGGTTGGTTCGCTGATCAACTGTATTTAATACTCCAGACATACTACTTCTCGCCAAACGTGGATAATGTAAAAATAGCCTATAGAGAGGCTAAGATAAAAATAAACCCATACATCACTCAAGATTATATGGGTTTATTTAGAATTTAACAGTAAGTGACTAGTATCTGTGATCTTAGCCTTCAATCACTTTCATCAACAATAGACCATCATACAGCGCTTGTTTGATCAGCGCAGCGCCTGGCATTGTTGCTTGTTTATAGAAACGAGACTCAACCAATTCAAGATCTTGGTGATAGACAGGTAAGCTCTGCTCTTCAATGCAAGTTTGAATCGCCGGATAAAGAACCTCTTTGGCTTGGTTAATTGCTCCGCCAATCAGCACTTTCTCTGGGTTAAATAGGTTAATAACGATAGCAATCGCAGAACCTAAATAACGTCCGAGCTTCTCAATCACATCAACCGCGAGTGGATCGCCGTTTGCTGCCGCTTCACAAATATCTTCAACCGACACTTCTTCAATTTCCGCAAGGCAAGAAGTCTCACCTTGGGCAATTCGCTCAGTCACTTCACTACGAATGGCTTGCGAGCTGGCAACGGTTTCAAGACAGCCACGATTGCCACAATGACAAAGCTTACCTTGAGGGTCGATTTGAATATGACCAAGCTCACCGATATTACCGTGGCGCCCTTGTAATACTCGACCATCAAGCACAATACCAGCGCCCAAGCCATGGTGAATGGAAATCAGCACCGAGTTTTCATTATCTTGCGAATGGCCAAATAGCTTTTCAGCCAACGCCCAAGCTCGCGTGTCATTGGCGATAAAAACAGGCAACCCAGTCGCTTTGTAAATTTCAGGACCAAGTGGCAGGTTCTCAACGTTGTAGTGTGGCATCTGCAGCACTACACCCTGCTCTGAGTTCACTAGGCCAGGTAACGTGATCGCAATACTTGTTACACGATCTAACTGTTCAGTATAAGTTTGGAAAAACTCATCGATTTCATGCAGCAATCGCGCAAGAACATCGTCTTGGTCCACTTCATGGATATCAATCTTAGTATCGATAAGTACATCACCACCCAACTCATGCAATGCAATCGTCAAGTAGCCACGTCCTAAACGCATCGAAAGAAATTGCCACCCTTCGTTGTTGACCTGTAGACCAACGGCAGGACGCCCACGACTGGTCGCTTCCTGGACTGTGGTTTCGTGTATCAGGTGGGCCTCGATGAGCTCACGAGTGATTTTGGTAATACTCGCAGGTGCGAGCTCACTCTTTTTAGAGAGATCGATTCGAGAAATGGGACCTTTTTGATCAATGAGTTTATATACACGGCCAGCATTGACCTGCTTGATATGATCAATATGGCCAGGTTGAGCCATGTACATAGAGCACTCCGAATATCAACAACCTGGTAATTTTTTTACTTTGCGAAGTAATTGTGAAGAGCTTTGATAGATCGCCGTGACAAGTGTCACGTATAAACATAATTCTTTGTGTACCTAATCAAATAGCGAAGGATTTATCACATTTAATCTTCTATTTTTTTGCATTAATAAATATGTCTTTCATCACCTTTCAAATGAGAACACGAGCAAATAATCAGCACCCTTCCTCGGCAGGTATATACTTATAAATTTAGAGATGAGAACAACAACTTATCAGCCGCATCGTTTTCTTCGCGGTAAAATCAGATCAAGGAGATCCGAATGACCTCAATCCAAAGAAGAACAAAAATTGTTTCTACTCTTGGACCTTCTACCGATGCACCCGGCGTACTTGAAGCAATTTTAGAAGCTGGCGTGAACGTTGTAAGAATGAACTTTTCACATGGAAGTGCAGAAGATCACCGTGAGCGTGCAACACGTGTGCGCAATATTTCTGCCAAGCTCGGCACTCATGTCGCTATCTTAGGCGACCTCCAAGGACCTAAGATACGCGTATCGACCTTCAAAGATGGCAAAGTGCAACTCAACGTAGGGGATATTTTCACTCTAGATAGCAGCTTGCCAGCAGGCCAAGGTGATAAAGACGCTGTTGGCTTAGACTACAAAGAACTGCCAAACGATGTTTCCACTGGCGATGTACTGCTACTTGATGATGGCCGTGTTCAATTGCAAGTAATGGCCGTTAGCGGTACGCAAGTTCGAACTAAAGTGATCATCGGTGGTCCTTTGTCCAACAATAAAGGCATCAACAAGAAAGGCGGTGGCCTATCTGCGGAAGCACTGACTGAAAAAGATAAAAATGACATCAAGTTAGCAGCAGAGATCAAAGTCGATTACTTAGCCGTTTCATTCCCAAGGAATGGCGAAGATATGAAATACGCCCGTAGACTTGCCACTGATGCTGGACTGCAAACCCGTCTTGTAGCGAAGGTAGAACGCGCTGAGACCGTCGAAACAGAAGAAAGCATAGATGACATCATTCTTGCTTCAGACGCCGTTATGGTGGCTCGTGGGGACCTAGGGGTCGAAATTGGTGACCCAGAATTAATTGGTGTGCAAAAACAACTGATTCGTCGAGCGCGTGCATTGAACCGTACTGTCATTACTGCCACTCAAATGATGGAATCGATGATGGAAAACCCAATGCCGACTCGTGCTGAGGTTATGGACGTGGCAAACGCAGTTCTCGACGGTACCGATGCGGTAATGCTTTCTGGTGAAACGGCAGCAGGTAAATACCCATTAGAAACCGTTTGCTCTATGGCAGAGGTGTGTGTCGGTGCTGAAAAAATGTCGTCGATTAACCGCTCTGGCTACCGCATGGATTCAGTGTTTGAAACCGGTGAAGAGACAATTGCGATGTCTACCATGTTTGCAGCCAACCACATGCGTGGCGTCAAAGGCATTGTTACCCTGACGGAATCAGGCCGAACGGCACTTATGATGTCACGCTTAAGCTCGGGCCTACCCATTTTTGCGCTATCGCGAAACGAGCGAACCCTTAATCTATCTGCCCTCTACCGTGGTGTGTTCCCGGTCTACTTTGATGATAAAGGGGATACTGGGTTAGAGATTGCACAAGCTGCAGTCGGAACGCTGAGAGAGCGCGGCCTGTTAGATGAAGGTGACTTAGTCATTATCACCCAAGGTGACGTGATGGACGTTGTTGGTTCAACCAACTGCATGCGTATTGTTGCTGCCTAACGCAAAGTAAATCAATCATGTGGGGAGATGTTTACTCCCCACACTTCAATTCAAAGGTTGGTTTGGCAAGACATTGCGAAAACGACTCCACGAAGCGGAAACCAGCGTCTAATCCCACTTGATAATCATGCAGCAAATCTTCCCTCTCACTCATCAACGACGTTGATTTCAGCGGTTGATCCGGTTTGATTTGGACGATAAAGCAATCGTCTGGCGGAGAATGTAAAAAGTCCTGCGTTAATGAATAGGTCTGATAGTGCACCATCAGCATATCCGCTAATCCAGAATCAAACTTATCACCAAGAAGATGACTCAATCGATAAATATCATCGGCGCCAAAAAGCCAACGACCGCCATTGAGTAGTTCAAGATGGGTATGTTCGCTTTTCTCTAGACGAGAGCGCTCAACTTGCTCGTTAAAAAAGCTACTCCAGTCTTGTTTCCACTGACCCAGTTTATCTTGCCAATGCCCTTGGATAACATTGAACGAATCACGCAACCACTCGACTGAGGGCTCTTGGTTGACCTCTTCTGTATCAGTAATTAGGTCCTCCCCCTCCGTTCTGATCACCACAATACAACGTGCTTCTTTGCGCCAAGCTTCTTGCACAGGAATTGACGCCGATACACCGCCATCGACATATTCACCATGAGGGAACAAAATAGGTTCAGGGTAAAGCCGAGGAATAGCGCAAGTGGCAAGAAGCACTCGCCTCCAGTCATCTTGTAACATCGGTAGGTAGTGATCGGATAAACGATTGGTATCGGTCACTGCAGCATACGCCTCTCGGCCAGACAAAATCTTACGTCCCATATCAATGTCTAACCGATAGGGGTAATCGCAAATTTTTTCTAGTGCCCAATCCATGTCCATATATTGCTTACGGCGGATATAACGAAATAGGTTAAAGAACTCTGAGTCAGTAGTGAGTTCGAGAATAAACGAGCGACCAATACCTTTCTGGCGGCAAAGGAATCCACATAGATTCATCGCACCGGCGGAAGTACCGTAGAAAGAGTGGAAGGGATCGAAGTTGGAAAGAAGAAAGGCATCAAGCACACCGGAAGTAAAAATCCCCCGTTGGCCACCACCTTGTGCGACCAGAGCATTTTTACCGCCAGTGTATTTTTTTAGTCGTTCAGCATCAAACTGTACAGCGGTATTCGTTACGACACCGCAATTTTTCATGGCATCCCTAGGCAGTCGTTATTGCAATCAAGGCATATCCAAGAATAACTGCGAAAGCGGCAGCCGTAATCAGTAGGGCATATTTTAGATTGTGTTCCATAGACACCTCCTCGTTGTTTAACAAAGTAATAACATCAGTGTGAGGTATCTTCAATTAATACGCATTTTTCGTGCGGAATTATGGCGTTAGCGTCACACTTAGCTTTCCAAACGTAGAAAAGGGCAAAAAATGAATATCATCTCCCGATTATGTTTTCCGATCTTGATTGCAGGTGTTAGCCCTCTGGCTCAAGCCGATACTTACTTGTCCCCTTGGCTAGGCTATACCTTTGGAGGAAGTGTCGAAGACCAGAACCAGAATGAGCTCGATTTGAAGGCTTCAGAAAGCTATGCGCTATCATTGGAAACCGATGTCGACAAAGGACGAATGGGGCTGTTTTACGCGAATCAACGCTCAGAGGTGGAAGACGTGAATCTAAACTCTTCAATCCACTATCTACACATTCAAAGTAGCATCTATTACCCAGTACAAGATAAATGGCAGTCCTACTTAGGCGTTGGGCTGGGGGCTTCATATGTCGATGCTGACTGGGTCAAGGATGAATGGGGATTTTCAGCCAGTATCTTTGGTGGCTTTGAGTATCAATTCAGTGACTCGCTAGCACTCAATTCTCAGTTGCGCTGGTTAGGAACTGTGGTCGACAATGAAACCAGTGGCGTGTGTAATCTGCCTGCGGGTGGCGATAGCTCTTGTGTGGTTAAGTTCAAGACCGATTGGATGAATCAGTTCTCAGCGAATCTCGGACTCACTTGGTCTTTTTAATCGTTTGTCAAAAGAATAAGAAAGGGCCAAATCAATTGGCCCTCTTCCCATTGGGCAACTTGGCTAGAATGAATATTTGATACCTAACGCACCGCCTATTTGCAGTTCAGGTCCTGTGTATAGGTTGAGTTCAGGATGTACCTGTCCATACATCTCCCAACCCTTGCTAATATCCCACTTCAACCCTAGTGGCACACGAGCACCGAACTCTTTGTGATCCCACTCACTCCAGCCACCAACACCCACATACCAAGAAACCGGAGTATTGGCATCAAATCGCCCTCTTTTCAGAATGTAGTCAAACGCAGCACCATCATTGCCTAGAGTAAAGCGATAGGTATCATCAAGCTCTAACACCGCGCTGAGTTCCTGATCGATTGCCATCCCCACCGCAACTTTCGTCGACTGCGGTTCTTCTGCATATGCTAACGAGCTTGCTGCTGTAACCAAAACCGTAGCACCGAGTAGTAGACCTGAGTTTTTCATATTAGGCTTTTCCTATACACAAAATAAAACAGCGTACAATTATCCAAGCATGTAAGAAAAGGATGTCAGAGAAAAGTGAAAACGAATGGGAATGACAAAGCCAGAACTCAGAGCCGAACGCTATGAAAACAAAAAAGGAGGCCGAAGCCTCCTTTTGTCAATTAGATGAAAAAGTGATTAACCGTGGTTACGGATCCACTCATCCATTTCTGTTTTCAGGTTGTCAGACTTAGTACCGAAGATAGCCTGAACACCACCTGCTACAACTACTACGCCAGCTGCGCCTAGTTGTTTTAGTTTGTCTTGGTTAACAGCTTCAGTATCTGCAACTGCTACACGTAGACGAGTGATACATGCGTCTAGACCAGTGATGTTTGCTTTGCCGCCGAATGCTGCAACTAGCTCACCTGCCATGTCTGAACCAGAAGTTGTTACTGCTTCTTCAGTTTCATCTTCACGACCAGGAGTCTTAAGGTCCATAGCTTTGATTACTGTGCGGAATACTACGTAGTAGATTGCAGCGTAAACAAGACCAGTCACTACCATCAGACCCATCTTCTGAGAGTTACCAGAAAGAACTAGGAAGTCGATTAGACCGTGTGAGAATGAAGTACCGTGAACAAAGCCTAGAGTATTTGCAACAACGTAAGCAGAACCAGCTAGTAGAGCGTGGATACCGTAAAGTAAAGGAGCAACGAATAGGAATGAGAATTCGATTGGCTCAGTGATACCTGTTAGGAATGAAGTCAGTGCAGCAGATGCCATGATACCCATTACTTTCGCGCGGTTTTCTGGCTTAGCAGAGTGAGCGATAGCAATAGCAGCAGCTGGTAGACCGAACATCTTGAACATGTAACCACCCGCTAGCTGACCGAAGCCATTACCAGCAGCACGAGATGCTTCATCAGCAACTAGGTAACAAGTTAGAACGCCGTTTTGAGTTTCGCCTGCAGCGTTAACACAAGTACCTGCTTCAAAGAAGAATGGTACATTCCAAACGTGGTGTAGACCGAATGGGATTAGAGAACGCTCGATAACGCCGTAGATACCGAATGCAACCTGTGGGTTCTGGTGAGCAGCCCAATCAGAAAACGCTGCAATCGCGCCGCCAATTGGAGGCCATACAACAGAAAGAACTAGACCAAGACCGATCGCTGAGAAACCAGTGATGATTGGCACAGCACGCTTACCAGCGAAGAAGCCAAGGTATTCTGGAAGTTGAATTTTGAAGAAACGGTTGAATGCCCAAGCAGCAACACCACCGACAAGGATACCACCTAGTACACCTGTATCGATTTTTTCAACACCCATAACGCCAGCCATAACGCCTAGAGTTGCCGTCATGATGCCGTAACCAACAATAGCAGCAAGACCTGCTACACCATCGTTGTTAGTGAAGCCAAGCGCAACACCTACAGCGAATAATAGAGCCATTTGGCCGAATACTGAACCGCCCGCTTGTTCCATTAGGTTAGAAACGATATCTGGAATGAAGCTTAGGTCGGCAGCACCGACACCTAGTAAAATACCTGCAACTGGTAAAACCGACACTGGTAGCATCAGAGCTTTACCAACTTTTTGCAGGTTAGCAAAAAGGTTCTTAAACATGTTTATGCTCCTGAAAAGTTTATAAGATTTATTGGGCTCTAACGGCACACCCCCGTAGCCTTAAATGTTAGCACCCTGAAAAAATGTAACCACTTATGTCACTATAATTTCTGGCTCTAAATATATATTGCGGGTGACGATACTTTCTAGCGAGTTACGGAATTTAGTTTCAAACTAATAGATAGATCACAATCCAAACTTGGTTTTGAAATGGATTACAAGAGCATAAGGCCATGATTAATAACAAAATAATCAACGAAAGCATTAATTTCGATGGGTAAATAAAATAGATACGGTTGTTATTTTATGTAACAAAATTACAAAAGGTACTTTTTATGCTCTCAAGTTCAACATTTTTAGTGAACAAGCCAATTTAAACGCTTGCGCGTGAGTTTGATAACAAAAAAAAGGGGCCGAGGCCCCTTTTTCACTGTAATTTAATTTTTCATCTTAAAAAAAGATTTCTAAAGTTTTCGCTGGTTTTCTGCCCAACTTCTCCTAGCGAGCACCCTTTTAGCTGTGCAATGTAGGAAGCGACCTCGACAACATAAGCTGGCTGGTTCTGTTTGCCTCGGTGAGGAACAGGTGCTAGGTATGGTGAATCAGTCTCGATCAGTAGTCTCTCTAACGGTAATGTTTTCACCACTTCTTTCAGTTCTGTCGCTTGTCTGAAAGTCACGATACCAGAGATTGAAATATAGAAACCTAGCTCCATCGCTGCTTCAGCGAAAGGCAAATCTTCAGTAAAGCAATGAATCACGCCACCACATTTATCTGCGCCCCCATTTTTTAGGATATCTAATGTATCTTGGCGAGCATTGCGCGTATGAATGATCAATGGTTTGTTCAGCTTGACTGCCAACTCGACTTGCTGTTCGAAGCGTAGTTTCTGTAAATCCGCTGTTTCCGGTTGGTAGTGGTAATCTAGCCCTGTCTCGCCGATAGCAACAACACGTGGATGAGCCGCATATTCATGTAATCGGTCTAATGCAAAATCACTTTCTACATCCAATGGATGCACACCACAAGAAGCATAAACGTTATCAAACGGTTCAATCATCTCCATCATGTTAGGAAACGAATCTAAGGTAACACCAACAGATAAAAGGTCCGTGACATTGGCCGCCTTCGCTTTGGCAACAACATCAGCAATACCTTCGTGTAACTCTTGATAGTCCAATTTGTCTAAATGACAGTGAGAATCTACGAACATGTTTCCTCGTAAAATTTAAATAACCAATCTAGGATAAGAAGCTCCGCATTCAGCCCTGTGTGTAATCTTAGCTGATCTAACAGTGTTAAAAGCGCTTTCGATTGAGAGTATAGCTTTGGATAGTCACAGACTTGCGCCAACTTTGCCGCCCCAGGCACAAAAGATGGCAAGGCTAGCCCATAATGGACCTTTTGCGCATCAGACAATAAATACCACAACCAACTGAGCGACTCTTGAGGATCTGCCGCTAACTCTTTGGCTAACTTAACCGAATCTGCTTGCTGCTGACAGAGTGCAATAAAGTCATTCTCAGTCGAGCTATAACGGCTGACTTTATCTTGTTGGATAAAATCGAGCGCAGCTAAAGGCGCATTGCCATTGATATGAGCCGCATACAAAGGTACCTCGCCACTATATTGAGAAGAGAGCCACTGTGCGACCGTTTCAGAATTAGGCGGCGTTAAATGCCACTGCTGACAACGACTAGTAATGGTGGGCAACAAAGCATTAGCTCGATGCGCGACCAATAAGAACATACAAGTCGATGATGGCTCTTCCAGCGTCTTTAGCAACGCATTAGCCGCTGACTCATTCATGGCTTCCGCAGGTTCAATGACAAACAATCGAATCCCGGATAACTGTGATGACTCCTGAGCAATGCGATTACATTGGCGAATCTGCTCTACTGTAATCGCTTTGCCTTCTTTCTCAGGCTTGATAATATGAAAATCAGGGTGGCTCGCTGAACTCATTAGCTGACAGCCATGACAAAAACCACACGCCTCTGCCGGATAGTTTTGACACATGACAGCCTGGCTAAACGCATCTACAAGATCTGACGCCCCCATGCCCTCTTCAGCAATCAGCAGCGATGCATTCGAGAAGCGATCCGACTGCAAGTTCGCTTGCCACTCTTGCCACAAAGGCACTAACCAAGGGTATAGCTCATTCATAGCTTATGCTTTCATCCAGCTTGTTAAGGCATTCGAAATATCAGCAGCTACTTTCTCGATTTGTTGCTCGGCATTAACAATAACAACAGAGTCATCTTGATCAGCCAATTGCAAATAGCGTTCACGAGTACGATCGAAAAAGCCCATATCCATCTTTTCAATACGATCTAGCTCACCGCGACCACGAGCGCGCTCTAGGCCGACGCGAGGATCAATATCAAGATAAATCGTTAAGTCCGGCTTAAAATCACCAAGTGTGGTTTGCTTTAACGCTTGCATCGTCGTGATTGGAATTTGACGGCCACCACCTTGATACGCTTGAGATGACATGTCATGACGATCACCGACGACCCATGTTCCTGCATCTAATGCTGGCTTGATGACGTTTTCAACTAACTGAACACGCGCGGCGTACATTAAAAGCAGTTCCGTCATATCTTGAAGTTGTTCACCTTCATGCTCTTGCTTGACCAAGGTTCTCAGCTTTTCAGCAAGTGCCGTTCCGCCTGGCTCACGAGTATTAGTGATACTTTCAACGCCAGATTGTTTCAACGTCTCCAATACTGCGTTAATTGCTGAACTTTTTCCTGCGCCCTCTAGGCCTTCAATAACGATGAATTTAGCGTTTGTCATTTGTTGCTTCTTAGTTGTTTTAAGTATGCTCGAACTGCGCGGTTATGCTCAGCTAAAGATTTTGAAAATACGTGTCCGCCTTTGCCGCTTGCGACAAAGTAAAGGTAATTGCTGTCTTCAGGGTTAAGCGCAGCTGCGATAGATGCTTCGCCCGGCATCGCAATTGGCGTTGGTGGCAGACCAAAAATTGTGTAGGTATTATATGGCGTTGGTGTACGTAAGTCTTTCTTGCGAATGTTGCCATCGTACTTATCACCCATACCATAAATGACGGTAGGATCCGTTTGCAGACGCATACGCTTGTTGAGGCGGTTAACGAAGACGGATGCAACGCGCTCACGCTCAGACTCAACCGCGGTCTCTTTTTCGATGATTGAGGCAAGGATTAGCGCTTCATAGGCCGACTTCAATGGCAGCTTTTGTTGGCGCTGCGCCCACTGCTCATCTAATACTGCCTGCAGCTTATTCGCTGCTCGTTTCAAGATATCGAGATCAGATGCACCAAAGGTGTAGTGATACGTTTCTGCAAGTAGCAGCCCTTCAAGCTTTTCATACTCAGAGCCCAACAACTTGGCAATATCTGCTTCTGTTAAGCCTTGCAATTCATGCTCTAAATAAGGCGAACTTTCTAAAATTTCTCGCCACTCTTTAAATGTCGAGCCTTCAACAAACGTGATCGAAAATTGATGTTCTTTGCCCTGTTTAAATTCTTCTAGAACTTCTCTTAGAGTCAACTCAGGCTCAATTAAGTAAGTACCCGCTCTCAGCTGAGTGAGATCTGGGTGAAAGCGACGAACCAACTTCACCATATCGCTGCTTTCAATAAGCCCTGCACTAGTCAAACTTGCCAATACTCGGTTAAAGCTGGTCCCAGATTCGATAGTAAAGATTTGTGGTTCTTCAAGTTGAAGTGGCTGGCTGACATATTGCTCTACCTGCTGAGCAACGTAGAAGTAACCTCCTGCGACTACACTAGCAACCAAAAGCAAAAATAGAGTGATTTTCTTGATCACGAGTCGATCATCTCCTGAATTCGTTTTGTAATTTTTCCAATATTAAAGCTGGTTGAGCCTATACGGGTAATTGGAGCAACACCAAGTACCGAGTTTGAGACAAATACTTCATCGGCTGACAGTAACTCTTCAAGTTTGAAGTCACCAATTGAAGCTTCGAGCGGTAGTGTCTGCACCTGCTCTAATACGACTCGTTTCATCACACCATTTACCCCTGCATTTCGAAGGTCGGGGGTAAACAAAGTCGCATCTTTAACCCAAAATAGATTCGCCATCGTTGTTTCGACAACATAGTCACAAATATCAAGCACAACACCGTCAGCATTCCCGCCGTCATCGAGCTCCGCTTTTGCGAGAACTTGTTCAAGGCGGTTGTTATGTTTGTGTCCGGCGAGTAATGGATTGTGACCAAGTCGAGTACGACAGATTCCAAGCTCTAATCCTCCACTCACCCATTGTTCATAGTGAGAAGGATAAATAAAGTCGCTAATAGTAACATTTGGTGAGGCTACTTGAGTAGGGCTATATCCCCTGCCCCCTTCTCCGCGACTAATATGCAGTTTCAGGCCCGATTTTGTGTCTGGCTTAATCGCTTGTTGCAACCAATACTCAACTTGATTCCAGTCGGGCTGAGGTATAGCAAGTAAATCCAAACAGGCATTCATTCTCTCTATGTGCCTCGGCCAGTACTGAATACGACCGCCACGTGTCAGCATGGTTGTAAAGCAGCCATCGCCATACTGAAATGAACGGTCAGACAATGAAATCGAATCAGCCGGTTTTCCATTAAGCCAAAACATAGCGAGTCCTTGAATTGAATTTATAGGGGTATTAAATAACAAAACGGCTTAATGCCAAAGCATTAAGCCGTTTAATTAGACTCAGTTAAACAGTTCTTTAGATTTTTTTAAATACTAGAGAGCCGTTGGTACCGCCGAAGCCGAATGAGTTACAAATAGCGTAATCCATTTGAACTTCTTTCGCTGTATGAGGAACTAGGTCGATATCTTCAAGACCTTCAGCGCGGTTATCTAGGTTGATTGTTGGTGGAACAATCTGATCAACCAAAGACATAACCGTTATGATTGCTTCAACCGAACCTGCAGCACCTAGTAGGTGACCCGTCATAGATTTTGTTGAAGAAACTTTAACCTGTTTAACGCCTTCTTCACCTAGAGCACGACGAACACCTTTAATTTCTGCAACATCACCTGCTGGCGTTGATGTACCGTGAGCGTTTACGTAACCAACTTGAGTACCAACGATACCTGCGTCACGCATTGCCGCTTCCATAGCCAGTGCACCACCAGAACCATCTTCAGAAGGAGAAGTCATGTGGTAAGCATCACCAGACATACCGAAACCAACAAGTTCAGCGTAGATCTTAGCGCCACGAGCTTTAGCGTGTTCGTACTCTTCAAGAACCATCATGCCTGCGCCATCACCCAGAACAAAACCATCACGGTCTACATCCCATGGGCGTGAAGCTTTTTGAGGTTCATCATTGCGAGTAGACAATGCTTTCGCTGCGCCAAAACCAGCCATACCTAGCGGAGTGGATGCTTTTTCTGCACCACCAGCAACCATCGCTTCTGCGTCGCCGTATGCAATCATACGCGCCGCGTGACCGATGTTGTGAAGACCTGTTGTACACGCCGTCGAGATCGCGATGTTAGGACCGCGAAGACCACGCATAATAGATAAGTTACCTGCAACCATGTTAACGATGGTTGATGGAACGAAGAACGGGCTAACCTTACGAGGGCCCTTTTCAACTAGCGCTGTGTGGCCAGTTTCAATCAGATCTAAGCCACCAATGCCTGAACCGATTGCTACACCAACACGTGGTGCGTTTTCTTCGTTGATTTGTAAACCAGAGTCATCTAGCGCTTGGATACCTGCAGCAATGCCGTACTGGATAAATAGATCCATTTTACGTGCATCTTTCTTTGACATGTATTCAGTACAGTCAAAATCTTTAACAAGACCCGCAAAGCGAGTTGAGAAGTTTTCAGCATCAAAGTGTTCGATATTAACGATACCACTTTGACCTGCAAGCAGGGCTTTCCATGATGATTCTACGGTGTTGCCTACCGGTGACAACATACCCATGCCAGTGACAACAACACGACGCTTGGACACGATATTATTCTCCGGAAAATGAAATGATTCTATGGAAGGATAGAAGGGTTTAAAAGAACACAGGCGGCCAGAAGGCCGCCTGGGAGAGATATTACTGAGCGCTGTTTACGTAGTCGATTGCAGCTTGAACAGTAGTGATTTTCTCAGCTTCTTCGTCTGGAATCTCAGTGTCGAATTCTTCTTCTAGAGCCATTACTAGTTCAACAGTGTCTAGAGAATCAGCACCTAGATCATCAACGAATGAAGCTTCGTTTTTAACTTCAGCTTCGTCTACACCTAGCTGTTCAACAATGATTTTCTTTACGCGTTCTTCGATGTTGCTCATTTTTTCTTTTCCTTTACAGATTTCGCTCAATGCGATGATTCAGTAGTTTATTCGAACTACTGAAAGTTGCAAGAGGGACCTTGCTGGTCAAACCACAATTTTAGCGATTTTAACCGAAATTCAATACATTTTTGACTTAAATCATGCACAAATCTTGTGCAGGATAGTGTCAATAATCTCAAACTATAGGCTACTTTCCTTACAAAAAATAGCCTAGTTGACGACATTAAGTGCAAATTAACACGATTGCAGAGATTTGAGTGAAAATTAATGTAAAAGTTCACAAATATCTCTACGAAAGCGTTTTACACCATGTACATACCGCCATTTACATGCAAAGTCTCACCAGTAATGTACGCTGCTTCTGGAGAAGCTAGGAATACAACTGCTGAAGCAATTTCACGTGGATCACCTAGACGACCTGCTGGTACGTTAGATAGCGTCGCTGCACGTTGGTCATCATTCAGTGCTTTAGTCATATCTGTTTCGATAAAACCAGGTGCCACTGTGTTCACAGTAATGCCACGAGAAGCAACTTCACGAGCCATAGACTTAGTGAAACCGATAACGCCCGCTTTAGCCGCTGCGTAGTTTGCTTGACCTGCGTTACCCATAGTACCAACAACTGAACCTACGTTGATGATGCGACCCGCGCGTTTTTTCATCATGCCACGCAGAACCGCTTTAGACATACGGAAGATTGGCGTTAAGTTAGTGTCGATGATGTCATCCCACTCTGAATCTTTCATACGCATAAGTAGGTTGTCGCGTGTAATACCTGCGTTGTTCACTAGGATATCAATCACACCAAACTCATCGTTGATCGTCTTCAGTGTTGCTTCGATAGACTCAACATCTGTTACGTTTAGAGCAAGACCTTTACCGTTCTCACCAAGGTACTCGCTGATCGCAGCCGCACCACCTTCAGACGTAGCAGTACCAATAACCTTTGCACCACGCTCTACAAGTAGCTCAGCGATAGCACGACCGATACCACGGCTTGCACCAGTAACTAGAGCAACTTTGCCTTCTAGGTTCATCATGTTCGTTATTCCTTTGTTCTTAAATTACTTAGCAGCGTCTAGAGATGCAGCATCGTTTACTGCAGCGCCACTTAGTGTCTTAACAATTCGTTTTGTTAGGCCAGTTAGAACTTTACCTGGACCAAGCTCAAGAAGTTTCTCTACGCCTTGCTCGCTCATTAGCTGTACGCTTTCAGTCCAACGAACTGGGCTGTATAGCTGACGTACAAGTGCGTCTTTAATTTTTGCAGGGTCAGTTTCAGCTGCGACATCAACGTTGTTGATCACTGGCAGTTGAGGTGCGTTGAATTCTAATTCTTCTAGTGCCACCGCTAGTTTGTCAGCTGCTGGCTTCATCAGTGCACAGTGTGAAGGAACTGAAACTGGTAAAGGAAGTGCACGCTTAGCGCCCGCTTCTTTACATAGTGCACCAGCGCGCTCTACAGCATCTTTGCTACCTGCGATAACCACTTGACCTGGAGAGTTGAAGTTTACTGGTGAAACAACTTCACCTTGCGCTGCTTCTTCACACGCTTTAGCAATAGATTCATCATCAAGACCGATGATTGCAAACATTGCGCCAGTACCTGCTGGTACCGCTTCTTGCATTAGTTGGCCACGAAGCTGAACAAGTTTGATCGCTTCTTTAAAATCGATAACACCAGCACATACTAATGCTGAGTATTCACCTAGGCTGTGACCCGCTAGGTTTGCTGGTTGCTCAAGGCCAAGCTCTTGCCATACACGCCAAATAGCAACAGAAGATGCTAACAATGCAGGTTGAGTACGATGCGTTTGATTGAGATCTTCAGCAGGACCATTTTGAACCAATGCCCAAAGGTCATAGCCTAGAGCGTCAGACGCTTCAGCAAATGTTTGTTTAACTACGTCATACTGCTCGCCAAGCTCAGCAAGCATACCGACAACTTGTGAACCTTGACCTGGAAATACAATAGCAAACTTGCTCATTTTCGTTTCCTTAAAACAAAGTAAGAAAGATAAGATGCCGTTGTGGCATCTTAAATTTAAATCTTGATATTAAAACTTAGAACTTAACTAGCGCTGAGCCCCAAGTGAAACCGCCACCAAACGCTTCTAGTAGTAAGGTTTGACCACGCTTAATACGGCCATCACGTACTGCTTCATCTAACGCTGTAGGAACAGTCGCTGCAGAGGTGTTGCCGTGCTTATCAAGAGTGATTACCACTTGGTCTAGTGACATTGACAGTTTTTTCGCTGTCGCCGAAATAATGCGGTAGTTGGCTTGGTGTGGTACTAACCAATCTAGCTCAGACTTGTGCATATCATTTGCAGCAAGCGTATCTTTAACGAGCTTAGACAGTTGCGTTACCGCTACTTTGAATACTTCATTGCCAGCCATGTGTAACCATTTATCCGCGTCTTTGCCGCGCTCAGGTACTTCAAGGCTTAGTAGCTCACCGAATCGACCATCTGAATAAATGTGTGTCGATAGAATGCCCGGCTCTTCACTTTGACCAACCACAACTGCGCCCGCTGCATCACCAAATAGAATGATTGTCGAACGGTCTGTAGGGTCACAAGTTTTAGAGAGCGCATCGGCACCAATAACAAGCACATTTTTGCACATGCCCGATTTAATATGCTGATCAGCCACTGACAATGCGTATACAAATCCTGAACAAGCCGCTGCTAAATCAAACGCTGGACAGCCTTTGATCTCAAGCTTAGCCTGAACCTGACACGCAGATGATGGGAATGTATGGCTGCCGCTCGTGGTAGCAACGATAATAAGGTCGATATCGTCCTTATCAATGCCCGCCATTTCAATCGCGTTTTTCGCAGCTAAGTAACCCATGTCGGCTACTGTTTCATTTTCAGCAGCAATGCGACGTTCTTTAATACCAGTACGAGTTACAATCCACTCATCACTTGTATCTACCATTTTCTCTAGGTCTGCGTTTGAACGCACCTGAGATGGCAGGTAGCTGCCAGTACCTAAAATTTTGCTATACATGAAGACTAATAATGCCTCTCGAGTAAAACCGCTTCCAAACGATCGCTAATACGGTTTGGTACTTGTCGTTGGACCTCATGCAGCGCCTCACCAATTGCATTGATGACTGCGTCTACATCAGCACTTCCGTGGCTTTTTATGACAATGCCGCGCAATCCTAGCAAACTTGCGCCATTATACTGGTCGGGGTTCAATGTTTTTAGCTCATTAAATAAGCTAGAAAATAATTTTCTTGCAATCCAACCCTTTATAGATGAGGCCATCATGTGTGATTTCAACTTATCTATAAATAATTGGGCGGTCCCCTCGCATGCCTTCAGACAGACGTTTCCGACAAAACCATCACAAACAACAACATCTGCGGCATCATGAAGAAGTTGATTTCCTTCAATATAACCAACAAAGTTTACCGATTTGGTTTGAGACAGCATTTCAGCACAGCGCTTGACAAGATCATTACCTTTTATTTCTTCAGCACCTATGTTGAGAATCGCAACTCTCGGCGGTCGTTGTAGATATTGCTCTGCCAATGCACTGCCCATAACAGCAAACTGGAACAAAGAGTCTGCGTCACTGGAAACATTCGCACCTAAATCTAACATCCAAGTACGGCCACCGGAGGCTGTGGGTAAAGCAGAAATAAGCGCAGGGCGTTCAATACCAGGTAGTAGCTTGAGCTTAAATCGAGACAAAGCCATTAAAGCGCCGGTATTACCGCAACTAACACAAGCATCAGCTTGGTTATCAGCCACGAGCTCAATCGCTGTTCCCATGGAACTGCCTTGACTGTTTCTTAATGCGAGAGAAGGTTTTTCGGAATTAGAGATCACTCGGTCTGTATGTTGAATACTCAAACGAGAATTCGTCTGAAAACCAAGCGAAGATAATTGAGACGTGATCTGAGATTGATCACCAATAAGGATCACTTTTAGCTCTGGGAAATGCGACAGTGCCTGCACGGCGGCAGGCACTGTGACGCGAGGACCGAAGTCCCCGCCCATTGCATCAAGTGCAACGGTTATATTTTGCAAAGGTCAACCTTACTTGTTGATAACCTTTTTGCCACGGTAGTAACCTTCAGCAGTTACGTTGTGGCGTAGGTGAGTTTCACCTGAAGTTGCGTCTACAGAAAGTGCTGCTGTAGTTAGGGCATCGTGTGAACGACGCATACCACGCATTGAACGTGATTTCTTGCTCTTTTGTACGGCCATTGACCCTACTCCTATGTAAGTATTAAAGAATTACTTCTTTAAGCTTTTTAAAACGTCAAATGGATTCGGCTTCTCATCTTCCACAATTTCTTCTGGAATCTCACCAAACACCATATTATCTGAATCAACGCTACAGTCCGCTTCTTCGTGCATTGCTATTTGAGGCAAGTTTAGAATGAACTCGTCTTCAACTAACTGTATTAGGTCTAACTCACCGTACTCGTTCAGATCTACCAAATCGTACTCTTCCGGTGCTTCCTCTTCAGTCCTTTCACCGCGGTACGGTGTATAGGTGAATTGGACATCGCACTCATGTGCGAAAACCTCATTACAGCGCTGACACTCTACGTCGACTACGATGTTAGCTTTACCAGAGATAACAACGAGTCGCTGCTCATCTAAGTCAAATGACAGTGACACTTGGGCGTCGCGTTTAACGCCTTCAACTGATTCCAATAAGCGCTTAAAGAGACTAACTTGAATAATACCTTCAACATCTAGTCGCTTTTGAGCTGCGCGTGTCGGATCAATCGTACGCGGTATTTTTACCTTTTGCATAGGGCGCGAATTCTATCTTCCAAATCGTTTATAGTCAAAGAAAAAGGGCAAAAAGTTGTACTTTTTTTCCTTATCAGCGAGAGAGCTAGTATCACAACCATAATATCGATTAAGCTCACACTAACCCGCCGTTAGATTGTAAATTAAAATGCAGAATTACCAACTAGTTTTAGCCTCAACCTCGCCATACCGCAGACAACTGCTCAATAAACTAGCAGTAGAGTTCGAGACCGCATCGCCCGAGTTTGATGAGACTCCATTAGAAAATGAAAGCCCAATCGGGCTAGTCACCCGCCTGGCGAAAGGCAAAGCGCAATCATGCCCACTCACAAAACCGAGCTTAGTGATAGGTAGCGATCAAGTTTGTGTGATCAACGGTAAAATCATCGGTAAACCTCACACCCGCGAAAAAGCCATCGAGCAACTCACCCAACAAAGTGGTCAATCGATCCAGTTTTATACCGGGTTAGCGCTATATAATTCGCACACTAATGAAACCAAGGTAAAAGTCGATACTTTTACGGTTCATTTCCGTCAACTGACGGCCAAGCAAATCGCCAATTATGTAGATAAGGAAGAGCCGTTCTTTTGCGCGGGCAGCTTTAAAAGCGAAGGATTAGGTATTGCGCTGTTTGAACGATTGGAAGGTAAAGATCCAAATACCTTGGTCGGACTGCCGTTGATAGACCTAATTGATATGCTCGAAGCACAAGGGGTTGAAGTGCTTTAATACCTAACACGAAAAACAAAGGGAGACGCTGTTACGTCTCCCCTATATGACCAGCCAATAAATCCGTCATTCCATAGAGCGACGAAGGAGTGAGTAGGGAATCTCCTGCAGTAATCTACTTGCTTTAAAAGATTCCCAACTCGGTCGTCCCTCCCTCTCGGGAATGACCACCTATCAACTAGCGAACTATTTGTTCAGCTTACGTAGCCCAGCCAACGCTTTCTCTAACTTAGGCTCCATTGGGGCATTAATCTCCATCCACTCATCGTTCGATGGGTGTTGGAACTTGATATTAGCCGCATGTAAGAACAGACGATCTAACCCGACTTGCCCAGTGTAAGCATCAAAGCGGCGATCACCATAACGATCATCCCACGCGATTGGATGACCTGTATATTGGGTATGGACGCGAATCTGGTGCGTACGCCCGGTAATTGGGCTCGCTTGAATCAAGGTCGCATCAGCAAACTTTTCAAGAATCTTAAAACGAGTTTCTGACGGTTTGCCTTTTGGGTTAACACGAACAATGCTGTTCACTTCATTTTTCAGCAATGGCGCATTGACCACTTTGCAATTGGCTTTCCATTGGCCCATCACCAAAGCAAAGTAAAACTTCTTCACGGTCTTTTCACGGAACTGGGCTTGTAAATGGCGTAGCGCAGAACGCTTTTTCGCTACCAGCAGGATGCCAGAGGTATCTCGGTCAATACGGTGAACAAGCTCTAAGAATCTCGCTTCTGGTCGAAGGGCTCTTAACGCTTCGATTGCACCAAACTTTAACCCGCTGCCACCATGAACCGCTGTACCTGAAGGTTTGTTGAGAATCAGCATATGATCATCTTCATGGATAATCATGTGCTCTAGTTCTGCTACCTTATTAAGCTTAGTGCTCGGAGCCGCCTCTTCCGGTTTCTCTTCAATGGTCACTGGCGGGATACGAACCAAATCGCCCGCTTTTAGCTTGTATTCAGCCTTGATGCGTTTTTTATTTACACGCACCTCTCCCTTACGCAAGATTCGATAAACCATGCTTTTAGGGATACTTTTCAATTGGTTGCGTAAGAAGTTATCAATACGCTGACCCGCCATATCTTCGTCAATATCGACGAACTGGACTTTTGTTCTAATTTCGCTCATGCGTTTATTCTAACACCCTAACTTGCGCAGAATCACATTTTCTTCGCAACAAAATGGAAAATAGCTTAATAAGAGTGAATTCAAAATCCTCTACGGATAAAAATCCATCAAATTTATTACATTTTTCAAAAAAGAGCTCAATAGCACCTATAAAACAAACACTTATAAAAAATAAAATCAGCTTTTTCAGCGTTTTATTATAAAGCAGATTGCTGAGTTTAGTGGGTACTGCTATAGTTCACACCTGCAATATATGAGTTGGTTGCATTTTAAACAAACCTCCCCATATTTTGAGCAATAGAATGAGTAGCTCGCTAATTTACCAAAATGCTGCATACGGCGTAAGACATTTCGGAATTGGCAATCTTGTCACTCTACTCGTCGCACATCATGTTGAGTATTTTCCGCCGATTATGCGGCTTACAAGCTGAACGAGAAAAGCTTGTGAGACTGAAGTGCCCCAAGAGCATCCCTCCAGCCGGGAGGCTGCAACGATTAAGCCATGGGATCAGGCACCGTGAACGCGACCGCAATGACAAGAACAAAACAAAAGAATGACAACGAGATTTATCAATGAAAAGAATGTTAATCAACGCAACTCAAAAAGAAGAGTTGCGTGTTGCTTTGGTTGATGGTCAGCGCTTATTCGATTTAGATATCGAAAGCCCTGGTCATGAATCTAAAAAAGCAAATATCTACAAAGGACGTATCACACGCATCGAACCAAGCCTAGAAGCGGCTTTTGTTGACTATGGTGCAGAAAGACACGGTTTCCTCCCTCTTAAAGAAATTGCCCGCGAATACTTCCCTGAAGGTTACACCTACCAAGGCCGTCCAAGCATTAAAGAAGTGCTAACTGAAGGCCAAGAAGTAATCGTACAAGTAGAAAAAGAAGAACGTGGTAGCAAGGGCGCTGCTCTTACTACGTTTATCTCTCTCGCGGGTAGTTATTTAGTTCTTATGCCAAACAACCCTCGTGCAGGCGGTATTTCTCGCCGTATCGAAGGTGATGAGCGTACTCAACTAAAAGCTGCACTAAGTACTTTAGAACTGCCTCAAGGCATGGGTCTAATCGTACGTACAGCTGGTGTTGGTAAAAGTGCTGAAGAACTTGAGTGGGACTTAAACGTACTTCTGAACCACTGGGGCGCAATCAAGCAAGCTTCTGACTCTAACGCTGCACCTTTCTTGATTCACCAAGAGAGTAACGTGATTGTTCGCGCTATCCGTGACTATTTACGTCGCGATATCGGCGAAATCCTTATCGACAGCAACACGATTTATGAGCGCGCGCTAGAGCACATCGGTCTAGTTCGTCCAGACTTCGTCAACCGCGTTAAAAAATACGATGGTGAAGTTCCACTGTTTAGCCACTACCAAATCGAAAGTCAGATCGAATCTGCGTTCCAACGTGAAGTTCGTCTGCCTTCTGGTGGTTCAATCGTAATCGACCCAACTGAAGCGTTAACTTCTATCGATATCAACTCTGCTCGTGCAACGAAAGGTGGTGATATTGAAGAGACAGCTCTAAATACTAACTTAGAAGCTGCTGAAGAAATCGCTCGCCAACTACGTCTACGTGACTTAGGTGGTCTAGTTGTTATCGACTTTATCGATATGACGCCTGTGCGTCACCAGCGTGAAGTTGAAAACCGTCTACGTGATTCTGTTCGTATGGATCGCGCTCGTGTACAAATCGGCCGAATTTCTCGTTTTGGTCTATTAGAAATGTCACGTCAGCGTCTGAGCCCATCTCTTGCAGAAGCGAGTCACCACATCTGTCCTCGCTGTACGGGTACTGGTGTCGTTCGTGACAATGAATCATTAGCGCTATCTGTTCTTCGTCTTATCGAAGAAGAAGCGTTAAAAGATAATACCGCGCAAGTACTGGCCGTTGTTCCTGTACCTATCGCGTCTTACCTGCTTAACGAAAAGCGTCGTTCAGTTAACCACATTGAACGCATTCAAGAAGTGAAAATCACTGTTGTACCTAACTCAGATATGGAAACACCGCATTTCGATGTTATCCGTGTCCGTGAAGGTGAAGAGTTTGATCTGCTTTCTTACCTACTTCCTAAGAAGCTTGAAGCAATGAAGGAAGCTGAAGGTAAAGAGCCTGTAGAAGTTGAAGCTAAGCCTAAGAAGATCGAAGAACCTGCACTGAAAGGTTTCGCATCTCCTAGCCAAACAGCTCCAGCTCCTGCTACTCCAGCGCCAACAGCAAAACCGGCACCAGCGAGAAAGGCTAAGAGCGAACCTGCTCAAGATGAACAGCCTGGTTTGGTAAGCCGCTTCTTTAAAGCTCTAGGTAGCTTCCTATTCGGTTCTTCTGAAAAAGAAGAAGAGAAGAAAGAAGAGCAAAAGCCTAAAGAGCGTAAAGAAGGCAACCGCAATAATCGTAACCGCCGCAACCGTAACGATAACCGTCGCCGCAACAACCGTGACAGCCGCGACAATCGTAACGAGAACCGTGAAGACAAACGCGATAACAAGCGTAAGAACACTCGCGATGAAGCAGCGAATGAAGCGAAACCAAATGAGCGTAAGCAACAGAACCGTAAGCCTAAACAAGATCGCCGTAACAAGCGTGAAGATGTTAAGCCAAGTAAAGTTGCTGAAGAAGGTCTAAAACTGGCAGCAGACGCGCAGCAAACTGACAAGCCTGATGTACGTAAAGAACGTACAGAAGAGAAAGCAGCGAAAGTTAAAGAGCGTCGTCAACGTCGTAAGCTATCTAAGCAAGTTCGCGTTAAAGACCAAGCTAACAAAGCGAAAGCTGACGAAGAAGCGAAACAAGTTCAATCAGAAGCAAAAGCAGATGCTGTTGAAGAAAAAGCAGTTAACGCAGTTTCTGAAGAATCTGAAGAGCAACCGAAGCAACGCCGTAACCGTCGTTCACCTCGTCACCTACGTGCAAGTGGTCAACGTCGTCGTCGCGGTCGTGATCGTCGCCCTAACCCATTCCGCCTACGTAAAGGTGGTGTAGCATCTCCAGAAATGGCGATGGGTAAAGTAATGCCAAGCTACGGCATCACTAAACCAGCACCGAAGCAGCAAGCGAAAACAGACAATGTTGACGCTCCGATTGTTGAAGCGAATGTAGAAACTAACGTGGCATCACTAGGTGGCTTTGCTTGTCCTGAAATGGCAATGGGTAAAGTGATCGTTCGTCGTGAGCAACCTGTAGTTGAAGAAAAAGTTGAAGTGACTGCTCCTGTTACTCCTGAAGTAAAACCTGAGCCAGTAGTTGAAGCACCAGCAGTTGTTGAAGCTCCAGTCGTAGTTGAAACTATCGCTGAAGAAGCACCAAAAGTTGAAGAAGCGAAAGCTGCTCCTTCTGACATTGTGGTTCCTCAAAGCTTTAAAGGTCACGCCTCTGCCGCTATGGCAAAAGCACCAGGCAACACAGAGATGAAAGAAATCACTGTCAATGCCGCACCTTTCAAAGCTGAGCGCTACGAATCACGCGGTGCAGGTAGCCAAGTTGCTCGCAACCAAGCTGGCGCAGCGATGACCAAACCTCAGTTCTAGTACTGCTATAACTCGATAATAAACAGCCTCTTATTAAGAGGCTGTTTTTTTATCTAACGAGCGTTTGAGCCTGTAACAAGCCCGCTAACGAACCCACTCAATTTTGTTGCGAATAATTGATCACAAATATTGTTCGATATCTGTATCAATCTTGAACTTAATCACACTTTTCGGTAGCATGCGCCGACTCGATCTGAATTGTTGAATTTGGTCTTTCTGCTCTTTTACATTGCATTTTTGCCCGCTGGCGACTAAATACAATTCAGAATACTTTTAAACACTTAGCCAAACTGAGCAAATATGTTTGAATTTCCCCAATTTTCTAAACACTCTGTGAAGAACGATGTGTTGTCAGGTCTAACAGTAGCACTCGCTCTTGTCCCTGAAGCCGTTGCCTTCGCTTTTGTTGCTGGTGTTGACCCAATGGTTGGTCTATACGCAGCATTTATCGTAGGTCTAATTACGTCTATCTTCGGCGGCCGCCCAGGTATGATTTCTGGTGCGACGGGTGCGATGGCAGTCGTAATGGTTTCTCTCGTTGCAACCCACGGTGTTCAGTACCTATTTGCGGCAATAATGTTAGCAGGTATCATTCAGGTAGCTGCCGGCGTCTTTAAGCTGGGTAAATTTATCCGCATCGTTCCACATCCGGTAATGATCGGTTTTGTGAACGGCCTTGCTATTGTTATCTTCCTCGCTCAGCTAGGCCAATTTAAAGCACCAGACCTTTCTGGCGCTCTAACTTGGTTACCTCAAGATCAAATGATGTTGATGCTTGGCCTTGTTGCTCTGACAATGGGTATCATCCACTTCCTGCCTAAGTTCACCACAGCAGTACCATCATCTCTGGTTGCTATCGTAACAGTAACGGCATTAGTGGTAGGTCTAGATCTTGAAACACGTACCGTAGTGGACTTCCTACGTACAATGTCTGGTGATGAAGCGGCAACTTTAGCTGGCTCTCTACCAACCTTCTCTATTCCAACAGTGCCATTTACGCTAGAAACATTCCAAATCATCCTGCCATACGCAATCATCCTTGCGGCTATCGGCCTAATTGAGTCACTACTAACACTGACTGTTCTTGATGAAATGACTAACACTCGCGGCCAGTCAAACCGTGAATGTATCGGTCAAGGTATGGCGAACATGACTTGTTCTGTGTTTGGTGCGATGGGTGGTTGTGCGATGATCGGTCAGTCAATGATCAACGTAAACTCAGGCGGCCGTGGTCGTCTATCGGGTATCGTTGCTGCTGTTGCACTACTGATGTTCATTCTATTCGCTTCAGCGCTGATTGAAATGATCCCTCTAGCAGCACTAGTTGGTGTGATGTTCATGGTAGTTATTGGTACATTTGAGTGGGCAACATTCAAACTTGCACGCCGTGTACCAAAACAAGACTTCTTTGTTATCGTGCTAGTAACCGTTGTTACGGTACTCACTGACCTTGCAGTTGCCGTATTCGTTGGTGTTATCGCTTCTGCGCTTATGTTTGCATGGCAACACGCTAAGCACATCTATGCTGATACTCACACTAATGACGAAGGTTCTAAAGTATACAAGATCAACGGTCCAGTATTCTTCGGCTCTACCGCTAACTTCCTCGAACTATTTGACGCAGCAAACGACCCGCAAGATGTGATTGTCGATTTTGCTAACTCTCGCGTTACTGACCATTCAGCAATCGAAGCGATCGATACTATTGCTGAACGTTACTCTGTACTTGGTAAGACACTGCACCTGCGCCACCTAAGCCAGGACTGTGTTAAGACTCTGCATAAAGCGGGTAGCCTAGTTGAGGTTAATGACGCAGAAGACCCTATCTATAAGGTTATGTCGAGCTAAGACTCAGCTTACAGCAGTCATATAAATTAAGGGCTTCCAATTGGAAGCCCTGTTTGTTGGTCTATCTTGACTAATGAATTGTTGGGGGAGTTAAAGCAGTTTATTGAGCTTTTCACCAAACAATTCTAGTCGCCAGCTTTGCATCACGTCAGGCAACTTCGCAGGGTCGCGGTCTTTCTTCCACACCCAACTCATTAGCTGGTTCAGTTGCTTCTTAGAGGCCAAAAACTCAGTAGCTAAGCCACTTGCTACTGAAGCGCGTTTCACTTCATCTTTAAGCACTTTGAACTTCTGCTTATAACCTGGCATATCCATAAGACGTTCTATCTTCTCTGGGTATTCTTCTACAGGCGTCATCCTCGCTTGCTTCACGATGGAGATAATACGTGCGCTGTGGCGCTGTACAGAGCGAGGATCCATGCCCTCTTGTTCCATACGGTTACGATTTTGAATACCTAGCTTAGCGATGGTGAGAAGGTCATTCTCTTTAAACACGAAGTTCAGCGCTAAGTCTCTACGCAATGCTTCTTTGAGTCGCCAAGTGGCTAACGGTTTAAGGATAGCAAGCTCACTTGGTTTAAGCTGCCATGCGCCTTTGACGTCAAGGTAAGCCATCTCTTGATTGACGGTTTTGATGCGTTTTGATGCCGCGAGGTCACTCTCTTGTTGCGCAGCTTCCCACCAGCCCGCTTGAGTGATTTTTTCAAATAGCTGCTCGTATAGAGGCTGCAAGTAGAAAACATCAGCTGCAGCGTATTCTAGCTGCTTGTCTGAAAGCGGTCTTGCTAGCCAATCGGTACGTGATTCACTTTTATCCAGTTCGACGCCTAGGTAATTTTCCACCAGAGCAGCGAATCCTGTCGACAAGCCATGACCAAGGAATGCCGCCATCAGTTGGGTATCTACCATTGGATACGGTAGACAGCCAAAGCTATTGTGGAACACTTCTAAATCTTCACCACAAGCATGCAGCACTTTAAGAACTGAGGTGTCTTTTAGCAGCTCAACGAACGCCGTCATATCGTCAACAACAGTCGGGTCAATCAGTGATAATTTGTCACCATCGAAAAGCTGAATTAAGCCAAGTTGCGGATAATATGTTCGCGTACGGACAAACTCCGTATCGAGCATTACGACATCCACATTGCGTGCGCTTTGACACACCTCTTCCAATTGCGATGATTGGGTAATAATTTGATAGTTCACTAACTTCTCACTATGAGCGGTTGTAGGCGGCCATAAAAAATGCCGACAAGTCATTGTCGGCATTCTATCATTATTCACTTATCGTTGCTTAGGTAACTCTATTGTTCCGGCTTAGATTTCGCGAGGTTAGCGTCATTTTCTTCACGAAGAACACGGCGAAGGATCTTACCTACGTTGGTCTTCGGCAGTTCATCTTTGAACTCAACCAATTTTGGCACCTTATAACCTGTTAGGTGCTGACGACAGTGAGCGATGATTTCGTCTTTCGTTACGCTTGGGTCGCGCTTAACAACGTAAATCTTCACAAGCTCACCAGACACTTCATGTGGCTGACCAATGGCTGCCACTTCTAGCACTTTACCGTGCAGTGCAACAACATCTTCGATTTCATTCGGGTACACGTTAAAGCCAGACACAAGAATCATGTCTTTCTTACGATCGACAATGTGAATCAAGCCTTCATCATCAAACTTAACGATATCACCCGTAGATAACCAACCTTCCGCACTAATCACTTCTTTAGTCGCTTCAGGGCGTTGCCAGTAACCTTGCATCACCTGAGGGCCACGCACTTGTAGCTCACCCACTTCTGTATTTGGTACAGGGTTACCTTCATCATCAACAATGCGAACTTCTGTTGATGGTACAGGTAGCCCAATCGCGCCTGTATAGTCAGTTAGATCGTATGGGTTACCCGTTACCAGTGGTGAACACTCAGTTAGACCATAGCCTTCTAACAGGTGGATTCCCGTAGTTTTCTTCCACTGGTCAGCGACAGCGCGTTGAACCGCCATACCGCCGCCCACAGCAAGCTTAAGATTCTTAAAGTTAAGCTCATGGAAATCTTCATTATTCACAAGCGCATTAAAGAGTGTGTTCACACCAGTAATCGCTGTGAATGGGTATTTCTGTAGCTCTTTGATAAAGCCAGGAATATCGCGCGGGTTAGTAATCAGTAGGTTCTGACCACCCATTTCGACAAACAGTAAACAGTTCACTGTCAGTGCGAACACGTGATACAGCGGCAATGCGGTAACCACTAACTCACGACCTTCAGACAGAACTGGACCGTAAGCCCCTTTCGCCTGCATCACGTTAGCAATCATATTGCGGTGCGTTAGGATCGCCCCTTTCGCCACACCTGTAGTACCACCAGTGTATTGTAAGAACGCAATATCATCACCAGACATAAATGGCTTGACGTACTGAAGACGACGACCTTTGTGCAGCGCTTTACGCATAGAGATCGCACCCGGCAGATCGTATTTAGGTACCATGCCTTTTACGTATTTCACCACGAAGTCAACGATAGTGCCTTTCGCGCGCGGTAGCATTTGACCTAGACTCGTCAGGATTACATGTTTAACTGGCGTATTCTCTACGACTTGCTCTAGTGTATTAGCAAAGTTTGAGACAATCACAATCGCTTTTGCGCCTGAGTCTTTTAGCTGGTGCTCTAGTTCACGCGGCGTATACAGCGGGTTTACGTTTACCGCAATAAGACCTGCACGCAGCACACCAAACAAAGCTACTGGATATTGCAGCAAGTTTGGCATCATCAAAGCAACGCGGTCGCCTTTTTGTAGCTTAAGGTCATTTTGCAGATAAGCGGCAAAAGCACGGCTACGCTCTTCCAGTTTACGGAAAGTCATTACCGAGCCCATGTTCATAAATGCAGGCTGGTCAGCGAACTTTTGCACGGACTGTTCAAACATTTCCACCAAAGATGGGTATTGGTCTGGGTTGATATGCTCAGGCACATCAGTTGGATAACGTGATAACCAAGGTTTATCCACGGTAAAACTCCTCGAAATTAACTGGCTGTCATCGGAAAGACGCTTATTTTCAATGTCGACTATTACAGCACAGGCGCAGCGCTTGAGCACGAAACACTCAAACACTTGTTTAAATTTTGTTAACTAAGCCAAAAATTAGATTAACGACTCTAGAAGGGGCTTGCAGATGACAATGATGACCGCCTTCGATCATCTCAATGTGAGTGGAGTCTGAAGCATCATGTTGAAAAGACTGCAAATAAGAAAAGCCTTGCTCTCCTAAGATGATGAGTTGCGGACAACGAATATGTTGTCGAAACACATCAGCATGCTGTAGCGACATGCGGTAGAGCGACTGGCTTTGCAAGTTAACATCGTGTCTCCATTCACAACCGGAATCAGTCTGAACGAGACCACGCTGAACGATAGGTGCAATCAGTGAAGCTTCTATCTGATTCACTTTTGCGCGCCTATCTACTGCTTCTTGCACAGATTGCATTGCACGAGTCGGCTTTCTTCGAATTCTCTGGCGGCTCATCACTCCCTCTCTTAGACGCGAGACAGTATTTTGAGGCTCTTCCGCCAAAGGACCATACCCTTCTATCTGAACCAATCCACTGACTTGTTCAGGAAAGGCGGCACTATAGCAACTTGCAATCAAAGCACCAAGAGAATGACCCACTAACACCAGTCTGTTTGGTGATAAGTTAGCCAAAAACTGATAAAGATCGTCTATATAGTCGTGAAAAGGGTAAAAATTGTTGCCATTTTTGGCACTAGATAGGCCGTGACCGGGTAAATCGATTGCGCAAAGGTGGAAGTGTTTATTTTGGCTATGTAGCGCGTCCATTACCGTTTCGAAACTGGCTGCGTTATCTAACCAACCATGTATAAAAACGACCGTGAGTTCGGCCGTTTCAGTCTGTCCATATTCGATAGCCGCGATATGCCCGTTAGCAATATCACGGCGAGTTTCATTTCGCATCACTTCACTTCTTGGATTACTTTTCCTTGGCGAGTGCCATAACGTGCGTCACGGCAATAGAGCCCACGACAAGGGTATAAATAGCTATCGAAGTCATGAATAATCACTCGCTCTTCGACTCGCCAAAGGTGGTAGGCTCTAGCATTCATCACTGGAAAGTCATATTGGAACTCACCGACTTTGCCCTGTTCGCGGCCACTACTATCACCGATTAATGAGATAAGTCGACCTTGCGATAAAGTCACTGGGTCAGCAAAACCATCGATATAAGCAACGAACCTGCCTTGAGGTTCCTGACTGATATCAGGTTTACCCGACGCACTAATAGGTAGATTCACCACTTCAATACGGGTTTTATCTTTAAGATTCTGAACATCGGCAATTAAGCCACCGAGTCTCAACTCATTTTGTCCATCACTATTAGATTGCCAAACTTGATAATCAGTAATGATATTGGGATTGTCAGATTGAAGATTGTCAGGGAGAGAGCTACACGCTGAAAGCAAAACAGCGCTGATGATAACAAGTAACCATCGAGAGATACGTGGGATCATAAGACTTTGAATACCTTAGGGCTAGATATAGATATCGACACCGATCATTTGTGATAGTTCATCTCGCTTCGCTTGAGTCATCACCTTCATATACTCTTGCATTGCTTGGCGCCCACGCCCTTCAGGTAAGTCGTACTGAACTTGCGCTTTATGAATATCTGATTCGTTAACATGACGGATAGAATGGGCAACAGCATTGGCCACCTTGGTTGGTTGTCCAACCGAGGTTTTAGCTTCAGATTTTTTAACCTCATTCTTCTTGCCGGCCTTATTGGTTCGATTAGGGCCGGGTAACGAAGGAGGTAATCCATTAATTGAAACCATACTATCCGTTCATATTGCGATCTAATGATCTGAGTTATTCTCTACCCGGGAGCTTTTTCCAAGCAACAGTATCACGGAGATAAACCGGGCTCGCGTCTTCAGCATCAACTGTGTTGCCTTTGGCTAGCTCAAACTTTGCCAATTGGACAATATCTTCCGCATCTGGGAACAAGACCTTGCTCTTTTCAGTCGCAAACTTAACACCTTCAAGCTGCTCGCTGTACGCATCCCAGCCAGTACCAGCAGTAAACCATGTCGACTCGTCAGCTTGGCTGTTATCTGCTGCCGTTTGTGGTGGTGTCACACACTCTGCATCGGTTTGTGCCCAAGTGCCATCTTCTTGACGGCTAAAACGTCCCCAGTAAACTTCGCTCATTCGCGCATCAATCGCACACGCGACTTGGCTTTCACCATGCTGGCGGTAAACACCTTGCGCCATCGCTTCCAGTGTAGAAATACCAATCATAGGCAGATCTGCACCAAATGCTAAACCTTGTGCAATACCAATGCCAATGCGAACACCAGTAAAGCTACCCGGTCCTCGGCCAAAAGCCAAAGCATCCAGATCAGTCAGCGTTAAACCCGCTTCTTTTAGTACTTCATCCACCATTGGCAGTACTTTCTTCGTGTGGTCCCGCGGTGCTACTTCACTGCGAACATAAACTTTTTCATCCACTAATAGAGCAACAGAACAGTTTTCTGTTGCTGTATCGAGAGCAAGAATCTTAGTACTCATTGATATCTCAAATTATCGTTTTGTTTAAATATTTACTTGTTCAAGAAAGTCTCGTACCACCCCGAGATCTCGGGTACGTGGTATTGGCGGTAAGCTCGATAAAAAGACGCCGCCATACTCGCGGGTCACTAATCGATTATCACAGATAATCAAAGCGCCCTTATCGTGCTTATCTCGAATCAATCGCCCTACGCCCTGCTTTAAGGTAATCACCGCATCAGGAATTTGTACCTGAGCAAAAGGATCGCCACCTTTTAGTTGGCAATCTTCGATGCGGGCCTTGAGTAGCGGGTCGTCTGGTGCAGTAAAAGGCAATTTGTCGATGATAACACAGCTCAGCGCATCACCTCTAACGTCAATCCCTTCCCAGAATGCACCTGTCGCGACTAACAAGGCGTTACCCAGCTCCATAAACTCAGCAAGGGTTTTCTGTTTACTGGTTTCCCCTTGAAGCAAAACCGGTACCGACAACCTTTCACGAAAGCGCTCGCCGAGCTCTTTCATCATGCTGTGCGAGGTACATAAGAAGAAACATCGCCCTTGGTTTAGCTCAATCACCGGAGTCAGCATGTTGACGAGCTTGTCTGCCATCCCGGGGCTATTTGGCTCTGGTAAGTATCGAGGTACACAGAGTCTTGCCTGTGTCTGATAGTCAAACGGACTCGGCAAAGACATTTGTGCTTGCGGCTTCAAGCCTAAGCGTGAGGTAAAATGGCCAAAGTCATCATTTACCGCAAGAGTCGCTGAGGTAAAAATCCAAGCCCCTTGCTTAAGCTCGATCTGCTCATGAAACTTATCGGCAACCGATAATGGAGTAATGTGCAGGCTAAAGTGACGAGGCGTGGTGTCGTACCAATAGGAATACCCGGTTATAGAGACGTCACACACTCGGTCTAAGCGCGCCTTAATGGTGTTTGCTCGTTCAAATGCACTGTCTAGCAGTTGGCTACGCCCGAGTGCGAGCTTTAAAACTTCAATAACAAAATCTAACGTATCTTCTAATCGACGAAGCTCACGACCAATTGAAGGAGACGTAATCGCTTCACGCCAGTTGCCGCGAAACCCCGGCTCACCAAGCACAATGCGTAAGTCCATCGCTGTTTGATAGAGCTTTTCGCCCGCTTTTTGTAGCTGGCGCATATCTTTTGCTTCGGTGCGATAGGCGATTTCAATATCCTTGCTCAGCTCTTGAATTTGTCGACTAGAGAGCGACTGACCAAAATAATGACTAGCGATATCAGGTAGCTGATGGGCTTCATCAAAAATAAACACTTCTGCTTCAGGAATCAGCTCACCAAATCCTGTTTCTTTAATCGCTAAATCGGCTAAAAACAGGTGATGATTGACCACCACCACATCGGCATCTAACGCTTTCTTGCGCGCTTTCAATACAAAGCAATCTTGATAACTTGGGCACTCTTTGCCTAAGCAGTTATCGTTGGTCGAAGTGATGGTTGGAATAACCGGGCTATCTTCAGCAATCGCATCACAATCACCCAAATCGCCACTTTTGGTTTCAGATGCCCAGCTTCTGACTTTGACCAGTTGAGTCAGTAGCGTCGGATCAGCCGTTTGGCTGTGACTCTCAACCATTTGGCGACTGAGTCGATCAAGACACAAATAGTTTGCTCGCCCTTTCAATAGTGCCACTTGTCCATAGAAGCCAAGTGCATTGGTCATTAATGGCAAATCGCGATGAAATAGCTGCTCTTGAAGGTTTTTCGACCCGGTGCTGATAATGGTTTTCTTCCCACTGAGTAAAGCAGGTACAAGATAAGCGAAGGTTTTGCCTGTCCCCGTTCCCGCTTCTACCACGACCTGGCTTTGCGCTTTAATGGCTTGGCTGACGGCTTCTGCCATATCGAGCTGCGCCTGACGAGGTTGGAACCCAAGGATAGCTTTACCTAAGGCTCCTTCAGAAGAGAAGGTTTTTGAAATCATTAACTAGCAAAGGGTTGACGAAAAGAAGAGTGATTATGGCAGTTTTCATAAAAAGGCGCGAATGAGATTTCGCGCCGAAGAGAAATTTAACTAGCGTTTGGTGAGGTAGCGGTTTAACCAAGCAGGCCCATTAAAGCCGTCTGGCTCATCTGAATTTAGGGCTTTCGCTGCTTCGCTAGGAGACGCGCGGTTTTCCCACATTGTATCTAACATTTCTTCATCAAGCTCTTTACCACCAGACAATGCACTCACACGTTCAGAGTACAACTTACGAGCTAAGAGTTCTTTATCCATAAATACCACCTAAAGACACGCAAAAGAAAAGAAATATCGAACAAATAATTCGAGCCAAACGGTTAACTCAGATTAATTGTTGAAACCAATTCGATATTAGTTTAATTGTAGCTTTATTATTGCGGGTTAGTTCACCGTTCGAACGCCCGTAAAAATTTCACAAAACAAAAAAAATAAAGCACGGAAGTTTGAACCTAATGGAAAAGAAAACACTGCTAACACATTGTACTGACGCCCCAGGTCTTATTTCAAAGATCACAAATATCTGTTACAAGCACCAACTGAATATCATCCACAACAACGAGTTCGTCGATAACACTAGCGGCCATTTTTTCATGCGCACCGAGCTTGAAGGCTACTTTAACGATGAAACCTTGCTTGCGGACCTTGATCAAGCGCTGCCTCAAGGGGCTAAACGCAAGCTGATCGGCTCTAACCGTAAGCGTATTGTGGTATTAGTCACCAAAGAAGCACACTGTCTAGGTGACATTCTGATGAAGAATTATGACGGTAGCCTAGATGTGGAAATCGCTGCGGTTGTCGGTAACTACGATACGCTACAAAGCCTGACAGAAAGATTCGACATTCCTTATCACCATGTCTCTCATGAAGGGTTGAATCGCGAAGAGCATGAGAAAGAGATGCTCAAAGTGATCGACCAATATCAAGCGGATTACTTGGTACTGGCTAAATACATGCGCGTACTAACGCCATCGTTCGTCGAGAAGTACAACCACAAGATCATCAACATTCACCACAGTTTCTTACCAGCATTTATTGGCGCGAAACCTTACCAACAAGCGTATGAGCGTGGCGTGAAGATCATCGGTGCAACCGCTCACTTTGTCACCAACGACCTTGATGAAGGCCCAATCATCAAGCAAGACGTCATTCCAGTGGATCATAACTTCAATGCGCAAGATATGGCGCAAGCAGGCCGTGATGTAGAGAAGAATGTGTTAAGTAAAGCGCTAAACAAAGTGCTAAATGACCACGTATTTGTGTACGGTAATAAGACCGTGATTCTTTAATCTATTCTGCAATAAAAAAGGCTTCCGATTTGGAAGCCTTTTTTGTTTTATAGTTTCGCCGCGAGTTCTACACCCTGTTTGATGGCCCTCACTGCGTCCAGTTCACCAGCGTAATCAGCACCACCAATAATATGGAGTTTGTCTCCAAGCAGATGCCATTGGTTTTCAAATGGACGCACAGACTCTTGACCCGCACAGATCACGACCGTATCTGCATCCAGTAGCTGCGCTTTTTCATCGACACTGATGTGAAGCCCTTGCTCATCAATCTTATCGTAGCTAACGCCGCCTAAAAGGTTCACACCGCGCTTTTCTAATGTGCGTTTATGAATCCAGCCGGTTGTCTTACCCGGACCTTTACCGACTCGTCCCTTGCGGCGCTGTAGCACCCAAACGGTTTTTTCACTCATTGAGTCTGGATAAGGAAATAGACCGCCAGGATGGGCAATCTCTTTATCAATGCCCCACTCATGTAACCAATCATCTAAGTTATGGCCACTTGGCTCAGTGAGCATGGTCGCCACGTCAACACCGATGCCACCAGCACCAACAATCGCCACTTTATTACCGGTATAGGTCTTATCACGAATCAGGGTTTGATAGTCCACCACTTTCTCTGGTGTATCGATACCTTCGATTTTGACTTTACGAGGCTCAACACCGGAAGCCATCACCACTTCGTCGTACTCTGCCAACAGATCGTAATTGGCTTCTGTGTCTAGGTGAAGCTTAACGCCCGTTTCATCGATTCGATTAGCGAAGTAACGAATCGTCTCGCGGAACTCTTCTTTGCCTGGGATCTGCATCGCTAATCGGAACTGGCCACCAATGCGGTCATTACGCTCGAACAGATCTACATTGTGTCCACGCTCGGCAAGTGTTGTTGCACAAGAAAGGCCAGCCGGCCCTGCCCCCACAACTGCAATATTCTTTTTCGTCTCAGCAGGTTTAATGACTAACTCTGTTTCACGACATGCCAATGGGTTAACCAGACAGCCCGCGCGCTTGCCTTTAAACACATTGTCCAAACATGCTTGGTTACAACCGATACAGGTATTGATCATTTGTGACTGGTTTTGCTCAGCTTTAATCACAAAGTGTGGATCCGCTAAGAATGGACGCGCCATTGAAACCATATCCGCTTGACCACCGGCCAAGATTTTTTCAGCTTCTTCTGGGGTATTGATTCGGTTACAGGTAATAATTGGCACAGAAACATGAGGGCGCACTTTTTCTGTCACCCATGTGAACGCGCTACGCGGTACTTGCGTGGCAATCGTAGGGATACGTGCTTCGTGCCAGCCAATACCGGTATTAATAATGGTCACACCCGCTTTTTCTAGCTCTTTAGCTAACATAATCACTTCGTCAAACGTGCTACCCTCTTCAACAAGATCAAGCATAGATAAGCGGAAGATAATGATGAACTCTTCACCCGCTGCTTTGCGGATTGCTTTAACCACTTCAAGCGGGAATCGAATGCGATTTTCATAACTACCGCCCCACTCATCGTAACGCATGTTAGTGCGCTTACAGATAAACTGGTTAAGTAGGTAACCTTCAGAGCCCATAACCTCTACGCCATCGTAGCCCGCTTCTTTTGCTAACGCAGCACTATTGGCAAAGGCACTAATGGTATTATTGATTTGGCGGTTGCTCATCTCACTTGGTGCAAATTTCGCAATTGGCGCCTTGATCGATGATGCGCTCTGAGAAAAAGGGTGCATCGCATAGCGACCCGCGTGTAAAAGCTGCAGCGCAATCTTACCGCCTTGTCTGTGAACCGCTTCTGTCACGACTTTATGCGCTTTGGCATGTTTGGTCTTACTAAATTCAGCACTGAAAGGATGCAGTCGGCCACGAAAATTCGGAGAGAAGCCACCTGTTACAATCAGGCCTACACCGCCTTTTGCTCGCTCTTCATAGAACGCAGCAAGTTTGCCAAGACCTTCTTTGTGTTCTTCAAGGCCAGTATGCATTGAGCCCATGAGTACTCGGTTTCTTAGCTGGGTAAACCCGAGATCCAATGGCTTAAGTAGGTTTGGGTACATGGTAGACATCACTTTACTCTTTATTATTGTGGTCTGACCAGAGTAAGTACTCTTAACTCAAAAATCAAACAACTGTTTACATTTTTGTAACACCGATCAATCTTGCGGTTGTTTGGGTATACTAGTTTAAGTAGGATGTAACTTATTCAAGTTTATAAGGTCTTACAGCGAATAAGCCTTGAACTGCGCACGTCGCAGCGGAGATAAAATGAAAACAGTATTTAAATTTGTCGGCATGTTCTTTAAGGGGATTTGGAAACTCATCACCTTTATTCGTCTTGCTCTCGTCAACCTAATCTTTCTAGCAAGTATAGGCGCTATCTACTTTCTCTATACGACGGCAGATACCCCTACTCCAGCAGCACCTAAAGAGTCGGCATTAATCGTTAATATCTCTGGACCCATTGTTGAACAATCAACATACGTTAATCCAATGGATTCATTAACGGGTTCATTCTTTGGCCGAGATTTACCGAAAGAAAATGTCCTATTCGATATCGTCGACACCATTCGCCACGCTAAAGATGACCAAAATGTCAGTGGTTTAGTGTTGGCGCTACGTGATATGCCAGAAACCAACCTGACCAAGCTGAGATACATTGCCAAGGCACTTAATGAGTTTAAAGCGTCAGGCAAACCTATCTACGCTGTCGGAGACATGTACAATCAGAGCCAATACTACCTTGCAAGCTACGCCGATAAGATTTATTTGGCACCAGACGGCGCGGTAATGCTGAAAGGCTACAGTGCTTATTCACTTTACTACAAAACCCTGCTTGAGAAGCTTGATGTCAATACACACGTATTCCGCGTAGGCACTTACAAATCAGCGATTGAACCGTTTATCCGTGACGGCATGTCGGATCCAGCGAAAGAGTCGGCTTCTCGCTGGCTTGGGCAACTTTGGGGCGCATACATTGATGATGTTGCATCAAACCGCCAACTAGAGCCGAAGCTGCTCACGCCCGATATGGATACCTTCCTTGAGCTGCTTAAGAAGAATAATGGTGATTTAGCCGCTCTATCGTTAAATGAGGGCCTAGTAGACCAGTTGGCAACGCGCCAGCAAGTTCGTAAAGATCTTATCGAAGTGTTTGGTAGCAATGGCGAAGACAGCTATAACCATATCGGTTTCTACGAATACCAAGCCACAGTAACGCCTAAGTTCGACTTGGCTCAAGACGATATTGCTATCGTTGTTGCTAGCGGTGCAATTATGGACGGCGCTCAACCTCGCGGCACAGTCGGTGGTGATACAACCGCTGCTCTACTACGCCAAGCTCGCAATGACGATAAAGTCAAAGCCGTGGTACTTCGCGTTGATAGCCCAGGTGGTAGCGCGTTTGCGTCAGAAGTGATTCGCAACGAGATTGAAGCGCTCAAAGAAGCGGGCAAGCCAGTTGTGGCTTCAATGTCTAGCCTAGCCGCGTCTGGCGGTTACTGGATTTCTATGAGTGCAGACCGTATTGTTGCTCAGCCGACAACCCTTACAGGTTCAATCGGTATTTTCAGCGTGATCACGACCTTTGAAAAAGGCTTAAACAACCTAGGTATCTATACCGATGGTGTGGGTACTTCGCCGTTTTCTGATGTCGGCGTTACCACTGGATTGTCAGATGGCGCATCACAAGCATTCCAAATGGGTATAGAACATGGCTATAACCGCTTTATTGGCCTAGTTAGCCAATCGCGTGACATTCCACTAGAGAATGTCGACGACGTGGCTCAAGGTCGCGTTTGGACCGGCCAAGACGCTCTAGAATTTGATCTGATTGATAAAATTGGCGATTTTGATGACGCAGTTAAACTGGCAGCAGAACTTGCCAAAGTTGAGCAATTCAATGTCTACTGGGTTGAAGAGCCACTGTCACCAGCGCAGCAGTTTATCCAAGACTTTATGAACCAAGTTAAAGTTAACTTAGGCATCGATGCAACGGCGCTATTGCCGCAAGCTCTGCAACCTATGGCGGCTCAAGTCATCCAAGATGCCAACATGCTGCAAAGCTTCAACGATCCTAAAGGCCAATATGCATTTTGTTTAAACTGCCAAGTGCAATAATTACACAATTAATCACTAGCAAAGCGTAAAGTTACAATACAACGTTTCAAACGCTGCTAATTTAGGGGGATTCCTGTGCGGGATGCCCCTTTTTATTGGCAAAGATTAATATATAATCCCACGCTCTGTTCCCCCTACGATTAACTGGTTTCAAAGCAATGGCTAGAAAACATATTTATATCGCCTACACTGGCGGCACCATTGGAATGCAAAAATCCCATGACCACGGTTATGTTCCAGTCGCTGGTTTTATGGAAAAACAACTCGCAAGCATGCCAGAGTTTCACCGCCCAGAAATGCCAGAATTTACCATTCACGAATACGATCCTCTGATCGACTCTTCTGATATGACGCCGGCAGATTGGCAACAGATTGCCGACGACATTCGTGATAACTATGACAAGTACGACGGTTTCGTAATCCTGCATGGTACGGATACCATGGCATATACAGCGTCTGCGTTGTCATTTATGCTTGAAAACCTTGGCAAACCTGTAATTGTAACTGGCTCACAGATCCCTCTTGCCGAGCTTCGTTCTGATGGCCAAGCAAACTTACTCAATGCGCTACACATCGCGGCTAACTACCCGATCAACGAAGTAACACTATTCTTCAATAACAAGTTGATGCGAGGTAACCGTAGTACGAAATCGCATGCCGACGGCTTTAATGCCTTTACCTCTCCAAACTTACCACCTCTGCTTGAAGCGGGTATCAATATCCAAATCAGCAGCGATATTCAAGTGGGAAAAATACCTGAAGGCGAGTTTAAGGTTCACGATATTACTCCGCAGCCAATTGGCGTCATTACCATGTACCCAGGCATCTCGCATGAAGTAATTCGCAATACGTTGCTACAGCCTGTGAATGCAATGATTCTTCTAACGTTTGGCGTCGGTAACGCTCCGCAGAACCCTGAACTTCTTGGTCATTTGAAAGATGCCTCAGAACGCGGCGTGCTTGTGGTAAACCTTACTCAATGTCTAGCAGGTAAAGTTAACATGGGCGGTTACGCGACGGGTTGTGCCCTTGCAGAAGCTGGTGTAATTAGTGGCTACGATATGACGCCTGAAGCAGCGCTGGCAAAACTTCACTTCTTACTAAGCCAAGGCTTAAGCTACGAACAAGTAAAAGTGAAAATGCAGCAAGTTCTGCGTGGTGAGATGAGCATCTAAGCGACACTCGATTTAACAAGATTGTTAAGTAAGCAAAGCCGACGTAATGTCGGCTTTTTAGTACTCGATAAGTAATAAAAAAGGCGACTCAGTGAGTCGCCTTTTCTCTATTCATTTCGACCAAGCGGATCTTTCGATTAACCGATGTGCGTTGCGCCAGCCATGTACTTCTGAAGTACTGCTGGAATTGCGATACGACCATCAGCTTCTTGGTTGTTCTCTAGGATTGCAACCATAGTACGGCCAACCGCTAGACCAGAACCGTTTAGCGTGTGTACTAGCTCAGGCTTCTTCTCGCCTTTACGACGGAAACGAGCTTGCATACGACGAGCTTGGAAGTCCCACATGTTTGAACAAGATGAGATTTCACGGTAAGTTTCTTGTGCTGGAACCCATACTTCTAGATCGTAAGTCTTACGAGCACCGAAGCCCATGTCACCAGTACATAGAACAACTTTACGGTAAGGCAGCTCTAGAAGCTGAAGAACTTTCTCAGCGTGGCCGGTTAGCTCTTCTAGCGCATCCATTGAATCTTCAGGGCGAGTGATCTGAACTAGCTCAACTTTGTCGAACTGGTGCATACGGATTAGACCACGAGTATCACGACCGTAAGAACCCGCTTCAGAACGGAAACATGGTGTGTGCGCTGTCATCTTAAGTGGCAGATCAGCTTCGTCAGAAATCGTGTCACGAACCATGTTCGTTACTGGTACTTCTGCCGTTGGGATCAGAGACAGTTTACGCGGCTCTTCGTCGTTCACTTTCTCTTCTAGTGGTTCAGTATGGAACAAGTCTTTACCAAATTTTGGTAGCTGACCAGTACCGAATAGACTGTCTGAGTTCACTAGGTACGGTACGTACATTTCTGAATAGCCGTGCTCTTCAGTGTGAAGATCTAGCATGAACTGAGCAATTGCGCGGTGTAGTCGAGCGAACTGACCTTTCATAACGATGAAACGTGCGCCAGTGATCTTAGTTGCGCTTGCGAAATCAAGACCGCCGCCCATTTCACCAAGATCAACGTGATCTTTTAGCTCAAAGTCGTAGCTCTTTGGCTCACCCCAACGAGAAATCTCTACGTTGTCATCTTCGTCTTTACCATCTGGCACGTCATCAGCAGGCAGGTTAGGAACAGATAGCGTGATTTCATCAAGTTGTGCCATTACAGCATCAAGTTCAACTTTTTTAGCATCAAGATCGCTACCTAGAGTACCGATTTGTTTCTTGATCTCTTCAGCGCCTTCTTTATCACCAGCCGCCATTTTTTGGCCGATCTGCTTAGAGATGGAGTTACGAGTGGATTGTAAATTTTCAACTTCGACTTGAATCGACTTACGTTGCTCTTCAAGTGTACGGATTGTCTCTACGTCTAGCTTAAAGCCACGACGTGCTAGTTTTGCAGCTGTTTCATCCAGCTCTGTACGAAGTAATTTAGAATCCAGCATTGTTAATCCTATGCTTTTTTAGTTGTGAAATTGCGCTCGAACATCTTGCTCAAACGCTAAAAATATTAACCGAACAAATGTATCTAAAATGCGCGCTTATTCATAGCGCTTTTGTGGGCTTTTTGCGTCTAAACTAGCCAAGTAATCTAACTTTTCGCCAATTTTGGTTTCTAAGCCCCGATTTGTCGGTTGATAGTAACGAGTCTCTGCCATTTCAGGTGGTAAATACTGTTCACCTGCCGCATACGCCCCGGGCTCATCATGGGCATAACGATACTCTTGGCCATAACCAAGATCTTTCATCAAGGAGGTCGGGGCATTACGTAAATGAACAGGCACTTCGTACTCTGGCAGATTATGCGCGTCTGTTAATGCTTGCTTCCACGCAGTGTAAACCGCATTACTCTTAGGCGCGCAGGCTAGGTAAACAATCGCTTGTGCTATTGCTCGCTCGCCTTCGGCAGGGCCAACACGGGTAAAACAATCCCATGCAGAAAGCGCAACTTGCATGGCTCTTGGGTCAGCATTACCGACATCTTCTGAAGCAATCGCAAGTAAACGGCGCGCAATGTAAAGCGGATCGCAGCCTGCAGCTATCATACGTGCCGACCAATACAACGCCGCATCTGGGTTAGAGCCACGAATCGATTTATGCACAGCCGAAATAAGGTCGTACCAAATATCGCCCTTGTTATCAAAACGAGAGACTTTTTCGCCCGCGACTTCAGCCAAAAGCGGTAAGGTAATCACCTTCACACCTTGATCGTCTTCTTCAGCCATATCATAGAGAAGCTCAAGGTAATTCAGTGACATACGAGCATCACCATTAACTAGCTCAGACAACCTATCAAGCACACCTTCAGCAAAAGACGCTTCGACGCTGCCTAAGCCTCGCTCTTGATCTTCAATCGCTTGTTTAAGCGCCAGACGAATATCCGGCTGAGCCAATGAGGTCAATTTGTAAACACGTGCTCGTGATAGCAGTGCGTTGTTCAGTTCGAACGATGGGTTTTCCGTTGTTGCACCGATGAAGGTCACCGTGCCATCTTCAATATGTGGCAAAAACGCATCTTGTTGTGATTTATTGAAGCGATGCACCTCGTCAACGAACAAGATTGTGCGTCTACCTGCAAGTTTGTTCTCACGCGCTCTTTCTATCGCCGCACGGATTTCTTTCACACCCGAGGTGACCGCAGAGACACGCTCTACTTCTGCATTCGCGTAGTTAGCCGCGACTTCAGCTAGGGTCGTTTTTCCGGTACCCGGCGGACCCCATAAGATCATTGAGTGGATATGACCCGCTTCCAACGCACGACGCAGAGGCTTTCCTACCCCCAGAATATGCTGCTGACCGATATATTGGTCGAGCGTTTCTGGGCGCATTCTAGCAGCAAGGGGACGAAAATCTTCGTCCCCTGAAAAATCGAATGAGAAATTACTCACATTTAGTTCCTTTGGTCATCAACCTCTACACCTTCAGGAATGACAAAAGTAAAACGGTTTGCCTTTGGCTTATTGAGGTTAATGTTGTTAAACGTAAAGTTACTTTGCTGGCCATCTTGCTCAACCACACTAAAGCCTTGAACAGCGCCTTGCTCATCAATGTTTAGCTTGAACTGACCTTGGTTACTATCTGCTGCGGTAGGCGTCAGGATGAAAGTATCACCTTGCTGGTCAACCTTGTAGTTATCCCAATCACTGGCGCGATTACGCGTCAACAAAACAAAAGGCGTTTGCTCTGTTGCTTGCTCTTGCCAGTAAATACTCACTTGCTCGATAAACGGGCTGTAATACCAAAGCGATTGACCATCTGAAACCAGCACGTTTTCATCTGGCGCCGTCGTTGTCCAACGGAATAAGCTTGGTCTAGCAATTTCGACTTTACCCTGCCCTTCCATCACAAGATCACCTTCAGGGCTAATCAATTGCTGAGCAAAGTCCGCACTAAAGCCATCGTTCTTTTGTAGACGCTGGCTTAATTCATCTTTAGGCGCAGCTAAAACTGAAAAGCTCATCAAAAATAATACGGCCAATTTTTTCATTAAGTTCTACCCTGATTGTTGGTTTGATCTAGTTATAACGTGCTTTAACCTTCTCTTTGACCGGAGAAGGTTAACTTTGTTCGCTTGAGATAACTACTTTCCGCAGCACTGTTTAAACTTTTTGCCGCTGTTACATGGGCAAGCGTCATTACGACCAATATTTTTATATGGATTAACACTTTGAGCTTTGGCGCCAATCATCGCTTCATCAGCTGACTGTGCAACCTCTGAAATCATCAAGTCAATTTGATCGAGAAAATCCGCCAAGCTTGGTGGGCACTCAATACCTGATGCTTTCATCTGCTGTTGCGTTTGCTCTTCGTCGATCGCCAACATAAAGGTAGTCAGCATCGCTTGTAACATGCGCAGCGTACCATCACCGACATTCACTTCCATCCATTGTTCTTCAATGGTTGGCCACAAGGTCATAAAACCTTCTGCGAAATCAGCCAACTGCTCGCCTTTAGCCTCTTCTTCTAGCAGTGCTAACAGCGAATACTCGTTGCGTTTTAGAAAGCCATATTGCTGATTAATCTGCCCTTCAATTGCCCCTTTCGCTGCGTCTGCTTGCTGTGCAAATACTGAAGGCAGCCAAGTTTCAGGCGCTAACGGCTTAGTTGCCATATTGGCAGCGAGCGTCAAACCTTCAACAAAATACGGAGATTCGTCAGTAATTGAGTCTTCTAGTGTCAGTAATTGATACTTCATTATCATTTTCTAGTGTTAAGCATATATTGGGCGCATTATAACCCTATGCAAGGCCTTGGGTCACTTCGAGACTTTCCTCCCTGACTCGATAGCCTCTCCTTGTAAACTTTCGACAATGTTCCCGTCACGGCTAGCTGTATCGATTTGTGCCTAGCCTTTTTTCTTGGTCGCACTTATTTCTCTTTGAGAATTTGAATTCTAGGCGCATGATTCGCTTAATTACATTTCCTTACATTCGTTTTATTTTTTGTAGTATTTGAAATGAAAAACTCTAGCAACAAAGGCTTCACTCTTATCGAGTTGGTGGTGGTCATTGTTATTCTCGGTGTATTAGCGGTAACCGCTGCCCCGCGTTTTCTCAATTATCAGCGAGACGCCCACCTTGCGCGCGCTGACGCCGCTTTTGCCAGCTTCGAGACATCAATCCAACTGTTCCATTCTAAATGGCTAACGGAAGGTGAACCAACAAGTATTGTCGATTACGGCCAAGGTGACATTTATCCTTCAGCTACTGGGTTCCCAATATCGGTCAACCGAGCACCGCTGACTCCCAATGACAATGACACTATTCTCATTCGTGGTGGAGACTGCGTATTGTTGTGGAACGCTTTGGTCGATACTGATTTAGAAATACGTTCGCAACACGACGATCCAGGAACGGTACTTCCGTCAGATGAAGAGATCGTCAGCTGGTATACATCGGGCAACGAGTGCTATTACTATTACACGCCAAGCTTCACCATTGATGAGAGACTGCCCATTCTTTACTACTCTCCACTGACAGGGGAAACCAGACAGACGACCGAAATGGCATCGAGCTCGTGACATTTCAGCCCCCAGCCTCTAAAATCACGCCTCCTTAAAAAGAGGCGTTTTTTATGCGAGTAGTGTTAGGCCCTATGGAGGGCGTGTTAGACCATTTGATGAGAGAAATTCTAACTGACATCAATGACTATGATTTATGTGTCACTGAGTTTGTTCGAGTTGTCGATCAGCTATTACCTGATCACGTATTTCATCGCTTGTGTCCTGAACTACTCCAAGGCTCGCATACTAAGTCCGGTGTTCCCGTTCACGTACAATTACTTGGTCAAGACCCAGAATGGATGGCAGAGAATGCGATTCGTGCCGCGGACCTGGGCGCAAAAGGTATCGACCTCAACTTCGGCTGCCCAGCAAAACTGGTCAACAAAAGCAAAGGGGGCGCTGCTCTTTTACAGCACCCAGAGCTTATTCATAACGTAGTTAAAGCCTGCCGTGAAGCCGTGCCTCAAGGGACCCCGGTCACCGCAAAAATTCGCCTAGGTTGGGACAATCCGGAAGACTGTTTCGAGATTGTTGATGCGATTCAAAGTGCTGGCGCAAATGAACTGACCGTGCATGCTCGCACTAAAACAGGCGGCTATAAAGCCAGCGAAATCAAGTGGGACTATATCAATCAGATTAGAGAGCGATTTTCAATTCCACTGATTGCCAATGGTGAAATATGGAATTACCAAGATGGACAAGCCTGTATTGAGACAACAGGTGTGGACTCGCTAATGGTATGCCGCGGTGCCTTTAATGTACCTAACCTTGGCAATGTTGTTAAACACAACCATAAAGTGATGCCGTGGTCAGAAGTGGTCGAACTGTTGCTGATCTACTCGCAATATGAAATGAAAGGCGACAAAGGCCTGTACTACCCGAACCGAGTGAAACAGTGGTTCTCATACTTGCGTCAACAATACCCAGAGGCTGCCGAGCTATTTAGAGAAATCCGCACCTTTAATAAAGCGGCACCAATTGTCGAATACATCACCCGCTACCGCGATCAACTCATCACCGCTTAGAATACCAACTTATCTTTACCTGTCGTTTTGGCTTGGTAGAGCTTTTCATCTGCGGCTTTGAATAAAGAATCAAAGCCGCGCTCTTCACCCTTAGTCACAATTTCTACGCCACCAGAAATCGTAAAGCCTTTTTCAACCGCATCAGCAGAAGTCGCAACAATCGCCAGTTGAACACGGGACATACCTTTTTGCAGCAGCGCCTTATCGTTACCCGTCATATAGACAACAAACTCTTCTCCACCAATACGCGCCGCCACATCACTATGTCGAATATTTAGACTAATTTGATCGGCTACATGGCTAATCACAGTATCTCCGACGTCATGGCCATAGGTGTCATTAATGGATTTAAAGTTGTCGATATCGAATACCGCTAGCGCTATATAGTCACTATGCTGCGCTGTTTTCAAAAACGCCTTCAACCCTCGGCGGTTAAGCAGCCCAGTCATCGGGTCTTTAGCTGCCAGCTCTTTGAAGTAACCATGCTCGACACGAGTATTGATGAAAAACAAGACAATAACAGAGAAGACGTAAATAAAGGCCACAACCGCTAAGCTATATCGTTCAAAAATAAAGAAGTTACGAATTTCCTTGGCCAAATCAAATTGATAAAAGAGCGTGTGAGAACCCCTTGCTCCCTCTAGTTCTAGATCTAGCGTGCGCATCGCATTGTCTGGCAAGGAAAGGAAGCCCGTATCAACAATGCCTAATTTACCCGCAAGCTTCCCATGCGTATCGAGGATATCGTCATAAGAAATATCGAGAGAGAGCATCCCCTGTAGAACTTCACCCTGATAAACAGGCATGGTCATATTCAAGATCAGCGCACTGCTCACTGGCATAGGCGCCGGACCAGTCACTGTAATCAAGTCACGGTTGTTAGCGGTTGCTCGCCAATAAGGACGAGCCTTCAAGGTAGCAAGTAATTCAGGGGTAATGCTTCTAGCATAAGTATCCGGTGAAGACATCAGATAGCCTTCACGGTCAATGTAGTGGATACCAAGTAAATAGGAGTCAATATCGTGGAGAAAGGATAACACTGGAGCGAGAGAAACTTGGCCAGATACACGTTTATACTCATTGCTTTCTGAGTCACATAAGCTCGCGTCACCCACCAGCATATAATTTATGTCTACAGCAGGAATTTCGTGGTGTCGCCCTTCAGACAAGAGCAAGGCATCTATCGGCCACATTTGGCACACACCATTTTTCACTTGGAAATTGTGTTCTAACATTAAAATATAGCTAGATTTTGAGTAGTTAGAAAAGCTGTAATCAATCGCACTGATCACTTTACTAGCACGAGATAGCCCTTCTGTAATACGTTCATACTCATCATCGATATCACGATTGACTGAATCGTAATAGTTCTTACCTGTTAAGGCTAAGACCAACAGGGAAATTACCAAAGGCATTAACAATACAAATTTTACACTAAAATGCCTTTTTACCTGCATCCCACCCTCAAATAACAATAAAAGCCTATTCACCTATACAAGGCAAATAGGCTTGGAAACGTATTGTTTTCAATTATGACACATAAGTATCATTTTCAAAGAGTCAGTCTCGTTAAAATTCAGCCAACTTTTGCCTAGTTCAACAACAAACTGTCATCGGCTAACTCTTCTCCTCTCACCTTAGAGAACATCTCCAATAGATCTGGAACTTGCATATTCTGACGCTGCTCTCCGGCGACATCTAACACAATCTCCCCTTGGTGTAGCATCACCGTGCGGTCACCACACGCTAATGCATCTTTCATCGAGTGAGTTACCATCATCACAGTTAAGTTAAACTCATTAACGATTTTCTTGGTTAAGTCGATGATAAATGCCGCCATACGGGGATCTAGTGCTGCAGTATGTTCATCCAATAGCAGCAATTTACTATCCGATAGCGTTGCCATAACAAGACTCACCGCTTGGCGTTGACCTCCAGAAAGGAGTCCAATGCTGTCACCCAATCTATCCTCTAAACCTAAACCGAGGATGCTGATCCTTTCTTGAAAAAGCTGCCGACGCTTGGACGATAGCGACAAGCTCCAGCCACGTTTTTTACCACGCATATAAGCAAGAGCCATATTCTCTTCTATGGTCAACTCGCCACATGTACCCGCGAGTGGATCTTGGAACACTCGCGCACATTGCTGTGCTCGTTGATCGACGGTTTGTTTAGTTACATCGAGTTCATCAATAATAACTTTACCGCCAATCATAGGCGTTTCACCTGTCACCGCCCCAAGCAAGGTTGATTTACCGGCACCATTCGAACCAATTACAGTTAGAAATTGATGCTCAGGTACTTCTAAAGTCACCCCTCTTAACGCTCTGTTTTCCAAGATTGTGCCTGGATTAAACGTTACTTGAATATCTTCCAATCGAATCATGCTACTTCTCCAGACTCTTTTCCTTGAGCTTGTGGGCGACTACGCTTTTTTGACTTTAGGTTTCCTTTAATTTTTGGTGCGATCAATGCTGCGGCAACCAGTACTGCAGTGACCAAGTTTAGATCCGATGCTTGCAAACCAAACATCCCAGAACTTAATGCAAACGCGACCGCTAGGCGATAGAGCACCGAACCAACAATAACGGCGACAACAGCGACCCAAATCTTACGACCCGGTATTAGCGTCTGACCTAAGATAACTGCAGCAAGGCCAACAACAATGGTGCCGACGCCAGAAGTCACGTCTGCAAAGCTGTTGGTTTGAGCAAATAGCGCACCAGAAAAGCCAACAAAACCGTTGGAGAGTGCAAGACCAAAATATGTGTAGAAAGCCGTACTCGCACCTTGAGCCGAGACCATTCGAGCGTTAACGCCTGTCGCTCTCAAACCTAAGCCAAAATCACTGTTGAGTAAGCGAACCACAAACCATGCTGAGATCAGCACCAATACGCCAACCACCAAAGGGCGAACCAGCATTGGATCACCGATGGTTTCAAACGGGGTTAGAATGGTTTCTTCACCGAGTAAGGCAACGTTTGGACGTCCCATAATTCGGATGTTAATAGAGAAGGCCGCAATCATCGTCAGTATCGAGGCGAGTAGGTGTAAGATGCCACACCTCACTGCTAGGAAAGCCGTTACCCACCCCGTCGCCGCACCAGCGATAATTGCCATGAACGTCGCTACCCATGGGTTTATGCCTGAGACGATTGCCGTTGCAGCGACAGCCGCGCCCATAGGAAAGCTTCCATCAACACTGAGATCTGGAAAGTCGAGAACACGAAAAGTTAAATAGACGCCCAAAGCTACAAGTCCGTATAACAGACCAATTTCAAGCGCACCAAAAAATGCAAAAGCAGACATCAACAACTCCCTTTCTGCAAAGGTTAGTTAACCTCAACCCAGTTCTAGACCGGGTTGAGGTAAGAGCATTTACTTAACGCTTGTTGCTCGTTCAAGTACAGATTGAGGAATAGTGACACCTAGTTTCGCTGCGGCCGTTTTATTGACCACAAGGTCTGAGCCTTTCGCTACTTTGACATCTAATGTGCCAGGGTTAGTGCCTTCAATGATGGCTGCAACATAATCGGCAGTTTGTACACCAACTTGGTAGTAATCAAAGCCTAAGCTCGCGATAGCGCCTTTCTCAACGTATGACGTAGCGCCACCCAATACAGGTGTTTTCGCTTGATTAGCCGCAACAATCATACCTTCAATAGCACTCGCGACTGTGTTATCAGTCGGTGCGTAGATGACATCAGACTTTGCTGCAATCGCTTGAGTTGCAGATTGGACATCTGCACTTTTCAACGCGGTCGCTTCTACAACTTGAATGCCTTGAGCCTCAGCACTTTGCTTAAGAAGATCAACCAGCGTTACCGCATTAGCTTCACCTGGGTTGAACACTACACCAATAGATTTCACATCTGGGATAATCTCTTTGATCAATTCAACGTGCTGACTAACAGGAGAAAGATCAGAAAGACCGGTTACGTTTTTACCCGGTTGCTCTAAGCTTTTTACCAGTTTCGCCCCAACAGGATCTGTTACTGCAGTGAAAACAACAGGAATAGAACGGGTTGCTGAAACCAGTGCCTGCGCGGTTGGGGTTGCAATACCCACTAACACATCTGGTTTTTCACCCACATATTGGCGGGCGATTTGCACTGCGATTGCAGGGTTGCCTTGCGCCGTTTTGTAATCAAATTCGAGGTTCTTACCTTGCTCATAACCTTTGGCCTTTAGACCATCGATCAAACCTTGGCGAGCTGCATCCAGTGCTGGGTGCTCAACGATTTGCGAAACGGCTACTTTTGCCGTTTTCGCCATAATACTAGTGGATGAGAGTAATGTGACACCTGCGAGAACAGCGGTCGCAAAAACTTTTCCTGCTTTCATCTTAACTCCTTGATGTGATACCAATCCATTGACCATCAAACATACTTCGCACAAAAGGCTTTGCCTAAATTTGGCCGTGTCCTTCTTGAGCTAAGTCAGCCACGCTCTACTTCCTGCGGTATCAACTGATGATAACGGCTACGGGCGGGTTGCGAATGGCTTGGTGTAAGCAATAATTTTGTTGTGTTTAACTGTTTATATTTATTGAGTTGCACAATTTGTGTGCACTCTAATTATTACCAGTAAGCCGGAGAAAAGAAAAGCAGACTTTAACATTTAAGTAACAAAAGGAGATGCAGGTTACTTTTAACGCTTTGTGGCATGAACCAAGATATTACGCGGGGTTGTTTCTCTTGAGCAGAATTGAGATAACTTGACCTTGTAACCGCATTGTTCAAGATATAGAGCTTTATCTAGCACCAGCCAAAGTTCCAATGCTCGTCTAAACGGCTGCTGAACAAGGCTCATCCGCTCCATCTGCCAATAACGCTGACGACCTTTGTCCTCATACTCGGCGTAGTCGACTTCTGGCAACTCAATACCCTTTTGCTCGCGCGCCCAGTGGCAAAAAGCCGCAAAGCCTTCAGACAACTGAGACTTTTTAATACTCGGTATTGGCTGATATTGCTCCACTCCCTTGGCTTCCTTTAACACCAAGTCAAAACCAAGGCGGAACGTCATCTCTTCGATACGATGTCGCTTAACGCGCTCACCACCTGTGACGGTTTCTTGCAGCGGAATGCGCAGCTCTGACTTATTCAACGCTAGACTAGACCGCTTGGCCGCATCAGACATTGACTGATAATTCTCTGCACGAATGAGATGGTAACAACATGGAGAAAACGTCAGTGCTGGTAGCTTTTTTTGGCAGCCATAATGAATAAGTGACACATGTAAGTCGCCGCAGGCATGCAGTGCGACGGCGTGCTGATTGGAATTAAACGCATCGATAGAGTCCGGACTAAACGCGTCACCCTGGACAAACTTCATCGTCAATCCCTGTTTATCCGCTTCACGCTGCCCTAATTCACACAACGCTTGTTGATACTCAAAGCTGGTGACCGCTTGTCCTGACTGGCTGGCCAGAATCCTTCCGAGAAACCCTTTGCCAGAACACCACTCTAACCACTCGCTGCCATGGTGTGAGTTCAACGCCGCCTCTCCCATAGAGACAATCTGTTGTAGCTTTCTTCCCGGCACGCCACTGTCGACTCCTCGAGACAACTGCAGACCTTGAGTATTTAGAGTAGGTAGATTAGTCCAAGTAGCAATTTGCGTGATTTGAGGTAGGTAGCCAGAGATTGCTTCAACGAGCGCATCATTATCCAGTTTAAAGTGATCGATTTGCTCAGGGGATACAGACTCTAGCCAAGCACATAACGAAGCGTTATCCGTTAGCCAAGGAAGCGTATTGGTACGGCTGGCAAAAAAGGGCTCAAAGCGCCACAGCGATTGGTTGTCGACTAAGAATCGATCGAGTGATTGGAATAGATGTAACATGACTTCCCCCTGAAAACGCTAGTTTAGAGGGAAGTCACACAAGATGGTAGCGGATTAGCGAACTGGTAGGTCAATATCCTTAAACATCTCTTCAATCTCAGCATTAGATTTCAGAGATAGTGCCTGCTCAACCACTGGACGTGTTAAGTGCGGTGCGAAGCGTTCCATAAAGTCGAACATGTAAGAGCGAAGGAAAGTACCGCGTCTAAAGCCAATGCTTGTGGTACTCGCACCAAAGATATGGCTCGCGTCGATCGCCACCAGATCAGTATCTTGCTCTTGGTCGATGGCCATACTTGCAATCACACCCACACCGATCCCCATACGAACATAAGTCTTGATAACATCAGCGTCGGTTGCGGTAAATACCACTCGCGGTGTTAAACCATATTTGTTAAACGCAGTATCAAGCTCTGAGCGTCCGGTAAAACCAAACACATAAGTGACCAGCGGGAATGAAGCTAAATCTTGGATTGTCACTTTCTCTTTCTGCGCCAATGGATGGTTCTTAGGCACAACGATTGAACGATTCCAGTGATAACAAGGCAGCATAATGGCATCTTGATAGAGATGAAGCGCTTCGGTTGCAATGGCAAAGTTCGCTGTACCTTTAGCAATCGCTTCCGACATTTGCGAAGGCGTGCCTTGGTGCATGTGCAGTGACACTTTCGGGTAACGAGCAGTAAAACCTTTGATCACATCAGGGAGCGCATAACGCGCCTGAGTGTGCGTTGTCGAAATATTGAGCGTGCCCATTTCTGGGTGGGTGTGCTCACCGGCAACTGCCTTGATACTCTCAACACGTGCAAGAATCTCTTGAGAGATACGAATAATGTCTTCACCAGCCCCCGTCACTTGCGTTAAGTGCTTACCACTACGCTCGAAGATTTGAATTCCAAGTTCATCTTCTAGTAAACGAACCTGTTTACTGATGCCTGGTTGAGAGGTGTAAAGGCTCTCCGCCGTAGCAGAAACATTTAAGTTATGGTTAACAACCTCAACAATATACTTCAATTGTTGTAATTTCATTCTGACCTCGTAATCCCTTATCGATGCCGCACAGCGATCAAACATAGTTTATAATATTTAGTTATAACGCCTTAAAAGTGAAATTGATAGTCAAATTGGGGCGACTGTTTAGAAAAGCAGGCAGTTTTTTGTTGATAATGCGCATTTTGCAACCAAATACTCAGATTGAGCTTTGCAAAGAGAGTTTTCATTAATAAAATTACTAAGTTGAGCAATAATGCGAAACAGTTACAGTCGCATGGCAGGATCGTGTATGCTTAACGGCTAGCCACTAAAAAACATAAGATACGGAATTTATGAATATTGGTTTAATCATAGCTTTAGTTGCCATCTTACTGGTGTTAGTTCTCGGCTATAACATTATGCTCCAGTATAAAGTTAAAGCGGAAACAGCGCGTAAACAGGAAAGTTCGCGTTACCTGCAAATTATCGATGCAACAGAAGAGCTTATCGGCCACGCTCATCACATGCCATACAGCAAAGAGCTATTGGTATGTCTGAATACTCGTATCCTAGATGCAGTTCAGAGTATGCATGAACTCGATCCGAAGAATAAACATCTTGAGCAACGTGTCGCCCACGTTAAAGATCAGATAAAGCAACTTGAAGAGAACTACAAGGGTGGCGAAAGCACCAGCTTTAAAGTGCCAAGCAGCGATAAACAAGCGATTGTTATGCTGAAGCTGGTTAAGCGCCTACGCGATACCATTCGCAGCGAGCATAATAAAGGCCGCTTTGAGACTCAGGCTTATGTCACTGAGAATGCGCGCTTAGAGACCATCCAAGTACGTATCAACATTGAAAACGTAATTAAGCGTTCAAACGACGCAATAGTTCGTGGTCAGCCAGGTACCGCAATCCAGTTACTGAAAAAAGGCTTGGATGCACTGAGTACCAAAAACGACGCTTATTCAAATCAAGCGCGTGAAAAGCTGCAGACTATGTACGACGAGCTTGAGTCTAAACGTCAAACTAAAAACGCAGAAGAGCTACACCAAATGGAAGAGAGCCAGCGCCAAAATGATATGGATGCCCTCTTTGGTGAGAAGAAAAAGTGGTAATATAATCCGCACAACTATTTTCAAAAAGGTCGCACTAGCGGCCTTTTTCTATTTATCTAGTAAAGTAAGTCCAAGATGATCGAATTAGAACAATACCAGTCGCTACTTGAGCCAATAAACGGCTTTCTACAGTGCTCAACTCCAGATGCATGGGTTGAAGAAGCTCGTAAACCGGAAAACCTCCAAGTGGTCCTTATCGATCACTTATTATGTGAGCTGAAAGCTTAGGTGTGCACATTCAAACCACTGAGCACGTCCACAATTAAACAATGCTAGCTCACTAGCTAACTTTTACAGTCTTTCCTGTCTCCCATAGCCATAACTATGTCTCTGAACCCACACACATTTTTTCACATCAACGTGTATTGATGTTCTTAATACATGTAATATAAATATGTATTTAGTCCCATATAGGCAAAGATAGTGACACAAAAACTCCCTTTGAAGACCTGTCGCATTGATCAATTGTTAACGAAACAACGGCATACTTACCAAGAGTCAGAGCATGTGTCAGATCCCCAACGTTACATAGAAGCCCAGTATCTTGCAAAAATCCTTTGGCATTTAGAGCTCGACACTCCAAGAATCGATCGAGATCTGGCTATTGGACTGTTAAAAGGAAATATCCTTTGGGAAACCAAAAAAGGGAAAAAGATATCCTTAAAGGAGAACTTCGATTTTGAACTCCTAGAGGAACTAGGAATTATCATTTATGAACACAACTGGGTACGAATCAATGCAAGACTACCTAGCAAGCATAGTAGCAATGATTTTCATTCTTCAATGAAACCTTTGCTTCGCTTCACAGAAAAGTTAAAAGGCATTCTCTATGACTACAATTCCTATTTAAAGCCTGTCTCATTCTCAATTTCAAAAGAAAGCTACGAAGCTATTGTACCTAGAGGCTATGCTTTTTCTCATTTTTCTGTAGAAATAGAGGAAGCTAAAACGAGGTTAAAGGTAAAATTAAATGATGATGGCTGGGGGAATGGCTCACCAATATCAGATTATTTCTGGAAAATTTATCTTAGCAAGTCTGACCGTGATGAGGCGATAGATAGATTTTTCGACCTTAGAGCAGCATACAGCTATACCATAAGGTTTCCAAATTCTAAATCATTCAACAGAGAAGAGAGTGATGAGTTTGGTCACTTCTATGATAGATGCATTCAACAATCCAAACTAATTCAGCTATCCTTACTTGAATACAAAAACTATCTGATTAGTAGCAATTCTTTTGACATCAGTTTAATGTCTACCATTCATACGACACATATCGAACTTTCTAATGAAAGCAAGAATCGGAATGAGACAAAGAAATCACCAAACTCCCTCAATGATCTAAGAAAGATCTACAGTAACTGCGAAGATATCGACTTAAGTTCAGATATTGAATTGCTGAAATGGAGCAGCCGATATGATTCACACTATCACTACTTCGATGACCTTGCATACTTAGCTTTAAGAAACCTATCAAAAAAAGGCATCTATATTGATGACTACTTTGGGGGTAGATGTTCTGAAAAATTTGACGCAATTTTAAAACTATCAAAAACCCTTCCAGTACTTCGCCTTCTTATTATAAAACACATCCCCTTCGGCGCTGAAAACAGTGTTAACCTTTACTTTTTATCAAAGAGCGATCTTCTTCATATAGGTTTCAAGAATCTAATCAGAGAGGTTAAGAGTACATTTAGTCAAAATGATGAAGACTATAAGAATACAATTGAAAACACGATAGATTTGATATGTCAAACATCACTTAATGTATGCAAAAATGCAAACGATATAACCTTGTTGTCTCCAATCATTATAGAATTGGTAAAAAGTAACATAGGTGAATATAAATCAGAAGATGAGATTGACATAAAATGCTTAAATAACTTTTTATCATACATCGATGACCGTGACTCGATGAAGTTATTTATAGATATTTCAGACAATTTAAATTTGAACGAAATAGAAAATGATAACCGATATAAGATATATTTACTGTTTAGAATGTTAAATCATTTAGACTCTGTTGATTATATACTAAAAGAAAACTGCACCGTAAAAAATATAACAATAAAGTTAGTTGGATTTTACACACTAGTTATTGAAAAATCTCTTGATATAAATGACATCGTCATAGAATCTGATATATTCTATGACAAATTAGAGTGGTATTGTTTAGATAAAAAGGAAGTAGTTGAAGATTTTGTCAAAAAATTACCATCAACAAATAAGATAATTGCCAATTACTTTAAGTGTGACAGTTCATCGAGAATTGATTACACTAGGTCTATTGGGCATTACTTGCAAGTACTGAATAACTGTATAAAATTACAAAGATCAGATAAAGAAAAACTATTTAGAACTATCAAAGAACTCTCACTTTTCTTTGGTTTCAAGAATGATGAAATCCCATTTCCTATTTTTGGCGATTACTTACCAAGCTTATATAAACAAAATTATGATTTGTGGGACGCTATAACAGAAACACTCGATATACTAGATTATAATAAATTCAAAGAAATTGCGGATGAAGTTTCAGAGTATGCTCCTTATTCTATGGTTTTAATGCTATCTTCAAATACATTATTCTATAACAGAAAAAAATACATTTCAGAAATCCTAGTTAAATCAGAACTAGATATGGTGGAAGAAGTTAGTATCAGCGACTTGGAGAAAAGTTTTTCACTTTCATTAGAACAAAAACACTTGGAACTAGCACATAAGATACTAATTAAAGCTAACTCATTTTTTGATAAACATAATTATAAAGAAAATAGTATGTACAAACAAAGACTCTATAACTGGAGAGTCTTAGAGTACAAATATAATCTCCTCCAAATCTACTATTCAAACGCTACAAATGAGAAAAAATGGCAAGAGATAACTGAAGTTGAATTGCCAAAGAATCCTCATAAACACAATCATAACTTTAGTCATCCAGAGAATGAAGCAAAGTTATTTTACAGATATATTTTAGGGTTAGTCAAACTTACCTATGAACCTAAAACTTCACTAATAATATTTGAAGAACTATACAATAATTATAAAACAGATAATTTTTCTTATCTTACATTTGTAGCAGAAGTGAATGTTCTAGAAAAAGAAAACTCGAGTTCAGAACACTACAGAAAAGCAATTAAAAGCTATAAGAAGAAGACCAAAAACTTTAATTTTTTCGACCTTGACATTGAAAAGAAAGCATTTCTTCTAAATGTACTTTTTCTATCAAAGACCTATAACGAAATCCAAAGTCACTATATAAAGTTAGATGACATTGAGAAATATTCAAAATCAATATTATTAGTCTATAGCAAATACCTTAGAGTTGTTAATGATTTAGGCTCCGCAAGATCATTAATAGAAAGATACAAAGAATACAATTCACCATACGTTATTGATGACGAAATTGAGGCGGAGTATAGAAATATTGTAGGTGGTAATTCCTCTATCAGCAAATCACTAGATAAAGAAGAGTTAGTAAGTTATGACGAAAGCTTATCTGGTATCGGTATAAATGATGATCTAATTGACTTGGGATACTTGAGAAACAAATTCAACGAGATTAAAGGTCGTCCAGTAAAGGAATTATCACAGATCATATCTCCTAGCCCATCTGATCTAGATAGATTTCTATACAATGAAATTATCGCCTGCTCTAAAGAAATATTATCACGAGCAACTAATTTGGCGACTCTTCGAAAAAAGAAAAATGAAGACATTATAAATGATTGGTTCGTTTCTCTATTTAACTCTAGGTTCTGTTTATTCAAGCCTTACATGGCGGAACAAAGACGAATGGGTCAATCTGATACAAATAGTACAGGTGGAATCGGAGAATTAGATGGTTTAATTGTAGATACTGGATATGGCCCTATATCGATATATGAGGCTATGAACTTAGATTGTTTAGATAACACTGTAATAAACAAGCATTTAAATAAACTATCTAAGTATGATACGGTTGGTCTATCTCCTATTTTCGTTGTTTCTTTTTGTTACTTTAAAGATTTCAACATAAAATCTAATCAATATTTTGAAAACTTAAAGAAAAAACAATATTTAGGCTTTTCAGACATTGATCCTAAAACACATTCTATAAGACGAATTGAAGAGGATACAATTGCTCACTTAGCAACTGCTGTTGAAACTCGATATAGAGAGGGACAAGTTATCAAAATATTTCATATATTAATTGACCTAAGTTAGTTTTAGCCAAGCACAAAGAGCGAGCGAAAAGCTCATTCTTTGTGCTTGTTCTACCACAAGCTATAAACCAGCATTCATTAAGAATTCATCACAAGCCTTAGCGACATACTCAGGTATCAAATCATATTTCGTTGGATCAAGCTGACATATGTACTCATTCTCTATATGGTATGTTTCATTGATAAATTTTTGAATCACTGAGTTACCCACATCAAGCTCTTCATCTACTTCTTTAAATAAACGGAAAACCTGAAGCTTTTCGTAACCATTTGAGCAATTATCATACAGCTCTTTTAGTGATTCTTTAGCTTGTAATTGTTCAAGTACACTGCCGTATTCAAAACCATCAATTTTATCTAAAATGTCAGCAATACCACGGTCTAACTTTTCTGGTTCCATTATCGGCGAACCATCTACTCTCCTATCTTCTGCTTCTTCCAAAGTTCTAAGGTGTAGCAAGTTAGAAAGAACCTGATAAGCATCTCCCATCTCATCTGTAATCTCAAAATATCTGCGTAAGTATATTAACTTTAAAATAGAGTGAGCTTCAGTTTCTAAGTAATCTGTACAGATTTGAGAAAACGTTTTGATGTCACTCTTATCTATAGCTAGTTCGCTTATTAGCCCAGAATCAAACCTTAGATAAGAAGCGAACACCTGACTATCAAACTGTTTCTTCACCGCTTTCACAGTGTCAATGATTGGTTCAACATCATGAGTAAGCATCAAGACAGTCTTACTCTTTAAGCAGTTAGCAGGCTTTCTCCGAAAAAGCATTTCTAAAATTGCATACTTTTTATTCTTATCAAATGAAGAAATCGGATCGTCCAGAATGATCAAGTCAGGCTTCTTGGATAAGCACTCGTACATAAACAAGACAATTGCAAATGCGTTCCGCTCACCGAAGCTAAGATGTTGATCTCCACCAGAAACAAAATCGTCATGATCAATATGCTGCAATTTCAATTGGGATTGATCATCTTCTCCTGATATTTGCACTTTGTATTTATAACCAGCGTAAGATAGAAAACTGTTAATCTCTGTTTGATACTTTTCTACCAACTTTTTCATCACACCACGTTGTTGATTTAGCTTTCCTTGTAACTGACCAGCCTTAACTACGACTTCATCTATCGAGTTATTAATAGTGTCAATTTCTTGTTTGGTGGCATCCGAATTTAGTTCGGTAAGAAAAGCAAGATCGATCTTGTATGCATTGAGTTGATCTCGCACAGACTCATCTCTCTTAAAATCAAACCCTTTGAGTAATTTCAACTTAACCAGACGCTCAGACAAACGGTCAATCTGCGTTTTGATCTGTTTAAGATAATCGACATGTTCTGGCTCAAGACCATTTGGAAGAAGAGTTATATCTGTTAGTTTCTGCTTTGCTTCTTCAGTAAAGTAATTGCCAAGTTTGTTGATGACATCAATTATCTTTACCAAGTTTTTAATAACATTTTTGTCATATTCTTCACCTACTCTGGTAATTTGTTCTTTCTTCTCTGTAGTATCTGAAGAGCAGTAAGGACAACAATCTGACAACTCAGAAAACTGTTGTGAACCTTTTGTTTGCCAATCAATCCACGCCACATTGGAAGAACTACTGATGAAGGGTTGATATGCCTCTAAGCCTTCAGGGATATGTTGTAATTTATTTCCCTGAGAAAGACCTTTCATGCCTGTCGATTTCTGTGATAGTCCAGATTTTGTCAAGGTGAAAGCAGTACCTAATTCACTCAAATTACTAATGAACGTTTCCAGGTTCTCATTGCCATCAAACAACCCATTGATTTCTTTTACAATTGTATCGATTTCTTCTTCGACAACATTGTACGCATCGGTTCTGATAAAAATATCGAAGCTATTACTAACCAATTCATCTGATTGAAAAGTGAACTGACGTACATACTCCTCGTTGAAACACATAACTGAATTAACCTCAACATCAGAAGTTACTGAGGGTGCTTTTGAGTCAGGATTATCTGTTTTCAACTTAAACGGCATTAGGGAGTCGAGAGCATCGCCTTGTGAGTGCAGCGTAATAGCTCTTGCTATCGTGCTCTTTCCTGTACCATTTGGTGCAAATTTGATATTGAGTTTTTTATCTGTCAGTGCAATCGTTGCTGAGTCTATGCTGTTGCAATTTTCTATTGTGATATTCATTTATTGTTCTTATTCCTACCAACTTAACCAGACGTTATCTTACCTGATATGCAACAACGTCTTCTCTGATGCATTTCATAATTTCCTTCTTATAAAGAGTAAAACTAACCGTACTAAGCGTGTTAAGATTCTCGAAATAACCCGCAACTCTTTGTAAATGATGTACGAACAACTTTTAGCCCCTATTCATAACTTCCTAAAATGTTCAACACCAGACTCTTGGATTGAAGAGGCTCGTAAGCCTGAGAACCTATCGGTGATTTTAAGGGATCATTTACTATGTGAATTGAAAGCTTCGCAGAGTGCGGTTTTCCTGCTAAAACGCTATGTCTTAACCGAAGAAGGTAAAGAGCAGATTACTCAATTGGTTGAGCCTTATGAGCACTTTGCTTACAAAGGTATTGGCAGCCTTGAAACACTCAAAGGAAAAAGCAACATTTCTAAATCAATCAAGCCCAAAAATGGCTGTGCCTACGGGCAGGATATGATTGATAAAATGGTTCTACTGATTAGAGAAGAGCTACATCACTTCTATCAAGTTCTAGAAATCATTGAAGAGCAAGGCTTAGAATACCGCCCTGTTACAGCAAGCCGTTACGCCAAGGGGATGATTAAACATATCCGTACTTTTGAGCCAGCAGCGCTTATCGATAAGCTGATTATTGGTGCGTTCATTGAAGCTCGTTCTTGTGAACGTTTCGCTAAGCTTGCTCCTCATATGGATGAAGACATTGCCAAATTCTACGTGTCACTGCTTCGCTCAGAAGCTCGTCATTACCAAGACTACCTGACTTTAGCAGAAGAGATCGCCGGAAAAGATATCACTGAACGCATCGATTACTTCGGTCGTTTAGAAGCCGAGTTAATATCATCACCCGACAGTGACTTTAAGTTCCATAGTGGTGTTCCCGCTTAATAAAAAAGGATGCTTAGGCATCCTTTTTTATTAATCTGTGATTATGCTAGTGATGCATTAATCTCTGCTAACACCGCAGATGGATCTGCAGATTGAGTGATTGGGCGACCAATCACCAAGTAATCTGAACCAGCTTGAACTGCATCTACAGGAGTCATGATTCGCTTCTGGTCGCCTACCGCTGCACCTGCAGGGCGAATACCCGGGGTTACAAGCTTGAACTCTTTACCAAGCTCACTCTTAAGCATTGAAGCTTCTTGAGCAGAACATACTACGCCATCTAGACCTGAGTTTTTAGTTAGGTTAGCGAGACGAACCACTTGCTCTTGTGGGGCAATATCCAGTCCAATACCCGCCAAGTCACTCTGTTCCATACTGGTCAATACCGTTACACCGATAAGTAGCGGGCGATCTTTACCATAAGGCTCGAGAATCTCGCGTGACGCTGCCATCATACGCTCGCCACCACTTGCATGAACGTTTACCATCCACACGCCCATCTCTGCGGCTGCGCGTACTGCTTTAGAACAGGTATTTGGAATGTCGTGGAACTTAAGATCAAGGAACACAGAGAAACCACGTTTGTGTAGCTCTTTAACGAAATCAGGACCAAATAGTGTGAACATCTCTTTACCTACTTTTAAGCGGCAAGAGCTTGGGTCGATTCTATCAACAAAAGCGAGTGCGTCTGCTTGGTTATCATAATCCAGTGCGACAATTACTTTTTGGTCGATCATTTCATCTCCTAACTTACTTTAAACAAATCGAAAAAAAGCAGCGGGATCACCGCTGCCATTTGTTATGGGATTTACCCAATCTTTTAAAATCATTCACCATCCAATCCACGGATTGGCTTGATCGTCCCCCACCCTTTACAGGAAGGACAATGCCAATACATTGAATGGGTCGAGAAGCCGCACGTACGACAACGGTAATGGGGCTTCACTTTTAACTGTTCACCAACTAATTTCTGCAGCGTATCTAAGCTCGCTTTAGCTCGCCCTTCTTCCGCTTCAGCTAGATGGTAATCCATCAAGCGATAGAAACCTTTCATGGTTGGATTCTTTACCAGCTGGCGAGTCAATAGCTCTTGAGCCGCTCCTGGTCCATCATGTTTGGCCACCATTTGCGCCAGCATAAGCTCCGCCGACACGCCGGCTTTACTTACAATACATTGGCGTAAGAAATTCAGTAGCTCATCTTCTTGACCTAGATGGTGATAACACTCAGCCAGTGTTGGTAAAACTTCGCTAACAAAGTCACTATCTTGCTCTAACACCGCTTCTAAATGAGCGATAGTGCGCTTGTAATCTTCATCCTCTAGGTAGAGCTTACCAAGAGCAATACTCGCCCTAACGCATCTAGGATCTTCAGCTAAAGCCTTTCTGAAGTTTTGTCTAGCCTGCGCGTGGTTGCCGTCAGCTTGCTCTTGCATTGCAAGCTCACACCAAAAATGGCCAATGCTAGTACGCATACGCTTGCGGCCCATTTTAACCAATAAAGAAGCGTAGTGAATCGCTTTACTCCACTCACGTGTCTGCTGATAGATCGCGACAAGTTGCTGAAGCGCCGCTTCTCTATGATCAGGTTCATCCACAAGCTGCTCGAAGATTTTTTCAGCGCGATCCAAAAAGCCTGACGCCATATAGTCTTTTGCTAGTTGTTGAAGCGCGATGTTTTTTTGGTCAATAGTTAGACCTGAGCGAGAGATAAGATTTTGGTGAATACGAATAGCGCGGTCGACCTCTCCACGCGATCGAAACAAATTACCTAACGCTAAGTGCGTATCAATAGTTTCATTATCAACTTGAAGAAGTTCAATAAAGTGGTCTACCGCTTTATCAGACTGATCTGATAAAAGCAGGTTTAGACCCGTCACGTATTGACGGGATATTTGATTAGATTGTTTCTGCTTATCTTGTTGGGCACTGCGATTACCCATATACCAGCCATATGCTGCTGCAATTGGTAGTAATAAGAAGAGAATTTCTAACATCAAGTAACAGCCTACCTAATAAAAATCTTGTTAAGCTTTTTCTTGAGTCGGCTCAACAGCTGGAGGAGAAAGCTTATTAAGTTTCTTCTTCAGTTTTCGAACTTGGAGCTGCGATCTAAGGTGTAAGCCACCAAATACTAACCAAGCAAGGCTGAAACCAACCACGAATACTACACCTAGCAGTGTAGATAAGTGAAAGTCACCCTGAGCAATGAGGTAGTTGAATGTCACGATAGCTTGATTCTGAGAGCCTAATGCCAGTGCAATTAAGAATAGGGCCAGTACAAGAACGATTTTTATAATTTTCATAGTCCATCACCTAAGATTAGTTCTGCCGTACGATTATGCAGTAAAAGCTCGAAACAAACCATGGTTATCTCTGTAATTCGAGTTATAAAAAAGCGGCATACTTCCGTATGCCGCTTTTTTATCAATAGATTACGTCGCTTACCCTAGATTAACGCGCTCACGTAATTCTTTACCCGGTTTAAAGTGTGGAACGAATTTACCTTCCAACTCCACTTTGTCACCAGTTTTTGGGTTACGGCCGACTCTAGGTTCACGGAAGTGCAAAGAGAAACTACCGAAACCACGGATCTCAATTCGATCGCCACCTTCTAGAGTTGACGCCATATGCTCTAAAATATCTTTTACAGCATCTTCTATCTCTTTCGCTGAAAGGTGCGTCTGTTCTGCACAGAGTCTTTCAATCAATTCAGACTTAGTCATAGTTGCCCTCATAGAGTAATTTATCACTTATTATAGTAAGTAATACCAGTTCCAACAAACACTTGCCTTCAATTTTAGACAAAAATTGAACAATGTGTGTAGTGAAAAAGTGCTTTTTTCAGAACATCTTGTAGAGATTGGTATTACTACTAGTTATTACGTAAACATAAAAAAGGAGCCTTTCGGCTCCTTTTTCTTAAAAGCGATTTAATTATTCGCCTTTAGCTGCTTTGAAAGCGTCAGCCATAGCGTTACCGAACGAAGCATCGTCTGCTTTGTTCAGTGAAGCCATTGCTTCTTGCTCTTCAGCTTCATCTTTAGCTTTGATAGATAGGTTGATTACGCGGTTCTTACGGTCTACACCTGTGAACTTAGCTTCAACGCTGTCACCAACGCTTAGGATTAGTGACGCATCTTCGATACGGTCACGTGAAACTTCAGAAGCACGTAGGTAACCTTCTACACCTTCTTCAAGCTCGATAGTTGCACCTTTAGCGTCTACTGCAGTAACAGTACCGTTAACTAGTGCACCTTTCTTGTTATCTGCAACGTAAGCGTTGAATGGGTCATTTTCCATTTGCTTAACGCCTAGAGAGATACGCTCGCGCTCTGCATCTACAGCTAGAACTACAGCAGAGATCTCGTCGCCTTTCTTGTACTCACGTACAGCGTCTTCGCCTGCAACATTCCAAGAAATGTCAGATAGGTGAACTAGACCGTCGATGCCGCCTTCTAGACCGATGAAGATACCGAAGTCAGTGATAGACTTGATCTTACCAGTAACCTTGTCGCCTTTAGCTTGCGCTTCAGCGAAAGATTGCCATGGGTTAGCTTTACACTGTTTCAGACCTAGAGAGATACGACGACGTTCTTCGTCGATTTCAAGAACCATAACCTCAACTTCGTCGCCAACATTAACAACTTTAGATGGGTGGATGTTCTTGTTAGTCCAATCCATTTCAGAAACGTGTACTAGACCTTCAACGCCTTCTTCGATTTCAACGAAACAGCCGTAGTCAGTTAGGTTAGTAACGCGACCAGATAGTTTGTGACCTTCTGGGTAACGCTTAGCGATAGCTACCCATGGATCTTCGCCTAGCTGCTTAAGACCTAGTGATACGCGAGTACGCTCACGATCGAACTTAAGAACTTTAACTTGGATCTCGTCACCAACGTTAACGATCTCAGAAGGGTGCTTAACGCGCTTCCAAGCCATGTCAGTGATGTGTAGTAGGCCGTCAACGCCGCCTAGGTCTACGAATGCACCGTAGTCAGTAAGGTTCTTAACGATACCTTTAACTTCTGCGCCTTCTTGTAGAGTTTCTAGAAGCTCATCACGCTCAACGCTGTTCTCAGACTCGATAACTGCACGGCGAGAAACAACTACGTTGTTACGCTTCTGGTCAAGTTTGATAACTTTGAACTCTAGCTCTTTGTTTTCTAGGTGAGCAGTGTCGCGGATAGGACGCACGTCTACTAGAGAACCAGGAAGGAAAGCACGGATACCGTTTAGTTCAACAGTGAAACCGCCTTTAACTTTACCGTTGATGATACCAACAACAGTTTCAGCTTCTTCACAAGCTTTCTCAAGAACGATCCAAGCTTCGTGACGCTTCGCTTTCTCACGAGAAAGTTGAGTCTCACCGAAACCATCTTCAACAGCGTCTAGAGCTACGTCTACTTCAGCACCAACTTCAACTTCAAGTTCGCCAGCAGCGTTCTTGAACTGTTCAGCAGGGATAGCAGATTCAGACTTAAGACCAGCGTCAACAAGAACGAAACCGTTCTCGATAGCTACTACAGTACCTTTAACGATGCTGCCTTGTTGGAATTCTGTTTCGTTTAGAAACTCTTCAAAGAGTTGAGCAAAAGATTCAGTCATTTATTTAATCTTCAATAAATTAAACGTCCACGGGTTTCCTACCGCGTGGGGTTATTAAATTCGCCAGTCATCATCCTTGCGACCAACGCTCTGACCTAGCCGCCTAGGCGACTAGCTTAGATTCGATATATTGTAGTGCCTTTTCTACCACTTCGTCGATACTCATCGTAGTAGAATCTAGCAAAAGCGCATCCTCTGCAGGGCGTAATGGTGCCACTGGGCGGTTACGATCTCGGTCGTCACGCTCTTGGATCTCGCTCAAAAGGTCGTCAAATCTAACATCTAAACCCTTGCCTTGCAACTGTTTAAGGCGGCGAGTCGCTCGCTCTTCAGCGCTAGCATCAAGGAAAATTTTCACCTCAGCTTGAGGAAAAACAACCGTGCCCATATCACGACCATCGGCAACTAGGCCTTCGCCTTCGGCAAACGCACGCTGACGACGCAGTAATGCTTCACGCACGCGAGGTAACGCTGCTACTTTTGATGCCGCCATCCCCGTTTCTTCTTTACGTAGCTCACCAGAGACATCTTCGCCTTCTAGAATAACCTTCACTAAGTCGCCTTCCGCAACAAACTGTACGTCAAGGTGGGTAGCAAGTGGAACCAGTGCGTCTTCCGATTCTAAGTTCACACCGTGATGGATAGCAGCAAGTGCCAATACTCGGTAGATGGCACCAGAATCTAATAAGTGAAAACCTAGCTTGTTTGCTAACAGCATACAAAGAGTGCCCTTACCTGCACCACTTGGTCCATCAACGGTGACTACCGGTGTATGAGACGACATGTTTTACTCCGCGTTAGTTACTGGTCATTGCTCCACGCACTGACCTTTGTTTGGCGTGAAATTATAGAGGTAAATGTGTAGAGGTTCTAGGAAGATAATGGGGAAATTTAAAAAAGAGCGCGATTGCGCTCTCGTACAGGTTTATAACTTGATTCTATCTAAGTTGCGAGTAACTAGACCCTCACCTATCCCTTTAACCGCGGTTAACTCCTGCGCTGTTTTAAAGCTGCCATGCTCATCACGATACGAAACTATCGCTTGCGCTTTCTTTAGTCCAACACCATTAAGTAGTGCCGCTAGCTCCTCAGCTCCCGCACTATTGATATTGACGGTAATTTCGATCCCTTCGTATTTAGGATTAGTTTTACTGTCGGCAGCTAAACCTAACGGAGCCACCACGATTAAAGCCATAATTAACACTATCTGTTTAAACATTCCGATTTCCTTTCTATCAAGATGTCTGAACAGATTAATCAAGCTGGCAGCCGAGCTATAACGCTAAGCTAGAAAAACAAAACGGGCTGCAATTGCAGCCCGTTTTAATCTATATATCAATTACATTATGACTAGCTATTGAGTCACAACGTAGTATTCAATATCAATCGTTTTACGCAAGATGCTGATCAGGCCTGAAAGGTCTTGTTGAGCATTTGCTTGTGTCATTTGCTGAGCGATCTGTTCGTTATACATAGTATTAAACATTGAAGAAACATCCGTCAGTTCAACGACGACGATGTCACCATTCAGGTCTTTCGCTTGAGCAAACTCTACTTTACCTTCTTCAGGTTTCACCATAGAGAACACAACGTCTGCTAATGGAGAGCTACGGTCAACCGTTTCTGTTTCGCCGAATGCTAAACCATTTTCTCCCAATAAATCTTGCTTGCCTTGTTTAAGTTCAGCAACCAGTTTATCAGCAAGTTCGATAGCACTCTGTTCACCTTTCACTTTCGCTAGTGTCGTTGTCACTTGTTCGCGAACGTCTGCTAGTGGTAGAACCATCTCATCACGTGCGTCTTCAACGCGAACCACAATCACGTGCTCAGGTGCAACTTCGATAACCTCTGAGTTTAGGCCATCTTCTTTCACTTCTGGGCTAACGATAGCTTGTAATACAGCTGGCGTCTTCAATAGCTCAGGAGCGTCGACTTGAGAAATGAAGTCAGTGGTATGAATCTTAGCGTTGATTGCTTGAGCAGCATCATCTAAAGAATCAGGGTATTCGAACGCTACCTTTTCAAGTTCACTTTGCAGTTCGTAGTACTGATCGACTGCTTGCTGATCTTTTAGCTCTTGCTTGATTTGTGCTGCCACCTCTGAATATGGTTTAGCAACTGCATCTTTAAGTTCATCAAGCTTGATGATGTGGTAACCGAAATCTGATTTAACCAGACCTGTTGTTTCACCCACTTTCGTTAGAGCAAACGCTGCATCTTCAAATGCTGGGTCCATTACGTCACGTTCAATCCAACCTAGTGAACCACCTTCTGACGCGCTACCAAAGTCATCAGATTTTTCTTCAGCTAGTGTTGCAAAGTCAGCACCGGCGTTTAGTTCATCAAGAATCGCCTGCGCTTTAGCTTCATCATCGCCTTCAACTAAGATGTGACTTACACGGCGCTGTTCTTCAGATGAGTATTTATCTAGGTGTTCTTGGTAGTACTGCTTCGCTTGCTCTTCCGATACCTCAATACCGTCTTTAAGCTGCTGAGCAGATAGCTCAATGTAGGCTACTTTCACTTGCTCAGGGCGTGTGTAACGCTCTGAGTTTTGTTGGTAGTAGTCATTGATTTCATCTTCAGACAGTTGCGCTTTTGCCGCAAAGTCTGCTAGAGATAGCGTGACTTTCTTCACTTCACGAGTTTGAGTCAGTAGCTTGCTTTGAGCTTCTACTTCACCCGGTAGCGTAAAGTCACTACCTTGAATAGCATTAAGCAACTGGTTACGTACTAAATCACGACGCAGGTACTCTGCAAAGCTCTCTGCGTTGAAGCCAGCACGACGAAGCGCCGTTTGATAAATCTCTTGATCGAACTTACCGTCAATTTGGAACTGAGGCATTTCAAGAATCAGTGTACGTACTTGCGCGTCGCTCACACGTAACCCCAAAGCTTCAGCGTGTTGCTCAAGTAGCAAGTCGTTTACCATACGATCAAGTACAGATTTGCGGAAAGACTCTACGTAGCTAGGGTCAGCCAACAAGTTAGAGAAGTAATCACCAAGCTGAGCTTGCATACGATTACGTTCGTTTTGGTAAGCTTGTTCAAACTCACCACGGCCAATTTCAACATTACCTACTTTCGCAGCTGTGTTGTTTGAACCGCCAACAATGTAGCTACCAACACCTGCAAACACGAAAGATAGGATGATAAGTCCCAGGATAATTTTAACCGCGATGCTGTTAACGCCTTCGCGTAATCGGTCCATCATACTTAAACTACTCTCCGCTTATACATCGCACCAACATGATTGAAAAATTGCGCACGATATACTTCATTAAAATAAAAATTGATTAGCGCGATAATACCAGAAAAAGAAATGCGCATCAGTATGATGCGCATAATTTAAAAAGGTTCGAAAAAATCAGCCTAAATGGCGATTTTTTTGATTAGTTGCAAGAATCTTTAAGAGCTTTACCAGCTTTAAACGCAGGAACTTTAGCTTCTGCGATTTGGATTTCTTCACCAGTCTTAGGATTACGGCCTGTGCGTGCAGCACGAGTACGTACGCTGAATGTACCGAAGCCAACTAGAGCAACTTGATCACCAGACTGCAGAGTATCGCCTACTGCTTCGATGAATGCGTCAAGCGCACGGCCAGCTGAAGCTTTTGATAGGTCTGCGTTTTCTGCGATTTTTTCTACTAATTGTGTTTTATTCACTGTGATTCCCCTTTGCGCCACCTGGTTATTTTTTTATAGGTAGCTTAACGTTCCATTTCATTTCAAATTAGCGACAAACCCTTGTATAACAAGGCCCGAAGCTATAGTCGCTAACGTTAGCGTCCAAAAAAAACGCTGACAAGCCTTTTTATGCTTATCAGCGTAATCTTTTACTTATTTTTGCTACATATCACTATTTTACCGCAGCAAACTCGACACCAGACGGCTCATTTTCTAATGCAACTTTCAAAACTTCGTCGATCCATTGCACTGGAATCACCTTAAGATCGGCGATAACGTTATCAGGAATGTCTTCTAGATCACGTTCATTGTCTTTTGGAATCAGTACCGTTTTGATACCACCACGGTGTGCTGCAAGCAGTTTTTCTTTCAGGCCACCGATAGGAAGAACTTCACCACGTAGGGTAATTTCACCTGTCATACCCACTTCTGCTTTTACAGGGTTACCTGTTAGGCTAGAAACAAGTGCTGTACACATCGCGATACCCGCACTTGGGCCATCTTTTGGTGTTGCACCTTCAGGTACGTGGACGTGGATATCACGCTTCTCATAGAAATCTGGGTTAATGCCCAGCTTCTCAGCGCGTGAACGTACTACCGTCATCGCTGCTTGAATCGACTCTTTCATTACGTCGCCAAGCGAACCTGTTTGTGTCAGCTTACCTTTACCTGGCATCGACTCCGTTTCAATAGTCAGTAAGTCACCACCAACTTGAGTCCATGCTAGGCCCGTTACCTGACCTACTCGGTTGCTATCATCCGCTTTACCAAAGTCGTGGCGCTGAACACCTAAGTACTCTTTAAGGTTATCCATGCTTACAGTCACAGATTTCAATTGAGCATCCAGCAGAATATTCTTCACCGCTTTACGACAGATCTTCGAAATTTCACGCTCTAGGCTACGCACACCCGCTTCTCGCGTGTAGTAACGGATAATACCAATGATGGCTGAATCTTCGATCTCAATCTCGTGTGGCTTAAGACCATTGCGTTTCACTTGCTTCTCAACAAGGTGACGCTTAGCAATGTTCAGTTTCTCATCTTCGGTGTAACCCGATAGACGAATTACTTCCATGCGGTCTAATAGCGGACCTGGAATATCCATAGAGTTAGATGTCGCAACAAACATGACATCAGAAAGATCGTAATCGACTTCTAGGTAGTGATCGTTAAACGCGTTGTTCTGCTCTGGATCGAGAACTTCTAGCAGTGCTGAAGATGGATCGCCACGCATGTCCGATGACATCTTGTCGATCTCATCAAGAAGGAAAAGTGGGTTCTTCACGCCAACTTTAGACATCTTCTGGATAAGCTTACCCGGCATTGAACCGATATAGGTACGACGGTGACCACGGATTTCCGCTTCATCTCTTACGCCACCTAGTGCCATACGGGTATATTTACGCCCTGTTGCAGCTGCAATAGAACGGCCTAGAGAAGTTTTACCTACACCAGGAGGACCCACAAGACATAGAATTGGGCCTTTGAGCTTATTGATTCGGTTTTGAACCGCTAAGTACTCAAGAATACGTTCTTTAACACGCTCTAGACCGTAGTGGTCTTCGTTTAGAATCTCTTCGGCTTTGGCTAGGTTCTTCTTCACCTTAGAGCGCTTGTTCCAAGGCACACCTAACATCCAGTCGATGTAGCCACGAACTACGGTTGCTTCCGCTGACATCGGTGACATCATCTTCAGCTTTTGTAGCTCTTGCTCTGTCTTTTCACGCGCTTCTTGAGGCATTTTCGATTCTTCGATCTTCTGCTTGAGAGTCTCGAATTCATCAACGCCATCTTCGCTTTCGCCAAGCTCTTTCTGAATCGCTTTCATTTGCTCATTCAGGTAGTACTCGCGCTGCGATTTTTCCATCTGCTTCTTAACGCGAGTGCGAATACGCTTCTCAACTTGTAGCAGATCGATTTCAGATTCCATTTGCCCCATCAGGAACTCAAGGCGCTCGGTCACATCTTGAAGTTCTAGCACCGCTTGCTTATCAGCAAGTTTAAGAGGCATGTGAGCGGCAATGGTATCGGCCAGACGAGCGGCTTCATCGATACCGTTTAGCGAAGTGAGTACTTCTGGTGGGATCTTTTTATTGAGTTTGATAAAACCTTCAAACTGGTTAATTGCACTACGTACAATCACTTCTTGCTCACGCTCATCAAGCTCAGCTGTGGTTAGGTACTCAGCTTCAGCAAAGAAGAATTCATTCTCAATAAAGTGGTTAATTTTTGCACGCTGCTGACCTTCAACAAGCACTTTAACCGTGCCATCTGGTAGCTTCAGTAATTGAAGGATCGTCGCAACGGTACCAACTTCAAACATGTCCGATTGAGCTGGTTCGTCAGTATCCGCTTCTTTTTGCGCTACTAACAATACTTGCTTGTTGTTATCCATTGCAGCTTCAAGACATGCAATCGACTTTTCTCGGCCAACAAACAATGGAATTACCATGTGCGGGTAAACGACTACATCTCTTAGAGGTAGTACGGGGATCTCGATACGTTCGGAACGTTCCAAGTTCATATTATTCTCTCTTCCGCTTAGTCCTATCTGCAGTATATGGGGCTTAATTGTTTGGATTCAATGAAAGAATAAAAAAAAGGGAGTAATTGATTACTCCCTTTCTACCGATATCTAATTATGTGATTCGTATTAAGATTCTGCGCCTGCAGCTTGGTTATCTGAGTTGCTGTAAATCAGCAATGGATCAGACTCGCCTTTAATCACTGACTCATCGATAACGACTTTACTTACGTCGTCCATTGATGGCAGTTCATACATGGTCTCAAGCAGCACGCCTTCAAGAATTGAACGAAGACCACGAGCACCTGTTTTACGCTCCATTGCTTTCTTAGCAATCGCACGCAGTGCATCTTCACGGAATTCTAGCTCCGCATCTTCTAGTTCAAACAAAGCAGCGTATTGCTTAGTCAGTGCGTTCTTCGGCTCACATAGGATTTGGATTAATGCATCCTCATCTAGCTCTGTCAGCGTTGTCGTTACAGGAAGACGACCAATGAACTCTGGGATTAGGCCATATTTAACCAAATCTTCTGGCTCAACTTGAGTGAACAATTCACCCACAGTCTTGGTTTCGTCTTTAGAACGAACTTCTGCACCAAAACCGATACCAGTGCCCGTTGCAACACGTTGCTCGATCACTTTATCTAGGCCAGCAAATGCACCGCCACAAATAAATAGAATCTTAGATGTATCTACTTGTAGGAATTCTTGCTGAGGATGCTTACGACCACCTTGTGGTGGTACTGAAGCAACTGTACCTTCAATCAGTTTCAATAGCGCTTGCTGAACACCTTCACCTGATACGTCACGCGTAATTGATGGGTTTTCAGCTTTACGTGAGATCTTGTCAATCTCATCGATGTACACGATACCACGCTCAGCTTTCGCTACGTCGTAATCACACTTCTGCAGAAGTTTCTGGATGATGTTTTCTACATCTTCACCAACGTAACCCGCTTCTGTTAGCGTAGTCGCGTCAGCCATAGTGAATGGTACATCTAGGAAACGAGCTAATGTCTCTGCTAGGAGCGTTTTACCACTACCTGTAGGACCGATTAGCAAGATGTTACTTTTACCAAGTTCTACACCTTCGCTCGTCGTATCTCCGTTACGTAAACGCTTATAGTGGTTATAAACGGCTACTGCTAGCACTTTCTTCGCGTAATCTTGGCCAATCACGTAGTCATCAAGGTGTTCACGAATATCTCTTGGCACTGGAAGTGCTTCCGACTGTTTCTTCGGTAGAACATCTTTAATTTCTTCACGAATGATGTCGTTACATAGGTCGACACATTCGTCACAAATATAGACTGACGGACCAGCGATTAGCTTACGAACTTCATGCTGGCTTTTGCCGCAGAAAGAGCAGTAAAGAAGCTTACTACTACCGCTCTCTTTGCTTTTATCTGTCATTCGCTAACCTCTTAGCCTTTACTTATATGACTTGAGTGTATATCAATATATGGCAATGTTGCTAGTTATTCACCGCGATGAGTGAGAACTGCGTCCACTAGACCGTATTCAACCGCTTGATCGGCTGCCATGAAGTTGTCACGATCAGTATCACGCTCAATCACTTCTAGAGGCTGGCCAGTGTGCTCAGCAAGTAGAGTGTTAAGTTTTTGTTTGATCGTTAGAATCTCTTGAGCATGGATCTGAATATCCGATGCCTGACCTTGGAAGCCACCTAGTGGTTGGTGAATCATTACTCGTGAGTTAGGTAAAACATAGCGCTTGCCTGGTGCACCACCAGCAAGTAGGAATGCACCCATCGAGCATGCTTGACCCATACATACTGTGCTTACATTAGGCTTGATAAACTGCATTGTGTCGTAGATAGACATACCTGCAGTTACGCTGCCGCCTGGCGAGTTGATGTATAGGAAAATATCCTTGTCTGGATTTTCTGATTCTAGGAAAAGTAGCTGTGCCACGACAAGGTTTGCCATGTGGTCTTCCACTTGACCAGTCAAGAAAATAACACGCTCTTTCAGCAAACGAGAGTAGATATCGTAAGAACGTTCACCACGGGAAGTTTGCTCAACGACCATTGGTACTAGCGCGTCCATAATTGATGGCATTGTATTTTTTTCTTGGTAGCTCATATTCTTATGTCCCTAAAATAAATGGCCCGTATGATACATATCATACGGACCATTGTTAGCAGAATAGTTAACGTTTAGTCAACCTTCTCAGCAATAAATTGCTTATTAAGCAGCTGGTTGCTGGTTCATTAGCTCGTTGAAGCTAACTTCTTTTTCAGAAACCTGAGCTTTAGAGATGATTGCATCAATTGCTTGCTCTTCTAGAGCAACATTGCGCATGTTGTTCATCATTTGCTCGTTCTGCTCGTAGTAAGAAACAACTTCTGTTGGATCTTCGTATGCAGTCGCCATTTCTTCGATAAGTGCTTTCACTTTCTCGTCGTCAGCTTTTAGCTCTTCAGACTTGATTACTTCACCTAGTAGAAGACCTACAACTACGCGACGCTTAGCTTGCTCTTCGAACAGTTCACGTGGAAGTTGTGCAGCCGCTTCTGGGTTGCCACCGAAACGCTGTGCAGCTTGCTGACGTAGAGTGCCGATCTCTTGATCGATTAGTGCAGCTGGTACGTCGATGTCGTTTTCTTTAACTAGACCGTCGATAGCTTGCTCTTTGATGCGGTTCTTAATCGCTTGCTTAAGTTCACGCTGCATGTTCTTACGAACTTCTGCTTTAAGAGCGTCAACGCCGCCTTCAGCAACACCGAACTTAGAAACGAACTCATCGTTTAGTTCTGGAAGCTCACGAGCTTCAACTTTGTTTACTTTGATTGCGAACTTAGCAGCTTTACCTTTTAGGTTTTCTGCGTGGTAATCTTCTGGGAAAGTCACGTCGATTTCGAATTCCATACCAGCAGTCTTACCTGCGATACCGTCTTCAAAACCAGGGATCATGCGACCAGCGCCCATCTCTAGTGGGAAGTTCTCAGCTTTACCGCCTTCGAACTCTTCACCGTCGATAGAACCAACGAAATCGATAGTAGCACGCTTACCTTCTTCAGCAGCTTCTTCAACTTCAGCCCAAGTTGCTTGCTGTTTACGTAGAGTGTCGATCATCTCTTCAACGTCTGCGTCTTGAACTTCAGTTGTTGGTTTCTCAACAGTGATGTTCTCTAGGCCTTTTAGCTCAACTTCTGGGTAAACTTCGAAAGTTGCGTTGAATACTAGGTCTGCACCTTCTGTAGACTCAACTGGAGCGAAAGTAGGTGCGCCTGCTGGGTTGATTTTTTCTTTAACGATCGCTTCGATGAAGTGACGTTGCATTACTTCGCCCATCACGTCTTGACGTACTGCTTTGCCGTACATCTTCGCAACCATTTTTAGAGGCACTTTGCCTTTACGGAAACCATCGAAACGACGGTTTTTTGCGATGTTGCGTAGTTCAGCTGTTACAGCATCTTCGATGTTTGCAGCAGGAACAGTAATGTTTAGACGGCGCTCTAGGCCCTCTAGCGTTTCAACAGTAACTTGCATTATTCATTAACCTCAAAACTGGCTCAGATAACTGAGCTTATGTGCTCTACTCTGCAACAGAGATAGAACCCATCCTTGTTTGTACTCTAAGAGTACTCTTCTATAAATCGAGTATCGACAACTGACGAGTCAATCATCGGACTAATTAGCGATATCCTTACGAAATTGATTCGATAAAAAGGTATCTCCGATTAGCCTCAGGATAAAAATTCAGACGCAGCATTCTACCGACCAGATCAACCGCTGTCGAGTCCAGCCCTACGATCGCTACGGGATTCACCTAAAAACTCATCTTAACTGCTAAAAAAAGCGCCAATAAAGCATGCTTTGTTTCCAGAAATGGGGACATTAATAGCTTTTTCAAGAGAAACTAATATTTTTTTTCGATTAAAGATCAAAACTCGATCTACGTCCGGTTTTATACCTCACTTTGTTAAGACCAATAAACACATTCATAACAAAAACCTTTACGCTATATATGGATGTGTAAGTGATACAGGTTTGTAAATGTTGACGTTTCAAAGAAGTAAGTTCTACCTTTGCATCCTCTATATCACTGTCATCACGCTTGGTGCGAGTTGGGTTTGGAATGCCAGCGAAGAAGAACAATTTGACACTCACAAAGAACAGCTAGAACGCTTCGCTGAGTTTATCTCGAGTAAACTCGACAAGTACGCTCATTTACCGAAATTGATCGCTAAAGACACTGAGCTCATTTCAGCATTGCAGAACCCAAGCAACTCGGCGCAAATTGAACTCACCAACCGTTACCTCGAGCAAGTGAATAGCACGATTCAATCAACCGATGCCTATTTACTTGATGAGTTTGGCAACACTATCGCATCAAGTAACTGGAATTTGCCGCGCTCGTTTATCGGTCGAAATTATGCGTGGCGCCCATATTTTTCCAATGCCATTCAGGGGCAACCCAGTCAGTACTTTGCCCTAGGTTCAAGCTCGAAACAACGCGGTTACTATTTTTCTTACCCGGTCACTTATGCCGCCGAAATCATTGGCGTGATTGTGATAAAAATGGACCTCACCGCGATTGAGTCGAATTGGCAAAACAAAACCAATACCTTTGTCGCAACGGATAACTACAACGTTATTTTTATGTCGAGCAATGAAGAATGGCTGTTCAAGAGTTTAACCACCCTATCGGAAGCTCAGCGCCAGACCATCTTAAATAGTCGTCAGTATCTCGACTCGCCGATACGTTCGTTTGGTTTTGCAGGTGACTTGTCGATACCTCGTTCAGAACTAACGAATCCACTATCAACAGGGTTCGAAAACTCCTACCTGGTCTCTTCAAGGCCTCTAGAAAAGCACGATTTAACCCTGCGAGTACTAACGCCTAAAGTGACGTTACTATGGTCAACGCTGAGCTTCTCGTTGATCACGACCCTATTGTTTGTGATTGCTTACTTATCACTGCAACTTACCTTCCAGCGTAACCTCAAGAAAAGACAATTTGAGCAGCTTCAATCTGAAGCCAAACAAAAGCTTGAGTTTTTGGTTATGGAACGAACGTCCGAGCTGCAAGCGGAGGTCGCAGAGCGAACCAAAACCGAGCAAGCATTACGTCAGACCCAAGATGAGTTGATTCAAGCGGCTAAACTCGCCGTATTAGGCCAAATGTCCGCGAGTATCAGCCATGAGCTTAACAACCCTTTAGCTGCCATCCGCAGTTTCGCTGATAACGGGCGGCGCTTTTTAGAAAAATCCAAATATGATCGTGTAGACGATAACCTTACACGGATTTCAGCACTGACCGATCGCATGGCAAAGATAAGTAGCCAACTGCGTTCGTTTGCTAAAAAAAGCGACAGCGATGAAATCAGTACAGCCGATGCAACCCCAATTATATTGGCGGCGAAAGAGCTACTCGCGCCACAGTTTAAGGCGAATCAGGTTGAGTTAAATCTTGATATCCAATCAAGTTTACCAACTATCGAGATCAACCCAATCCAACTTGAGCAAGTGCTGATTAATCTACTGACTAATGCGATACAAGCAGTTGAGGGCCAACAAACGAAACAGGTTGCTCTGTCTGTCCTGCATAATAATGGCAAAGTCGAATTAGCGGTCGATGACAATGGGCCAGGTATCCCATTTGATAGCCAAGCTCAGCTATTTGAACCTTTTTACACCACCAAGAAAAATGGCTTAGGCTTGGGCTTATCTATCTCCCATCAGATTACACACGCAATGGGGGGCGAGTTGAGCGTAACTACATCGCCACTTGGCGGAGCGCGGTTCATACTCACGATACCGACGACAACACAATAACGATCAAGGAAAGTCGATGTACGATGTCATATTCATTGATGATGAGAGCGATATTCGCCTCGCCATTGAACAAAGCTTCGAGCTAGAAGAAATCCCAGCACGATTTTTTGCCAGTGCCGAAGAAGCGCTGCTGGCAATCAAAACCGATGGCCTACCTAAAGTCGTGATTACCGATATTTGTTTACCCGGCCTGTCTGGCGAAAACATCCTTTCAAGTATTTTGCATCAGGACGCGGAAATACCCGTTATTTTGATTACCGGTCATGGTGATATTTCTATGGCGGTCAATGCGCTGAGAAACGGCGCCTACGACTTTATCGAGAAGCCCTTCCCCATTGACAGGCTGATTGATACCACACGCCGAGCGTTAGATAAACGCGCATTAACACTCGAAAACCAAGAGCTCAAACGTAGCCTTAAAGCTAGCCAAGCACTTGGCCCGCGCATTATTGGTGAGACTCCGTCTATTCAGGCGCTTAGGGATACCATTATCCACATTGCCGATACCAACGCAGACATCTTGCTGTTTGGTGAAACAGGGACAGGTAAAGAGTTGTTTGCTCGCTCTATTCACGAACAAAGCTCTCGCCGAGACAATAATTTTGTCGCGATTAACTGTGGTGCCGTACCAGAAAATTTGATTGAGAGTGAGCTTTATGGCCACGAGAAAGGCGCATTCACTGGCGCAGACAGCACCCGAGTCGGCAAGCTAGAGCATGCCAAAGGCGGCACCCTATTCTTAGATGAAATAGAATCCATGCCGATGCAAGCGCAAATTCGCTTATTGCGTGTGCTCCAAGAGCGGATGATTGAACGTGTCGGCTCCAACTCTCTGATCCCAATTGATATCCGTGTCATTGCGGCTACCAAAGTCGATCTAAAACAAGCCGCGGCTGAAGGCATTTTTCGCGAAGACCTCTATTATCGACTCAACATCGTCACCTTAGAGCTGCCTCCTCTTAGGCAGCGTAAGGAAGATATTGCCACATTGTTCCACCACTTCTTACTGGTCGCCGCCTCGCGCTATGGCAAATCTGCTCCAGCTATTGAAGCTCAGCAAATTCATCAACTCATGGCCCATGACTGGCCGGGTAATGTTCGTGAGTTACGTAATGCCGCTGAGCGCTTCGTCCTACTTGGCCGCCTTTCTCAGTTCGGTGGGAATGACGACGTCAGTAGCAAAGAAACCAGCCTTGCCCAGCAAGTGGCTGAATTTGAGAAGAGCATTATTGAGCAAGCACTTAATCAATGTGATGGTAGTATCAAAGCTACGATGGAGCACCTGCAACTTGCGCGTAAAACCTTATACGACAAGATGCAAAAATATGGCCTAGACAAAAACAACTATAAAGGTGAATAACCTATTCACTTTTTATTCATGTTTGGGGCTCTATATTGGTTTTATCAAACGGAACTGATGATTCAGAGTTAACTTATTAGCTCTTACTGTCTAAATAGTATGTCCCTAAAACGAAAGCCCCAGATAGCTGTCTATCCGGGGCTTTTTTTGTCTAGGGTTTACGTTACTTAGTGATTATCTCAGGTCCCATCAGCGTGGTTGGTAACCAAGTTGATACCCAAGGTACGTATGTAACGATAATGAGGAAGAGGAACATGACTCCAACCCACGGCAACGCCGCTTTGACCACCTGCATCATCGACATCTTGGCGACCCCGGCGGTAACAAACAGGTTGAGCCCGACCGGCGGCGTAATCATACCGATCTCCATGTTCACCACCATCATGATACCAAGGTGAATTGGGTCAATACCCAGTGCAATCGCAATAGGGAATACCAGCGGCGCAACGATGATCAGTAGGCCTGATGGCTCCATAAACTGACCACCAATCAGAAGCAATACGTTGACCACGATCAGGAAGGTAATTGGGCCTAATCCTGCCGAAAGCATCGACTCCGTGATCATCTGCGGAATACGTTCTTCAGTTAATACGTGCTTTAAGATCAGTGCGTTGGCAATAATGAACAACAGCATGATTGTCAGCTTACCCGCTTCATACAGGGTATGCTTAGTATCTTTATGAACAAACGCTTGAACCACTTTGACTAACGCTGGCTTACGGTTTTCTTTATCCGCAAATGGGCCCATATCTTTATAGATAAAGTTGGCGATCAGGAATGAGTAAACCGCCGCAACTGCTGCTGCTTCAGTCGGTGTAAAGATACCACCGTAAATACCCCCTAAGATGATCACCACCAGCAGTAGACCCCAGCTGGCATCTTTGGCTGCGGCAAACATTTCACCCCAACCAACAAACGGCTGCTTAGGTAAGTTCTTCACTCGCGCAGCAATGTAGATAGCAATCATCAACATCACACCTGCAAGCAAGCCTGGGATAACGCCACCTAAGAACATACGACCTACTGATACATCGGTCGCTGCAGCGTAAACCACCATAACGATAGATGGCGGAATAAGAATACCCAGCGTGCCCGCGTTACAAATCACACCCGCGGCAAAGTCTTTTGAGTAGCCGTTTTTGATCATGCCCGCGATCACGATACTACCGATAGCAACAACAGTTGCAGGAGATGAGCCAGACAGCGCTGCGAACATCATACACGCCACAACCGAAGCCATCGCCAGACCACCACGGAACCAGCCAACCATGGCAATCGCAAAGCGGATGATTCGTTTCGCTACCCCGCCAGTCGACATAAAGCTCGATGCTAAGATAAAGAACGGAATCGCCAGTAAGGTGTAGTGCCCTGCAAAGGCATTAAATAGGGTTTGCGCCACTGATGCTAATGAAGCATCTGAGTGAAGCATTAAGAAAATAATACTCGATAGACCAAGTGATATGGCGATCGGAACACCGATCAACATAAAGCCAATCACCATGACAAATAAAAATAGGATTTCCATGGTTTAGCGCTCCTTGCTCTTATCGTTGCTGTCCACATTTCCGATATTTTTCGGCTCCATAGCCTCACCAGCGTCTTTTAACTCTTCTTTTAACGCCTCTAGCTCTTCCTCTGCTTCATGGCCTGCAATTAAGCGGTCCAACTTACCAGTAAGAATTTGCCATGTTGCTTGGGCAAAGCGGAAAGTTAGCAGTGCCATACCAATGGGCAGAGCCATATAAGGGATAAAGCGTGGCAGCTTCTCGTAGCGCTCACCTTCGTTTAACCAATCGGCCAAAAACTGCAGCATTTCCGGCATTGGAATATCATCGGTTTCATACCAAGCACGCTCAGTGGCAAACGGGTACCAATAGTTCCAAGAACCAATCAACAGCAAAATTGAGAATGCTAAACAGCAAGCCGCAGCCATCACTGCATACGCCTTACGGAGTTGTTCTGGGGCAAGGTTGATAATAACATCAACACCGATGTGGAAATGTTTTTTCACGCCATAAGAGGCACCGACAAGTACCATCCAGGCAAACATAAATACGGTGAGCTCTAACGCCCATAAGATGTTGTCGTTAAAGACATAACGAAATATTACGTTGGCAAAAGTGAGCAAGGTCATTGCTCCTAAAAAGAACGCGATCAGAGTTTCCTCTACTGCGTCTGTCACCTTCCCAATTCTGGCAAAAATTGACTGTTCCATAAGCTACTTCACTTTATCGCGGGTAAAGAAAGGCCCTCTTCCCGATATACCCTGAAGCAGGGTATTAAGAGGGCCAATAGTTGGGGGATTATTGTTATTATTTATTTGATGCTAATGCGGCTTCGATTAAGTCCGTGCCGATATCTTTTTCAAACTGCTTCCATACAGGTTGAAGTGCCGTTACCCATTGCTGACGTTGCTCCGGTGTCAACGAACGTACTTCACCACCCGCTTCGATGATGTTGTTCTTGTTCGCTAGATTCACACGTGAAGACTCAGCATTACGTGTTGCCGTCACTTCTTGAATGATGGTGTTTAGCTGGTTACGTTGATCATCAGGCAGCCCTTTCCAAAAGTCTTTAGATGTCACTACTAGGTAATCAAGGATACCGTGGTTGGTTTCTGTGATGCCGTCTTGAACTTCAAAGAACTTCTTACCGTAGATGTTTGACCAAGTATTTTCCTGACCGTCGATAACTTTAGTCTGTAGGCCTCCGTACACTTCTTTAAACGACATTTTCTGAGGGTTTGCGCCTAACTGTTCAAACTGAGCAACCAGTACGTCTGACGCTTGGACACGGAACTTAAGACCTTTCGCATCTTCAGGAGAGATAAGTGGCTTGTTCGCTGACATCTGCTTCATACCGTTGTGCCAAAACGCGAGACCTTGCAGACCACGACGACGCATCGCATTTTTCAGCTTCTCGCCAGACTCTGAGTTTTGGAAACGGTCAACCGCTTCAACATCTTCAAACAGGAATGGCAGGTCAAAGATACGGTATTTCTTCGTGAACTTTTCAAACTTTGATAGAGAAGGGGCAGCAAGTTGCACGTCACCGTTAAGCAGTGCTTCCAGCACTTTGTTGTCATCATACAGCGTCGAGTTAGGGAAAACCTGCATACACATTTTTCCGTCCATTTCGTCGTTGACACGCTGTTCAAGTAATGAAGCCGCAATACCTTTTGGGTGCTTATCTGTGTTCGTTACGTGGCTGAACTTAATTACCGTTTCACCTGGATCACAGTTAGCGGCAGCGTTGAAGCTCGTGACAGCAAGAATCGAAGCAGATAGTAGGGTCAATGGCTTAAACATTATTATTCTCCTTGTTAAATGAACAACCCCATCAATGGGTGTTGATAGATAACTAAGGGCAATAACTAAGCCAACTTATAAATGAAGATCAAGTTGCCATATTTCAATAACTTATAGCAACCACTTATTCGAGAGTGTTTCCAGTTCAAATTTATTCAAAATAAATGGGGGGATTTCCACCCATTAAATTTTTCAATACGGGTGAATTTATACCAAATCACGAAGTGACGTTGTCTACGGAAGGTTTATAAAAACAAATGGCAGCTATACAAGCTGCCATTTTCGTTACTAGAGATGAGGTGGGCAATAAGGAGACATGACTGCCCACCTCATCTCACAATGCATGATGGTTACTTCATGCTATGACTCTAAGACTAGTAGAATTCATTCATTATTACTAATAAACGTATCAATTAATTCACTCATTAGTTAAATTCAATGCGCTGCTCAGTAGCCGCATCAAAGAACACCGCTTTTGAAAGATCGAAATGAAGTGGTGCCACTTGACCCGCTGTAACGTCAAACTCAGGCGATAAACGACACGCGACTTCCTGCTCGTTAACCTTAATCATCGCAATCGTATCTGGCCCTGTAGGCTCAAGTACTTCCAAGATTAAATTTAGCTGAGTGGAAGCACCAGACTCTTGATTTTCGCTATCAGTAATGTGCTCAGGACGCAAACCAATCACCACCTCTTTGCCATCTTGCTCGCGCATTGAGGCTGGTAGCTTAATATGATGCTCTTGACCATTACCTGCGGTAACTTTAATCACTGGCTTTTCTTGCGCATCAAGGTCGACCATCGTTTTGATAAAGTTCATCGACGGTGAACCCATAAAGCCAGCAACAAACATATTATTCGGCTTGTTGTAGATCTCTTGCGGCGTACCTAGTTGCTGTAGCTCACCATCTTTCATAACGGCGATACGATCCGCTAAGGTCATCGCCTCAATTTGGTCGTGCGTTACGTAAACTATGGTGGTGTTAAGCTGCTGGTGTAAACGCTTAATCTGATGGCGCATCTCGACACGCAGTTTCGCATCTAGGTTTGAAAGTGGCTCATCAAATAGATACAGCTTAGGTCGACGAGCAAGCGCGCGCCCCATTGCCACGCGTTGACGCTGACCACCCGACAATTGCGAAGGTTTACGATCAAGCAGATGGTCAATTTGCAGCATCTCTGCCACACGGTTCACTTCAGCGTCGATCTCTTGTTTTGGCATCTTGCGAATCTTTAGACCGAATTCGATATTGCCGCGTACCGTCATATTTGGGTAAAGTGCGTAAGACTGAAACACCATCGCGATATCACGATCTTTCGGTTCGACATCCGACACATCATTACCATCAATCACGATTTCGCCAGAGCTGATATTTTCTAGACCGGCAATGGTGTTCATCAGGGTCGATTTACCACAACCTGACGGTCCGACCAAAATCAGGAACTCCCCTGAGTCGATATCAATATCGATCCCTTTTAACGTTTCCTGCTCCGCTTTTGGATAGGTTTTACGGATTTGTTTAAGTTCTAGTGTTGCCATGATAATTATCCTTTTACCGATCCAGCCGTTAAGCCGCGAACAAAGTATTTTCCTGCTAAGACGTAAACCAATAAGGTCGGCAATGCAGCAATGATCGCCGCCGCCATGTCGACGTTGTACTCTTTAATCCCGGTACTGGTATTGACTAAGTTATTCAGTGCCACCGTTATCGGCTGAGTTTCTGAACCGGAGTAAACCACGCCGAATAAGAAGTCATTCCAAATCGCCGTGAACTGCCAGATAACCGTGACCATAATGATGGGTGTTGATATCGGCAGAAGAATCTTAAAGAAGATGGTAAAGAACCCTGCGCCATCAAGCTTTGCTGCTTTAACAAGCTCATCTGGAATGCTGATGTAGAAGTTGCGGAAAAACAGCGTCGTAAATGCCATGCCGTAGATAACATGAACAATCACCAGACCCGTTGTGGTATTCGCTAAGCCTAACTTGCCCAACACAGTCGCCATTGGTAGAAGAACGACTTGAAATGGAATAAAGCAACCAAACAACAACAGGCTGAAGAATAGATTTGAGCCACGGAATTGCCATTTGGTCACAACGTAACCATTAAACGCGCCCAATAGCGTCGAAATAGCCACTGCTGGAATCACCATCTGGAACGAATTCCAAAAATAGCCCTTAACGCCTTCACACTTCACACCAGTACAGGCACTATCCCAAGCCTTAAACCAAGCATCAAATACCCACTCAGTCGGCAAGCTCATCAAGTTACCCGCCTTAATATCTGGCAAGGTTTTGAACGAGGTAATCACCATCACAAACAGTGGCATTAGGTAAACAAGACAGAAGAACAGCAATGTCGAGTAAATAAACAGTCGAGAGAAATTGATACTCTGCATCATGACTTCTTCTCCCTAAGTTCAGAATAAAGATACGGCACAAGAATCGCTAAGATACCCGCCAGCATCATCATCGCACTGGCAGCACCAAGACCAATTTGACCACGAGTGAACGAGTGTGCGTACATAAACAGCGCCGGTAAATCAGATGAATAACCAGGGCCACCGGCGGTCATCGCCGTAACTAGGTCAAAACTCTTAATCGCGATGTGTGATGTAATGATCACTGCGCTAAAAAACACTGGTCTTAAGCACGGCATTATGATGCGCCAGTAAATGGTCGGCAGATTAGCACCATCGATTTGCGCTGCTTTGATAATGGAGGCATCAATACCACGCAAGCCAGCAAGGAACATCGCCATCACAAACCCTGACGATTGCCATACTGCGGCGATCACTAAGGTATAAACCGCCATATCGGAATCAACTAACCAGTTAAATTTAAAGTCGGTAAAGCCCCAGTCTTGCATTAGCTTCTCAATGCCTAACCCCGGGTTCAAAATCCACTTCCAAGCAGTACCTGTCACAATGAATGACAACGCCATTGGATAAAGATAGATAGTACGAATTGCCCCTTCTTGGCGGATATTTTGGTCAAGCAAGATGGCTAAGCCGACGCCAAGGCCGATTGCGACCAGCATAAACAGCAAACCAAAGATGCCTAAATTGGTAATTGAAGTAATCCAACGATCGTTTTCCATCAACTTTTCATATTGCACAAAGCCAGCAAAGTTGAAACTTGGTAGAAAACGGGAGTTGGTCATTGAAAGTGCCGCCGTCCAAAAAATGTAACCGTAAATACACACCACAGTTACTAACACGGTCGGGGCAAGAACGATTTTCGGTAGCCAGTGCTGAAGTCTATCGGCCAAATTTGGCTTCGCTGTCGACTTCTTCTCGTACCGATTTACAACATGCTCCATAACGAATCCTTACGTCATCAACCCAAATCAAATTCCTATTTGGGTAAAGGAAAAGGGCGAACAGGCTCCCCACAAGCCTGAACGCCCTTTGGGGGTGTTTGATATCAACGAAGATTTAAATCGCTGCTTTAACCGCTTTGGCTAGTTTCTGTGCAGCTTGCTGAGGATCGGCGTCAGCATCGTTAAAGAAATTAGTCACAACGTCGTAGATAGCGCCCTGAGCGTAGCTTGTTGTTGATAGACCGTGCGCCATACTTGGTACAAGATCACCCGACTTCGCACTCGCTTTAAAGGTTGCCATTGAATCTAGAGCACATTGGTCAAACTTCGCCATGTCCATATCCAAACGTACTGGGATAGAACCCTTGTTAAGGTTGAATACTTCTTGGAAGTCTTTAGTTAGGATGGTGCGCGCAAGATCTTGCTGCGCTTTTTGATTGCCTTTATCGCTGAGCTCAAAGAAAGCAAAGCTATCGATATTGAAAGTAAACTGGCCAGCTGTACCCGGCGCTGGTGCACAGATGTAATCTTTACCCGGTACTTTGCCTGCTGCCGTAAACTCACCTTTTGCCCAGTCGCCCATGATTTGCATTGCGGCTTCACCATTGATCACCATAGAAGTTGCGACGTTCCAGTCACGACCTGGCGAGTTTGCATCAATGTAATCACGAATTTTTTGGAACTTGGTGAACACTTCAACCATCTTGTCGCCAGATAATACGCTCATATCGAGGTCAACAAATGCTTTGTTGTAATCTTCACTGCCTAGCACATCGAGCGCGACAGCTTCAAACACAGTCGCGTCTTGCCATGGCTGGCCACCGTGTGCCAATGGAACATAGCCCGCAGCCTTAATTTTTTCAGCCGCAACAAAGAACTCATCCAATGTAGTTGGCAGCTCTACTCCCGCTTTTTTAAGCACTTCTGGGTTAGCCCAAATCCAGTTCACTCGGTGTACGTTAACAGGTACCGCTACGTATTCACCATCAAACTTCATTACTTTAGTGACGACTGAAGGTAAGATTTCGTCCCAGTTTTCTTGTTTACCTGTGCTATCAAGAGACGTTAAGAAGCCTAAACCACCCCACTCCTGAATATCATGCCCTTTGATCTGCGCAGCAGAAGGTGGATTACCTGATACCGCGCGCGTTTTCAGTACCGTCATCGCTGACTCACCGCCGCCACCAGCAACCGCAAAATCTTTCCAAGTATGGTTTTGCTGCTCAAGCATATCTTTTAGCACGGCTGCTGATTTCGCTTCGCCGCCTGCAGTCCACCAGTGAAGCACTTCAACTTCGCCAGCACTTGCAACATTCGTAGCTGAAAGGAGGGATAAAGTAAGTAGGGTTTTATTAAGTTTCATTATTATCTTCCATGTATTGGATTAGACATTCAGGCCAACAGCTCAATGACCCCAAGCGTTCTTGCTTGTACTAAAACGAGTCTAACCAAATAGAATTTTTTGATTGAAACAAACCGTAAAGACAATGTAACAACAATGTTACATTAGACTTCTAAGCTAGAAGGAATAAAGACTTGCGCGCGAAGTCCCTTAGTAGGCAAGTTGTCAATAATGAGATCTCCACCATGTCCGTGGAGAATATTACGGCAAATTCCGAGCCCTAAGCCGTGCCCATCATCATCTGTCGCTAAGCGGAAATAGGGCTCAAACACAGCTTCAAGCTTATCTTCTGGTATGCCCGGTCCCTGATCGCAGATCACCACTTTAATCCACTCTTCATCAGTGCGGATTTCGATGTTCGCTTTCATGCCATACTTCACTGCGTTATCAACTAAATTACTTAGTACACGTTTCATGGCGAGCGGCTTAGCCACAATCGGCTCCATATCAGCAGGCGTAAACACAACCTGCTGCTGGTACTGATTCAGCGGCTCGACAATGGAAGTAATTAATTCACTGAGATCGATATAGGCATTATTTTCATGTAAGTCGGTATCTCTTACACACTGCAATGCCCCTTTGACCATCATCTCTAATTCATCAAGGTCGCGGTTAAATTTCGAACGCTTTTGATCGCTTTCAAGCAGTTCCGCGCGAAGTCGTAAACGAGTAATCGGTGTTTTTAAGTCATGGGAGATAGCAGAAAACAGATGCTCTCGATCGGCGACATAGCGACGAATACGTTGTTGCATGCGATTAAATGCTCGCGTCGCGGTCACTAGCTCACTCGCTCCCTCTTCTTTGAGTGGCGCTTGGTCAATGTCCATACTCATTTCATTGGCCGCTTTTGCTAAGCGCTTCAGAGGTTTGACTTGCCGGCGTACCAGCAAGTACGTCAACGCCAATAAAATCGTCGTTGAGAAAATGAGAAACAGTATTTGCTCTCTCCCAATCAAGGTATCGTCAAGGGTAACGTAAGGGGCGGGTAATAACGCTGCGATATAAAGCCATTCATGGGTCGCGAGCTCAATCTGTACCACAAGAATCGGTGGGTCAATTGGCTTTAGGGTCAAGGTGTGGTGCGCCCATGACTTGGGCAGATCGTGCAGGTAGATATCGTTTTTAAGCAGACGTAGATTATCAGGGTGAGAAAAATCAACTGAGATACTTTCTGCTTTGCGTAGCTTGTTTTTCAGGACGGATTCTATGGCGTGAATCGACGCCAACTTTAACGGCGTATCTTTGATCGGCTCTACAATCAACTGCTCTTTATTAAAAGAAACGAAGAACCTTGTCCCGCCCATATTGCGAATCTGATCTAGCACGATATGGCGATATTTTACCGGTAGTGATTGAAAGAAGGTCACAGTCGAAGCAAACATATTCGCCATACTCTCTGATGCATCTCGAATGCCTGCCAACTCTTTGTGTTTGGATTCGGTATACCAAATACTGGTGGCAACACCCTGCGCTAAAATGACCGCCAGTAGCGTCAATCCTAACGTGCGACCAACCAGTGAATTGGGCTTAAATAACCGAAACCATGACCTATTGCTCATAGCTCACCGGAACCGCCAAGATATAGCCGTTGCCTCGCATGGTTTTTATGTAGTGAGGAAATCGAGCACTGTCGCCTAAACGCTGACGAAGGCGACTCAGTTGAACATCGATACCTCGCTCAAAGGGTAACGCCTCGCGCCCTCGAGTAGCAAAAGATATCGTATCTCGATCAAGTACTTCATTGGGGCGCTTCAAAAACAACATCAGCAGCGCAAAGTCACTACCAGATAGGTCATGACTCTGATGGTTTTCTAAATGGGTAATACGATGCGCTAAAGGATCTAGCTGCCAATCGCCAAACACGATCGATTTGGCGGTTGAGCTGGCAGGGAGCTCTTCGGCTTGAGAGACTCTGCGCATGACCGCTTTGATGCGTGCATTTAAATGACGAGGGTTAAAGGGTTTGGCAATATAGTCATCAGCACCAATTTCTAAACCAATGATTTGGTCAGTATCATCTGAGACTGCTGTCAGCATGATAATCGGAACCGAAGACTGACGACGGATGTGCTGACAAAGGGTAAACCCGTCGTCACCAGGCAGCATAACATCAAGCAAAATCAGATCAGGATAACCATGCTGATCAATCTCGGCCTTCATTTGCTCGCCATCATTAACCGCACTCACTTGGTAACTTTGCTTAGTTAGATACTCTTCTAACAACTCACAAATTTCTTGATCGTCATCGACAACGAGGATCTTGGCTGTCATACCCTTACCTACTACAACTTCAATTTATAAAGCGAGTGTAATCATTTATCCGAGACTCATTGATCGACAAATGGCCATAATTTGAAACTCTCGCGGACACAGGTCACATCTCATTAACAAAATTAGCAACGTAAACTCTTCAAAACACCCGCTTTCCGTCTAAGCTAAACAAATAAATAGGACAATTACGCTAGGTGACGCAATGAAAATCGGCACAAGGTTATCCCGCTCTTTTTTAACTACATTGGTGATTTTGTTTGTTCCGTTTTCTTTATATGCAGCACCTTCATATAAGATCGCACTCGCAACTTGGACTGGTTATCCGGAGAACGTTCAAGGGTTCAAAGATGGGTTAGCTGAAAATGGGGTTAATTTGGACAAAGTCTCCTTCATCTCAGCTCAACCTTCGAGTGATAAACAAGTCCAAGAACAAACGATTTTATCCATGTCGGCTCGAGAGGTGGATTTGGTTTACTCTCTGACTACCCCCGGTACCATCATTGTCAAACGAACCTTTCCGAAAACAACGCCGATCGTATTTTCCATCGTGACCTACCCCGCTGACTCTGGACTTATCGATTCATTTGAATATTCAGGCAATAACCTTGTTGGCACCAGTAACTACATCTCACTACAACACTATGTTCAACTGATCGACACTCTGGTCCCTAACACACTGTCTGCCGCTATTTTTCATCGCGTCGGTGAGCCTAACTCCAAGATCCAAGCATCAAACCTAATCCGCCTATTAAAGAGAAAAAACATCGCTGTTCATGATATTGAAGTGAACAACCTTCAAGAGCTCAAACAGCAAGCTTCACTTATCGCGCCCAATGTCGACTTGTTCATTACAACAACCGACACGTTGCTGCAAAATGGTGGAGAAGAGGTCTTGATCACGATTGCCAATCAATCGAATATCCCAATTTTGAGTTCAAACAAAAAAGGCATACAAAAAGGCGCGACTTTTGGACCCGTCGCTGACTTTTATCAACTGGGGAAACAGTCAGGCTCCTTGGCTGCCGATATCCTTCTCAATGGTAAAGAACCTCGACATCTTCAATCGAGCTTACAAGATCAACCCACCTTTCTGATTAATCGTAAAAGTATGGAGCGGCTGGGGATTGACACAAAAGACCTCACTTCATTCCGTTTCCAATGGTACTAATCAATTATGGGCTTAACGCAGAAAATTCTGGCCATCGTGACCCTACTTATCGTCTGTATTTTCCTTGGCGCGGGTTACTACATTGCTAGTTTTTCAGAGCGGACCATTCGCTATAACGCTCACCAAAGCCTAAGTGGCTCTCTCGAGCTCGCAGAAGGCATTATTGATGGCTATAACCAAAAAGTGACGTCAATTGCCAACCTCAACAGCCAGAATCGCAGGGTCATCAAAGCACTTGATCTCGGCATCAATCGAGGCGTGGCTCAGGAGTTGAATGATTCGATAAAAAACAGTCAGTTCGTCAATTACATCTTTATCGTCGACTATGACGGTCATGTTTTTTCAACGTCCACCATCAATTACCAGAAAGAAAAGTTCTATGGTGAACAATGGCTATACGAGAAATTGCTTACCCGTACTATGTTTAGTCCTTTGTTTATCCGTAACACCGTCATCAGCACGCCGGGCATTGACCCTTTCCTTATCGACAAGGAGGCGATTTCTCAATGGGTTGCCAGCCCAATATTATTCCGTGAGCAAGTGCTCGGCTGGACTCTAATCTCATTTGACTGGCAAACCAGTATGAAGGATTTACTCGATGCTACGTTGCTTCGTCTTGAGCACGCCTTCTATCCAGTCACTCAAATCAAGCTATCTGACGAATTGAGTAATATTGCGCCCATCACCGTTGGTAATGCAACGCCACCAGCAATGCCAATAAGTGCTGAAAAGGATATGTTCTTTGATCAAGTAAACTACCTGCTATCCGTCACGTTCGATGAGGAAGAAGCACTCAGTAGTCTCAGTGCCATCAAGCAAATGATGTTGTTCATTTTTGCCCTTTCGGCAGTCCTATTAACTTTGGCGTTATGGATTTCTTTACGGGCTCTGATCGTCCAGCCCCTCAATCAACTCGACTCGCGTATTCGTAAAATCAGCTCTAATCGGCCAGAACAGAGACTGCCTAATTTTGCTAGCCCAGAAGCAAATACTATCGCCTCAACGATTAACCACTTACTGCAACGTATCCATACCAACACCATCTCGATAAAGAGACTTGATGAGGAGATGAAGCTAAAACAAGTATCCGAAGAAAGCCAAATACTGCTTAGTCAAAAACTTGAGGCCATCTTGGATACCGCTGCTGACGGCATCGTCACCATAGATCAAAGAGGCAAGATCCTTAGCTTTAACCAAGCTGCCCAGAGAATGTTTGGCTATTTAGAGCACGATGCGATTGGCATGCCTGTCGAAAACTTAATGCCTAAAAAGTACGCCTCCATGCACCAAACCTTTATCGACCAACATAATGCGACAGGACGCAGCAAAATCATTGGTGTTAAAGACAAGGAAGGCCGTCTTGGCAGAGAGTTTCAAGCGGTAAATAAAGAAGGCGAGCAGTTCCCAATCCTTTTATCCATTGCCAAGGTCGAAACCAATGACGGCGTGATATTTTCTGGTGTAATCAAAGATATTTCCAAGCAGAAGGATGGAGAGCAAGCGTTGATCGCCGCCAAAGAAGAAGCCGAAGAAGCGGCGAAATCAAAAAGCGAATTCTTGGCGGTGATGAGTCACGAGATCCGAACGCCAATGAATGGCATTATTGGCATGCTCGATCTGCTATTAGAGAACAACCTCAACACCTCACAGTCTCATCAAGCTTATCTCGCTCATACCAGTGCCCTCTCCCTTTTGGCATTACTCAACGACATTTTGGACTTCTCTAAAATTGACGCTGATAAGCTAGAACTTGAACGTCATCACTTTGATTTAAGGCACATGCTCGGCGATTTCTCTGAACAGATGGCAGCGAGCTCAACCAACCCGAACGTTGAGATCATTCTTGATATGGTCCAGGTCGAACACTCAATGATTCTCGCTGACAGTACTCGAATTAGACAGATTTTCTCTAACTTAGTCAGCAATGCATTGAAGTTTACAGAACAAGGCGAAGTGGTAATTAGCGTACGCTTGGATGAACACGATGAGGATAACTGGCAGCTCAAAGCTTCGGTGAGAGATTCAGGTATCGGCATACCACAAGACAGACTTGATTCCCTATTTGATAAATTCAGTCAAGTTGATGCTTCTACCACACGTCGCTATGGCGGTACTGGTTTAGGGTTAGCGATTGTTAAGCGCTTATGCCACGCGATGGGGGGTCGCGTTACAGTCAATAGTGAAACGGGCAAAGGGAGCGAGTTTTCATTTCATATTCAGGTGGGTAAATCGGACCAATCGACAAAAGTCATTCCATCTGTCGACGTGTCATTGCTCAATATCTTAGTTGTCGACGACAATGCGATTAACCGCGAAGCCATTACGCGACAATTGCAGCACTGGGGTTCAAAAGTGATTGCCGCTTCTAGTGCTAAAGAAGCCTTTGAACTGTGCCAACGCCGCGATGACGAGCAATTCCCGATGTTTGATATTGCTCTATTAGATATGCAGATGCCCGATGTAAGTGGGCTGGAGTTGAGCCAAAATCTGAAAGCCAATCCAAAGACTCAATCGATCAAACTCATCATGATGACGTCAATTGAGGCGATATCTCAACAAAACGCCTTTGAAACTTATGGCTTCAGCGGCTATTTCGTTAAGCCGGCAACCACTCAAGATTTACTTAACGCGCTAAAAGTTATTGCCAGCCCCGACTTCTCACCTGGGGAGCAATTGGTCACCCACAACTATTTATCTGCGTTAGAGCCTGCCCCACAGCCAGAACCCGAATTGAAAAGCGGTTTAAGGCTACTGGTTGTCGAGGATAATCGTGTCAACCAAATGGTCATCACCGGCGTTTTACACAAGATGGGGCTATACAGCACGATTGCCAATAATGGTAAAGAAGCACTCGATGCGCTTTCAGGTTCACAGTCATTCGATATGATATTGATGGATTGCCAAATGCCCGAAATGGATGGCTACGAAGCCACCCACCGAATTCGCAACGGAGAGGGGGGTAACGAAGTAAGAAACATCCCGATCATTGCGATGACAGCCAATGCAATGGAAAGTGATCGCAAAGCCTGCAAAGACGCAGGCATGAACGACTTTCTGACCAAACCATTAAATCGCACCCTACTCAAAGAGAAGCTCCAGATATGGAGCCAATCAGATTAAGATGAGCAGCTAATTTCCATTTTCTTACCCCAGTCTGGCGGTAAGTTGGCATACGCTTCCATCTCTGGCTGCTCTGCATAGGGTTGACGTAATAACTGCGCTAATTGATGAACCTCGGAAAAGTCCCCCTGCTCAGCTTTATCAATCGCTAATTGAGCAAGATAATTACGCAGGATGTATTTAGGGTTCGCTTTACGCATCTGTTCGCAGCGCTGTGCATCACTAATTTGTTGGCCTTGCTCATCCCTTTCCACCTCGCAGCGCTGCAAATAGTTCGCTAGCCATAACTTCGCGGCCTTTCGATCGATAAATAGATCGTACACCTCACTGATATCACTCCGATCAAGGCAGGATAAGGTGCGCATGAAGCGAGTGTAATCGACTCGGTTTTGATGCAGCAATTCGAACATTGAAGCGAACAACTGAGAATCTCCCTCATGCTTGCTTTGCAGGCCCAACTTATCGCGCATTAAGCGGCTAAAATGTAGGCCAAGTTTTGTTTCATAGCCAGATAATGACCGCTCTAGGTCTTCTCGCGCAACTAACGGCGATAGGCTATGCGCCAATGCAGATAAGTTCCATAAACCAATTCTTGGTTGCTGATCGAAAGCATAGCGGCCTTGATAATCAGAATGGTTACAAATATAACCAGGCTCATAATCATCCAAAAAGCCAAACGGCCCATAATCAAAGGTTTCGCCGACAATCGACATATTATCGGTATTCATCACACCGTGCGCAAAACCATACGCCTGCCACAGCGCAATCATCTCTGCGGTACGCTCGACAATATTGTTAAACATTACCGCGTAAGGTTTATCGTGCTCTAGACACTCTGGCCAATACCATTCAATGACTTTATCGGCCAATAGTTTTAGTTCGCTAAGTTGATTGGTGTAAAAGAAATGCTCAAAATGACCAAAGCGAATGTGAGTGGTTGCCACTCGAAGTAACAAGGCGCCCTGCTCCATTTTCTCGCGATACACTGGCGTGTCACTCACCAGCATACCAAGCGCCCGAGTTGTAGGTATACCTAGTCCCGCCATCGCCTCACTGCATAGGTACTCACGAATGGTTGATCTCAGTACTGCTCGGCCATCTCCCATACGCGAATAAGGTGTCAATCCTGCGCCCTTAATATGAAGATCGTATACTTGACCGTCTTGGGCGGTCATTTCACCGAGCAACAAGCCCCGTCCGTCACCTAGCTGTGGGTTATACGTTCCAAATTGATGTCCAGCATACTTCATGGCAAGTGGCGGTCTACTTTCATCAAGCTGTTCGCCGCTTAGTAAAGCTTTAAGTTCGCCAGTTGGGGCCGACTGTGGCATTCCAAACTGAATCGCCAACGCCTCGTTCCAAGCGACCCAACGGGAATCGTCTAACGGCTGTGGTTTAACTAACGTGTAAAAGCATTGCGGCAGAGAAGCATAACGCTGAGAGAGTGTGACAATTGCGGACATATACAAACCATGAAAAAAAGCCAATATTGTGAGGCTAGCATACGTCTATTTTATAAATTAACACCAGCCTTTATCTATCAATACCTTAGCCTATTTTTGATGATAATTGTCGAACAACTAAAGATTATTTTCCGCACAAGTCAACACCTATAATAGGGTTATCAATAACTATTGGTGTTTGGTCACTCTAAAAAATATCCGTTTCGTCTATAGTTGCATATATAAAAATATAACAACTTTGTCAGGAGACTAGGTATGCATTCATTGATGAAGCGCTTTTCGATACACCACATTGTTACTGCCCTCGCAGGGGTTCCGCTACTCATTGCCGTATTCTTGTCTGTAGAGCTTTTTCTCAGTCAAAAAACAACGGTCGATCAAGCACATAAAGATCAAGAGATTATCCAACTGACCTTACTGTACGATAACCTTGCGCATAATCTAGCAGTAGAGCGTGGTTTAACCGCTGGCGTATTAGGCAGTAAAGGTGCGCCAGAGCAAGTAAGTAAACTCTCTGAACAGCGCCAAAAAGCCGATCAACATATCCGTGAATTTAAAACGTTCAACCCTGAATACATTGCGGAAAGTTTAACTAATCAACTCAAACAAGATTTGCTGACGCAGTTGGCCAAGTTATCAGATGTTCGCGCCCAAGTAGACACATTATCCCCGACCATTTCACCATTTAGCTATTATTCCAATCTGAATCAGCTAGCGATTGATAACTCATCGATTTTAATCTCAGCGGTAAACAATCAAGAAATAACTCGCCTTGGCAACTCACTCACCGCCATCATGGTTATTAAAGAGCGAGCCGGCCAAGTTCGTGGTGCGTTAAACGGAGCTTTCGCAAGAAAACAATCGTCGCCAGCGCAATATGCGGCTATCCAGCAATACCTCGCATCAGGTGACTACAGTGAAAGAATGACTCTACTGACGATGCCACAAGCCTATATCAATCAGCTAAATGCTGCCAAAGGCAATGCGACTTGGCAACAAGTTGAGGAAATTCAGCAAAGTTACCTAGCGCAAAAAGATACTCTAGCCCATTTACAAGGCCCTTCTCCTTTAGCTTGGTTTAGTGCAGCAACAGAACGTATCAAGCTGGTCAATCAAATTCGTAATCGCCTACAGGCCGACATGACGGAAATCGCGACTAGCCAAGCTAGCGCGGCAACGTGGCAAATGAGTACTTTGCTGGCGACAATGCTTTGTGCAGGCTTGGTGCTGATTTCAGTACTAGTGGCGTCATTACGCACTCTAAAACGCCGCGTGGGTGACTTAACCACTAACCTTTCGCATATGTCAGAAACCAACAATCTCAGTGTGGTACTCCAATCAGATGGTAAAAATGAGCTTTCTCAGATTTCGCGTAGCGTAAATGGACTCATTACCAGCATTAAGAATCTTTTGCTCAACGTCACGGAAAGTAATCAACACAGCAACCATAGACTTGAGCAGATGGTACAAGGCGCCACAGATTTAGGCGCAAGTAGCCAAGCAACCGCCGCTAAATGTGGCAATATCGCTGCTGCAATGACCGAGCTTTCGCAATCCAGTTTGGAAATTGCTTCTTCGTCAGAACGTTCACTTGAAGAGACCGAGCAAATGACGAATAAAGTGATGACTTGCCAACAGCAAAGCCAAGAGTCTTACCACATGGTTGAAGCCTTGGTGTCTCAAATCGAACAAACGCAGTCGTGCATGTTACAGCTAGAAACGGACGCGCAAAGTGTCAGCAAGATCGTTGAGACGATTAACGGTATTTCAGAGCAGACCAACCTACTCGCGCTAAATGCGGCTATTGAAGCGGCCCGTGCGGGCGAGCATGGTCGAGGATTTGCGGTCGTCTCTTCTGAAGTCAGGGACTTGGCGCAAAGAAGTAAGGAAGCAACGGAAGACATCTCTCAGCTGCTGGCTAACATCACCAATAATACTCAAACGGCTGTGAGCAATATGAATAAGAGCCGTGAAGCGACCGACGCCACCTTTAGCTCAGTGTCTGATGTCAATAGCAGTATTACTCAACTAGAAAGTTTGATTGAGACGGTTAACTTGCACATTACCAGTATTGCCAACTCGACGGTTGAGCAATCGAAAGCGAGTGAAGCGGTAGATAAAGATGTCGATGTGCTAGCGGAAATCGCCCAAACAACCGGACAGCTTGCCAGCACAATGAATGACATTGTATCGAGCTATCGATTGGAAGTGTCAGAAGTCAACCAACAACTGCAAGAGTTCAAGCTCTCTTAAAACGAAAAAAGTGGCCTCGCGCCACTTTTTTTTATTTCTGATATTTCTGCTGAGTAGAGCTACTTTCGCAGCCCTAGAGAAATTCGCACGAAGTCACCATCTTCAAACTCAACCTTGTGGTCAAAAAGCGAAGAAGAATAAATCGTACGTAAGAAACTATGCCTTTCACCATGTGTGCCGCGAAATAACATCGAAATGTCAGCAACAAGACGATTACGGTTGTTAAAGTGTGCGTTTAAGTCTTGCGATAGAACACACAACAAGCACCCTTTGCTATTATGCTGCAAATCGACTTTCTCTGGACTTGATACTAAGACGGTCGTATTTAACTCTTTCTCAAGTGTATTGACCAAGAGTAAAAAACTGTCTAAATGCGGCAGCTCATCACCCTCAACTGGCGTGAGAAGGTTGTCCAGCATTGACTCAATATCTAAGTTTTGCGCTCGCGCATGACTCACCAACGAACGCACTTTCTTCTTAAATGGCTTGTACTTTTTACTGTTGGCCGCCTTGTTTAACCAAGCAGACAGGATATCGTTAACATCTGAGCGAGACTTTCTCGACAGTACTTTACCAGTATGATTGGTGCGCAAATGGAGCAAAGCATGAAGAGCGAGTTCAGCCAGTAGAGGTTCAAACTCAGGTTTAATTTTAGTATGGATACTGCGCATATTTACTAAAGATGGGTACTCGGTAAGAACTTGGTCAAATCACATTCGATTGGGGAACGACATGCTACCGAAAAGCAACCTTTAAGTACAGCCATCAAGCGGCCCCATATCGATTAACTCTGCTATCTATAGCTCAAATCCATGATTAAATTATGCAAAACTCGCCAATCGTTGCTCAACTATCTGCTTCGCTTGCAGGATTTTGTTCACCTTAGGATGCTTTGGGTCCTGCTTCATTAAGTTCGCGATCACAATATCAATACTGGTTGTAAACTGCTGCTCAAGAGACTGACGGTCTGGATGGCCCGCTACGTTGTACTTAAGCATCGCATTAATAAAGTGCGAATGGTGATTGATATAATATGGCGCCTCTTTCGCTTTGATCGCTAAGGAATCAACCATACTGCCAGACGACTCTTTGGCACGTGCACTCTTTATCGCATCCAACTTACTCGCGAGACGCATATCAACACGTTTCAAGATCAGCCCATTCACCGCTGCCGCTAGATTCTTCTTTGAGACATTTTGTTGCTGCAGTCCCGGTACCCACTGCTGAACTAGGCCCAAACAACCAATGTGCAGCGCAACCGCAATAAGAATCAATTTACGATGTTGCCAATGTGTCTGTGCATACAAAACATCGAGGCGTTTTGGTGAGCACACAGGGTTACAGCTATTCATCTGCAATAATAGCTGATATAGCCCTTTGGTCACCTTACGAGAATCAATCACCGATGGCTGTGCTAGAACGAGGATCTGATTGAGTGTCGCTTTCAAGCTAGCAGGGTTTAACTTACCTTTAATTTGAAAAGCGATGATAATATCGAGAAACAGACGTAACTCTTCGATTTCAACCCGCTGAGCATCACTCACTATCGCATCGTCGTCGGCTTTCGCGAGGCAGCACAGCGCTTTGTCATACTCACCTACCCCAACATGCAGCATTGAACAGTTAATCGTCAGTTCAACGCGATGAGGGAAGCGCTGACACAAGTTACTCATCACAGCGACCGCACGTTCCACATTGCTATCAAGCAACGATTGGTACGCCGTAATCTGTGAGACGATAGGATCTTCAGGATAACCTAGTAGCTCGTACTCATGCGCCAAAGCCAACGCTTTATCATCATTTCCTAATTCAAGGTGAAGAGTGATCTGTTTTATCAGGGGCCATGGATGTTTAACTTGCTGATGCAGGCGTTCTAAGACTTCAAACGCTGCGCCGTAATTGTTTTGCTCAACATAGTAATCAACCACGACTTTGTGGCAGCCGAACCATTTCTCCCCTTTACGCCTTAATTGAGCGTCACAGATATTCATCACACTCTCAAAATATCCCAGCACTAGATGCTTATGCACCGCGGTCAGAATATCGCGCTTCAGCAGACTGACTGACACGGTCTGTTTGAGCTGAATATAGTTGAATGGATGGCCAAGAATGTTGTCAGGTTCTAACTCCTGCACTTCTTTGAGCTGTGCTTCATCACTGCTATTGGCGATCATGACAAAAGAGCAATCACGAGAAAATGATCTGCTCTGCTGATATAGGAAAAAATACTTAGCACCCACGACGCGTTTCTGGCTCATGTACGAGCAAATGATCACGTCAAACGAATATTGGTTAATCAACTGTCGGTAGGTAACAACGTTCTGTGCTTTATGCACTTTGTCATCAGCACTACCCATTTTTTTCAGCATGTTTTTAATCGAGGAACAAAGCATGCTGTTTTCTTCAACGATCAATATTCGCTTGTTTCTTAAATCTAAATTGCCAGCCATCTATCTGTATCTATCGCGTTCTCTAAGAATGAGACAAGGTAAAAGCCAGTTTTCACTAGCCCTATCTATCCGATGTTCTAGATACACAACAGAGAAGGAGTTTACAAATCAATCAATCTAAAAAGATAACTATTCTTTTATATTCATATAGTTAAAATGAATTTCACATCCACATTAGAATTCACAATGAAAATACTAAAAAGAAAATCATAAACAAAATGCGGCCCTTTTGTTCACAAAACAAACAACAATAATGAATGGGGCATTGGGAAATTTCAGCAGAAAAGCAAAAAACCCGGCAACTCTAAGAGTTACCGGGGCTTTCTAAGAAATGGGTAAAACACCTACTCGTAAAGTATGACGGATAGTGACACTAGCTTGAAGTGGGGTGAAGTTTTCTCAGCCCTATCCTGCCCCATAAGCGAAACACTTTAACGACACCTAGCACAAATCTCGCAGTGGATAACTATTTGGTCTCTGTTCTATTGTACATTCACAAGGCAAAAAAAATTTGAGTGCATGTCGAAAATGGCGAAGTGCAAACGTCCTTGAGAAGGAAACAACAAACCAGAAGGAAACTTAAGATGAAATACATGCTTTTGCTTTACGCAGCACCTGATCAAGAGCCGGCATTTGGCACCCCTGAATTTGACAAGATGATGGAAGATTTTGCCATTACCACTGAGACTTTCGAAAAGGATGGGATATTTGTAGGAGGCGAAGGGTTGCAGGAGACTGAAACGGCAACTTCACTACGGATTAAATCCGGTAAGGTGGAAACCATGGACGGCCCCTTTGCGGAAACACGTGAACACTTGGGGGGATACTACATCATTGACGTTCCCGACTTGGACGCCGCACTGCGATGCGCAGAAATCATTCCCGTGGCTAAATTTGGCACCATCGAAGTCCGCCCTCTATTGGATTATAACGAAGCAATCTAACGTATGAATAATGCCCCTTCAAAAACTATCGCTGTCAGTCATGTGATTAATGATGTCTTGAGTAAAGACAGAGGGCGGCTTTTGGCTGGGCTTATTTCACGCCTTGGTGATTTTCAAGTGGCCGAGGATGCACTACAGGAAGCATCGATTGCAGCGTTGAAGCACTGGACTCGATCTGGCCCTCCTCATAACCCTGCGGCTTGGCTGCTAAGAGTCGGTTTAAATAAGGGCATCGATCATTTTCGCATGATGCAACGAGAGCAGCGTAAAGCGGGGGATCATGCTGATATTTTCACCGATGATAAGGTGTATGACGTTCCTGAAACCATTCCGGATGAACGTCTGCGCCTTATCTTTACCTGTTGTCATCCAGCCTTGGAAGAAAAATCGCGTATCGCTTTGACCCTACGTACCGTGTGCAATTTGACTACAAAAGAAATTGCTGCCGCTTTTCTTGACAGCGAGCATACAATGGGACAGCGATTGTATCGCGCAAAAGCAAAGATCAAAGCCAAAGGAATTCGGTTCTCTATCCCTGAAGCTGATAGATGGCATGACAGGCTGGATACGGTGTTAACAACCATCTATTTGATATTCACCACTGGCTATGTCATGGAAGCTGAATGCCCTCGCTCCCTGTGCCAAGAGGGTATATTTTTGGCCAGACTTCTTAACAAACTACGGCCCAATGATCCGGAAATAGAAGGGGCACTTGCATTAATGTTGCTTACGGATGCGAGAAGCACAGCTCGAATAAATGACGATGGAGCCATGGTACCCATTGAAGAACAAAACACTTCACTATGGCAACAAAACAAGATTGATGACGCTCAGCGTACCCTTTCCAATGCGATCGAAAAAAGACAACCAGGGCCGTTTCAGATTAAGGCTGCTATTACAGATTGTCATATGACAAGGCCCAGCCCCGATTGGTACCAGATGTCTTTGCTTTATCAATCGCTATGGCGATTCGAACCTACTCCGGTTGTCGCCTTGAACTGGGCAGTAGTGATTGCAGAAACCGAGCGTGCAGAACTTGCGCTCAAAAAATTGGACGAATTAAAAGAAGACCTTAAAGATTACCAACCTTGGTATGCTGCACGTGCACATATTCTCAGTAAATTAGGGCAGAAAACAGAGGCGAGCATTTTTTACAAACTGGCGATTGAGAGGTCATTAAGTGTATCGACACGTAAGTTTTTGAAGCTGCGATTACGAGATGTCAAAAATTGATTTGCTCTTTGTGGGCATTAATGAGGTAGTCAACCACTCTTTAGTTGCTCAATAGACGTTAAAAAGGCATCTACGGTACCACCAGAAAAGCAAAAGCCCCGGCAACTCTAAGAGTTACCGGGGCTTTCTAAAGAAATGGCACGCCCTATAGGATTCGAACCTATGACCACATCCTTAGAAGGGACGTGCTCTATCCAGCTGAGCTAAGGGCGCGCTACAGGGACAGGATTATACGAGGATGAGCCGTTAAAACAAGGGCTTTGTTTAACATTATGATCTGATTGACTAAAAAAAGGTCACGGAACTCTATTTTGATTAAAAACACCACAAAGCAAACGTTTGCTTATAGATGTTCGTCAAATAATTTGCGACAATGCGCTGCAAATAAGTCGCTATAAATTCTTAAGGTATGTCATGACAGCTCAAAATATCGACGGAACTCTTATTTCCCAAACCGTTCGTTCAGAAGTAGCAGCTCGCGTTAAAGCTCGTAAAGAAGCGGGACTTCGCGCTCCGGGACTTGCGGTTGTTTTAGTTGGTGAAGACCCTGCATCTCAGGTGTATGTAGGAAGTAAGCGACGCGCTTGTGAGGAAGTGGGCTTTGTTTCAAAGTCATTTGATCTTCCAGCGGACACAACAGAAGAAACGCTGCTTGCGCTTATTGATGAACTCAATAACGATGATCAAATTGACGGTATTTTGGTTCAGTTGCCGCTACCTGCGGGCATCGACGCAACACACGTACTAGAGCGTATCCACCCAGAAAAAGACGTTGATGGTTTCCACCCTTACAACGTTGGTCGTCTAGCACAACGCATTCCAAAGCTACGTTCATGTACACCAAAGGGTATTATCACTCTGCTTGATCGTTACAACATTGACCTTCGCGGTAAACACGCTGTGGTCGTTGGCGCTTCAAACATTGTTGGCCGTCCTATGACGCTAGAATTACTGCTGGCAGGCTGTACAACAACAACTTGTCACCGTTTCACTAAAGATCTAGAAGGCCACGTACGCCAAGCAGACCTTGTTGTGGTTGCGGTTGGTAAACCAAACTTTATTCCGGGTAACTGGATTAAGAAAGGCGCGGTTGTGGTCGATGTGGGTATTAACCGCTTAGAGTCAGGAAAACTTGTCGGTGACGTGGACTACGAAGTCGCGAAAGAGAACGCAAGCTTCATTACTCCTGTACCGGGTGGTGTCGGCCCTATGACAGTTGCAAGCTTGATTGAGAACACCATGCTAGCTTGTGAGCAGTTCCATACGAACAAGTAAAGCTCACAACGCTTCATAGAAATAAAAAAGGGTTGATGTTTAACATCAACCCTTTCTTTTTGTCGGTCATTCCCGAGAGGGAAGAATGACCGAGTTGGGAATCTCTTACAGTAATTCAACAACGAAAAGAAAATCCTTACTCACTCATCCTTCGTTCTAAGGAATGACACACTGGTTATTAACGCTTGCAATTAAAGGCTTAAAATCACACCAGCAATAGATGCGCTCATCAGGTTCGCCATAACACCTGCAGCAATCGCGCGGAAGCCATATTTAGAGATAAACGGACGCTTCTCGGGTACCACGCTACCTAGACCGCCAATCAACATGGCCATGGTAGAGATGTTAGCGAAACCACACAGCGCAAAAGTAACAATCGCTTGAGAGTGTGTACTTAGCTGAGCTTTCACATCCATCAATTGAATGAAGGCGACAAATTCATTTACAACGATCTTGTTACCGATCAGAGAGCCCGCTGTAATCGCTTCAGACCAAGGAATACCTAATAGCCATGCAACTGGAGCAAAAAGATAGCCCAAGATAAGCTCAAAGCTCAGCTCCATACCCACTAGGCTACCTAGCCAACCGAGCATACCGTTTAGCATCGCAATCACACTGATAAATGCTAGGAGTGTTGCACCAACTGCTACCGCAATACGCAGACCCGACATTGCGCCATCTGCCATCGCTTCGACTACGTTGGTTGCACGTGGCATTTCAACGTTGTCTAGTTCAGTCGCTGTATCAATCGCTTCTGTTTCTGGCACCATGATTTTGGCCATTAGAAGACCTGCAGGTGCAGACATAAATGCCGCTGCAATTAAGAAGTTAAGATCAACGCCCAATGACGCGTAACCCACCAACGTACCACCAGCCACTGAGGCAAGGCCACCGACCATCACAGCAAAGAACTGCGAGTCCGTCATGTGCTTTAGATATGGTTTAACCACTAATGGCGCTTCAATCATACCGACAAAAATATTCGCAGTTGCAGACAGCGACTCTGCACGGCCAATACCTAGTAGCTTTTGTAGACCACCGCCGATCACATTGATCACCTTTGGCATTAAACCAATATGGTACAAACCTGAAATCAGTGCAGAGAAGAAAATGATAATACCAAGAACATTGATCGCGAAGGTAAAGCCACCTGTCGCTAGGCCACCAAACAGAAACGCAATGCCTTCTTGACCATAGTTGATCAAGTTAGATACCGCGCCAGTCACTGTGTTAAGTACCTCTTTACCTGCAGGCACATACAAAACGAGTAGTGCAAAAGAAATCTGCAAAGCAAACGCTAAAGATACGGTTTTGAGGTTGATGCTTTTACGGTTAGTCGACAGCAGCCATGCAACAAACAGGATGGCCACAATACCAAGAATTGAGTTCATAAAATGAATCCGACAAAAGGGGGAACAAGAGTGGCGACGGAGTGTATAGAATCAAAAATGAGATGCAAATCACATTTGTTAATTTCATGAGATCTTGGATTGAACAAAAATCAGCCACACAATCAAGTGACTGATTTTATTGAATATAAACGTTTGCTTATTGATTTTATTTCCGTTTGGAAAAGATGTTTCTGAATTTGGAAACAATCATTTGGCCCGCCATCACGATTATGGACGCTGAATATAAGGACTTAATCGTTTGTCCCAGTAGCAAGGTGTACCAATGGTTTGCTTAATAAACTCAATCACAGCAGCGGTCTTTTTCGGTAAGTAACGACGACTTGGGTAAACCGCATAAAACGGCATCACCTGAGAGGCACACCAATCAGGAAGAAGCTGAATCAGCTGACCATTTTTAAACTCATCTCGGATCAAGTAAGTCGCAAGGTAGGCAATCCCCCACCCTGACACAGCGGCGTCTCGCACGGCTTCCGCTAAATCAACCGAGTAGTTGCCAGACACTTTCACGCTTAGCTGATCATCATGATTTGAAAAAGCCCACCGGGTGTAATCTCGTTCCCAACTACGGTAGATAAGGCAATTATGACCCGCAAGGTCATTAGGGTGTGTCGGGGTGGTATTCTTGACTAAATAATCAGGAGAAGCGGCAACCACAAAGTGAGAATCCGCAATTCTTTGCGCCACATACCCTTCTGGTAGATGTTCATTGTTGGTAATCCAGAGATCGAGCCCCTCCTCCAACATATCCACCTTGTAATCAAACAAGTGCAGCTCTACTTGCAGTTTTGGGTAACGCTCCCTTAGCTCATTGATGGCAGGAATAATATGCAAGGTACCAAACGACTGCGACAGACCTAGTTTAACCAAGCCGGCCACTTCATCTCTTTGGCATTCAACTTCGCGCTGAGCTTCATCGATGATCTCAACCATCTTGGCGCAGTGCTCATAATAATCTTGCCCAGCTTCAGTAGGGGTAAAGCTGCGTGTGGTTCGTTGAACCAGTTGAATACCCAACGACGACTCTAATGAAGCAAGCTGCTTACTGACATGAGAAACCGACACTCCTAAGCTTTTCGCCGCAAGAGTGAAGTTTTTATGTTTGAGCAAGGCAGCAAAGACCACCATTTGTGATGCGCGTTCTGACAGCAAAATCGTTTCCCAAAAAAGAAAGGAGCTCAATTGAGCTCCCTTAGAATGTATGATTTGGTTCTTATAGCGTGATTCTATCAGCTAGATGGCTAACCGCCAGTGCGAAGTAGTAAGAGCGATTCCACTTCATAAGAACATTGTAGTTGTTGTAAACCAGATAAACTCGCCCGTTCGCATTGTCTGGTGCCGTCAACCATGCATCAACATCGACTTGTGGTAATGAACTTCCATCGTAACGAGTGATACCCAGTTGGTTCCATTGGGCTAAGGTTTTCTCTTTGCCTTCAACGCGTCCCTCTAAGTTCATATCGAAACCTGACGGCAGTTTCACCTGACGACCCCAAGTGTACTTATCATTCCAACCATACTGACTCAAATAGTTCGCGGCTGAAGCGAACACATCCGCCTCGCTATTCCAGATATCCTTCTTACCATCTCCGTTGCCATCAGCGGCAAAAGAGAGGAACGAACTCGGCATAAACTGACACTGCCCCATCGCCCCGGCCCAAGAGCCTTTAAAGTCTTCGTAAGGAATATGGCCTTCATCTAAAATCTGCAATGCGGCCATGGTCTCTTTACGGAAGAAAGCTTCTCGGCGACCGTCATAAGCCATAGTCGAAAGTGCATCGATTACTGGGTAGTTACCAGTAAATCGGCCAAAGTTACTTTCGATTCCCCAAAGGGCAACGATGAATCTTGGTTGTACTCCGTATTCTTCACCAATTTTTCTCAGCTCTGCGTAATGCTCTTTATAGAGCGACTTTGCTTGCTCAACTTTCCAATCAGGCACCGCGCGTGGAATGTATTCATCCAACGTTAAACGCTTTTCTGGCTGGTTCTTATCGGCTTTAACAGCGCGAGGTTTGTGTTCAACGTTAGCAAAAGCTTGGTTGACGACTTGCTCGGAGATGCCTTTTTCACGGGCTTCTTTTTTCAACCCTTCAATATACTGCTCAAAACTAACTTCGTTAGCGTAAGCCGTAGACGCAATGGCCAGACCTAGTGCAACTGACAATAATTTCTTCACTTTTGCCCTCCTTGAGCAAAGTAAGCAACAATCCGAGTTTAAGTCGTTATTCGTCTTCGGATTGCTGACGAGCTTGTTTTTGCTCTTTGTATTCTTCTAGTAAATTCTTTGGTGGCGGCGGTAGTTGTAGGAAAAAGCCTTCATCTTCAAGTGATTGTTTCACTTTTTCCACATCAACTTGTGCCAGGCTACGCCCTTCAAGTTTCACCACCATGACCATAGTAGGTTTGCCAAACATCTGCATTAATGTGTCAGGAACTTGTGAAAAATCATCCTTTTTAGGGATATATAAGTAAGCGCCTTCTTTTTTAGAACTTTTGTAAATTGCACAAAGCATGGGAAACCTTTGTCCGTTTGATTCATGGAACGTTAGCGTTTTGCCATTTTTGAGAGCAAAACAGTCAATTGATTGCAAGATAGCTTGCTGTGCTTATTTTAGGAATATAACATGATACCCCTAGTCTCAGGCAACGCCCTTAAGAGGTTGTAAGTAAAGATGTCACATACCCCAGACCTAAAAGGCAGTAGCTTTACTTTGTCAGTTTTACACCTTTCTGACAACGATGTAGAAAAATCAATTCATTTCCTACAAGAAAAGGTGACTCAGGCACCTGCGTTTTTCGCCCAAGCGCCAGTTGTTATTAATATATCTAAAGTGGATGGTGACATCGACTTTTCGAGGCTAAAAGAAGGCATTTCTCTGGCTGGAATGATTCCCGTTGGCGTGACCGGTTGTAAAGATAAACGAACCGAAACCTCGGCATCAGAGGCTAAATTTGCCGTGATGTCTGCAAGTAAATCGCCAACGCAAGCTCCAGCAAAGATACAACCGACCAAAATCGTTCGCTCACCCGTACGTTCAGGTCAACAGATTTACGCAAAAGACGCTGACTTAGTGGTACTTAACCATGTTAGCGAAGGCGCTGAAGTCATCGCAGATGGCTCAATCCATATACACGGCACATTACGTGGCCGAGCGATTGCCGGTGCGAATGGCAACAAAGACGCAGTCATTATCTGCAACAAGCTCAATGCTGAATTAATGTCTATCGCTGGTCATTATTGGCTAACAGAACAATTTGCCGAAGAGTATTGGCAACAAAAAGTCATGTTTAGTTTGGACAATGACTCGCTTAAGTTCGAGTTATTAACAATTTAAGAATTATAAGGAACACATAATGGCACGCATTATTGTTGTAACGTCAGGCAAAGGCGGTGTTGGTAAAACAACATCAAGCGCAGCTATCGCGTCTGGCCTTGCGATGAAGGGTAAAAAGACGGCAGTGATCGACTTTGATATTGGTCTACGTAACCTTGATTTGATCATGGGTTGTGAGCGTCGCGTGGTTTACGATTTCGTTAATGTTATCAATGGCGAAGCAACACTGAACCAAGCGATGATCAAAGATAAGCGCACAGACAATCTATTCATTCTGCCTGCTTCACAAACGCGTGATAAAGATGCGCTAACCAAAGAAGGCGTTCGTCGTGTGCTAGACGAGCTAGACGAAATGGGCTTCGACTTTGTTATCTGTGATTCACCTGCAGGCATCGAGCAAGGCGCGCTAATGGCACTATACTTTGCAGATGAAGCCATCGTAACGACAAACCCTGAAGTCTCTTCTGTACGCGATTCTGACCGTATCCTTGGCATTCTTGACTCTAAGTCTCGCCGCGCAGAAGAAGGGCTTGAGCCTGTAAGACAGCACCTGCTGTTAACGCGTTACAACCCAACTCGTGTTACACAAGGTGATATGCTGAGCGTTGAAGATGTGGAAGAGATTCTACATATTTCTCTACTGGGTGTTATCCCTGAAAGCCAAGCTGTACTAAACGCATCAAACAAAGGTGTGCCAGTGATCTTTGATGATCAGTCAGATGCTGGTATGGCTTACGATGACACAGTTGAGCGCCTGCTTGGCCAGCAAGTGGATTTCCGCTTCCTGACTGAACAGAAGAAAGGAATCTTTAAACGTCTATTCGGAGGCTAAATCGGCATGTCATTACTAGAATTTTTCCGTCCGCAGAAAAAGAACTCTGCGAACCTAGCCAAAGAGCGACTGCAGATCATTGTCGCTGAGCGCCGTAGCCAAGGTGATCCAGCACCTTCGTACTTACCGCAGCTTAAAGAAGATATTCTTAAAGTGATCAGTAAGTATGTCGCGATTGACCCATCGATGGTTGAGCTCTCTTTTGAACACAAGGATGATGATATTTCAGTGCTTGAGCTGAATGTAAAATTGCCTGAAGACGAAAAGTAACTCTGAGGTGGTTTGATTTTTATAAGGCCGATGTTAACGCATCGGCTTTTTTGTATCTGACAACCTCAAGAGATTCCCTACTCCCTCATTCTTCGGTCTATGGAATGACAAATGTTGATATAAAAAAAGCCCCAGTCCGTCGACTGGGGCTTTATCTTTTCCCGATAGATAAGTGTCGTGCTAGCGAAAACTTATCTCATAACTAACATCTTGCTTATGCGTTAGCTTTTTCTTTCTTAGCTTTTGGTGCTGCTTCTTTCGCTACTTGGTCTGCTTTCTTCTTGATTACAGTAGTACCTTCGAAAGTTTCACCTTCAACGAACGCTTTACCGTAGTAAGACGCTAGTAGAACTTCTTTCAGCTCAGTGATTAGAGGGTAACGTGGGTTAGCACCTGTACACTGGTCATCGAACGCTTCAACAGCAAGTTCTTCTAGTTTAGCGATGAAGTCTGCTTCAGAAACGCCAGCCGCTTGGATAGATAGAGGAATGTCTAGATTGCCTTTCAGCTCTTCAAGCCATGCTAGTAGACGTTCAATCTTCTGAGCAGTACGGTCACCTTCTTGGCTTAGGCCTAGGTGGTCAGCTACTTCAGCGTAACGACGACGTGCTTGTGGACGGTCGTACTGAGAGAATGCAGTCTGCTTAGTTGGGTTATCGTTCGCGTTGTAACGTACAACGTTAGAGATTAGTAGTGCGTTCGCCAGACCGTGCGGTAGGTGGAACTCAGCACCAATCTTGTGCGCCATAGAGTGACATACACCTAGGAATGCGTTAGCAAACGCAATACCAGCGATAGTTGCAGCGTTGTGTACTTTCTCACGAGCGATTGGGTCGTTAGCACCGTTCGCGTAGCTTGAAGGTAGGTACTCTTTTAGCATCTTAAGTGCTTGTAGAGCCTGACCGTCTGAGTATTCGTTCGCTAGAACAGATACGTAAGCTTCTAGAGCGTGAGTTACTGCATCGTAACCACCAAATGCTGTTAGAGACTTAGGCATGTTCATAACTAGGTTAGCATCAACGATAGCCATGTTTGGCGTAATTTCGTAGTCAGCTAGTGGGTACTTAGCACCAGTCTTGTCGTCAGTAACAACGGCGAATGGAGTAACTTCTGAACCCGTACCTGAAGTTGTAGTGATACATACAAGCTCAGCTTTCTTACCCATTTTAGGGAACTTGTAGATACGTTTACGGATGTCCATAAAGCGCATTGCTAGTTCTTCGAAGTGAGTTTCTGGGTGCTCGTACATTACCCACATAATCTTCGCAGCATCCATTGGTGAACCACCACCTAGAGCTAGGATTACGTCTGGCTGGAAGCTCTTCATTGCTTCTGCGCCTTTCTCAACTACAGATAGTGTTGGATCCGCTTCTACGTCGAAGAATGTTTGAACTTCGATGCCTTGCTCTTTCAGTAGTTTCACTACTTCATCAGCGTAACCGTTGTTGAATAGGAAACGGTCAGTTACTAGGAATGCGCGTTTCTTACCTTCTAGGTCGCTCATTGCGATTGGAAGGCTACCACGACGGAAGTAGATAGACTTAGGTAGTTTGTGCCACAACATGTTTTCAGCTCGCTTAGCTACAGTTTTCTTGTTGATAAGGTGCTTAGGACCAACGTTCTCAGAGATAGAGTTACCACCCCATGAACCACAACCTAGAGTTAGAGAAGGTGCTACGTTGAAGTTGTAAAGGTCACCGATACCACCGTGAGTAGTTGGGATGTTTACAAGGATACGTGCAGTCTTCATCTTGTCACCGAAGTAACGGATGCGGTCTGCGTTAACGTCTTGGTTAGTGTAAAGACCAGATGTGTGACCGATACCACCGATTTCAACCATAGTTACCGCTTGAGCCACTGCGTCTTCGAAGTCGTCTGCGCGGAATAGGCCTAGAGTCGGAGACAGTTTCTCGTGTGCGAACTCGTCGTCGTAAGAAACTTTACCAAGACCTTCACCAACTAGAACTTTAGTATCTGCAGGAACTTTAACGCCCGCCATTTCAGCGATTGCAGGAGCAGGTTGACCTACGATTTTTGCGTTTAGGTTGCCGTCGATAAGCAGTACTTTACGTACTTTATCTGCGTCAGCTTTAGATAGAACGTGAGCTTTATGAGAAGCAAAACGCTCTTTCACTTCGTCATATACTTCGCTAACTACGATAGCTGCTTGCTCAGAAGCACATACTACGCCGTTATCGAATGTTTTAGACATAAGGATAGAAGCTACAGCACGTTTGATGTCAGCAGTTTCGTCGATAACTACAGGAACGTTACCTGCACCTACACCGATTGCTGGCTTACCTGAAGAGTATGCTGCTTTAACCATGCCTGGACCACCAGTTGCAAGGATAAGTGCAATACCATCGTGCTTCATAAGAGCGTTAGAAAGCTCTACAGATGGCTGGTCGATCCAACCGATGATGTCTTTTGGTGCGCCCGCTGCTACTGCTGCGTCAAGAACAAGTTTCGCTGCATCGTTAGTAGAGTTCTTCGCACGTGGGTGTGGCGAGAAGATGATGCCGTTACGAGTCTTAAGTGAGATTAGAGATTTGAAGATTGCTGTAGACGTTGGGTTAGTCGTTGGAACGATACCACAAATGATACCTACAGGTTCTGCGATAGTCATTGTGCCTAGGTTGTCATCTTCCTCTAGGATGCCACACGTCTTTTCGTCTTTGTATTTGTTGTAGATGAACTCTGAAGCAAAGTGGTTTTTGATTACTTTGTCTTCAACAATACCCATGCCAGACTCTGCAACCGCTTGTTGAGCTAGCGGGATACGAGCGTGGTTAGCTGCTAGAGATGCTGCACGGAAGATTGCGTCAACTTTCTCTTGTGAGAACGTTGCAAACTCTTCTTGAGCCGCTTTAACGCGTGCTACTAGAGCGTCTAGTTCAGCCAAATTAGTTACAGGCATAGTGAATCTCCTAAAATAGATAAATATTAAAAACTTTTTATTAAGCTCACTGCTCTCAGACAGACGTCTTAGTAAATTGCTTTCAGGGCTGAGTATATTATTTCAGGTTGTGAAAAAAATTGACCCAGATCAGTTACCCAAAAAGAATTAACTAATTAGTGGTACTCAATTCTCAAAAAGACGCATAAACACATGATTTACATAGATTTAAATCACATTTTCCATTCGAACAAAAAAGCATCGAACGAACCATCAAATTTGAAAAACGGCCACATTCTGTAAAAAAGTTTCATTTTTTGACCACAAACTTACATGTAATCCATAAACCTTGTGCTACTGAGAGTATATGCAAAACGTATTTTCTCTCTATTTTTTGCCTCGTTTTATGTGAAAAATGTGCGAATGTTAACGTTTGTGTCATTCGAGCGCTTCTTGACCACCATTCTACGTAACAAAGTATGTCATTGCTGTTTACCAATCATTCAATAATTAGATTTTCTCAGTTATGAAATGGCTTTAGCTTTAGTTTTTTTCATTCGTTCGTAAGCACAAATTGGACTATATTCGCGCATGTATCCCTGTTCCCTCTTTTATTTGTGTAGGCACGCCGAATGCAAACGTTCGAAATCGCTATTTTTTTGCAGTTTTTCTTGGGTTTAGTCGCAGCAGTTAACCCTGTAGGCATTATGCCGGTATTCGTTTCTTTAACTGGGCACATGACCCAGGAAGAAAAGAACAAAACCGCAGTCACCGCCAACATTGCCGTCGCGATCATTTTGATTGTCTCTTTACTGGCAGGTCAGATGCTGCTCGACATGTTTAGCATCTCTTTGGACTCTTTCCGCGTTGCGGGTGGCTTACTTCTATTGAGCATTGCGTTTTCGATGATGAGCGGTAAGTTGGGTGAAGATAAGCAGAATAAGCAAGAAAAGACCGAATATGTCAGTCGCGAACAGATTGGTGTTGTGCCGCTGGCGATGCCGCTTATGGCCGGTCCTGGTGCAATCAGCTCGACCATCGTCTACGGTTCTCGCTATCCAAGTGCGTTTGATACGGTCGGTATCATTGTGACAATTGCCCTTTTCGCACTATCTACATGGCTTCTGTTTCGTTCGGCACCACTGATCGTACGTTTCTTAGGTCAAACGGGGATTAACGTCATTACTCGTATCATGGGTCTGATACTGGGTGCGCTTGGTATCGAATTTATCGCCAACGGATTACGTAACCTGTTCCCAGGATTAGCCTGATTATCAGAATATAGGTATGATAGAGCGACTGTTTAATAGGTCCGCTTTATCATGCCTCGCAATTCACTACGCCACCATTTATACGTCATCATCTTTGGCACACATACTAAAGCAGGTCGAGCATTCGACATTGCCCTGATTGTTGCCATCATCGCATCGTTATTAGTGCTCATCTTAGAATCGTTGCCAAATGTGATGTCTCGATGGTCACAAGAATTACGCTACATTGAGTACAGTTTTACAGCCCTGTTCACTGTCGAATATTTATTAAGGCTCTATTGCTCACCTAAGCCAAAATCCTACGCTACTAGCTTCTACGGCGTTGTCGACCTGCTGGCGATTCTACCGACCTACTTGGCTCTGATCTTCCCTGGGGCCTCGTTTATGGGCGTGATTCGCTTACTCCGAGTGATGCGCATTTTCCGCGTGTTAAAACTTGTGCGCTATTTGCAAGATTCAAATATTCTTTTGCGTTCTCTACTTATGGCACGCAGAAAAATCCTAATATTCTTCAGCACCGTGGGTATTTTAGTCACCATTTTCGGCGCTTTGATCTTTGTTATTGAAGGCCCTGACAATGGCTTTACCAGTATTCCAAAAAGTATCTATTGGGCTATCGTAACAATAACAACGGTTGGCTATGGTGACATGGTGCCTCAAACCCATCTAGGTAAGGCAATCGCCTCTTTAACCATGCTACTCGGTTATTCAATACTTGCCGTTCCCACTGGTATCATAACCGCAGAGTTGAGTAACGAGATGAACGCACACAAAGAGCTAGTAAAATGCCCTAACTGCAACCGTTCCGGTCACGACTCAGATGCCATGCATTGTAAACACTGTGGCAGTGAACTGGCCGATCCAGATTTACGGGTCGTCAGACAAGATGACAATTTGAAGCCATAAATAAAAAAGCTCCTAGATAGGAGCCTTTTTATTATCTTTTGCTATCGAATCTACTAACAGCCAGTGGTGAAAACTTCTGATTGAAAAACAGTGCCCTCTTCCATTGCAGCGGTGTACTTGACGTAGCACTGAGTTTGTTCAATCGCGGTGTTAAAGTCGCTTCCGGTGAAATCACCAAGGATTGCTGACTGAGTCACCAACCAATAGTCTGGGTCAGACACACTACCATTATTGTGTGCAGCCCATACCCATTCTGCATCCAAGTCATGATATTCAGCATCAGCATTAAGGAAGTTTTCTAGACCTCCGCGCTCTACGGTCGGATAGCCAAATGCGACATGACCGGTCTGTGAACCGAGGTCAATATGATAACTCGGGTTCGTTTCTTCGCCATCAATCGCCGCTTTTGAATAGGCCAGTTGCGCCGCACTATCAACTGCCGCTTTCATTCCTTGAATACTCGCTGATCGCGCATCATGGCTGTAGTTTAAAAATCTAGGCGCGGCGACAACGGCAAGAACACCCAGAATCACTATCACCACCACTAACTCAATTAACGTAAAACCTTTTGCTTTCATATCAACCCCACTACATTTGCTGGCGCAAGGTTAAAAAAGAAATGTCAGTGGGCGATTAGCAGGCATAAAAAAAGCGCCCATAAGGACGCTTTTCAGAGCTTTCTTACAACTTACTTTTCAGCAAGGATGATACGCAGCGTACGGCGTAGCGGTTCTGCTGCACCCCATAGAAGTTGGTCACCAACAGTGAACGCATTTAGGAAATCATCACCCATTGCCATCTTACGTAGACGACCAACTGGGATAGAAAGCGTACCTGTCACTTTCGCTGGAGTCAGTTCTTGCGCAGTAATATCACGATCATTTGGAATTACTTTAACCCAATCATTGTGAGTTGCAATCATCTCTTCGATCTCGTCCATAGGAACATTTTGTTTTAGCTTGATAGTCAACGCTTGAGAGTGACAACGCATTGCGCCGATACGTACACAAGTGCCGTCGATTGGCACTGGTGCATCTTGGAAACCAAGAATCTTGTTCGCTTCAACGCCCGCTTTCCACTCTTCTTTGCTCTGACCATTGTCACGCTTCACATCGATCCAAGGGATCAGTGAACCTGATAGTGGCACACCAAATTTATCGGTTGGGAAAGATGGAGAGCGCATGGTATCTGCCACTTTCTTATCGATGTCGAGAATTGAGCTAGATGGGTTAGCAAGCTCTGAGCTCACTGAATCATTGATTACACCCATTTGAGAGATAAGCTCACGCATGTTTTGTGCGCCAGCACCTGAAGCTGCTTGGTAAGTCATGGCACTGGTCCACTCAACCAGACCTTTCTCAAATAGACCACCTAGGCCCATTAGCATCAGGCTCACGGTACAGTTACCACCAACGAATGTGTTGGTGCCACCATGAATACCTTGTTGGATTTGTGATAAGTTCACTGGGTCTAATGTAATAATTGAATCTTGCGCCATACGTAATGTAGACGCGGCATCAATCCAGTAGCCTTTCCAACCCGCTTGGCGAAGTGCTGGGTATACTTTTTCTGTGTAGCTACCGCCCTGACAGGTAACAACAGCGTCTAGCTGCTTAAGGCTTTCGATATCAAACGCATCTTGAAGCATACCCGCATCTTTACCTAAGTTAGGAGCTGGAATACCCACTTGAGACGTGCTGTAAAATACCGGCTCTATAAGGTCGAAGTCTTTCTCTTCTACCATTCGTTGCATTAGCACAGAGCCAACCATGCCACGCCAACCGACTAAACCTACTCTCATTCTCAACTCTCCGTGTAATCAATTTTAAAAAGGGAATGATTCAATATTCAATTTTCGCAGCAAAATCTCAAGGGAAATTTGCATCAAATCTGTAACTTTTATTTCTTATTTTCAAAAAACACACTTAGACGCGCGTTTTGGTTGGTTTTCACCCAGTTGTTATAACTGCGACAAAAACCACCCACAACCAGAACAAATACACACCTTACGTGCCACAGAAAATTTACATTTCAAAACATTTCAGATCATTAAAATTAAACTTTAACACTACATTTAACCACAAAAGAACACCAACTCAGATATAAATCACACCATAACGACATTATCTCGAAATATTATTCCAACTAAGATAAAGTGCACTTCATACCTAATAGGAGTTAGCGCTCCTTCGAGAAGTAGTGCTAAGCACACTACTTTCACTCGCTAATTACTCTAATAAGAGGCTCTGTATGACGCAACTTACCCCCCGTCTGCCAAGCTTGATGCAGGTTGTAATTTCCTTAGGGTTATTTCTACTACTGGCATTTTCGTTTACAGCACAACTAGATTTACCAATCCAACTGGCGCTGTACATCGGCTGGTTTATCATCATGTTCCTTGGTATCCGTTTAGGCCATCAATATAAAGACTTAGAAAAAGCGGCTCTCAACGGGATTTCTAACGGACTTGGTGCTGTACTTATTCTTCTAGCTGTTGGCGCCCTAGTTGGTACTTGGATCTCTGGCGGTATCGTACCAACTATCATTTACTATGGTCTAAAAGCAATCCACCCTTCTATTTTCCTTCTTGCTACGATGATCATCTGTTCATTGACCGCGCTTGCTACGGGAACTTCTTGGGGTGCAGCGGGTACAGCCGGTATTGCGATGATGGGTATCGGCCAAGGCTTGGGCGTTCCTGCACCAATCACAGCGGGTGCTGTGCTATCAGGCTGTTACTTTGGCGATAAAATGTCGCCGCTGTCTGATTCGGTGATCCTTGCTTCTTCAATGTCTAACGTTGAAGTGGTTGAACACATTAAGGGCATGCTACCTATCGCTCTGATCAGCTACATCATTACTGGCATTATGTTTACTGCGTTTGGTTTCCACTACGCTGGTAACGTTGATATGTCTCAGGTGCAGTCTGTAATTCAAGCAATGGAAGAGCAGTTCTACATCACGCCGTATTCGTTTGTCCCTGTGATCATCGTGTTGGGTCTACTGGCAATGCGTATGCCTTCTTTCCCAGTGATCAGCTTCGGTTCTCTACTGGGTATTATCTGGGCGGTAATGATTCAAGATGTCGACTTCTTACAAGCGTTCAACACCGCTTGGGCACCGTTTGAAATCGAGTCTGGCGTAGGCTTTATCGATTCAATCCTAAACCGTGGTGGTATGTCATCAATGCTGGGCTCAGTTGCGGTTATCGTATTTGGTCTAGGTTTTGGTGGTCTACTGGATAAAGTGGGCGTGCTTGAGACTATCGCGAAACTGTTTGAACGCCGTGTTCAAAGTGCAGGCTCGCTAGCAACTAGCACCATCGGTACTGCATTCATGGGTAACGTTTTTGGCTCTGCAATGTACGTATCTTTAATCCTGACACCAAAAATCTGTGCTAAGAACTACGACCGTTTAGGCTACAAGCGTAAGAACCTATCTCGTAACGCAGAGTTCGGCGGTACGCTAACATCAGGTATGGTGCCTTGGAGTGATAACGGTATCTACATGGCAAGTATCCTTGGTGTAGCAACCCTCTCTTACGCGCCATTCATGTGGTTAAGCTTCGTGTGTATTATCGTGACAATCATTACCTCCTACATGGGCTGGTTTGTTGATAAATGCGAACCAACAGCACCTGCAACTGATAATGAAGCAGAAGCTGAGCTAGCAAAGCAGACTGCATAACTCAAAGTCTGAACATAAAAAAACGCCTCTATTGAGGCGTTTTTTGTATCTACTAAACGAGATTATTGACTGTTCTTTGCCGCACTACGTCGCCCTAACAAGTAACCCAGTCCAAGTGGCGCAAAGAAAATCGCAACGATGAAGAGGATAAAGTAAATAATCGTACTCTTAATGAGCTCAACTAACTTATCAACCGCTAAGGTCACCACATCTTGAGAAACCTTATCGATATCTTGAGTAAACTGCTCACGTTCAGCGCTGATGATTAACGCAATTTCTGCACGCTCTCTTGCGACCATCTTTTCTAGCGCTTCACGTTCTAAGCTCAACTGCTCAATACGCTGAGTCGTACGTAGGTCAATCTCTTGCACTAAAGGTTCAAGTTGAATCGACATCTGACGCGCTAGATCTTCCATATACTGAGGGTTATTCTCAACAAAGTCTTGGAATGACTCCGATGTTGCTTGCAAGCTCTGAAGCGTCTGAGTTAACTGTTCGCCACTAATAGAGCTATTTAATGCGATAAGCTGTGCTTTCCATGTCATCAATTTTGGCGTTTGCTCAGACACTAAGCTGAGTCGGTCAGAGACATCGCCTAATGCTTCCGGCATGGTACCTAGAGTTGAAACCGCTTCGTCTTCACTGATCTGGTTAGCCTCAAGCCATGCGCGGTAAGCAGGTGTTCTGATAAAGCTTAAGTCTTCAAATGGATGAGCATTAGCAAATTCACTGACAAACTTCTGAGTTTGAGAATAACTACTACCTTTAAGTAGCGACTTCGCTAGCTTGTTGATGTCAGACGCTAGCTCAGCTGAAACGCGCTTTGCATCATCGTTAACGAATAGCTCTTGCCCAGCACCAGTATTAAAAAACTGATTCATCTGCTCGGTGAAAACCCAACTATCGATCAATGCTGCCATCGGAGACACTTGATAAGAAGAACGTTGTAAGCCTTCTTCTGCATTGATTTTCCACAGCAATACATAAGATTGATACTGCTTGTCTTGAGGATCGTACTGCTCAGCTGTGGCATCCGCAGCTTGCTCTACTTGCGCAAAAAACTGCTGAGTATACTCGCGCGTCATCAAACGCATATTGAGTTCTTGTTGTGTCAAAGGTGTTGTCTGGCTATCGATTTTCACTTCAAGTAGCGAACAGCCCGAGATTGGAAGGACGAAAGCCAACAGCCATAGAACAGGTAGGCGGCGAAGCAGCATATAACCTCACATGCAGAATTAAAAAAGCCAAGTATTATACAATCCTTAAGTCAGGATGAAGTCAACTCTCTACTTTAGCATTCTCTTTTAGGAAAATTCTTGCTTCTTCAAGGGCGTTATCCAGTCGTGTCTTGAGTTCATCGAGTAAATCAGGCACTGCAGTGATATCTTCTTTGATCGCGACTTCAACTTTACTTGCCGATTCTCTCAATTTTGAAGCACCCAGGTTACCTCCAACCCCCTTTAAACTATGCGCTTTTCGCTGCGCTTCTTCTGGGGAATCCGTGAGTAAGCTGGTGATTCGCTCTACGTCTCCAGAGTGATCTTCGATAAAGACCTCCAACAGCATGCAGACAGACTCCACATCTTGGTTCAAGGAGTCCAACATCTTGGCAAAATCTATCTCTGGCTCCCCTAGTCCAACTTCTACTGGTGAGTCAGCAACAAAAGAATCAGGCTGCTCTTTGTTGCTTTCACTTGCTTCAGAGTCTTGTGGTTCAGTATCTGATAATTCTTCCGCATGATTAGGGGCAGAGGCAGCTGCGATACGAATTAACCAAAGGTAGCCAGCCATAGTTAAAAAGCTGACAAAAATGCCAAGCCAAATATGTCGAGTCAGTAGCTGATTGAACTCATTTCGTTGCAGCGCTATCTGAGCATGGACATCATGAGTGATCAGCTTATCAACGATATATTGCCCCTGAGCATACCCTCCTAACACGGTAGAAATCTGCGCCAGTACTTGCTGTAAGTCCTGTCGTTGCTGTGAAGGTAACTTGGTCGATAGAAAATAGACTTGATCGAGTTCGCGATAGATGGCTGGGCTTGAACCGTTGTCGCTGTACATCGCATCGAGCACGTTGGCACTAAGACGTAGGTAGAGCTCTGCTACATCCTGCTGCCCCTTATAGTCACTTCGCATAGCACGGATCTGTTCAACCAAATTGAGCAGATCTAAATTGTTATCGAGGTAAATTTGAGTTTGTTCGATAAATCGATCAGTGGTGAAGAGCAGTTGATGAATATCAGGTAGGAACCAGCTTTTTTTGTAATGAGCATCGATTTGCAAGCGCAGAGCGTAAATTAATTGGATATTCAGCGCTTGTGTATCAGCCATATGCGTTCGATACGGAGAGTCAAAAGTGAGGGTTTCACGCAGTTCTTGAATTCCACTGCCTAGCTCGTAGATTTGCTCTTTGGTTTCACTGGTCGAACGGTAGCTGCTCGCCAATAAACCGATACAAATCAACCATAGGCTAAGTAGCAACCAGCCAAATTTGAGCACTCTGCCTTCCATTGTCCTGCCTGTATTCAATAAATCCCTGTAATACAAGCATATACACAATATTCAAGAAGTGCAGGACTAACTGCGAAAATGTTGCAGTTAGTCCGATTCTGAAGAGGCTTACTTGTTGCGAGTAAGCTGATCTTTCAGGTTTGGCGGAGTGCCTTTAATCGTCAATGTATCGGTTTCAGGATCGTAGAAAATACGCTCACCCAATAACATGCTATCAAAGCTCACATTGAGACCGCCACCAGCGCCAACATATTTAGTCAGCTTGCGTACCGCAGTTCGGTCACCAGGAAAACTCTCTTCTAGCTCATAACCTTGTTCTTGTGTGTAGTCTAAGAAGCTGGTGCCATCTTGCGCAGGAGGTAGCTCACCCGACAGTTCACGGACTTGAACTTCATCGCCTGATTTGATCTGTTCATTACAGTAGTCAGCCACTTGTTTTTTGTAGCTAATGACTTCGTCTTTTTCTAGCTTAGAGTCTGCGCAGAAGTCTTCTACCGCCTGCATCAACACTTGGTTTTGTTGCTTAGTATCTAAGCCTACTTCAGCCTGTAAAAAATCTAAGAAGAAATCAGCAACTTTACGCCCTACGCGTCCTTTAATGTAGGCAAGGTAACGATTGGACTCTTTGTCGGTTTCATAGCTTGTTAAATCAATGCGAGCCGCAATGTCCATCTTGCTTAAATCAAGGTAATCCGTCGCACTGATATCTAGACCTTCTGTCACTTTCAAACTTTGGTTCGATGGAATGATCGCAACGAATAGGTAATCTGTTGCCAATGACTGATATTCAGCGATAACAAGTATGCCTTCATCGGCAAATGGATACTTTGCTAGCTCATCTTTCAGACGGTTTGCACTAGATTGTGAGAAGTCGTAGAAATTCTTATTTCCTTGACGTAAATCTTGCAACCAGTGCTGGAATTCACTGTCAGACTTGAAAGAGCCAAAGCCCTTACCCGCTTTGGAATTGAATACACGGTGAAGCTCTGCCACTAGATTTTCAGTAGAAGCATCATTAGTTAGTGACTCGGAACGGAAATTTACAACCAGTTCCTCTGAATCGTTTTTTTGCAGTTGATGCAAGATAACATTAGAAAGGTGAAGGCTCATGATGAAATTTATCGCTGCGTAGGTTTCAGTTGCGTGGCATTGTAGGTTATCATAAGCCGCTTTACTATCATCATTAGAGTCTTTATGCCGATTACATCTAAATACAGCGACGCACAAGTAGAACAAATCCTTACTGAAGTAGCCGCAGTACTTGAAAAACATTCAGCTGGTCCTGAACTTGCATTAATGATTGCTGGCAATATCGCAACCAATGTCTTAAATCATGACGTTGCCGCTTCACAACGTAAGGCAATTGCTGAAAAATTTGCAGAAGCGCTTGTATCTTCAATCGAAGACAAAAAACACTAAGAAATAATAACGGATAATAGAACAATTACATGGTCGATAACGTAAATACATACGGCGAACGCGTATCACGCTTAGTAGGTTGGGGACACTGGTTTTCCTTCTTCAACATCATTGCTGCGATGTTGATCGGAACCCGCTATATCACTCAATCTCCATGGCCAGAAACCCTGTTAGGGCAATTCTATTTAGCGGCGTCTTGGGTTGGTCACTTTGGCTTCCTGGTATTTGCACTTTATCTGCTGGTTCTATTCCCGCTCACCTTTGTCATACCGTCACGTAAGCTATTTCGTTTAGTGGCGGTCTGTTTTGCTACCGTTGGGCTAACCGTACTTCTGATTGATACTCAGGCGTACCAAACCATCAACTTGCACCTAACCCCTGTGGTTTGGGAAGTGCTATTTAGTGATGAAAGCTCAAACATTAGCGCTGACTTACAGCATCTATTCATTGTGCTTCCTCTTATCTTCCTACTGCAGCTTGCCCTGTCTGAATGGGTGTGGAGAAAGCAACGTAAACTGTCGCACAAACACGTGGGTCGCCCGATTGCAGCCCTATTTTTCGTCAGTTTTATTACTAGCCATTTAATTTATGTTTGGGCCGATGCGCACTTTTACAGCCCAATTACGGCGCAAAAAGCCAATTTCCCACTCTCTTACCCGATGACCGCAAAGTCGTTTATGGAAAGACACGGTCTATTGGATCGTGATGAGTACCTAGAGCGTTTAGAGCAAAGCAAAGGCGAAACTGAACTGGTTCAATACCCACTAGAACGTATTGAGTTCGACCGTCGCTCTAACCCACTCAACATCCTAGTTGTTAGCGTCAACAACTTGCGCTCAGATGCACTGAATGCCGAGTCGATGCCGGCAACGTATCAATTTGCGCAAAACAACCTAAGCTTCAATAACCACTTTAGTTCGAGCAACGATTCTTATGGTGTGTTTGGCTTGTTCTATGGTTTACCAAGCAGCTACTCTTCTAGCATTCAAACTCAAGGCTCTCGTCCTATTCTTATCGACACCTTGAAAGAGAAAGAGTACCAATTTGGTCTGTTTAGCGGCGATAACTTCGATGAACCTCTTTATGGCGAAACCGTATTCCGCGGTATGAACTTTACCGGTATTGCCTTTAACGATCGTACATCAGCAGATTCTCAAGCGATTGATACTTGGGCTACTTGGGCTGCAGAGCAAGGTAAAAAACCGTGGTTTAGCTACATTGAGCTTACAACGGTAGACAACTTTAGCGCTTACTCTTCAGCTAAGGGACAAACGGCTGCTGAAAAGCTTAAAGAAGGTTACTTTAAATCTGTAAGTGAAGCGGATAATGAAGTCGCACAGCTGCTCGCTAAAGTCGAAGAGCTTGAGCTTTCTGATTCGACAGTGATTGTGATCACTTCAAATCACGCCACTGAGTTTAATGAGAGTAAGACTAACAGCTGGGGTTCAAATACTAATTACAGCCGTTACCAACTTCAGGTCCCAATGATCATTCATTGGCCTGGTACCGTAGCTGGCGAGTATCAACATCGCACTAGCCACCTTGACCTCTCTGTTACTCTGCTGCAAGACCTATTGGGAGTTTCGTCAAACCCTTCTGACTTTAGTAGTGGTAGAAACCTATTTGATGAAAGCAAACGTCGCTGGATTCTTGCCGGTGACGCACGTGAACTCGCACTGATCACCACCCAAAATACAACCGTGATTGATAAGTTTGGTAACTACAAGTTATACGACCAAGATTACCATCGCTTAAAAGACCAGAACCCTACATTGCCAGTGTTGATGCAAGGGTTAACTGAACTACAACGATTCTACGTTAAGAGTAACTAATTCAAGATCTTATGATTGACGGTCAATTGAATTGATCTTACATTTTCCCATAGCGGACTGTAGCGCAGCTTGGTAGCGCACCGTCATGGGGTGTCGGGGGTCGCTGGTTCAAATCCAGTCAGTCCGACCATGATTTAAAAAAGAGAGCTCCGGCTCTCTTTTTTTGATTTTATTTGCCTAAAAAGCGCAAGAAATAGGCGTCAGAATACTTTTTTCAATTTAAGTGCTCATTATTAAAGCAAACAATAAAATTAGGGGTTTACAAGCTTTCGTAAGCCTTATATTATTCGCGTCAACAACGGAGAGATGGCTGAGTGGTTGAAAGCACCGGTCTTGAAAACCGGCATACGTTAATAGCGTATCTAGGGTTCAAATCCCTATCTCTCCGCCACATTCAAAACCCTAGTCGAAAGACTGGGGTTTTCTCGTTTTTAAGCCGTGAAAGTCATGATTGGGATTTGGACAAATCCCTCCTTGAATGCAAGCCCAAACTAGGCGTCCCCGCTCTCCGCCACATTTAGTAAAAAAGCCGCTAAGCAATTAGCGGCTTTTTTCGTTTTCGTATATAGCAAAAACAGTAACTCAAAGGTGGTTAATATGTTCAAACTGCCCTTGAACATAGCTGCCTAAGTGAGTGGAAAAATGCCGCGTCTCAATCAAATCAATCAGTTTGTTTTTCAGCTCTGTAGGGTAGATTCGCTTATCCGCGAGCTGAGGGATTGGCACCCATTCAACCGCTTGAATGTAGCCTTCGTCATTAAGCCCTTTTAGATTCTCAAGGTGTGGCGTGCCGAGAAAGCTATTAATCAGATAGAAAAACTCTGCATGGTAACGTTCAGTGTGCGTTTCCAGAAACTCTCGCACACAAATCAGCTCTCCAGCCTGAACATCAATCCCCGCTTCTTCTTTAAATTCTCGAACCACACACGCTCTTGAGCTCTGATCGCCGGGTTCCATTCCACCACCGGGCGGCACCCAATATTCACCACTGAAGTCCTTTACGCGAAGTAGCAGCATTGCACCATCTCTAATTAAGATGCCCGCGGCACGAATCCGGTGTTCCATCAATCTTCCTTCTAACGTCCATAGACTTTAAGCGCAGCACGAATTAGTTGCATGTGGATTGGGACGAGTGCTTCATGCTGACTCCGATAACCACCACCAACCACACAAGCGATAGGCAGTTGCTTGCGCTTTGCTAACTCAAACATAAACTCATCACGTTTATAGATCGCTTCACTTGATACACTTAAGTAGCCTAGCTCATCATCCTTATGAATATCGACTCCAGCGTCATAAAGAATCAGATCAGGTTGATGAAGGTTGACCGCCATCTCAACAACAGAAGTAAATGTCTCGAGAAATTCATCATCACCGGTCTCTCTCGCTAAAGGCACATCAAGATCGGAGTGAGGCTTTCTCGCTGGAAAATTTTTATCACAATGGAAAGATAAGGTCACAATACTTGCGTCCTCTTCACATAAAGTCGCTGTACCATCACCATGGTGAACATCGCTATCGACAATCAGGACTTTATCTATGTTATCTAACGTTAGCGCTCTCTTGGCAGCCAACACTAAATCATTAACTAAACAAAAACCGCTGCCAAAATCATAGTGTGCATGGTGATAACCACCGCTGAGATGGATTGCGACACCATGTTCAATCGATTGGTTGACTGTTTCGCACGTACCGCCAGCCGAAGTGAGCGTTCTCGTGATGAGTGTTTCGCTCCATGGAAAGCCTATTCGTCTCATCTTAGGTGCTGGTAATGTGCCGGAGAAAAGCGAATCAATATAATCGCAGCAATGTACTTGGCTTACCGCTTGTCGCTCCAACATCGTGGGAACGACATGTATGAATTGCTCTTTCCAAGCATCGTTGACATTAATTTCGCAATTTATCGCGTCATAGAGTAGACGATATTTATTGATGGGGTAACGATGCCCTTCTGGAAGGGGTAACTCCGAATAGATCGAATGGTAAATCAACGGGATCATAATGCACTAAACCAAACTAAGATGGAGTTATGGTATCAGCTTGTATATTGAATTCAAAAATAGTTAAATGATATTAATTATCAATTTCATTTAACTATCTCTATGCAAAAAACTACATTGTTCTTAATCTTCGGTGCCATCTCCGGCTCATTGGTTGCCATCGGCCTATTTTCAATCATGCTATTTTGTTCATGGTGGCTAGTTGATTTTGTCGCTCTTACTTAGCAAACTAACCTAACTATTTATTTAAAAAGGAGTTGGCAATGAAGAGCGTTCTTATCACTGGCGCAAATCGTGGTATTGGCTTGAGTTTGGCAAAACTCTATCTGGCACAAGGCTGGCAAGTTCATGCGACCTATCGCGATGCTGATAGTTCATCTGAGCTACTGCAATTAGCATCGGCAGAACAACTCGACTGCCACCAAGTTGACATCACCGATTATCCCGCTATCACTGCTCTTGCTTCTCAACTCCCTGCCATCGACCTATTGATCAATAACGCTGGTTACTATGGTCCTAAAGGGTATGGTTTTGGTCAAACGGATGTGGAAGAGTGGCGCAAGGTGTTCGAGATTAATGCCATCGCTCCACTAAAACTCGTCGAAGCATTTGTGACAAACCTACGCCAAGGTTCACTTAAGAAGATTGCCTGTCTCTCTTCGAAGGTTGGTAGCATGGCTGAAAATACGTCGGGTGGCGGCTATATTTATCGCTCATCAAAAGCCGCTCTGAATTCCGTTGTGAAGAGCCTAAGTAACGATTTAACCCCTGAAGGTTTCATCGTATTAGCTCTTCATCCAGGATGGGTCCAAACGCAGATGGGTGGACCAAATGCGCTGATTGATACCGACACATCAGCGACAGGGCTTGCCCAAGTCATTACCAGCGCGGAACTTACCCATAGCGGTATGTTTATTAACTACGATGGTAGTGAAATCCCTTGGTAATTTAGATCTACGCTTATTAGATGCGTATTCGTTTATTTACCACCTCATTCGCTGCCATGCTGCTCGTTGGTTGCGATAATCACTCCCCTGCTACTCTGTTTACGACTTATTTAGACAGAGTAGCCAGTGTGCAAGACGCCCCCGTATTAGAAGGATCCTCTCTAAACCAAGCTCTACCAAGAAAGCGCGAGTTATCGGTGGACATTCCCCCTATTTCACTTGGGTTACTCGACAGCTATCAGCTAAGACAATGTGGTCTATTTCAACTTATCGCTGAACGTAACTCTGTATTAGGCAAGGTAGCGGACCAATTTAGCAACTACGATTACCAACATGCGCTTTTGCTTGGCTTAACTCAATGCATTACCAATAACGACATTTCTAATGAGCTAAAACAAACCCTTCAGCAGATAAAGCAGCAGAAACAGCTCCATTTACCGATGCACCAGTGGAACTTGCTCTACACAAGCGATGCGATGCAATCTCAATTGAGTGGTACGGAGTGGCTGAAGGAAGGGATTGGCGCGCAGGTTAAACAAGTAAAAAATGCACTCTCTACTATAGCGAACACCTTTGACAATCCAGAGTCGACAGCAGAGCTCACCCGAATACAGGAAACATTAGAAAAGACTCCTATTGTTGGTAACCTTAACTATTCGCTTGTCCAAGCGACTTGGCATCTGGCAACAGTTACTGAGCAGCTTTACCGTTACGACAGTAAGATTATTTGCGGTCCGCAGAGAGACATCACCAAATATCGTTACCTCAACAATGTCTTCGAACAACGCTACATTGGGACGATTCAGCCTTACCTAGCAACACTCGATAGCTATTATCAACAGTTGACTCAGATATCGCCGCTCTTTGCCCCTAAGCCTGAACTTCATGACTATGTTTATCCATTAGAGAGCAATCACCAAGCCTTTCGCGATGCAATTAAAGTACATGTCGGTTACTGGCAACAACTATTCAAGCGCTGCGGGAGAAAAGTCGGTTAGGACTTCTTTGCCCGTGAAGTGGTTGACGTTTTCTTGCGATAACCACCTTTCTTTTTCTTGAACGCTGGTCGCTCTACTTTGGGTAGGTGGCGCAATGACTCCGGAACATCGCCGGTTTTTACTTGGTCCATTAGATTATTGATTCGAGTTTGCAACGCTTGCATAAACGGCGCATACGCTTGATTGCGCTCTGCCATGCCTTGCAGCTGATGCTCCCAGTGAGCCGTCATATCTGGGTAAGTGGAATCAGACGGCAACGCATGCACTAACCCCCTTCCTGCTGGGCTACTGATAATCGATTTACCTTGTCGAGTGAGTAACTGACGCTTGAACAAGGTATCCAAAATGCCCGCTCGGGTTGCTTCTGTACCTAAACCATCAGTCTCTTTTAAGATTTTTTTCAGCTCTTTATCTTCAACAAATCGTGCAATACCCGTCATGGCTTGCAGCAAGGTTGCTTCGGTGAAATGTTTCGGCGGTTCAGTTTTACGATCCTTAATTTCACCTTCACGACAGGTCAGCACCGTACCTTCAGCCAGTGGAGGCACTGTATCAACACTGGCATCGTCGTCATCGACCTTGCCCATCAGCTCTTTCCAGCCAGCAGAGACCAGTTGACGCCCTTTCGCGATGAAGGTGCCACCAGCAATATCAAACACTAACTTCGCTTCGGCATAGACTGCTGCAGGGTAGAACTGCATCAGGTATTGGCGCGCGATCTGTTGATAGATTTTCATCTCATTCCCCGACAATCCATTCACGGAGGCTTTTTTCGGTGTTGGGATAATGGCGTGGTGAGCATCGACTTTGTTGTCGTTCCAAGCTTTCGATTTCAAGCTTAAATTTGCTCCATTCACAGCTTGGCTTAATTCATTGGCATTATTGGCAATCGCTTCACAGACACTGCCCGCTTGAGCAAAATGCTCTTTTGGCAAGTAACGACTATCGGAACGCGGGTAAGTGATCAGCTTGTGCTTCTCATACAGAGACTGACAGGTATCTAGTACTTGTTGCGCACTCATACCAAAGCGCTTAGCCGCATCAATTTGCAATGCAGAGAGTGAGTAAGGCAGTGGCGCGGATTGCTTAGTTTGCTTTTGTTCTGACTCAACGACCGTAGCTGGTTGATTGGCAATGCGATTAGCCACATTCTCAACCAGTTTACGGCTAAGTACTCGACCCTCTTCATCTTGATAGGGTTTACAAGCTTCACTCGGCTTCCAACGTGCACGAATATCAAAAGCGCTGTTACCATCTTGATAAGGGATTAGCGCATGCAAGGTGAAGTAGTCACGCGGGATAAAGTTTTCTATCTCTTCGTCACGTCTAACCACCAAGCCCAATACAGGTGTTTGCACACGACCAACCGAAAGCACTCCTTGGTATCCCGCTTTTTGCCCTAGTAAGGTATAAGCACGCGACATGTTCATGCCATATAACCAGTCAGCACGAGAGCGAGCCAGTGCAGATACCGACAAAGGAATAAAGTCGCGATTGCTGCGCATCTGATTAAGCGCGCGTTTCACTGCAGGCAAGTTAAGGTCACTAATCAACAAACGCTGAGTGGCTTCTTTCTTGGTTTTACTAACTTTACAGTAATCGAGTACTTCATCTACTAGCAGTTGCCCTTCTCTATCAGGGTCTCCGGCATGAATAATTTGATTGGATTCTTTGAGTAGCTTCCGCACTACCGTAAGCTGTTTGCTCGCAGACTTTCTTGGTCTTAGCTGCCACTGTTCAGGAACAATGGGTAAGTCGGCTAAATTCCACTTTTTGTATCTGTCATCGTAAGCGTCAGGCTCTACTTGTTCTAACAAGTGGCCAATACACCACGTCACCACATCGCCATTTCCACAACGGATAAAACCTTGATCGTTTTTTTTCGGGCCAGGTAGTGCAGCGGCAATAGCTCGACCTAAGCTGGGCTTTTCGGCAATAAATAGACGTGACATAAAGATTAGATACACAGATACAATAAGGGCCACATTATCGAATGTGGCCCTTATAAATCAATAAAAAACTGTAAATTTAAACAGTATTTTTAATTCTTACTCTTCGTCAGAACCTGCACGTTCAGCCGCTTCTTTGATTAGAGGCTGAAGTTCACCTTTCTGGAACATTTCAATGATGATGTCACAACCACCGATTAGCTCGCCTTCAACCCAAAGTTGAGGGAATGTTGGCCACTGTGCGTAAGCTGGAAGCTCTGCACGGATATCTGGGTTTTGTAGGATATCTACATAAGCGAACTTCTCGCCACATGCCATAAGTGCTTGAGCAGCTTGAGAAGAGAAACCGCAGCTAGGTAGTTTTGGTGAACCTTTCATGTATAGAAGGATCGTGTTTTCTGCGATTTGCTGTTTGATTTTATCGATAGTTTCCATTGCTTCCTCTTTAATGGAGTTACTGCAAATATTCTGCATATTCTAAACCATTAGCACAGAATAAAAAGCCTATAATATGTATGGTTATAATTTGTGTGCGATGGCAACAGCCGTCACCAGAAATTTGTTGTCTTTTCAGATAGAAATTTACCGTCAGTGCTTTTAATAAAGTAAAAACTTGATAAACTAGATGACAAGTCAGCAAATTGACCATGGTTGGCACTCTGTGCGAGCCATGAATAATAAATATCACTGGAAGCAATCGAAAGGGTCTTCCCCTTTCATCTAAATGGAGAATCGAGCAATGGCATTTGAACTACCAGCTCTTCCTTACGCGAAAGACGCACTTGAACCACACATCTCTGCAGAAACTCTAGATTTCCACCACGGTAAGCACCACAACACTTACGTTGTTAAGCTAAACGGCCTTATCCCTGGTACTGAGTTTGAAGGTAAAACTCTAGAAGAGATCGTTAAGACTTCTACTGGCGGCGTATTCAACAACGCAGCTCAAATCTGGAACCACACTTTCTACTGGCACTGTCTAGCGCCAAAAGCTGGTGGTGAGCCAACAGGTGCTGTTGCAGACGCAATCAACGCTGCTTTCGGTTCTTTCGAAGAGTTCAAAGCGAAGTTCACTGATTCTGCAATCAACAACTTCGGTTCTTCTTGGACTTGGCTTGTTAAGAAAGCTGACGGTTCTCTAGAAATCGTTAACACTTCTAACGCAGCAACTCCTCTAACTGAGGAAGGTACTACTCCACTTCTAACAGTTGACCTATGGGAACACGCTTACTACATCGACTTCCGTAACGTACGTCCAGACTACATGAACGCATTCTGGGCTCTAGTTAACTGGGACTTCGTTGCAGAGAACCTAGCTAAATAATCCTTCCTTATAGGATTTAAAATTTAGTCGTATAAAAAGCCAGCACTTAGCTGGCTTTTTTCATTTCTATTGCTGATTTATCTAAAGTTTTCTGCCCATACGTCGCTATAAAAGCATCATACGAGGGGCAATATGCAAATCCATACTTTAGACAAAGCAGCCATAATTAACGAGCTTGGGTTCGGCACGGGGATTAACCACGCCGTTCATGAAGGTCGTCGTGCTGATTTTGCGCTAATTTTGTCTATGTTCTCAAATGATGTTCGCGACAATACTCCTGTCGAGAAAATCGATGAAATTGACACCTCAGAACAAGCTCTTCGTAAACGATTCGAACTCCAGCCCCCTCAGCCATTGTGCTCAGTTCAAAGCTCGTACGATATATCGGCGCAGCAAGCTTCTTTATTTCACAGTTCAGGCCTGCCAAGTGCAAAGCTCAGTCACTATCTCACGCCCGATGCGCTTACCTATCTGCCAGAAGACACTCATGGCCTTCCTGAAGAGGTTTACCACAACCTATCTGGCCACCAGCGTCGCGCGATGAGAGAAAAAGAGCCCAAAGAATTAATGCCGGTCGATTTATACAACCAGTTGATCAAAGCACAGCGTACTTTCCAGATCCAAGCTCAAGCCTAACGATCGTTTAAGATCACATTTTGGCCGTCTCATTTTTCGGACTTTGTTAGCAAGGCTGCTCGATAATGTGAATAAGGCCAAAGATTCATAAGTTGTCATATAATCCGGCCAGTTATTTGACCTTATTCACAACTCAATAACAGTTAATCTACCATGCTATGTGGACAAGTTTTCACGCTGACATAGCTTATGGGGGTAAGCAAATGGATATTAAAAGTGCTGTAGTATTAGTGACATCCGCCGGTTCGCAGGTAGGAAGTACACTTGCTTACCACTTCGCTTCACTAGGGGCGACAGTCGTGTTGTGTGATAAAAGTAGTCCACAGTTGCAGCACACTTATCAACTATGTCGCGAGATCTCTGAACAAGTCTATCAGTTCAAAGTTTCGGATCATTCATTGCAATCGATTCAAGATTTATTTGAGTTTATGGATCAACGCTTAAAACGTTCCCCCGACGTATTGATCAATACACTGACCGCACAAGCTATGCCGAATATTTTTGATCAACAAGCGAGTGATGTGTTCACGCAGCGTCTGTCCTTAATGGCCGCAACAATGTTTAGCTTCGGTCAGGCGACCGCAGAGAGAATGCGTAAAGAAAAGAAGAATGGCGTTATCGTCAATGTCATTTCTCATCCTGAATATCAGGACTTATCTGGATTTGATAACGCAACCTCTATGGTGGCAGGGTTTACTCAAAGTTGGGCCAAAGAACTCACACCATTCAACATCCGTGTTGGCGGTGTGGTACCGACTTTAGAGCACAACAATACTCACTGGGCTGAGATTCAGGATGAGCTCATTCGCAACACTGAGTACATCGTCTCCAATGACTATTTCAGCGGCCGAGTAATGGCAGCCTAAAGACCTTATTTAGCCTCAAAGCGAGCGCAACACTCGCTCTGATGCCTCTTCAATCAGATCTAGCACTAGCTCAAACCCTTTATCGCCACCATAGTACGGGTCAGGTATTTCGTCGTAACCTGAATCACCGAACTCCAAAAACAGTTTTAGTTTGTATTTGAAGTGTTGCGGACACTGATCCTCTAAATCGGACAGATTGTCTCTATCAGCCGCTAAAATCAGGTCAAACTCTTCAAAATCGGTGGCAACAACCTTTCTCGAACGAATACCTTTAAACGAGTAACCGCGCTTCTCACCCGCTGCTTTTGAGCGAGCATCCGGTGGATTCCCCTGGTGATAACCAATCGTCCCCGCTGAGTCGACCACAACTGGAATATTCAATTGCTCCGACTTTGTCCGTAAAATCGCTTCCCCTGTTGGAGAACGGCAAATATTCCCCATACAAACGACCAGTATCTTGTTCATTTTCATCCCTAAATAATGTTTACGACTAATCCATCATAACGAAAAACATTAGAACTAAAAGCGAGAAGATTATCTCTTTTGAGGGGTAAGCGAGATCATTAGACACAAATCAAAATAAGGGAGCATGATTAGCCATACTCCCTTACTTCCCGATCAATGACGATTCAAACGACCTACCAATTCTACCGCTCGCAATTGAGCCAGTGCTTTATTGAGTTCTAGCTGTGCTTGCTCGAAACTCAAGCCTCCCTCTTGATGCTTACTGATATTTTCAAGCGCCATTTGTCGCGCTGCCTCTGCCCGTGCCTGATCGATATCTTCACCATGCAAAACCGTATCAGCTAACACGGTGACCACGTCAGGCTGTACTTCGACCATGCCACCCGAGATATATAAAATGCTCGGTTCTTTTTTAATGTCAGAGACAAAGCTGGCAATACCAGGTTTTATTTTGCTGATAAGCGGCGAGTGCTGCGGGCGAATACCCAACTCACCACTGGCACCCGATATCGCTAACGCATGAGCGGGGCCTGAAAACAGGGTTCCCTCCGCACTGACAATTTGCAGTTCAAAGGTATTTTCATTAACGGCTATAGCCATATGACCTCCTAACGCCTTATAACGACTTCGCTTTTTCTAGCACTTCATCAATTGAACCACAGTACAAAAACGCTTGCTCAGGGATGTCATCATATTGACCAGCGAGTAACCCTTTAAAGCCCTTAATAGTCTCTGTTAATGGCACAAACACGCCTTTCTGCCCAGTAAACACTTCCGCTACGTGATAAGGCTGAGTCAGGAAACGTTCCACTTTACGTGCGCGAGAAACTAGCTGCTTATCTTCTTCAGACAGTTCATCCATGCCGAGAATAGCAATGATATCTTTCAGCTCTTTGTAACGCTGCAGTGTCATCTGAACATTTTGCGCCACATCGTAGTGCTCTTGACCAACAATCATTGGGTCAAGTTGGCGTGACGTCGAATCCAAAGGATCAATTGCAGGGTAAAGACCGAGCGCTGCAATGTTACGTGACAATACAACTGTCGCATCTAAGTGAGCGAACGTGGTTGCCGGTGAAGGGTCGGTCAAGTCATCGGCTGGTACGTATACCGCTTGGATAGAGGTAATCGAGCCTGTCTTGGTTGAGGTAATACGCTCTTGAAGCACCCCCATTTCTTCAGCAAGTGTTGGCTGATAGCCAACCGCAGAAGGCATACGGCCAAGCAATGCCGACACTTCTGTCCCCGCTAAGGTGTAGCGGTAGATATTATCGATGAATAGCAACACGTCACGGCCTTCATCACGGAAACGCTCCGCCATGGTAAGCCCAGTCAGCGCAACACGTAGGCGGTTACCCGGTGGCTCGTTCATTTGACCGTAAACCATCGCAACCTTATCGAGAACGCCGGCTTCTTTCATCTCGTAATAGAAGTCGTTACCTTCACGAGTTCGCTCACCAACGCCAGTGAAAACCGACAAACCTAAGTGAGCTTTTGCAATGTTATTGATTAGCTCCATCATGTTTACCGTCTTACCAACCCCAGCGCCACCGAACAGGCCAATTTTGCCACCTTTTGCAAAAGGACAAACCAAATCAATCACTTTTACCCCGGTTTCGAGCAATTCAGAAGAGTTGGATTGTTCTTCATAGCTCGGTGCTGAGCGGTGAATACCATAATTCATTTTCTCGCCGATGGGACCGCATTCATCAATCGGTTCACCCAGCACGTTCATGATACGACCTAAGGTTTCTTCACCAACAGGCACCGTAATTGGCTCACCTGTTGATTGCACACTTAAGCCGCGACGCAGACCGTCAGATGAGCCCATTACGATACAACGAACAATGCCGCCACCCAGTTGCTGCTGCACTTCAAGAACTAATGAAGAGAACTCTTGATCAACGACACGCAGCGCATCATAAACGCGTGGGCCCGTGTTATGTTCGAATTCAACGTCAACGACAGCGCCGATGATTTTTACAATTTTACCAATACTCATTCTATACCTCAGAATTCTTACTATACCGCTTGCGCGCCCGACACAATTTCGCTCAACTCTTGAGTGATAGCCGCTTGTCTTGCTTTGTTGTAAACCAACTGAAGATCATCAATAAGCTGCCAAGCGTTGTCTGTTGCTGCTTTCATCGCCACCATTCGCGACGCCTGTTCACAAGCGATGTTTTCAACCGTACCTTGATAAACCTGAGATTCGATATAACGTTGAATCAGCTCATCTAAAATGACTCGCGGTTCTTGTTCGTATATGTAATCCCAACGAGACTTTTTCTTCGCCTCTTTCGCGTTCTCATCGATTGGAAAAGGCAGTAGCTGCTTAATCGATGGTGACTGAACAATGGTGTTCTCAAACTCATTGAACGCGATGTACAAACGGTCAATTTCGCCTTGGTTATAATGCTCAAGCATCGCTTGCACAGTACCGAGTAAATCTTCCACTTTAGGTTGATCGCCCAACCCCGATGCTTGAGCGACCACATTGGTCACTCGATGAAAGAAGTTAATCGCCTTTAAGCCAACCAATGTCGCATCAACCTCAACGCCTTTATCACGCCAATGGGTCATCTCAGAAAGCACACGCTTAAATAGGTTATTGTTCAAACCACCACATAAACCCCGATCTGACGAGATAATGATGTAAGCGACTCGTTTTACCTCGCGCTCTTCTAAATACGGGTGACTATATTCAAGCGTACCCGACGAAATATGGCCGATTACGCGCCGCATACTCTCTGCATAAGGACGGTTCTTCTGCATGCGTTCCTGAACCTTACGCATCTTACTGGCGGCTACCATTTGCATCGCACTAGTAATCTTCTGAGTACTATTAATACTGGCGATCTTAGTGCGAATTTCTTTTGTACTGGCCATGGTAAGCTCCGTTTTTAACTATTAGAGAATGACGCCACTACCAAGATTTGAGAGCAATAAACTCGTCAAGAAGCTTGGTAAGCTGAGCTTCAATCTGGTCGTTAAAATCACCGCTTGCGTTGATCTCATCTAACAAATCAGAGAAGTTCATTTTCGCATAAGCGATAAGGCCCTCTTCGAACGCGCCGACTTTCGCCAGCTCAACAGTATCTAAATAGCCGCGTTCTGCTGCGAAAATCACGGCAGATTGCTCGGCAACAGACATCGGGGCGTATTGTTTTTGCTTCATTAATTCAGTCACACGCTCACCGTGGTCAATTTGACGACGAGTCGCATCATCCAAATCCGATGAAAACTGAGCAAAAGCCGCCAGTTCACGGTATTGAGCCAGTGCGGTACGAATACCACCGGAGAGTTTTTTAATGATCTTGGTCTGCGCCGCGCCACCAACACGAGACACCGAAATACCCGGATCAACCGCAGGACGTAAGCCTGAGTTGAATAGCTGAGTCTGGAGGAAGATCTGACCATCGGTAATTGAAATAACGTTGGTCGGCACAAATGCTGATACGTCACCGGCTTGAGTTTCGATGATAGGTAACGCAGTTAGTGACCCCGTTTTTCCTTTCACTTCGCCATTAGTCAAGCGCTCCACATACGCTTCGTTTACACGTGCAGCACGCTCTAGCAGACGTGAGTGGAGGTAAAAAACATCACCAGGAAAGGCTTCACGGCCAGGTGGGCGTTTGAGCAGCAATGAGATTTGACGGTAAGCAACGGCTTGTTTAGACAGATCATCATAAACAATCAGTGCATCTTCACCACGGTCACGGAAGTATTCGCCCATAGTGCAACCCGCGTATGGCGCAAGATATTGCAGTGCCGCTGATTCTGATGCGGATGCCACTACCACGATGGTGTTTTTCAATGCGTCATGTTCAGCAAGTTTACGGACAACGTTGGCAATGGTTGACGCTTTTTGACCTATCGCGACATAAATCGATTTTACGCCCGAGTCTTTTTGGTTGATGATCGCATCAATCGCGAGCGCAGTTTTACCTGTTTGGCGGTCACCAATCACCAGTTCACGCTGACCGCGACCGATTGGCACCATTGAATCGACAGCTTTGTAGCCGGTTTGGATTGGCGTATCCACAGACTTACGGTCGATGACTCCTGGGGCAATGATTTCGACAGCGTGATATTGTTTGGCATCTATTTGACCCAAACCATCAATAGGTTGGCCTAGGGTATTCACCACGCGGCCAAGTAATTCAGGACCCACAGGCACTTCCAGAATACGGCCAGTGCCCATGACGGTCATTCCTTCACTCAGGTCCGCATAAGGGCCCATGACTACTGCCCCAACGGAATGACGCTCAAGGTTGAGTGCTAGAGCATAGCGATTATCAGGCAGCTCTATCATCTCGCCTTGCATAACGTCGACCAAACCGTTGATGGTAATAATGCCATCACAGATAGACACTATGGTGCCTTCATTACGCGCTTGCGTACTTACATTGAATGTTTCAATGCGTTGTTTTATTAGGTCGCTAATTTCTGTTGAATTTAGTTGCATCTTAAATTCCTACTACACGTTCAAGCTGGTCGCGAGACGTTGGATTGAGCTCTGGAGCGAGCCATCAATAACCAACTCACCAGCTTTTACTACAATGCCACCGAGAAGATCGGCGTCGATCTCGTTCGATAATGTGATACGTCGTGCCAGCTTCTTCTCAAGGTACTTGGTCAGAGCTTCAAGTTGGTCTGACTCTAATAGCTCAGACGAATACACGATTGCATCGAGTCTCAAATCACTTTCATCTTTGAGCTCAGAAAAGGCTTCGGCGACGCTGCGCATTACAATAAGACGTTGGTTTTCAGCCATCACCTTAATCAAGTTCTGCATATGCTCATCGATAAAACCCTCACAAACAGAGAACAATAAGTGAATAAAGTTATCCGCTTCGGCTTTACCGCCTTGGTCGAGCGCTTTTACTTGGTTGATTAAGGCTGGTTGCTCAATAACATCCGCAACCAATACCAACGCGGTTTTCCATTCTTCAAGTGACCCATTCTCTTTGGCAAAATCAAAGGCCGCTTTGGCATATGGGTAAGCAATGGTTTGAATATCCGACATTTTGCTCCCCTAAGGCGTTAGATATCTTTGATCATCTGATCAATAAGTTGACGGTTAGTAGCCGTATCCAAATTCTTATTAATCAGCTTTTGAGCGCTTTGAATTACCAGATCCGACATTTCCGCTTTAAGCTCTTGTCGCACACGATTACGCTCACTTTCGATCTCAAGTTCACCTTGAGCAATCACACGAGCTTTTTCGATTTCAGCTTCTTTAACAGACTCTTCAATTAACTGTGCTCGACGTTTTTGGCCCTGTTCGATCATCTTATTGACGTCTTTTTTTGCTTGTTCAATAAGTTGATCACAGTTAGCGCGAGCCAAGGCAAGTTCCTTAGCCGCATCTTCTGTATGGCGTAGCCCTTGCGCGATTTCTTTTTGACGCTCATCGAGCAGAACGACAAGTGGCGGCCAAACATACTTCATACAAAGCCAGACAAAAATCGCAAAGGATATTGCTTGGCCTAGCATCGTCGCATTTAAGTTCATCTCGTCCTCACTTAATTAACGGATAGTACTTAGTTGTTAAATATCGTAAGAATTAATTACGCAACAGCGAAGATAATATATAAGCCGATACCCACGCCGATCATCGGCACCGCATCAACAAGGCCCATCATAATAAAGAATTGTGTACGCAGCATTGGAGTCATATCTGGTTGACGCGCTACGCCTTCCAAATATTTACCCGCTAGATTACCGATACCGGAAGCTGCACCAGCGGCACCTAAACCAATTAACAGTGCACCAGCAACATAAAGAACTGCACTTACCATATCCATAAATAACTCCGATATTTTTTAATGACTTAAAATTTAACTTTAAATATAATTCTAGTGATTCTCTTCCACTGCCATTGCTAAATAAACAACAGTGAGAACCATAAATATAAACGCTTGCAAACAAACAATAAGTATGTGAAATAATGCCCATGGAACACTTAACGCCCATTGCATCCACCATGGCATTAATGCGATCAAGATAAATATCATTTCGCCTGCATACATATTGCCAAATAATCGTAACCCTAAAGAAATAGGTTTAGATATTAACGTTACTAATTCCAGTACAAAATTAACTGGGTAAAGTAACGGATGTTGGAACGGTTGAGTGGTTAACTCTTTAATAAACCCAATTAGGCCTTTTGCTTTGAGTGTATAAATAATCACTAAGAAAAAGACACCCAGGGCCATCGACATCGCCACATTGACGTCTGCAGAAGGTAAATCTCGGAAGTGTTCAAAACCAAGCATGCGAGCAAAAGCAGGAACAAAATCAACCGGTATCAAATCTATCGCGTTCATTAGCAGAACCCAGACGAAAATAGTCAGAGCCATTGGACCAATGAGCTTATCTTTTGCTTGGAAGATCTCACTTACTAGGTTGTTTACAAACTCAAATACCACTTCAACAAAGCATTGCAAACGACCTGGCACACCGCTGGTTCCCTTAGATACAGCAAATCTAAACAAACCAATAAAGAGCAGTCCAAGAATCCAAACCATGAACATTGAGTCCATGTTAATCGCCCAAAATCCCGTACCTTTCGTCAGGAATGTTAGGTGATGCTCTATATACTCATGAGCGGATTGTACGCTTTCCACTTACCCCTCCTTACTATCTGAATTGGGAAGGTATTTATAGAGCAGCGGTGCGACAAAATATCCTAAAAACGTAATAGAATAACTTGTAATCATGACCACATTTCTCATTTTGAAAAAGTGGAAAACCAGAGCAAACGAAATAACCGTATAGACTAGCTTCATGCTTCCACTTAATTGCATTAAATCTTTGATATCAACGTCAGGCCTAAACTTAGCTTTTCTGCTGGCTAAAAACATTCCAAACATTCCTGGTAAAATAGCCAAGATGACACCAATTAATGCGGACTCAATATTTACCCCCCTGTTATATGAAGAGAAAATTTCAAAAATAATTGCGAACAGACCGAAGAGTAACTGACACCACATTATTTTCTTCATCGCCAGTAGTATATCGTCACTAGCAGTACTTTCTTTCATGACTACACCTTTTAGTAGAGTCCTATTTTTGTAACATTTAAGATTCAAATTTAAATAACTAATTAGCCATTTATTCGCATCACCAAAAATGCTTCAAAAACAAATTACTCCTACAAACGATGCATGTGAATTGCAAAAATCGAACACTTTCATTCCATTAATGGTGGGTAAATATTTCTCTCAATTACCGGACGGCATGAATATAAAAGTAGGATTTGAATATGATTTAATGTAGATATTCAATGAGTTAGACAAGAATAAGGCATATAACAAGAACTATGAAACATTCGATGTAATTATACACAAAGGTAATTCCTATATTGTTATGGCTATTTACCTATCGTAATTTTATTCATTCCATTATTTAAATTATTAATTCCATTTAATCAATAATCATATTTTCCTAGCAAAACCATATGCAACCAACGACGAGATAATTAGACACTAATAAGCAATTTGATAAAAAACTGAGGCATTGATAGATCGAGTCCATCGACTCATATTGAGATAAGCTATAAGCACAGTGTCATATTGGTAACTAGTGTGATTATATTTAACTTCTGCTAAACGAGAGGCAGTGACTTGAGTCCCTGAATTATCAATGGTTTTTCTTCACTAACCATTGCTCTATCATAAAGAAAATCTAACGTGTAAAAAGGAATTCCCATGTCTGTAGAAGACGATAAGCAAACGCGTCACAAAGCGAGACAGCAAAAAGTCAAAGAGCAAGTCGATGCTAGAGTGGCTGCTGCTCAAGAAGAGAAAGGGTTACTGCTGATAATCACTGGTAATGGCAAAGGTAAATCCACATCAGGGTTTGGCACGGTAGCACGCGCCGTCGGCCACGATAAGAAAGCAGCCGTTGCACAGTTCATTAAAGGCACTTGGGCCAACGGAGAACGAAACCTACTCGAAAAGCTTGGGGTAGAGTTTCACGTTATGGCCACTGGGTTTACTTGGGAAACTCAAAACAAAACAGCGGATACCGAAGCTGCACAAATAGTTTGGCAAGAGTGTAAGCGCCTACTTACTGATGAATCCATTGACTTAGTGCTGTTTGATGAACTGACCTATATGGTGAGCTATGGCTATATCGATCTTGATGAGGTCGTAGAAGCACTAAACAACCGCCCTAAGATGCAATCTGTGATTATTACTGGCCGCGGCGCTCATCGCACGTTAATTGAAATGGCTGACACCGTTTCTGAGGTGAAGAATGTGAAGCACGCGTTTGAGTCTGGAGTGAAAGCACTGCAAGGCGTGGATTGGTAGCAATAGCATCACTCAAAAATTGATTAGCTGGCAGCAAAGGTTACAATGCTGCCAGCTTTCTTAGATTATGAGATATAACGACTCAGAAGCTCTTTTTGCCTTTCAGACATAACGGCTAGTTCATCTGAAGCCTCAAAGCAGTGGCCAATACTCTCCGTATTATCTGTTACAATTTCCGACACTTGAACAATGCTTTTAGAAACAGAATCTGTGACCTCCGCCTGCTCTGAGGAAGCAGCAAATACTAACGAGTTTTGTTCCGAAATCTTTTGCACCGCCAAAGTAATCTCATTGAATGCACCTAGGACATGCTGTGATGACTCTTGGCTACCCTTAATCAAGTTCACATTATGAAGCGTCAAATCACTCACAATTGAAGCTTGTTCTTGTAGCGCCTCAATAACATTCTGTATTTCAGCAGTCGAATCTTGAGTTTGAACAGCAAGCCCTCGAACTTCATCCGCAACCACGGCAAAGCCTCTGCCTTGCTCCCCTGCTCTTGCCGCTTCGATAGCAGCGTTCAGAGCAAGCAAATTTGTCTGATCAGAAATGTTATTAATCACTTCAATGACACGACCAATATCTGAAGAGTGACCTTTTAACTCTCCAATCATTTCAGCTGAGCGATTAATTGATTTTGCGACTTCTTCACTACTTCTTTGTGCGTCATCAATATGCTTTTGACCAATTGAAACGAATTCAAGTGCCGAGTCAGATGCTTCTTCTGCCGCGGCAGCATTAGCGTTTACCTCCTTTGCAGTACTCGAGAGCTCAGTCACAGCCACACTTATTTGAGCAAACTGCTCCTTTTCCAAATGCGAACTTTCTCTTGATTGATGCATGATAGAATTTAGCTCTGTTGCTGCTGCTGCAACCCCATCACTGTTGACGTTTACTTGCTCAATAATGTGTCCAATAGACTCCCCTAGGCCATTAATCGAACTCGATAAGCTGCCTAGTTCATTTTTCCCGATATATTGATACCTTACGCTAAAGTCACCGTTAGCCATTTCATTCAGCTTCATAGCTACGTCATTGATTGGTTTGGCAATAGTGCTGGCTACATAAGTAATGAACAACAGAGATACCAAAGAAATGATGGCTAATTCGATGAGGCTGTGAATCGCTACTTGCTCAGCATCCGCTTGGGTTTGACGGAAGTCCTCACGAATACTTGCATTTATCTCATCAGAAAATTCAGCCAAAGATTGGATTAGCTTCGACGCCAATTCGTCCGACTCCTTTAAAAAGTCAGCGTATTCCTCACTATTTACAGAATACGTATTTTTTACTTCTGGAAGTCTTCGGACATGATTATAGTAGTTTTTATAATTCTCTAGTCGCAACTGGGTAGCACTTTTACCATCATCGATAAAGTTTCTCTCAATGCTTTGATACCAAGAGTCTAAAGCACTGATAAACGTCCCATCTAAGCCTTCTCGACCAGCCGCTTTCAAGAACAATAATCTTATTTCATACGTCGACTGTATTTCATTGTCATAAACTGAATTGATCTTGCTGAGAGATGAACTACTGTAGCTATTCAGATTTGTAATATCACTATTCAGGACGTTCAAGTTATAGATATTAACAACGGTAAATAGTACTACCATTGACAAGAACGAGAGCAATAGCTTTGTTTTAATTTGGAGCTGAGATAGGAATTTAACCATACGTCTTTTGTCTCAATATACGTTAATGAATTTAAGACAAAATTACACAGACTTAACAATCGTGTATGTAGGTACATTCTTTTTTAACGGCATCAAGTGTAGGCTTTCCCCTTCAAGGGTAGGAAGAATAAGTAGGAGTCGAGACGGTATTTTAGCCTGAGGTGGCGCAAAAAAGCGTAAGAAATAAGCACCTTAAGCTGATAGTTTTATCCAATTAGGAAAACCGAGCAAACATTGCGTTCGCTCGGTTTTTGTACAGATTTTAGTTAAAAAGTCCTTTCAGTAAACCATCAACGGCTTTCTTGGTCTCTTCATCTTTAATCTTGTCTGTCAGTTTCTCTACACCACGGTCGATTTCTTTCTGAGCTTTTTGCTTAAGCACATCATCAAACACAAGTTTGAACTTAGGCTCTGCCCATTTACCCGACACATTGATTGGGATAGTGACATCTTTCAACTCATCGATGTCTTTACCGCCTTGCCCTTCTAGCGTACCAACAACAGAAGTGCTGACCGTGAAGTCGACCGTTTGATTAATGTAGTTTGCTGCGCCGTTACCACGAATTCTCAGTAATGGAGACTGCATAGTCAGGTCGTTGGTCGATACATTGCCTTTATTCAGCTTCAGGGTTGCTTTCATCGCGCTAAAGTCAGTCTTCTGAACTTCACCTTTCGACTCTACTTTTTGGCCCTTAATCTTGGCGTAATTTTCACGGATCAATTGTGCTACGTTGATGCCATGAACCGCACCGTCTTCGAAGTTAATCGCAATCGTGCCAACCAAGTTCTTCTGAATACCTGTTGGCGTTAGGCTGCTGCCTTTGACATCAACATTAATATTACCGGTACCTTCTAGCATATCGTTATTCGCCACATCTTTAAGCAGCGGTAACACCTTAACGCCTTTGATGCGCTTTTTCGCTGTGTAAGAAGCTGGAGACTTACGTGCATCAAGTCGTGCAGTGGCACTGATCGAACCTTGGTACAAGTTAGAGGTAAACGATTTCAGCTCTGCAATACCGCGATTCACTGAGAAGCTTGCCTTAACATTTTGCATCTTAGCGTTGTTGGCTTTGAACTTATCGATAGTGATATCGCCCATCACATCTAACGTTTTCAGTGCAGATAGGTCTGGTTCAACTTCTTTAGCGGGCTTTTTAGGTGATGTCTTGGCCGTTTTAGACTCACTGTTAGCAGGCGCTGACTCCGAGTTAGTTTCACTTGCCTTACTTTCTTGAGCCTGACCCAAGCCAAGGAACTCATCCAAATCAATATTTGGGCTGTGCAGTGAGAAACGAACTTTCGGGATGTCTGCCAAAGTAATGTCTGCTTTACCATCAAACGCCAATGCATTTGCAGTCAACTTCTCAAGCACAAAACTCAGGTGGCTCTTGGTTAAATCAAAAGAGAGATCCGACGCCATGTCCACTTTCATTGGTGATTGCGGCAGCGAGTCACCTTTGAATGTCGCATCCAATGTCAGTTGGTTCATCACAACTTTACTGATCGCTTGATCCACTGTCAGTGACGCTGCACCTTTCATATCGATCTCTAAGCCCGCAGCTTGACCCACAACTGAGTATGTCAATGCGTTGGCTTTATCAAACTCAAACGTTTCTAAGCCAATTTTTGCACTGTCGATCTGAGTAGCAGGATCGCTGAAGCTGGCATCTAAGTTGATATTGCGTAGAGCATATTGTTGGAAACCTTTCGCTAGCTTAAATTCAGCATCGCCACTAGCAGCAAATTTCTGCTTGTTCGCTTCGCCTTTCACCGCGAAATCCACTTTGGTCCAGGTGTCCACTGCAAACTCAGAAAGATTCAGTGAGACATCATAGAGCTTAGTGAATGTGCCAGCCTGCTTATCTTGGATTTCAACCGATGCGTTAGATACCGTCACACCGGCTAGATTGATTGTCCACGCAGAAGCACCGCTTTGTTCTGTTGGTGTTGACTCTGCCGGCTTTGAATCTGACGTTGTCGCAGCTGGCGCAGATTCAGTCGCGGTCGCTTGAGCAGTTTGTGCTTGCGTCAACGCATCAATGTTCTTAGAGCCATCTTTCAATGTTTCTAACGAGAAAGCCGCGCCATCTAAGGTGATATTGCCGATTTCTAGTTGTTGGCTGAATAATGGCATCACAGAAACATCGATGCCAACCGTGTCCACTTTGAACATGTTTAGTTGCTCAAAGCCTTGCGGGTTACGCAGCTCTGTTTGGCCGAGCTCAAAACCAATTGATGGGAAAAATTGCCAGCTAATATCACCTTCAATCACAAGATCTAACCCAGTATGGGTTTTCGCTTGCTCGACAATAAGCGGCTTAAACTGGTTAGGGTTAACCAGTACAACGAGCGCAATTATAGCGCCCAAAATTGCAACCACAGGAATTGCAATAAACAGGAACAGTTTCTTCATCAGCATTATCCTTGCTAAACGAGTCTTACCAAACAGGCAACAACCCCAAGTATAAGTCTTCAAAAAGAATATTTGAGACCATAAAAAGAAAGTGGCACTTAAAGTGCCACTTATCTCATAAAAAATAAAGCCTGATTACTTATCAAATGATTAAGCTTTCAGAAGTTTTGCAATGTGCGCTTTTAGTACATCGATAGCGATACGGTTTTTACCACCACGCGGTACGATAATGTCTGCGTATTGTTTCGATGGCTCGATGAACTGCATAAACATTGGACGAACCGTCTCTTGGTACTGCTTTAGAACTGAGTCCATAGTACGACCACGTTCTTCTACATCACGCTTAACGCGGCGTAATAGACAGATATCAAGTGGTGTATCCATAAATACCGTCGCATGCATTAGGTCACGCAGACGTGGGTCAGTCAGAAGTAGGATACCTTCAAGGATGATAACCTTCTTCGGCGTCATCGGCGTAGTATTGTCTGTACGAGTATGATCTGTGTAGCTGTACTCAGGAACTTCTACCGCTTCACCTTTGACTAGCTTTTCTAGATGCTCACACAGTAAGTCGTGATCAAGCGCGCTCGGGTGGTCATAGTTGGTTTTAACACGCTCTTCCATGCTTAGGTGGCTTTGATCGTTGTAGTAGCAATCTTCCGTAATCACACCAATTTGATGATCGCCCACTTTCTCACGTAATTCGTTATAGATAGTGCTCGCGATTAAACTTTTTCCAGAAGCAGACGCGCCAGCAATACCGACGATGACGCATTGATTATTATCAGACATTATTCTTGCACCCGATGATTTAGATTGGTGTCTTATGCTAATACTAGCAGTGCCAGTATGGACAAGCCCTAGGTATGAGCATAATTTTGGATAAACCGCCTGATTATAGGGAGTTAAGACCTTTGTTGCTAGCAAGGATTGTGAAGAAATAAGTAAATAGAATAAAAGCCACTCACGCAATCGATTACACAGAATAAAAACAAAAAGAGCGCTCATTGGCGCTCTTTATTAGTGGATAAAAAATCCGCTATTCGACCATGGTAAACATAATGTTTTCAGGCTTAGTCTTGCCTCGCCAATATAAACGAGAGCTTACTGCTTCTGCCATTGCCAGATATTGCTGCGCATGTTCAGACCCAGGGCGAGCTGCCACTGTCGGCTTGCCATTGTCGATATCTTCACGCATTTGAATATGCAGTGGAATTTGCGCTAACAAATCTAGACCATACTCGCTCGCCATTTGCTCCGCTCCGCCAGCGCCAAAGATGTGCTCTTTCTCGCCGCAGTGACTACAAATGTGGTAGCTCATGTTTTCAACCACACCGACAACCGGCACATCCACTTTGCCAAACATAGCGGCGCCTTTACGTGCGTCAGCCAATGCTAAGTCTTGAGGCGTTGTCACAATCACAGCGCCTGTCACTGGCACTTGCTGAGAAAGAGTCAACTGAATATCGCCGGTACCCGGCGGCATATCAATCACCAAGTAATCCAGTTCAGGCCACTCTGTTTCATTGAGCAGTTGCGACAGTGCTTTTGCTGCCATTGGACCACGCCAGATCGCCGCTTCATCTTTAGAAACTAAATAGCCAATTGAGTGAGTGTAGATACCATGGGCAGCAATAGGCTGCATCCACTTATTGTCACGCACTTCCGGTCTAGCCTCAGTCTGACCAATCATCAAAGGAACCGAAGGACCATAGATATCAGCATCTAGCAGGCCAACTTTAGCACCAGACTGAGCAAGCGCCAGTGCTAAGTTCACCGACGTAGTCGACTTACCTACCCCGCCTTTCGCTGACGTCACCGCAATAACGTTTTTAACCCCTTTAATCTCATGAGCAACATGGGTTTCTAAAGGCTTAGGCGCAATGTTGATTGAGTAGTCAAACTGAGCCACCTCTGCTGACGCTTGTCTACTCGATATCCACTCATTCAGCCCAACAACTAAGTCATTGGCTGCAAAAGGAATATCAATAGTGAAACCTTCCGGTTTCACTGAAACGATATTAGCTGAAGAGGCCCATTCCGAAATAAGAGATGGGTGCTCAAATTGGTTCAACCAATCACAGAAATCTTGCTTTGAAGTGAACTGACGCATAGGTCCTCCTTATGCATCTAATCGTAACACTCCACCAGCCGATACTGAACCCTGAAAAAACTAGGGTTTCCCATATTGGAAGCCTTGGAGTCACTGGTGGGATAAGGTAGTATTACTCTCTATTTTTTTATACATCATTAGAAGCGAATATTAAGTATGGCGACTGATCCAAGAAAACTACTGGTCACTTGTGCCCTTCCGTACGCTAACGGTTCGATTCACCTAGGTCATATGCTTGAACACATTCAAGCGGATATCTGGGTTCGCTACCAACGCCTACGTGGCAACACTGTAAACTTCATCTGTGCTGACGATGCTCACGGCACGCCAATCATGCTAAAAGCACAACAGATGGGTATTACGCCAGAAGAGATGATCGCTGCAGTAAGTGAAGAGCACCAAAAAGACTTCGCTGGCTTCGATATTAGCTTTGATAACTACCACAGCACACACTCTGAAGAGAACCGTGAACTGGCTTCGCACATCTACCTAGAGCTTAAGAAAAACGGTTTCATTTCTAGCCGTACTATTTCTCAGCTATTTGACCCTGAGAAAGAGATGTTCCTACCGGATCGTTTCGTAAAAGGTACCTGTCCTAAGTGTAAGTCAGAAGACCAATACGGTGATAACTGTGATAACTGTGGTGAAACGTACAGCCCAACTGAACTGATCGATCCTAAATCAGCAGTATCTGGCGCGACACCAGTCATGAAAGATTCAGAGCACTTTTTCTTCGACCTGCCTCAGTTTGAAAGCATGCTACAAGCGTGGACTCGCTCTGGCTCACTTCAATCTGAAACAGCGAACAAGATGCAAGAGTGGTTCGAGTCTGGTCTACAGCAGTGGGATATCTCGCGTGATGCACCTTACTTCGGTTTCGAAATCCCAGGTGAAAAAGACAAATTCTTCTACGTATGGCTAGACGCACCGGTTGGCTACATGGCTTCATTCAAGAACCTATGTAACAAGACTGAAGGCCTAGACTTCGATGAGTACTGGAAGAAAGACAGCACAACTGAGCTTTACCACTTCATCGGTAAAGACATTGTTTACTTCCACTCGCTATTCTGGCCAGCAATGCTAGAAGGCTCTGGTTTCCGTAAGCCAAACAACGTATACGTACACGGCTACGTAACGGTAAACGGTGCGAAGATGTCTAAGTCTAAAGGCACATTTATCAAAGCAGCGACGTACCTAGATCACCTAGATCCAGAATGTCTACGTTACTACTATGCAGCGAAACTAAACAGCCGTATTGATGACCTAGACCTTAACCTTGAAGACTTCACTCAGCGCGTTAATGCTGACGTAGTAAACAAGATTGTTAACCTAGCATCTCGTAATGCTGGCTTCATCAGTAAGCGTTTTGAAGGCAAACTATCTGCTAACTTCGCAGAAACTGAGCTATACAATGAGTTCGCTGCAGCAGCTGGTCGTATCGCAGAGCTATACGAGACGCGTGAATTTGGTCGTGCAATCCGTGAAATCACGGCACTGGCAGACAAAGCAAACCAATACGTTGATGAGAAAGCACCGTGGGTTGTTGCGAAAGAAGAAGGTAAAGACCAAGAGCTACAAGACATCTGTTCTGTTGGTATCAACCTATTCCGTGTTCTGATGACTTACCTGAAACCGGTAATGCCAGAGCTTGCTGCACGTACTGAAGCGTTCCTAAACGAAGAGCTAACTTGGGAAGGCATCACCGCACCACTAACGGATCACGAAATCACTAAGTTCAAAGCATTGTTCAACCGCATCGATCCTAAGAAGGTTGAAGCGATGATCGAAGCTTCTAAAGAAGACGCAGCAGCAGAAGTTGCAGCAAAAGAAGCGGCAGAAGCAGCTAAGAACAAAGCAAGCCAAACAGAGCTAGACAAAGATCCAATCGCAGACGAGATTGAATTTGATGCTTTCGCTGCAGTAGATATGCGTATCGCACGTATCATATCTTGTGAAGAAGTGCCAAAAGCAAACAAACTGCTTAAGTTCCAACTAGACATCGGCGGTGAAACTCGCCAGGTATTCTCTGGCATTAAGTCAGCGTACAAACCTGAAGAGCTAGAAGGCAAGCTAACGGTAATGGTAGCTAACCTAAAACCTCGTAAGATGAAGTTCGGCATGTCTGAAGGCATGATCCTAGCCGCTGGCCCTGGTGGCAGCGACCTATGGATTCTTGAACCGCACGAAGGCGCTCAGCCTGGTATGCGTGTAATGTAAGCCTAGGTTAACCGATAGACTAAACCCCGCTTTGATAGCGGGGTTTTTTATTACTTTTTAATCACTTAGCTTTCACTACTATGGGGACTAACTGCACCAACTAAGAACAAGACGATTACCAACAAACACTCAAGCCATTGAAATATAAAGAAACTTAACCATGGCACCAAACATGCCTACCACTTTATAGGTAAAACATATAAAGGAGTTGGCTATGTTTGTATTACTTTCATTACTTTGTTCATGTGCCGTCTTGGCTTTTCTATTTCATTATTCGAAAAAGCGCCAAGTCATACTACAGCGCAAATTCGACACTCTTGTTCAACTGCGAACCCTACTTCGTTTGTGTCGAGAGCACCGAAAGCTCAGCCACCATGCACTCAGCGCAGCAGTAACCGATAAGTCTTTGCACAGTACCAATACACTCTATGCCGAGATCATCGAGTGCTCAAATAACCTTATTGCTACCGCCCCGTTTGACAATAAGCCCATGTATCGAATCTACCAGTTAAAACTAAAAGCAATGCATGATGACTGGCATACGCGCTCTGTCTCGCGCAATCAAATTATTCATGGTAAAGCGATTCGTCATGCGATGTTCTTGATGGATGAAATCGCCTTGGCTTGGCTCATCGAATCAGAGCGTGAAGACCTCAGCGATGAGTATCACTTAAACTGGCAACAAATACTTGAAAGCATGGAAGTGCTGACTCAACTTCGACTGTGCATTCCAGACAGTGAGAGTCCAGACGGGTTTATGCGACTTAAATACTACTGTGACAAAACGCGAAGAAAGCTCAACCAACTGTCATTAATTAGTCCGCTTTCGGTCGCCTCACCAGCCAGTATTGACTCAATTCATCAGCTAACCGAGATTTCTTCAGCAATGAGTCTACCGATCAGTACCGAAGAGATGTACAGCGTTACCAGTGATATTTCAGCGACCATCTCTCAGGTTTATGATCAGATGCTATCTGAAATGTCAGAGAGCCTATATCTTCCTCTCCCTTCAATCGCTTATTCATAATTTAGTCGTCATATGGGCACGGCATGTGCCCTTTTATTTCTATCGCTATACAAGCAACTCTGCTAAAGTCACGCCCAACTATATCTCGTCAGCGATGACTTACCACAAAGAGAATCTTGTGACTAATAACGAAATCTTACGCCGTATCCAGCATTCACTTAATTTGAAAAACACTCAAATAATGAAGGCTTTTGAGCAGGTAGATACCACGGTAGCACCTAACCAAGTCAACGACTGGCTAAAGGCAGACTCAGATAAGTCTATGACTAAGATGAAAGACAAAGAGCTTGCTCTATTTCTTAATGGTTTCATCAACCTCAAACGCGGTAAGAAAGAGGGTGAACAGCCAAAACCAGAGCAAACACTGACCAACAACATGATTTTCATGAAGCTACGCATTGCTCTGAATATGAAAGCAGAAGATGTGTTGGATGTTCTCGAAGTGGTTGGTGTTAGCCTGAGCAAATATGAAATCGGCGCTTATTTCCGCAAGCCAAACAATAAGAACTACAAAGCATGTGAAGATCAATTGCTATGTGATTTCTTAAGCGGCGTCCAGTTCACTAATCGCCCTGATTCAGAAGAGTTTGTCGCTTAAGCGCTAACTTATCTGCCTAGATACAAAAAACCTCAATTGGTTCATCCCAATTGGGGTTTTTGTTTATCTGTAAAGGTGCTTATTACTCAACTGAGTATTTAAAGCATCTTGCGTGCAGCTTCTACTACAACTTTGATCGAACGAGCTTCTGTCTCTTTCAGTGTTGAGTGGTCTGGAATCTCTTTCTGCGTACGGTTGATGATTACACCGGCAACACAACCTGCTTTAAGACCAGAGCTTGCACACATGGTAAGTAGTGTTGCAGATTCCATCTCAAAGTTAAGTACGCCCATGTCTTGCCATTCTTGCATAGAACCTTGGAAACGCTTAACAACACGGCCAGAGAAAGTATCGTAACGCTCTTGACCTGGGTAGAAGGTGTCACTTGAAGCAGTTACACCCATGTGTACTGTTGCGCCTGATTCTTCAACTGCCGCTTTCATCGCTGTTGCTACTTCAAAGTCCGCTACTGCTGGGAACTCCATTGGAGCAAAGTGTAGACTTGCGCCATCTAGACGAACAGAGCCCGTTGATACAATCATGTCACCCACGTTTACATGTGGTTGAATCGCACCAGTAGTACCAACGCGTAGGAAAGTACGAACACCAAGCTGAGCTAGTTCTTCAACTGCGATAGATGTTGATGGACCACCGATACCTGTTGAACAAACAACAACAGGCTTGCCGTCAAGCTCTGCACGGTAAAGTGTGTATTCACGGTGACTTGCGAGGAATACTGGGTTCTCCATTTCCTCTGCAATTTTTTGTACACGCGCTGGGTCACCTGGAATGATAGCCAGAGTTGCACCAGCAAGATCTTCTTGAGTAACACCAAGGTGGAATACAGCTTGAGACATAGGTCGCTCCTTATGATGGCAAGTCAGCCGATGAGTTAGGTCTGCTTGCTCTATAAATTTATCGGGTACAGGAGATACTCTAACTAACCACTGAACTCTTTGAAGTGACAATGATCACAAATAAGATCGCAACAAATAATTACATTACACACAAAAACGGTTTACATCACACTTTACCGCAACAGTTACTGCTAATTGCATAAAAAACAGCCCTTCCATCAAAGATGCAGGGCTGTTTCATTGAGAGCTCTCGCTATAGATTTAGGCTTGATCGAGCTTAGATTTGAACTTAAGTAGCCTTAAAGCATTCAGCGTTACAATGGCAGTCGCACCGCTGTCAGCCAGTACCGCAACCCAAAGGCCTGTAATACCCAATAAGCTTGTGACCAAAAAGACACCTTTTAAGCCAAGCGCAAGCGCGATATTTTGGCGAATGTTAGTCAGCGTCGCTCGTGATAGCTCAATCATCCCCGCAAGTTCTAGCAAGCGGTTGTGAGTGATTGCCGCATCTGCGGTCTCAAGCGCGACATCGGTTCCGCCTCCCATCGCGATACCAATGCTCGATGCTTTCATTGCGGGCGCATCATTAATACCGTCGCCGACCATCGCGACATTACCTTGCGCAGATAGCTGTTCAACATAGGTCACTTTATCTTGTGGTAGAAGGCTCGCTTTAAAGTCGATATCAATCATTGAGCTAATAGCCTGCGCACTGCGCGGGTTATCACCTGTTAACATAATTGAATGAATACCTAGGCCTTTCAGGGCTTTAACTGCCTGAGCTGAGTCTTCTCGCAAAGTATCTTGCCATGCGATCAAACCAATCGGAGTGGTTTGGCTTTCAAGCGCCACAACAACCGTTTTGCCTTGGTTTTCCAGTTGCTCAATTTGATTTGTCAAAGACTCATCAAGGTCTATGGTCAACTTACTTGGCGCTGATACTTGATATTCAACCCCTTCAACTAAGCCACGCACACCACTACCGACTAACGCCTGCTTGTCTTGAGCCTCAATGATCTCAATACCCAGCTGTATGGCTTTATTGACAACAGATACCGCCAGAGGGTGACTCGAACCGACTTCAATCGCTGCGACTTTGGCTAGCAGTGATTCTTTTTGCCAGCCCGACAAAGCCACTACATCCGTCACTTCCGGTTTACCTTTAGTCAGTGTCCCGGTTTTATCAAAGGCGATGGTCTCAACGTTGCCGAGCTGCTCTAGTGCCGCGCCACCTTTAATCAATGCACCACGACGCGCTGCCGCCGCTAAGCCTGAGGTAATGGCCGCTGGTGTGGAGATCACCAGTGCACAAGGACACGCAATCAATAACAGTGCTAGACCACGATATACCCATGTTTCCCATGGCTGAGCAAACAGTAGTGGAGGCGTAATGATGACCAGTAGCGAAACCAACATCATTAGCGGCGTATACCAACGGCTGAACTTATCTAAGAATCGTTCTAGTGGCGCTTTGCGTGATTCTGCTTCTTCTATCAAGTGCAAAATACGGTCAATGGCGTTTTCACCTTGCTTAGAAGTAATGGTAAAGCGCACCACTTTATCAACCGCTACCGCGCCAGCCATTACTGATTCGCCTTGGTAACGTTCAACAGGGATCGACTCTCCGGTTAAGGCACTTTCATCAAAGCTTGCTAGCGCATCGGTTAACTTGCCATCTGCAGGTAAACGGGCGCCAGGAGAAACTTCAATCATGTCACCCGGTTGTAATTCACTCGCCGACACTTCAACGCGCTTACCATCAATTATCTTGGTTGCCGTTTCAGGCACCAGTTCCATTAATGCTTGAACACCGCTACGCGCTCTTGATGCAGCAAAAGCTTCTAGTTGCTCACCAATCAAAAACAGTAGCAACACCATCGCCGCTTCAACCGTTTCACCAAGATAAAGGGCACCAATGGCCGCAACACTCATCAAGGTTTCAATCGCAAACGGAGTACCTGAGCGCGCTAAACTGATCGCTTTTTTACCAATTGGATAAAGACCTGCTAAACAGGTAATGAAGAATAGCCATTCACTTACTTGAGGGAATGCAGGCTTCAAAACTGCAGCAATAGCCATCGCAGAAGCAATCGCGATCACTTGACTATTTTGTTTGATAACAGCCTTCCAGCCTTTAGGTTTTTCTTTTTGATTCGATTCGCCAGGATTAGAAAACGTAAAGCCAGTATCTAGGATGGTTTGTTCAACCAACTGAGCAGCGCCCGAGCTGTCTGATTTAATCACGAGCTTTTCTGTCGCAAACAGAACCTTCGCTTCTAAAACCCCTTCGACACGATTAACGGCAGTTTCTATTTTTCGGGCACAAGATGGACAGTCCATCCCGTTAACTTTCCAACTTTGGGTGAAGCGTGCGGAAGAGCTTCCGGACTCACCTTCTTCGTCAGTCGGATCCGCCCCACTGCTGCAACTGTTCGAGCTACAACAGCCTGATTCTGTTGTACTGACATCCGCCATTTGAATCGTAGCGATTTTAGGGCTTGAACATGAGCCTGTTTGGGAAGGATTTGCCGCAATTTTCTCAGAGCGGCATGCTTGATGTTTTGTGCACATATGTTTATCTCCATTCATTGTACACATCAAGTTTAAACCTTAGAGTCTACTCCAAGGTCAAACTTTTTCTGCAATTTCTTCCGCTACTTCTGCAGTGGCAGCAACATCATCGATCAAAACCGCATCATGGCTACAAAATGGCTGGCTATTAACACTGGTTATCGATGGATCAGCTTGCGCTTGCTCAGCACATGAACCTGCCATGAGATCAGAGATGTGCTTGCGCAAGACAATAATAGCAATGATACCAAACACCACCGTACCCAGCGCTTGTCCATAAAGAACACCTAACGCGCCAAACCACAACGCACCGAAATGAACGAACGGTAATGTCCCTAACGTCGCTTTACCCAGGTTAAGAGCTGTTGAATACAGCGGCTTACCCAAATTATTGAACGAGGTGTTAGCAACAAACTGTGCGCCGTTAAAGATGAAACTGATCGCCACATAAGTACAAAATGCCGCTACGATAACCTGAGCGTCCCCTTGCAAACTGAACATGCTGACGATCAAGTCTTGAGCAAAATAGAGAATGGCACATACCGCTAGGGTATATACGGTTGTGACAATAAGTGAGTTGTTGAGTGTCTCTTTCACACGGTCCATACGTTCAGCGCCATAGTTTTGGCCAATGATCGGACCAACTGCCCCCGACAAAGCAAAGATGACAGCGAAACAAACCGGAGTTAATCGGCCAATAACAGCGAAGCCTGCAACATAGTTTTCACCGAACTGGGCGATGGATGAGGTAACAATAGCGTTACCAATCGGTGTGGCGATATTGGTAATAACCGCAGGGACGGCAATTGCAAGAATCAGTTTTAAATTGCTTCGCCACACTGAGTAGTTAAAACGCGCCACCAACTGATGCACTTTAATCAGTGGATAAAGGGAGAAGAATAGAACAGTAAAACGAGCAAACACCGAGGCTAACGCGGCACCTTCAACGTTCCACCCAAAACCAAAGATAAAAATAGGGTCAAGAATAGCGTTAACGATACCACCAGCAAGCGTTGCCCACATCGAACGCTTAGCATCCCCAGCAGCGCGAAGCCCAGCCCCCGCAGCCATCGCAACCGCAATGACCGGCGCACTCGGCAGGATAATTCTCAAATACGCTTCTGCGCGCTCCGCTGCAACACCTTGCGCCCCGATGGCCTGTAACAGTTCAGGGATATAGGTAAACATGATACCCGACACCAAAATACTGATGGCCACGGCGGTAAACATGATGCTCGTGGTGAGCTGTTTGGCATGCTGATGCTGCTTGGCCCCAATGGCTTTCGACACCAGCGCGCCCATCGCGATAGAGGTACCAATTGAAATCGATGTAGAGAAGAAAACCAGTGTGCCCGCAAACCCGACAGCGGCGGCCAATTCAACTTGGCCCAACATACTAATGAACAGCATGTCGATTAAATCAACGACAAACAAGGCCATCAGACCCACCGAGCCTGCTCCCGACATCACCAATATGTGGCGCATGGTAGACCCTTCGACGAATTTGGCTGTTTGATCGGTCATTGATTTTCTCTTCATTCTTTAGAACAAGAAAAGGCGCACACAGCGCCTTTTTCTAACAATTTGTAACAACATTCTATACTGGATGCTTAAAACAATCATCTAGGTTTTTGGCAACCGCTCTGAGCACATCACGTCGTGTGATAATACCGACTAACTTGCCTGCATCAATAACTGGATATACTTTCGGTCGCCCTACTTTCATCATATCTGCCAGATCAATAATCGAAGTCTCTGATGTCACTGAGAGCACATCTTTGTGCATGCAGTCTGAAACAATGTGGGTGTCTTGACAGTAATAACTGACCTTAACCAATTTATCGAGCAAATCCTGACCAGATAAAAAGCCAATGACTTCTCGTTGTTCATTGATAACCGGACCACCCAAATATCTTGAGTTCATAACCTTATCTAAAGCGGCACTTAACGACATTTCAGGGGTAAATGTCACCGCTTGTAGTGTCATATAGTCTTTTACTTTTAATGATTCCATTGACGTCTCCTTAACGTGCCAGCCACGCTGCCTATATTGTAATTGTTGTCTAATTTCTTGATTTTACTAAATGGAAATCAACAATTTTTACAATAGACGCTACCTATCACGTTTCGAAGTGCTATCAGTTCTATCCTGTTGAACACTGAAAGGCCTGTCAAACTGTGCGCTACAGCGACGAACCTTCGACTCCAATCTTTCATGACTTAATGCGTGGCTTTAAGCTCAAAGCGCTCTCTAACTCTCCATCTAGAGACTAAACTATATAAGGAGTGCGATGTAACCCAGAGGAGTACAGATGGTGAAATCCATTTTTTCGGCGGAAGTTACAAACAATCCGGACTTAATGCATGTGGTGTTTGAGGCAATGCCAGAGCCGACTTTTCTTATCGATAAGTCAGGGACCTATGTTGAAGCATGGGGAGGTAGAGACACCAAGCGTCACCATAATCCCTCCGCTTTGATTGGCCTCAATCAATACCAAGTACTCCCTGCTGACAAAGCAGTCTGGTTTAGCCAAGTCATTGTCGATGTGATTGAAAGCCAAACAGCGACAGAAATTGAATACAACTTAGATCCAAACGATCTTACATGCTTCGAAGGTATTGAGGGGCCAACCGACACCCAGCACTTTAGCGCCCTAGTGATCCCATTGCCCAATACGTCACTCGTATTATGGACAGTGCGCAATATTACCGAATACAAGAGAACACTCGATAAGCTGGCTCAAAATCAGCTAGAACTAGAAAAGCTCACCTATATTGACCACCTAACCCAAATCTACAACCGCTATGCATTGGATTCGCTGCTACCTGACGCGATTGAACTGGCTAAGCTCGAACTCTCTGGCGCTGCTCTCTTAATGATCGATATCGACTGTTTTAAGCAATATAACGACAGCTACGGACATATCAAAGGAGATCGAGTCCTTTCTTCTCTAGGTCAAACGATTAGAGCTTGGGCAAAACCAAGTGACCTTTGCTTTCGATATGGTGGTGATGAGTTTTTGGTATTTGTTCCCAATACCTCTGATGATGAAATCTTATCAAGGGCAAAACAACTTCAAACGGATGTAAAAAGTCTAGCCATTCCACATAACGCCTCGACTGTCGGCAATATATTCTCAATCACCATCGGTGTTCAACAATATAAGCTCATGCCTGAAACGATGAAAGCCGAAGAGTTTATCGCCATTGCAGACAAGGCACTGTTCTTTGCTAAGAGCCAACAGCGCGGCTCGATTCATCAATTGAGTGGAAATGAAAAAAGCTCCCTATCACTAGGGAGCTTTAAGTAAAACAGAGTTAAGTGCTAAGGCGTTACTTTTGCCAGCGCTCAGCCGCTTTAGCGTCGGAGTCTCTTGAATCGACCCAGCGAGTTTCTTCAGTGGTGCGCTCTTTCTTCCAAAACGGGGCTTTGGTCTTCAAGTAGTCCATTACAAACTCACACGCTTCAAAGGCTGCGCCTCGATGAGCACTGGAGACACCAACAAACACGATCTGGTCACCAATGTCTAAGTCGCCAACACGATGAATCACTCGGATATTCAGTAACGGCCAACGCTTTTCTGCCTCGTCACAGATTTCTCCCAGAGCTTTCTCAGTCATTCCAGGATAATGTTCAAGGGATAAGCCAGTCACATTGTCGCCTAGGTTCATGTCGCGAACTTTACCAACAAAAGTCACCACAGCGCCGGCAGCCGTACCTTGCGCTAACGCGTCATATTCCGCGCCAATAGAGAAATCATCAAACTGTACAGAAACTCGATTGTCCATCATTAACCACCTGTTACTGGCGGGAAAAAGGCAACTTCATCACCTGCTTGAATTGGGTGTTCAAGAGGAACAATGGATTGGTTTACCGCAGCAAGCAACTTGCCTTGCTCTAAGGCGATATCCCATTTACCTTCTTGCTTAGCAAGGTGACTACGAATCGCTTCTACCGTTTGAAAGTCACCTTCTAGCTGAAGTTCATCGACACCCACTAGCTCGCGAGTTTGCGCAAAAAATAGTACTTTAATCATGCTTCCACCTTAAAGTGACCCGATTTTCCGCCCGTTTTCTCTAACAGTCTAACTTGGCCAATCACCATATCTTTCTGTACCGCTTTACACATATCGTAGATAGTCAATGCAGCAACAGAAGCGGCTGTCAGCGCTTCCATCTCTACCCCAGTCTTACCTGCTAGCTTACACACAGATTCAATACGAACCATATTTTCAGCTTCAATCGCTTCAAGTTGAACTTCAACTTTTGACAACAATAATGGATGGCAAAGAGGAATCAAATCCCAGGTTTTTTTCGCCGCTTGAATACCTGCAATACGTGCCGTTGCAAACACATCACCTTTATGGTGAGAGCCAGATACGATCAGTTGCAATGTTTCAGGAGCCATGTGAACAAACGCTTCCGCGCGCGCTTCGCGTACGGTTTCAGCTTTCGCTGACACGTCAACCATATTCGCCTCGCCAGAAGCATTGATATGAGTAAATTCGCTCATGGTTTGCTCCGGATGTTAAACAGATAGGTGAGGCATGAAGTTACATGGACGGTGACTTGCATCTAGCTGTTGCTTGATGATCTTAGTCCAACCCGTGCGGCAAGCACCTGTAGAGCCAGGCATTGCAAAAATAACCGTATGGTTAGCAAAACCTGCAATCGCGCGAGATTGAATGGTTGATGTACCAATCTCTTCGTAAGACACTTGGCGGAACAACTCACCAAAGCCTTCAACTTCTTTATCAAATAGTGGTTTTAGCGCTTCTGGAGTGCTGTCACGTGAAGTAAAACCAGTGCCGCCAGTAATCATGATTGCTTGAACGTTTTCGTCAGCAATCCACTGAGAAACAATCGCACGAATCTTGTACATATCATCAATAACAATTTGCTTATCAACAACATTATGGCCTGCTTCTTTCGCGTTCTCGACTAGGTAACCGCCAGAAGTGTCATTCTCTTCTGTACGAGTATCTGAAACAGTTAGTACGGCAATATTAGCTGGTTGGAATTTGCTTTCTGCGTGACCCATTTGTTCACCTATTTTTCTTAAAGTATTGTTCGCTCTAAGCTCATGCTTAGTCGATAAATTGATATTGATTGGAAAGATCAGCCGCCAATAGAGGCTAAATGCGGCGTCATGCCTGAATTTCCATCATGAAGGAAATGGCTGACTGATTTAGTTTGCAACTGCTCTTGAATTCGCTTGATCAGCGCAGCTTCTTGAGAATCTTCTTGCAGTAAATCTCTTAGCTCTACGCCGTGATCGCCAAATAGACAAAGGTGAAGCTTACCAAGCGCAGAGACACGCAGGCGGTTACAGCTTTCACAAAAGTCTTTTTCATAAGGCATAATCAGACCGATTTCACCTTGGTAATCAGGATGGACAAAAACCTGCGCAGGTCCGTCATTGTGATCACGAACCTTCAATAGCCAACCGTTGGCGATAAGTTGATTACGAATCGCGACGCCAGAGACATGATGACGTTGGAATAACTCATCCATTTCACCGGTTTGCATCAGCTCGATAAAACGCAGTTGGATTGGGCGGTCTTTAATCCAGTTTAGAAAGGCTGGCAATTCATGAGCATTTAAGTCTTTCATCAGTACAACATTGACTTTAACTTGCTCATAGCCCACTTCGAATGCACGGTCGATACCGCCCATTACTTGAGTGAACTTATTTTCGCCTGTAATTTGATGAAACATTCGAGGATCTAGGCTATCGACACTGACATTAATATGAGTCAGGCCAGCATCTTTCCAATCCGCGACTTGTTTCTCCATACGATAGCCATTGGTTGTGGTTGCCACTTTACGAATACCCTTCGTTGAAGCGACTGCATGGATAATGTCATTGAAATCTTTGCGTAAACTCGGCTCACCACCGGTAATACGCACCTTAGACGTTCCGCAATCTGCGAACGCTCTAACGACACGTTTAATCTCTGGTAGTGCTAAAAAAGACGAGTTTTTCTGCCCCGAAGGTTTGTAACCATCAGGTAAACAGTATGTGCATTTAAAGTTACAGACGTCTGTAACGGAAAGTCGCAAGTAATAAAACTTACGATGGAATCTATCTTCGAATTGTTGCGCCACGGAACACCTTTCCAAACACGGGAGGCAGAGTCATTTCCAACTTTGCCCTTGTGACAACATGTCACTGGCTCAGCACGCTTATTCATTGTGAACTTAGCTTATTGAGCTCGGAGTTATGGCAACTACCTCACGTATGGGTAGCAGCTAGCCTATAAAATACTTAATAATTGTGTGTGTTTCTACCTTTAAAGCCAAAAAATCCTGCTTACTGCTCATTTTACCTATTCTTGAGTAGGGGATATTAATGCAATAATCTAAATTGTAGTTGGTTATAAATAGAATAGAAGCTCAGCATGACAATTTACGCTAGCAAAAAAATCGTAGCTGTTGGTGGTGGTCACGGTCTTGGCCGTATGCTTGCCGCGCTTAAAGAGTTTGGCTCGAATGCCACGGGGATTGTTGCCACCACGGATAATGGTGGCTCAACTGGTCGAATCCGCAATTGCCAGGGGGGCATTGCTTGGGGTGATACACGCAACTGCATCAATCAGCTTATCACTGATCCTTCCATCAGCTCGATGATGTTTGAATACCGTTTCAAGGGAGCTGGTGAGCTAGATGGCCATAACCTTGGTAACCTAATGCTGACTGCGTTAGACAACCTTTCAGTAAGACCATTGGATGCAACCAATCTTATCCGCAATATGCTCAAGGTGGACGTCAATATCATCCCGATGTCCGAACACCCTTCAGACCTTAAAGCGCTCTCGCCAGATGGACGTTGGGTCACCGGTGAAACCAGTGTCGATGAAATGCCGGATAAGCTACTAAGGCTCGACCTAGAACCAGAAGTCCCAGCGACGAAAGAAGGCGTGATGGCCATTGAACAAGCGGACGCGATCATTTTAGGGCCAGGCAGCTTTTTAACCAGCATCATGCCACCGCTTCTCCTACCAGAAGTCGGTAGAGCCATTTCTTGCAACACCAAAGCGCAACTTATCTTTGTCGAGAACCTATCGCCTGAATATGGGCCTGCAGGCAAAATGACTCTGAAGGAAAAGTTAGAATGGTGTGAGCGTTCATGCCGTGGACGCAAAATTGATGTTGTGCTTGGAGAGGAGCCTCACCCTGAGCTCTCTGAGTGGAACTGCGTTACCGTACCGCTTGCTTCACCTAACCGAGACTGGCGTCACGATCGCACAAAGCTTCAGCAAGCGGTAGAGTTTTTGTTAGCTGACTAACGTCTGATATCTCTGCTGAGTTTCTCTGAGCAGAGATATCATTTTCGCTACATCCTGCTCAATATTAAGCAAAGCACCTGACTTTGCCACGCTATCAATTTCAACCGAATACGCACACAAAGCTTCGGCACCAAAACTGGCGGCACTGCTTTTCAAAGCATGACAAATCTCTTTCATATAGGCGTCATGCTCACTTTGATCTTGCTGAGTTAGGTTGTCGATATACATAGTTAGTTCACCCAAGAATATATCAAGCAAAACCGGCACATTATCTGCTCCAATTTCACCCGCTAATCGATCAATCTTACTCTGGTTTAAAATATCCACTATTGTACTTCCTTGGCGTTCCATGCCTGTAATTTTCTATAAATGGTCGATGGACTGACATCCAAATATCCTGCCGCTTTTGGAATATTGCCATCACAGGCTTTAATTGCCTGCTCAATAGCATTCTTTTCAGTTAGCCATAGCGGGAAAATATCTTGTACCGATACCGAATCTGGTTGCGGCAGCATCACTCGAATTTCATTGGCTGAAGGTTGATTTAATGGCGGTGGCAGCATCTCTAAATGAATTTCTCGGCCATTGTTCAACACAACCACATTACGCAGCACATTTTGTAGCTGACGTACATTGCCCGGCCATTCATACCGCGCGAAACGTTCAACCACTTCAGGCGCTAGTCGGATAAAGTCTTTCCCTTCTTCTTTCGACATGAAACCAAGCAATGAATAGGCAATTTCAATAATGTCGTCACCACGTTCTCGAAGTGGTGGAAGGTGAAGTGGTATCACGTATAAGCGGTAGTAGAGATCTTCTCTAAAGCGCCCTTCTTCGACCTCTTTCCATGGATCTCGGTTGGTGGCACAAACAAAACGCACATCCACGCTCTTCATTTTAGAAGACCCCACCTTTTGGAAGGTACCCGTTTGGATAAATCGCAAAAGCTTGGTTTGTAATTCTAGGTCCATTTCACACAGTTCGTCGAGAAACAGTGTGCCGCCATCAGCAAGTTCGGCAGCCCCTTGTCTATCGGTCGCTGCACCAGTAAAGGCCCCTTTGACGTGACCAAACAGCTCACTTTCAATCAGGTCTTTTGGAATAGCCGCACAGTTGATTGCGATAAACGGTTTATCACCACGCTTACTCGTCGCGTGAATCGCTTCTGCGCACACCTCTTTACCGGTACCACTTTCACCAGTAATGAAAATACTCGCTTTACTGCTGGCGGCCGAGTCAATGGTTCGATATACAGCTTGCATGGTATGGCTACTGCCGATAAAGCCTTGATAACCTTGGCTACCAGAACTGTCCGCATCATTCTTCAGCTTGTTCGCTTTGCGTAGCGCGTTATTGACGGTGACACGTAAGCGGTCTGCTTCACAGGGCTTAATCAAGAAATCCTGAGCGCCATGTCGCATCGCTTCAACAGCGGTATCAATCGAACCGTGCGCCGTCATAAAGATAACAGGAACATCAGGGTTCTTTTCTTTCACCGCGTGCAGTACGTCCATGCCTGTCATATCTGGGAGACGTAAATCAAGCAGGATCAGATCTGGTGTTCTAAAATTCAGGCTATCAATTGCGTCACGTCCAGTGCCAACAATATTGATATCAATTTGAAGTGGTGTGAGATAAGAACGATACAAGGCCGCCACTGAAGCGGTGTCTTCTACCATTAATAAATATTTTGCGTTTTTCTTTTGCGTATTATGTTGCATAACCTAGCCAGGGTATTCTTCGCATTTTGTATAAATCATTGCATTAGGCTTTGCATTATGCAATTTAAAAGCTAATAAATACTCAATTATGGTGATGAATGGCTCATTTTCACCAGAATTATTTTGGCACGCTATCTGCTAAATATCTTATGACCCGCAAGGGTCACCTAGCCAACTGACGTTGTTAGTGAACTTAGTATTCACAAATTACAGCCAATAGAACCCTGTTTCTACTGGCTATTTTTTTGCCTCAAATTTAAATAACTTAGCTATTAGTAATAAACTGGCTACGTAATTTATCTATTTGGTCGCGCTTCTGCGCTGCTAGCTCAAACTCCAAGTCTTGCGCATGCTGGTACATCTGAGCTTCGAGTTTGCTGATCTCTTTATCCAGTTGTTGAGGGGTCATCACATCATAACTTTGTGACGGCTCGGCCACTTTAGACAGTGGTACCGCCTTGCTAGTGCGTTGCTTCTTACCCTTAGCGATATCACCAAGCTCCATAATATCTTTGATATTACGTTTCAGCGCTTGTGGCTCAATCCCCATTTTAGCATTGTATTCTTGCTGCTTCTCACGACGGCGGCTAGTTTCACCCATAGCTTTTTCCATCGATTTAGTAATCGAATCAGCGTACAAGATAGCTTTACCGGCGAGGTTACGCGCTGCACGACCAATGGTCTGAATCAGAGAACGCTCAGAACGTAGGAAGCCCTCTTTATCGGCATCAAGAATCGCCACTAAAGAAACCTCTGGCATATCTAAGCCTTCTCGCAGCAAGTTGATCCCGACGAGTACATCAAACTCACCTAAGCGTAAGTCTCGAATGATTTCTACTCGTTCTACAGTATCGATATCTGAGTGCAAGTAACGCACCTTAACATCATGCTCGGTGAGATATTCGGTTAAATCTTCTGCCATACGCTTGGTCAGCGTCGTCACAAGCACGCGTTCATCTTTTGCCGCTCGAATGCGAATTTCAGAAAGTAGATCATCAACCTGAGTTGCAACGGGCCTCACTTCAAGTTCAGGATCTAAAAGACCGGTTGGGCGCACAACCTGATCAGCAATTTCACCGTCTGACTTTTCGAGCTCATAGTTGCCAGGCGTTGCCGAAACAAAGATAGTTTGTGGGGCAATCGACTCGAACTCTTCAAACTTCATTGGTCGGTTATCGAGCGCTGACGGCAAGCGGAAACCAAACTCCACCAGCGTCTCTTTACGTGAGCGATCACCTTTGTACATAGCGCCAATTTGCGGCACCGTTACGTGGGATTCGTCAATAATCAGTAAGCCATCATGAGGAAGGTAGTCAAATAACGTCGGTGGCGGCTCACCTTCACTGCGTCCACTTAAGTAGCGCGAGTAGTTTTCGATGCCCGAACAAAAGCCCAACTCATTCATCATTTCAATGTCGAACTGAGTACGTTGAGAGATACGCTGCTCTTCCAATAATTTATTGTTATCCAGCAGGTACTTTTTGCGGCTCTCCAGTTCAACCTTAATATCTTCAATCGCTGCAAGGATTCGCTCACGAGGCGTCACATAGTGCGTTTTTGGGTAGATAGTATAACGAGCAAGATCGCGTTGTTTTACCGCTCCAGTAAGTGGGTCGAACACACTGATACAATCAATTTCATCATCAAACATCTCAATTCTAACCGCATCTTGATCCGATTCCGCCGGGAAGATGTCGATTACTTCGCCACGCACACGGAACTGACCACGCTCAAACGCAACATCATTGCGGCTGTATTGAAGCTCGGCTAAGCGGCGAAGAATATCGCGCTGATCCATCACGTCCCCGCGACGAACATGTAGCATCATTTTCAAATAGGATTCTGGGTCACCTAAGCCGTATATCGCAGAGACAGAAGCGACAATGATGGCATCTTTTCGTTCGAGTAAGGCTTTGGTCGCCGACAAACGCATCTGTTCAATATGCGCATTGACCGACGCGTCTTTTTCGATAAACGTATCCGTGGTAGGAACGTAAGCTTCAGGTTGGTAATAGTCATAGTATGAGACAAAGTATTCGACCGCGTTGTTCGGGAAGAACGCCTTCATTTCACCATAGAGCTGAGCTGCCAGAGTTTTATTCGGCGCTAATAGAATCGCTGGCCGCTGTGCACTCGCGATCACATTGGCTAGGGTAAAAGTTTTACCTGAACCAGTAACCCCAAGTAAGGTTTGATGGGCTAGGCCTGAGTCTAAGCCTTCAAGCAACTGATGTATTGCGGTTGGCTGGTCACCTGACGGTTGATAGTCAGACACCAAATCAAAAACTTTACTCATATTCGAACTCTATTCGCAGGTAGTCAGTACCTCTATTGTGTCTGTATATATATACAGACACAATAGCTACAAAAGAAATTAATCGCTGTTTTATTGAAAGTCTTCATTAGTCACTAGATCATTACTGATGAACCTGATATTATTCTTCGCCCACCAGATCCACACCTTAGAAAAACTCACTTTTTCGCCCACAAGTTATTCACATTTTTCTCTAGAAATAGCAAAATACCCACAGCTAACGTCTGACACTCAACTTTTGTCACTTTATCCAGAATCAGCTATAAATACCCATTTTACAGTACGTTATGACTTCCTTTCGCCTTCCGACAATAGCGCTTGTCCGTTGATATTTTACATTATTCTGACTTACTCAATTTTAACCCACACACTTATCCACAATTTTGGTGGATAAGTAAATATAGCCCTTGCTGGATAAGGGATACAGAAAAGTAAAGCGAAAAAAGTGCGAATATTTGCAATTATTTTAACTGTCGAGAGTTGACACCCGATATTTCCATAGCTAAGATTCGCCTCGCTTTAAAGCAATTCCTCCTTAGCTCAGTTGGTAGAGCGACGGACTGTTAATCCGCAGGTCGCTGGTTCGAGCCCAGCAGGAGGAGCCAACTTTAGAAAAAGCCGCATCTACTGATGCGGCTTTTTTGTTTCTAGCAGATAGAACCTATTCGACACTTTCTATTCTGAGCATCACCGCATCAGGCCGCCAGTACTCATGCTCGCAGTCCATCACTTCACCATCTTGCTTATCGTTCACGCGACATATTTTTAATACAGGTTGGCCTTCTACAAGGTTCAACGCTTTAGCGACATGAGAAGGCGCTGAAGTCGGTATGACATCGAATCGAGAGCGCTGCGTCTCATAACCATACTTTTCACGATAAATTCCGGTCAGCGACATGGTTAAGTTTTCAGATAAGATGCCGTCAAATAGCGACGCTTTAAGCACGTTTTCAACAAATAACACCGGGCGCCCATCAATATAACGCAGTCGCTCTATAATATGGATTGGCGTCAAGAGCCCTACCTCTAAAGCCCTTGCGTATTCACCTGCAGCGACTTCGCTACGCACATTCACCAACTTAGTCTCGGCGATGCGGTGCTGATCTCGAATCATTTGATGAAAGTGAGTACGCGATAGCGGGTTGTAGCAAATCCGTTCTGGCGACACAAACCAGCCTCGCCGCTCTTCTCTATATATCAGTCCTTCTGTCTCTAGTGAGATCAGTGCATCTTTCAATGTGATGCGTGTGGTTGAAAACAGTTGGCTGAGGTCTCTTTCCGAAGGTAGCTTTTGCCCTTCAGCCAAACTTCCAGAATGAATTTGTTCTCTTAAGCTCTTTTTGATTTTTCCTAGCTGTGTCTGGGGTTGACAGCTTACGACGACGCTCATGTTGTGATTTAGCCCATTGGTAATGTAACCAAAACAATAAGAGCAGCAGATAACAAAAATATGACATACCTTAACGTAGGGTACATTTCGTACTGATGAAATATTACTGCCATAGAAACGCATCAAAACTGTCAAAATAGTTGCGCCAAATCGTCACACTTTCTGCCTAGGATAATTTTCGAACTTACTGACCTAGTCCAGAAGGATAGAGACAATGAAAACTTTGCTAAATCGTTCAACTACTTTTTCCGCAAAGAAAATCGTGCCAGCAGCACTGATCGCTGCAACATTATCACTGCCAGCAATGGCAAAAGATGCAGACCTAGAATCACTGGTTAAAGCCGCGCAAAAAGAAGGAGCAGTTTACAGTGTAGGTATGCCAGACAGCTGGGCCAACTGGAAAGATACTTGGCTCGACTTGAAAACAAACTACGGTTTGAGACATCAAGATACCGATATGAGCTCAGCGCAAGAAATTGCAAAGTTCGAAGCTGAGAAGAAAAACGCTACCGCTGATATTGGTGATGTCGGTTTTGCGTTTGCCCGAGTAGCAGTGAAAAAGGGCGTCACTCAACCTTATAAACCAACCACTTGGAGTAATGTTCCAGACTGGGCAAAAGACAAAGATGGCCACTGGGCTCTAGCCTACACTGGCACTATCTCGTTTATCTCAAATAACAACTTAGTTAAAGATGCGCCTAAAACATGGGCTGACATACTGAAAGGTGACTACAAGGTTACCGTTGGTGATGTCGGTGTTGCGTCTCAGGCCAACAACGCAGTCCTTGCTGCTGCTTTTGCTAACGGCGGTGACGAGTCTAACCTAAAGCCTGCGATCAAGTTCTTCGCTGAGCTATCCAAGCAAGGTCGCCTATCGTTCACTAACCCAAGTATCGCTAACCTAGAAAAAGGCGAAGTGGAAGTGGCGATTCTGTGGGATTTCAATGCACTTAGTTACCGTGACCAAATTGACCGCGAGCGTTTCTCGGTCAATATTCCTCAAGATGGCTCGGTCATTTCAGGTTACACCACCATTATCAACAAATACGCTAAGAACCCTAACGCAGCTAAACTTGCTCGCGAATATATCTTCAGCGACCAAGGCCAAATCAACTTAGCCGAAGGTTATGCGCGCCCAATCCGTACTGATGTGACTCTACCTCAATCGGTACAAGACAAATTGATTGCTAATGACCAATACAGCAATGTTCATCCAGTGACTGATTTCAAAGCGTGGGAAAAGTCAGCACGTAAGTTGCCTCGCCAATGGCAAGAAAGTGTCTTGATTCACCAGCAATAAGAGCCTGTAACTATGAGCAATAAGGTTATCCTTGTTGTTCTAGATGGACTGAACTATCAGGTAGCCCAAACTTGTATGGGCTACCTAAACGGTCTTTTAGAACAACGTCATCCGCAGCCAAGCATGCGTGCAACGCTGTATCCAATACAATGCGAATTACCATCACTGTCACGCCCACTTTATGAATGTATTTTGACTGGTGTTCGCCCGGTTGAAAGCGGCATCACTAACAATGATATCGTGCGCCTATCGACTCACGACTCCATTTTCAGCCTCGCTAAATCACAAGGTAAAGTGACTGCTGCAGCGGCTTATCACTGGGTTAGTGAGCTTTACAATCGCGCGCCGTTTATTCCAGTGCGTGACCGCTTTACCCATGACGAGTCACTCAATATCCAACATGGCTGTTTCTATCATTGGGACCACTACCCTGATGAAGCCCTGTTCCTAGATGCTGAGCACTTACGTCAAACCCACCAGCCGGACTTCTTACTGATCCACCCGATGAACATTGATGATATGGGTCATAAACACGGCTTAGATTCTCGTCAGTATCGTAATAGCGCTCGCCACGCCGACATTATTCTTTCTAACTATATCGAGCAATGGCTTAGCGATGGCTATCAAGTGATGGTGACCAGTGATCATGGCATGAACAACGATCTTTCTCACGGCGGTATTCTCGCCGAAGAGCGTGAAGTGCCGTTGTTTGTGATTGGTGACAAGTTCACTCACCAGGAGTGCCACATCAAACAAACTGATCTCTGCGGCACGGTTTGCCAGCTATTAAATCTCGACCACACAAAATCTTATACTCAGGAATTGTTAGCACTATGAGCAGCTCCGTTCTCACTCCCAGCACTAGTGAGCCACGCCAAGCGACCGTGGGCACATGGTTAAAGCGAGTAAGACCCGCCCTCTGGCTGGCCCCTTTCGCGCTATTCTTCTACCTGTTTCAATTAGCACCGATGATTTGGGTGCTGATCAACAGCTTTATCTACGATGATAAATTTGCTCTCGATAACTACATTGAAGTGTTCGATTCTGCGTTTATGATGCAGGCTTTTGGCAACAGTTTATGGCTGGCGGTGTGGTCAAGCATCATCGGCCTATTGATTGCCACTGTATTGGTTTCTTCGCTACGTTGGGTAAATTCTCGAATCCGTGATGGCGTGATTGCCTTTACCAACATGAGCAGCAACTTTGCTGGTGTGCCTTTATCCTTCGCCTTCATCATTATTTTGGGCACCAATGGGGCAATTACCTTGTTACTTAAGCAATATGGCTTGCTCGGTGATTTTGACCTGTATGGAAAATGGGGCTTGTTGGCGATCTATATCTATTTCCAAATCCCCCTTGCGGTATTGCTGCTCTACCCTGCCTTTGATGCCTTAAGTGATGATTGGCAAGCCGCGGCATCGTTACTCGGTGCGCGTACATCTCAATATTGGACAAAGGTGGCGTTACCTGTGCTTTCTCCGGCACTGTTGGGCACTTTCATTATCTTAGTTGCCAATGCGATTGGCGCATATGCCAGCGTTTACGCGCTAACTTCGGGTAACTACAACCTTATTACCATTCGTATTGCGAGCCTGGTTTCTGGTGATTTATTCCTTGAGCCAAACCTAGCCGCAGCAATTTCGGTCATTCTGATGCTTCTTCTCGCCTTCATTACAGTCATTAACCAATGGCTGATTTCTAAAAGCTACGCGGGCAAGAGTGCTAGGAAGTAAGTGATGCAAAATATTAATACTCGATTCCACCAAACCGTGGTGTACACCATCGTCACCATTATGTTGATACCGATACTGGCTACCTTTGTCTATTCAATCTCATCACGTTGGGGCGCGACCATTCTTCCTGACGGTTTTACATTAGATTGGTATATCAAACTACTTACAGACCCGCGATTTTTGCAAGCATTTGGACGTTCACTGTTTATCTGTATCGCCTCATTAACTCTGAGCGTTGCATTGATTCTACCGGCAATTTTTGTGGTGTTTTATTACTTTCCGAAACTGGATAAGCTAATGAACATCATGATATTGCTGCCTTTCGCCGTGCCGCCTGTTGTGTCATCGGTCGGCTTACTTCAGCTTTACGCCGACAGTGAAATATCCCTAATTGGCACGCCCTGGATCTTGATTGGTACATACTTCACCATCGCGCTGCCATTTATGTATCGTGCAATTTCAAATAGCTTTGATGCGATCAATCTGCACGACTTAATGGATGCCGCCCATCTGCTCGGTGCCAGCACCACCAAAGCGTTTCTGATGATCATTCTACCGAACGTGAAAAAGGGGTTAATGGCCTCACTGTTCCTATCGTTCTCGTTCTTATTAGGGGAATTCGTTTTTGCCAATATCTTAGTCGGCACTCGCTACGAAACCCTACAAATCTACCTATACAACATGCGTCAAACTAGCGGCCACTTTACCTCTGCTCTAGTGATGACCTACTTCCTATTTATTTTCTTACTAACTTGGCTAGCAAGTCGTTTTAGCCGAGGAGCACAATCATGAGTTACGTAACTGCACACAACCTGACGAAACGTTTTGGCGACAACACCGTATTTGAAGATATTCAGTTCACTATTGAGCAAGGAGAGTTCATCACCCTTCTCGGACCAAGTGGTTGTGGTAAATCGACATTGCTGCGCAGCCTTGCAGGGTTAAACCCAGTTGATGGTGGTGAGATTTGGGTCAACGATGAAGAGATCACTCACCAAGTGCCTCAGGAGCGTGGCATTGGCATGGTCTTTCAGTCTTATGCCCTATTCCCCAACATGACAGTTGAAGGCAATATCGCCTTTGGTTTGAAGATGAAAAAACTGGGTGCCGATACCATTCAAGCTGAAGTTGCCAAAGTGATTGAGCTGGTTGATCTCAAAGGTAAAAAGAAACACTACCCACACCAACTTTCTGGCGGTCAACGTCAGCGTGTTGCCCTCGCCCGCGCATTAGTGGTGAAACCGCGAATCTTGCTACTTGATGAACCCTTATCCGCACTGGATGCCAAAATCCGTAAGCATCTACGTCAGCAAATCCGTGATATTCAAAAAGAGATGAACCTGACCACCATTTTCGTTACTCACGACCAAGAAGAAGCGATGATCATGTCTGATCGTATCTTTCTAATGAATAAAGGCGAAATCGTCCAAGCAGGCACACCAGAAGAGATTTACACTCAACCCGCTAACGAGTTTGTCGCTGGGTTTATGGGTCATTACAACCTAGTTGAAGCAAATCATGCGAAGCAGCTTTTCAATATCGACACTGAGTGGAAAGTAGCGATTCGCCCAGAATCCATTTACGTCAAAGAGCAAGGCCGCCACTATGGTGAGCATATCTCGTCACCGCAAGTTGCGACGATCAAAAACCATCAGCTATTGGGTAACGTGATCCGCTACCAAGTAGACGTTGAAGAGTGCGAACTCACGGTTGATTTACTCAATCGTTCATCAGAGCGGCTACTGGCTAATGGCAGTCAATTAGAGCTACTGTTTAACCTTAACGAAATCCAACCTGTGAGTGCCTAAACATGCCTAAACCTTTGTACGTATTCGATATGGACGAAACCCTAATCAACGCCGATTGCGCGATGATTTGGAATCAGTTTATGGTTGAGAAAGGCATAGTCACCCAACCTGACTTTATCGAACAAGATCAGCGCTTAATGAAGCTCTACGCTGAAGGTAAAATGGATATGGAAGACTATTTACAGTTTTCCATCGCGCCGCTGGCTAATATGCCTACCGATCGAGTCAATGCGCTGGTGGAAGAGTGTGTAGAGAACCACATTCTAAATAAGCAATTTGCCCAATCAAAGACCTTAATCGAGCAGCTCTCACGTGATGGGATTGATATGGTGATCATTTCAGCTAGTGTGACATTTTTAGTCGAAGCGGTCGGTCGTCGACTTGGCATTAGCACTGCGCTTGGCATCGACTTGGTTGAAAGGAACGATTACTACACGGCCGAGATAGCGGGAGTTCCAAGCTATCGAGAAGGCAAGGTGACTCGCTTAAAACAATGGCTAGACGCACAGCCAAAAGCCTACAGTGAGATCCACTTTTATACGGACTCGATCAACGATTTACCTTTATGCGAATATGCAGATTACGCTTACCTGGTCAATCCATGTCCTCAATTAGCTCAACAGGCCACTCATCACAACTGGCCAGTTCTAAAGTGGGATTAGTTTTCAATCCAAACTTTAGCTTAGTTCCTCAATAAACCTTCTCCTAAAGAGCAGTATTTGCTGCTCTTTTCATCTAGAAAATATTCATATCGTGAAAGATAAGCGTTCGATTTCCTTCACCTAGACGTATTTATTCAACTTTTTTAAGACAATCTCGTATAATTTTTACTCAACAATATAAAACCTTATCTTTCCTTGGTTGTTATTGAACTGGCAAAGCAGGATAATGTTGGGATCGGAATTTCTTAAATAAATAACTATGACCGAATATCTTTTGTTGTTGGTCGGCACTGTGCTGGTTAACAACTTTGTACTGGTGAAGTTTTTGGGCTTATGTCCATTCATGGGCGTTTCTAAAAAACTAGAAACCGCGATTGGTATGGGGTTAGCAACGACTTTCGTGCTGACTCTCGCATCCGTGTGCGCCTACCTAGTTGAAAGTTACATCCTTGAACCATTACATCTGCAATATCTGCGTACGATGAGCTTTATTTTGGTGATTGCCGTTGTGGTGCAATTTACCGAAATGGTGGTCCACAAAACCAGCCCGACCTTGTATCGATTGCTAGGCATCTTCCTGCCACTGATCACCACTAACTGTGCAGTGCTCGGTGTTGCGCTGCTGAACATCAACGAAAACCATAACTTCATTGAATCGATCATTTATGGATTTGGTGCTGCTGTAGGCTTCTCACTTGTACTGATTCTATTTGCCTCAATGCGTGAGCGTATTGGCGCTGCTGACGTCCCAGCTCCTTTTAAAGGTGCCTCTATTGCGATGATCACCGCAGGCTTGATGTCACTAGCCTTTATGGGCTTTACAGGTTTGGTGAAGTTGTAATGAGCTCAATATTAATCGCAGTTATTGCTATCGCTGTTCTTGCCGCGATATTTGGCGCCGTTTTAGGCTTTGCCTCGATCCGTTTCAAAGTAGAAGCGGATCCTATCGTCGATCAGATCGACAATATTCTTCCGCAAACCCAGTGTGGCCAGTGTGGCTACCCAGGCTGCCGTCCTTATGCGGAAGCTATCGCTAATGGCGATGAGATCAATAAGTGCCCTCCGGGCGGTCAAGCAACGATCGAAAAGCTTGCCGATCTAATGGGCGTTGAAGCAACTGACTCTGCACATGACCTTGAAAATGCGGTAAAGACTGTCGCATTTATCCACGAGGATATGTGTATTGGCTGTACTAAATGTATTCAAGCTTGTCCTGTTGACGCGATTGTCGGCGGTACAAAAGCACTTCACACCGTCATTAAGGATGAGTGTACAGGTTGCGACCTTTGTGTTGCCCCGTGCCCTACTGACTGTATTGAAATGATACCTGTAGAAACCACTACAGCGAGCTGGAAGTGGCAAATGGACGCCATTCCTGTTGTTGATATTACCGATTCTGCTGCTGAGCAGAAAAGTGTGAATTAAGGACTGGTATGTTGTCACTAATCGAACAAATCAAATCTGGTGCGCTGTGGACATTTCCCGGCGGTGTACACCCAGCAGAAAACAAAACTCAGTCGGTCAAGACCGCCATTGCGCGCGCGCAAATACCCGCTGAAATTGTTTTACCGGTAAAACAGCATATTGGTAAACCCGGAACCCTAACAGTCGAGGTTGGCGAACAGGTGCTAAAAGGCCAAGCGCTAACCAAATACGACATGAGTTTCATGCTGCCAGTCCACGCGCCGACTTCTGGTCGCGTGGTCGCTATCGAGCCAAGAACCACCGCGCACCCATCAGGTCTGAGTGAAACTTGTATCGTTATCGAACCTGATTTTGAAGACGCTTGGGTAGAACGTGAAACATGGGGTGACTTTTCCCAGCGCACACCTGACGAACTGATCGAAAAAATCCGTTTAGCGGGGGTCTCAGGTATGGGTGGTGCAGGTTTCCCTACCGCGAAAAAAATTCAATCGGGTTTAGCTCGCACAGAGATTCTGATCATCAATGCGGCGGAGTGTGAACCTTACATTACTGCCGATGATATGCTGATGCGTGAACACGCAGATGAAATCATCCAAGGCATTGAGGTCGTTGAACATATTCTAAAACCAAAACTGACGGTTATTGGTATAGAAGACAACAAACCTGAAGCCGTTAAAGCCTTACAGAAAGCAGCTGAGCATAAAGATATTGTTATCCGCGTGATTCCGACCAAATACCCATCTGGTGGTGAAAAGCAGCTGATCAAAATCCTAACTGATAAGGAAGTGCCAAATGGCGGTATTCCTGCAGACATCGGTATTTTGGTTCAGAACGTCGGTTCTCTCTACGCTATCAAACGTGCTGTGGTTGACGGTGAGGCACTGGTCGATCGAATCGTGACATTAACTGGTGACACCTTCAAGCAACCACGTAATGTCTGGTCACTGCTTGGTACTCCAGTTCAGTCATTACTTGATGAGTTTGGTTACAAAGCCGATAAGAAGTTACCTCGGCTAATCATGGGTGGTCCAATGATGGGCTTTACCCTGCCCCATGCACAGGTGCCGATCACCAAAACATCTAACTGTATTCTAGCGCCAACACGCAAAGAAATTTCACCAAACCAGTATGAAATGGCCTGTATCCGCTGCGGACAATGTGCCGAAGCGTGCCCTGCATCTCTACTGCCACAACAGCTTTTATGGCATTCAAAAGCCGAAGAGTTAGATAAGTGTGAAGAACTCAATATCAAAGATTGTATTGAGTGTGGCGCTTGTGCCTTCGTCTGCCCAAGTGAAATTCCACTGGTGCAATATTACCGCCAAGCAAAAGCGGAAATCCGTACCCGTAAAGAAGAGTCAGAATCAGCAGAGCGCGCTAAGGTGCGTTTCGAAGAGAAGAAAGCACGTCTAGAACGCGATAAAGCGGCACGCGAAAACCGCTTTAAGAAAGCCGCTGACGATCGTCGTAAAGAGATGAAATCGACAGGCAGTGATGACGCTATTGCGGCAGCGATTGCACGCGTTAAAGCTCAGAAATCAGAAGCAAGCTCGCCAGAAGAGAAAGCCGTTAAACCTGCAGTTGCAGCTGCGATTGCCAAAGCGAAAGCAAAACAAGCTGCCGCGAGTGGTCAAGCTGAACCTGATAACTCAGAAATGGCTAAACTGCGTGAAGAGCGTAAGCAACAAGCTCGCGCACGCAAAGCAGCCAAAGAGCAACAAGATACTGCAAGCTCAACGGACAACAAGAAAGATGCTGTCGCAGCAGCCATTGCCCGTGCCAAGGCGAAAAAAGCCGAACAGGCACAAAACGCTAGCTCAGATGCTCCTGCAGAAGATAAGAAAGCTGCAGTTGCCGCTGCTATTGCTCGCGCAAAAGCGAAGAAAGCGCAAACAAGTGAGTCAGTTGAGTCTGATGCACCAGTAGCTTCAGACGATAAAAAAGCCGCTGTAGCTGCTGCGATTGCCCGTGCTAAAGCGAAGAAAGCGCAAGCAAGCGAGTCAAATGAATCGGATGTTCCACCAGCTTCAGACGATAAGAAAGCCGCTGTAGCTGCTGCGATTGCCCGAGCTAAAGCGCGTAAAGCTGAGCAACAAGCGGCAAAAACAGATGTAAGCAATGACTCTATCGAGGAACAACCTGCCGAGGAAGATCCGAAGAAAGCCGCCGTCGCTGCTGCCATTGCCCGTGCCAAAGCGCGTAAAGCTGAACAGCAAGCGGCAAAAACAGATGAAAGCAATGACGCTACTGAGGAACAACCCGTTGAGGAAGATCCGAAGAAAGCGGCCGTTGCTGCTGCCATCGCCCGTGCCAAAGCACGTAAAGCTGAGCAACAAGCGGTAAAAGCAGACGAAAGCAATGGCAATGACGCTACCGAGGAACAACCTGTCGAGGAAGATCCAAAGAAAGCGGCCGTTGCTGCTGCTATTGCCCGAGCTAAAGCTCGTAAAGCCGAAAAAGAACAACAAAAACAAACTGAGGAGAAAGAGTAGTGGCCTTTTTTATTGCCAGCTCACCCCACGCGCATAGTCGTAGAAGCACTCCTGACCTAATGAAATGGGTAGCGCTTTGTGCCCTACCCGGCTTAGCCGCTCAGACATACTTTTTTGGTTGGGGCACGATCATCCAACTACTATTGGCTATTGTCATTGGCTTAAGTCTTGAAGCACTTGTTATGCTCGCAAGAAAGCGCCCACCAATGTCTGCACTAAGAGACAACAGTGCCTTAGTGACAGCGTGGTTACTTGCAATTGCGATACCGCCACTTTCTCCGTGGTGGGTAATCACTATCGGTTTGATTTTCGCCATTGTAATTGCGAAGCATCTATACGGCGGTATTGGCCAGAACCTTTTCAACCCAGCAATGGTCGCTTACGTTGTGCTGCTTATTTCATTCCCAGTACAAATGACCAGTTGGATCTCTCCACAAGAGCTTCAAGCTACACCTGTATCTAGTGGCGATGCATTCTCGCTCATTTTCACCGGCTTTAACCTTGAAGGGCTTTCGCTGCAACAAATTCGAACTGGTATTGATGGCATAACCATGGCGACGCCACTGGATGCATTCAAGACAGCCTTAACTGCAGGAAATACCGCTAGTGAAGCACTAACTCAACCCCAGTTCGGCGGCTTAGCGGGTATTGGTTGGGAATGGGTTAACCTCGCTTATTTAGTCGGCGGCTTGCTTCTTATTAAACTGCGAGTCATTAATTGGCATATTCCGGTAAGCTTTTTAGTTAGCTTAACCCTGATTAGTGGCCTATTTATGTTGCTAAGCCCTGGTACAACGGCATCACCAACCATTCACCTGCTTTCAGGTGCGACCATGCTGGGTGCATTCTTTATCGCGACTGACCCAGTTTCAGCTTCAACGACCGTCAAAGGTCGATTGATCTTTGGTGCATTCATTGGGGCAATGGTCTTTATCATTCGTTCTTGGGGTGGCTTCCCTGATGGTGTTGCATTTGCAGTGCTACTCGGCAATATGTGTGTACCATTGATTGATTACTACACCAAACCAAGAACCTACGGTCACTAAGGCGTTATCATGTTAAATGCAATTAAAAAAAATGGTGCTGTTTTAGCGATTTTTGCCTGTGCATCAACGGGGGTTGTTGCGCTGACCAACTATTTAACAAAAGATCGTATTCAACTACAGGAGCAGAAGCAGCTTCTTTCAGTATTAAACCAAGTCATTCCCCACGACTTGCACGATAACGACCTTTATCAAGCGTGTACCTTAGTCAGCGATCCTAAACTAGGTACTGACCAAGCAATGCCAGTCTACATGGCGACACTCAACGGTGAACCGTCAGCCATGGCGATTGAAGCCATCGCACCTGATGGCTATAACGGCGCGATTAAAATTATTGTGGGTATTGAGCAAGATGGCACGATTTCCGGCACTCGCATCTTAAGCCACCAAGAAACACCGGGGCTTGGTGATAAAATAGACCTACGTATCTCTGACTGGATTCTTGGCTTTACCGGTAAACAAGTGACTGACAACAATCAAGCCGATTGGAAAGTACGCAAAGATGGTGGCCAATTTGATCAGTTTACTGGCGCAACCATTACACCACGCGCGGTAGTGAAGGCGGTCAAGAACACAGTAGATTTCGTCAATAGCAATCGTGACCAGATTCAGTCTCAGCCACTAAATTGTGGAGGCAATAATGAGTGACCATAAAACACTGATTAAAAATGGCATGTGGGATAACAACCCTGCGCTGGTTCAGCTACTGGGTCTATGTCCACTACTGGCGGTTTCTTCAACCGTCACTAACGCGTTGGGCCTCGGTATTGCAACCCTACTGGTATTGGTCGGTTCAAACGTCACGGTTTCACTGGTACGTGATTACGTGCCGAAAGAAGTGCGCATCCCAGTATTCGTCATGATCATTGCCGCGCTGGTTACTTGTGTACAGCTATTGATGAACGCATACGCTTACGGTCTATACCTATCGCTAGGTATCTTTATTCCATTGATCGTAACCAACTGTATCATCATTGGTCGTGCAGAAGCGTTTGCTTCAAAAAATGATGTGTTACCTTCTGCTCAAGATGGTTTTTGGATGGGGCTAGGTATGACAAGTGTGTTAGCCATACTCGGCGCAATGCGCGAAATCATCGGTAATGGCACCCTATTCGACGGTGCGGATTTACTGCTCGGCGAATGGGCAACATCACTCCGTATTGAAGTATTCCAATTCGATAATAGTTTCTTATTAGCACTGCTCCCACCAGGTGCCTTTATTGGTGTGGGACTGCTTATTGCACTTAAGAATGTTATCGATAAACAGATTGCCGCTCGTCAGCCAAAACCAGAAAAACAAGCGATTGAACGAGCAAGAGTGACTAACCAATAATAGTCATCAAACAAACTCTGTATTGATGAACACAAGCACTGGAAAGCAGCCTCAACATGAACAAAGACAAACGAAGATTAATCCTAGAGCGTCTTAGAGAGAACAATCCCAACCCGCAAACAGAGCTCAACTGGAGTACCCCATTTGAACTTTTGATCGCGGTACTGCTCTCAGCTCAGGCAACCGACGTAAGTGTTAACAAAGCGACCGATAAACTCTATCCGGTCGCGAATACGCCACAAGGGCTATTTGACTTGGGTGTGGATGGCGTCAAAGAGTACATCAAGACCATCGGCTTATTTAACTCAAAAGCTGAGAACGTCATCAAAACGTGTAGGATCATCCTTGATAAACACAACGGTGAAGTTCCAGAAGATCGCGAAGCGTTAGAGGCCCTACCTGGTGTTGGTCGAAAAACGGCAAACGTAGTGCTTAACACTGCTTTTGGCTGGCCTACCATCGCGGTTGATACTCATATCTATCGTGTTTCCAATCGAACTAAGCTGGCCATGGGCAAGAATGTCGACCAAGTAGAAGAAAAGCTTCTCAAAGTCGTGCCTAAAGAGTTTAAGTTGGATGTTCATCACTGGTTGATTCTTCATGGGCGTTACACCTGTGTCGCGCGAAAGCCACGCTGTGGTAGCTGCATCATCGAAGACCTGTGTGAATTCAAAGAAAAAGTTTACCCAGAAGATTAGGAGAACAGACAATGTCAAATGGACGTATTCTTCACACCATGCTACGTGTTGGTGACTTAGATAAATCGATTCAGTTTTACACTGACGTAATGGGTATGCAGCTACTGCGTACCAATGAAAACAAAGAGTATGAATATACTTTGGCTTTTCTTGGCTTCGGAGATGAGTCTCAAGGCGCCGTCATTGAGCTAACGTATAACTGGGGTACAACTGAGTACGACCTCGGTTCTGCGTTTGGTCATATCGCAATTGGCGTTGATGATATTTACACTACGTGCGATGCAATTAAAGCGGCAGGCGGTAACGTAACTCGTGAACCTGGCCCAGTAAAAGGCGGTTCAACTCATATCGCTTTTGTAAAAGACCCTGACGGCTACATGATTGAATTAATTCAAAACAAACAAGCTTCAGCCGGTTTAGAAGGCTAAGCCACAGCCATCAATGCTATTAAAAATGGGACAGCACTTCGCTGTTCCATTTTTTTAACTTTACTCGATAATAATTATCATTTAACCTCTACCTATTCGGAGTTAGGAGATCACAACAATGGCTATTGCAGAATGGGAGAAACATACTCTACTCGCTGATATGGCATTAAAGGAAAATGACCACTTGCGCAGTATTCTTCACTACCAACAGGCCCTTACCTTAAGTGAGCGTATCGGTGATGAAACTGACGTTGATGTCGAAGACCGACTGATGATTTCTGTGATTTCATGCCACAATATGGCAATGTTTTGGCGCAATATTGGCGATATTAAGTACGAGCTTAAATATCTACAGTTAGCCTCAGAAAAAGTGCTGACCTTGGTACCGCAATGCCCGAATACCGATTGTGACGCTTTCATCGACTCGATGGGATGTTGTAAAAAAGCCCTTGTAGAGTTTATGAAGCGCCACCCGAATCCGAAGATTGCTCAGTTGGTACAAGATATCGATACCGCGACAAACTGCAATCTCATCGCTAAGTTCCGTCTCAACTAAACCCTAGCTCCAGCATGATCAAAAAAGGCCACTCTCTGTGGCCTTTGTGCTTTATACCTGTGTTCTTCCTAAAGAAATCACTACGCGTCGGTTTCTGTCTTTACCAATCGGTGACGCGTTATCATCAATTGGTCGACGCTTACCATAGCCTTGCACACGGATGCGGTCTTCAGGCAAGCCTAGCGACTTAAAGTAGTTCTGTAGTACTTCAGCGCGGCGCTCAGATAAGTTCTGACTTGCGCTCTTACTGTCTTCCGCATCGGTGTATGTCGATACCAACACCAAATCAATATATTGGTTGTGTTTAATGTACTCAGCGATTTGCGCCAGACGTTTTTGCGATTGCTTGTTCAGCTCAACGCTGGTTCGATCATAATGAAGAATCGTGAAGGCAATATCTTCAAAGCTATATGGCAATAAATTAGCGATACAGTCACTAAAAACATTGTATGAACGTTGGAATAATACCGAGGACAGCGCGACTTCTACACGTTGATCTCGGCTTCGCCACTCTTGATAACTAAAAGTCGGGTAACGTCCCTTCTCTAGCTCACCGAGAACATTCCAAGCCGTTTGACCACCTACATAGCCATCAAACTGTTGGAAGAATCGAATGTTCGTAATGCGGTCAGCACTATCACCTGGTCGCCATGCTGGTGGCATAGAAATTAGGCTCACATCACGGGTCTGACCCATTGGCCGTTTCATCTTCAACTCAAGGTCGAGATTAATTTTTTTACTCGCGTAAGATGAGAACACGGCTTCGCCATAATTAGGAATTGGATGAACCAAGCGACACTCTAATGGCGTATTGGCAACCATTTGCCATGTCGACTGTTGAGGCGTTGCAACGTACTGCTTTTCAAGCGCGAACACCGAGGGTGCTAACGTTATCAAAGACATAGCGATACTGGTTGCAAACAACTTCTTCATACAAACTTCTTCTCTCATTAGGGCTGGCGGAACTTAACTTGCCGCTAGAAAATCTTCTATCTGATTAATGCAAAAACCTAGCCAGAATATTTGTATAGTACAAATCACCACTGTTTCTTTTTCAATCAGCATTTACGGTTTTTCTTCCGCCTAGAATCTGCAATAATGCCAGCCCTGTCACATTATATGAAGTACACATGACTATAGAAAACGAAGCATTGACGCTTAAAAAACGATTCCGTGGCTACTTTCCGGTAGTTATTGACGTGGAGACTGCGGGTTTCAACGCCAAGACGGACGCGCTTCTGGAAATCTGCGCCGTTACTTTAAAAATGGATGAAAACGGCAACTTAGTACCTGCTTCAACCATTCATTATCATGTCGAACCTTTTGAAGGTGCCAACCTTGAAAAAGAAGCGTTAGAGTTTAATGGTATTCGCGACCCATTTAGCCCTCTACGCGGTGCTGTGACAGAAGCGGAAGCCCTCAAAGAGATCTACAAACTCGTCCGCAAAGAACAAAAAGCTGCAGACTGTAGCCGTGCCATCATGGTGGCCCACAATGCCACCTTCGATCACAGCTTTGTGATGGAAGCGAGCGAGCGCTGCAAGCTTAAACGTGTCCCTTTTCATCCCTTCGCGACGTTTGATACCGCTGCACTAAGTGGCTTGGCTTACGGCCAAACCGTGTTAGCTAAAGCGTGTAAAACCGCTGGGATGGATTTTGACAATAAAGAAGCCCACTCTGCCCTATACGATACTCAAAAAACGGCAGAACTCTTCTGCGGTATCGTCAACAAATGGAAAGCCCTTGGCGGTTGGCCAGTGGTTGAACCCGACACCGACAAAAAATAAAAACGTAAACACAACACACGAGTAAATTATGAACCCTGTTGTCATTTCTGTATGTATCATGCTTGCCTTAGCACTGATGCGCGTGAATGTCGTCGTTGCTTTGACATTCAGTGCCATCATCGGTGGTTTGGCTTCCGGCATGGAGCTCAATCAAGCCGTGGCTGCTTTTGAAAGTGGTTTAGGCGGTGGTGCAACCATCGCATTAAGCTACGCAATGTTAGGTACATTCGCCGTTGCGATCTCTCGCTCTGGTATCACTGACCTACTAGCCAATAGCGTTATCAAACGCATTCACGGTAAAGAGAATGCGGCTGCATCGACTGGCCTAAAATATGCGGTATTAATTGCATTAGTTCTTGTGACTATGTCGTCTCAGAACGTTATTCCTGTCCATATCGCCTTTATCCCGATTTTAATTCCACCTTTATTGGGCGTATTCGCTAAGTTAAATCTTGACCGTCGTATGATTGCCTGTGTGCTGACATTTGGTCTAGTCACACCTTATATGGTTCTTCCAATCGGTTTTGGTGGTATTTTCTTAAACAACATTCTATTGAAAAACTTGCATGACAACGGTTTAGAAAACGTTGTTGCAAGCCAAGTACCTGTCGCAATGTTATTGCCTGCTGCAGGTATGATCTTTGGTCTTATCACAGCGATCTTCTTTAGCTACCGTAAACCACGTCAGTATAAAGAGACTGAGCTAACTCGTGTTGATACTGATACAAAAGAGATCCAACCAAAGAACATTCTGGTTGCTGCTGCTGGTATTGTTGCTGCGCTAAGTGTTCAGCTTATGACTGGCTCAATGATCATCGGTGGCCTTGCTGGTTTCATGGTGTTCACCTTTGGTGGTGTGATTGCTTGGAAAGAGACGCACGACGTCTTTACTAAAGGCGTACACATGATGGCGATGATCGGCTTTATCATGATCGCGGCAGCAGGTTTTGCCGCAGTAATGAAGCAAACTGGCGGTGTTGAGTCTTTGGTTGAAGCGCTAGCAACAAGCATTGGCGATAATAAGCCTCTAGCGGCACTATTGATGTTGGTTGTTGGTCTACTGGTTACTATGGGTATTGGCTCATCGTTCTCCACGATTCCAATCCTAGCGACAATTTACGTTCCACTGGCAGCAGCGTTTGGCTTCTCACCAATGGCAACGATTGCTCTAGTGGGTACTGCAGCAGCACTTGGTGATGCAGGCTCACCAGCGTCAGACTCAACGTTAGGTCCAACGTCAGGCCTAAACGCTGATGGCCAGCACGAGCATATTTGGGAAACTGTAGTTCCGACCTTCATCCACTACAATATCCCACTGATTGTGTTTGGTTGGATTGCCGCAATGGTTCTGTAGCCTAAATTAGGCTCAGATATTCAAGGCATAAAAAAGCTGACATCATGTCAGCTTTTTTTATTACCTGTCATTTCTGGCTACTTCGATTGTTTTTCAACAACAGCAGCTAGCACAGGCGCCATATCTTGCAGTAACTGCTCTTCAACCGGCTTGCCCGTTGAGTCTGTCACGTTGATTGAAGTTCGGTTACCAAGGTCACCAAATAGGAAAGTATAAGTGCCAGATTTAAGTGCAATCGGCTTAACACCAATATCATTCCAGAACTCATCATCCGGAGAAGCGTACTTCGCTTTAACATGACCTTGAGATTGATTACGCTCTTCTAAAGTAAAGCCCATCTCTGGAAGCAGTTTCGGTAGACGCTGCCACAATACGTTATATGGCGTACGAGCGATAATAACCGGGAAGCCACTGCGGTCGGTGCCCATAGTAACCGGAATTTTCTTCACAAGTTCTTGCGCTTTACGTGCCGCTTCTTCACGCAGATCTAAGTCGTAGCGCGCAGTCACTAAGTTGGTCATCAGAGCGTTATAGCGCTCTTTATTGGTTGCAGTAACAGGCATATCTTTGCCTGCTTCACGCCAATCAATCAATGAGATCTTAAAGCCATGACGTCCACCAGCAGCAACACGTTCGATAGCGTAACGAGCGCCAAGCTCACCGTCTTCATCTTCTGATGTCCAAGTAACCCAGTCGGTCTCAATGCGCGTTTCCGTTTGCTCTCGAACACCGATTTGACGTTCTTCTAGCATGGTTAAAGCTGTCTGCCACACCTTATCTACTTCGTCTTCACGCAGTAGCCATAGTGTAGTTTCGCCCTGCTGCCTTTCAGCACGTGCACCTGGAATAAGCTCTAATACTTGTTGCGGTGGTCGAATATCAACTTCACGACCAACACCACCAGTAAACTCTCCCTGAGGGATTTTGTAGTCAATGTAAAACTGACGTTTTGCACCGTCAGCTAACGTCCACTCTTCTAACGGTGGCGTATTTAAGTACTCAAAGTCATCTTTAGCCTGACGACGTTGAGTCGCACTACCTGAACATGCACTTAAAACAAAAACAGCTAGTGAACTGACGACTAGCTGGTGTGACAATTTCATTGAAACTCCTGATACCTATATGCCGGAGCATTAAACTCCGGCAATCCATCTTTAATTTAGTAAATGCAAGCTTCTGTCATTGCTTGAGCAACAATCGGGCGAGCTTTTTCTGACAACTCGGTCAGCGGCAAACGTAAATCGCCATGCTCAATTAGACCCATTTTGTGTGCTGCCCATTTTACTGGAATTGGGCTAGATTCAACGAATAAGTTCTTGTGTAGCGGCATCAAACGTTGGTTGATGATTTCTGCTTCTTCAAACTTACCTTCTTTCGCTAATCTGAACATTTTTGCCATGTCTTCAGCAGCAATGTTGTTCGTTACCGAGATAACACCGTGGCCACCTTGCTTAACGAATTCAAGGCCAGATGAATCATCGCCACTTAGTAAGATAAAATCTTCGCCACAAAGTTCACGATGAATTGCAATTCTGCTTAAATCACCCGTCGCATCTTTCAATGCAACAATGTTTTCGATCTCTGCTAGACGCGCCACAGTCTCTGGTAACAGGTCTACCGCCGTACGGCCCGGTACATTATACAGAATCTGTGGCACATCGCTTTCTTCAGCGATCGCTTTATAGTGTTGGAACAAACCTTCTTGAGTTGGCTTGTTGTAGTAAGGTGTCACGCTTAGGCAGCCTGCAATGCCTGAGTTATTCAATAGGCGGCTAAAAGTAACAGACTCATGTGTTGCATTGGCACCTGTGCCTGCAATCACTGGAATGCGCCCTTCAGCAAACTCAACCACCTTAGTGACAACCTTGACATGCTCTTCAATAGTCAGCGTCGCCGATTCACCAGTGGTACCTACTGCAACGATGCCATCGCTTTTTGCTGCAACATGGTACTCAACCAGTTTCTTCAGGCTTACGTAATCAACTTCGCCATCATTATTAAACGGTGTAATTAACGCTACAATACTTCCTGAAAACATGTCTTTCTCCCTAATTTAGATACTAATCGCATGGTACTGTAAGGCGATTGAAAAAGACAAGCACTGAGACCCGCTTAAATCACCTATTTGAGTGAATATTTATCAGATGTTAGAACTTTGGCAACTTACTCCTTTAATTTCGGCTAATGTCAGTTCCTAGCAAGGAATACGCATGGTCGCTCACAGCTGTCTAATTTACACCCTAACACACTCATAAAATGCGTTTGAGGTGCATTTCTATAGCGGTCTAATGTGCTAAGCTATCTGATTAATAATTGGAACATTGATAAGTGAAGTTATGACTCAACATTTAGTGATTACTGCCGTAGGAACGGATCGCCCTGGGGTGTGCAACCAAGTTGTACATTTAGTCACTCAATCCGGATGCAATATTGTTGATAGTCGTATTGCTCTATTTGGTAACGAATTCACACTCATCATGCTTCTTTCTGGCAATAACGCGGCCGTCACTCGCGTGGAAACAACATTGCCACTACTTGGCCAAGAACATGATCTCATTACTATCATGAAGCGTACATCAACCCATGCGCACTTGGACAATGCCTACACATTAGAAGTTTTTGTCGAATCTGAAGACAAGCCTGGGTTAACGGAAAAGTTCACTCACTTCTTTGCTCAAAAGAATATTGGCCTGTCATCGCTCAGTGCCCAAACCATCGACAAAGACAAAATTAATGCAGAGACAAACCAGTTCCACATTGCGATCACCGCAACTGTCGACTCTGAGTGCAATTTAATGCAACTACAAGAAGAGTTTGACAATCTGTGTCAGCAATTGTCAGTTCAAGGCTCTCTAAACTTTATAAAAAACAGTCAATAAAAAGGAATCTCCATGAACACGCTTACCGCAGGCGCTCCAGCTCCAGCGTTCTCTCTTCTCGACCAAAATGGCGAAACAGTTTCTCTAAACGACTTTAAAGGTAAAAAGGTTCTGTTTTACTTCTACCCTAAAGCGATGACTCCAGGCTGTACGGTTCAAGCTCAAGGTCTGCGTGATGTAAAAGCAGAGCTAGATGCGCACAATGTTGTCGTACTAGGCGTGAGTATCGATCCAGTGAAACGTCTAGGCAAGTTCATCGAACGTGACGAACTCAACTTTACGCTACTGTCAGATGAAGACCATGCTGTTGCCGATCAATTTGGCGTATGGGGCGAGAAGAAATTTATGGGTAAGATCTATGACGGTCTGCACCGCATCAGCTTCCTAATCAATGAAGAAGGCGTGATTGAACACGTCTTCAACAAGTTCAAAACCAAGACTCACCATGAAGTGGTGCTTGATTACTTAAACGAAAATAAGTAATTCAACCAAATAAAAAGACGCCAGCGATATCGCTGGCGTTTTTGTTTGCTGTATCCAATAAGTTTATACGATGAACTTATTCAAAATTGCATCTTGTTCACGAACATTTTCAGTCTGAACTTGCATCGCCATGTTAGCTTCTTCTGCTGAATCAGCCACTTGAGTCGACAGGTCTTTGATCTTAACCGTATTACTGTTGATCTCTTCTGCCACTAAGCTTTGCTCTTCTGCCGCTGAAGCAATCTGCATGTTCATATCACTGATGCGCTGAATTGCCTCACGGATTCTCTGTAGTGCACCGTCAGCCGCTTGAGCTTTATCGACCGCATCGACCGCGGTGTTTTTACTTTCGTTCATCGCTGCAGACACCGAGCTTGCGCCCGCTTGAAGCTGCTCGATCATGCTACGGATTTCAGTGGTTGACTCTTGAGTACGCTGAGCAAGAGTTCTTACTTCATCAGCTACTACCGCAAAGCCTCGACCTGACTCACCCGCACGTGCTGCCTCAATCGCTGCATTGAGTGCCAACAAGTTAGTTTGGTCCGCGATATCATTGATAACCTTCAAGATGGTTTCGATATTTGCCGTTGCTGACTCTAGGCCTTGAACTTCTTCCACCGCCTGATCTATACGGGCTGAAAGCGTATCAATCGACGCTGTGGTATCACTCACAACCGACGAACCATCTTGAGTCGCATCATCCGCTTCTTTCGCTGCGCCCGCTGCACCCTGTGCATTGTTCGCGACTTCTGTTGCGGTCACAGCCATTTCGTTCATCGCCGTTGCAAGTTGCTCAAGCTCTTCAAGCTGACTGCGCATTGCGCTCGCTGAATGTTGCGCACCTTGAACGGTCATTTCAGTACCACGCAGAATTTCAACCCCAATCGCTTTCGATTGCTGAATTTGCGTCTGCAGTGTTTGCGTAAAGGTGTTAAAGCCTTCTGCTAGTTCAGCAAATTCTTTATCGGTATTGGTATCTAGACGCTTGGTCAGGTCACCTTGGCCCGAAGCCACATCTTTAATCGCATCATTCAAAGTTGCAAGTGGACGCATCAACGCTTTGATTAGGAAGCTAAGAATAACGATACTCAGCACTACACCAATTAGGACATAGATAATTGAGCTATTACGCATGTCTGCAATTGCTGCAAATGCGATATCTTCATCTACAACCGCACCCACATACCAGTTTTCTGATGGCACTTTAGTAAAGCGAACCATTAGGTTCTTACCATCTTGCTCAAAGTGCTGAGCACCTTCTTGTACTTTGGCACTTGGTAAGTATTTTGTCAGGTTTTCGCCATTGTTCGCCGCTTCTGGGTGAGCGATAGTGGTACCGTCAGCCGTGACAATAAATAGGTAACCCGCATCCAACAGGTTGACGCTATTGACGAGATCTGCCAAACCGCCCAACTCCATGTCGTAGAACATACCAGCCATGAAGCTGCCATTTTCTTTAACAGGCGTACCAATTGAAATGATCACTTTTTTCGAAGAAACGTCGACGTATGGATCTGTTACCACCAAGCGGCCTTGAGCCTTAGCATCTTTAAACCATGGACGAACACGTGGATCATAATCGGGACCAGCTTCCCAACCATCATCATTTTCAACAACGAAACCATCTGCCTCATAACCAAAGCCTACGGCTAGGAAACTGCTTTTGATCTCAGGTTTCTCTAGAATCTCTTTTACTAACTGTCGATTTTGCGGATCAATCTCAATCACCTCGGTGGTTGATTGAGCCAGAGATTTCTTACTTTCCATCTCTGAAACGACGGTGTTTTTCACCCCTTTCACCATCTCAGTAAGGCTGGTGTCTACCAGCGCTTCGACTTCCTGTTTAACGGTACTTAGCTGCTGAATAGACAGCAACGTCACGGTAACCAAAAGTAATGCTGAAGAAGCTGCAACGATTTTTTGACTGAATTTCATAGTATTCCTTTATGTTCGGCAAGCTTGTTATTATTGTTATTAGTATAGTTATCGTCTGATGTAACGTTTACTTAAGAAATTTCTTACAAATTTCTATATAAGTAAATTCCAAAGGGGTGAAAAATGCCAACTGGAGCACAAATAAAAAGCCCCAAGGCAGTTGCCTCGGGGCTTTTTATGTAATCGTTTGCACTTGTTTGAAGGGCTAAGTACTCAATTCTTCTTCATGGCTAGGGAGCGCATTCCACACCGCTTTCACCAAAGTCGCCAATGGGATAGCGAAAAATACGCCCCAGAATCCCCACAGTCCACCAAACACCAATACCGCAACAATAATCGCCACAGGGTGAAGGTTTACCGCTTCAGAAAACAACACTGGTACTAATACGTTACCGTCTAGAGCCTGAATAATACCGTAGGCAACAAGCAACCAATAAAACTGAGGCGTAAGACCCCATTGGAATAAGCCGACAATCGCTACAGGCACCGTCACAGCTGCGGCACCAATGTAAGGAATGAGAACAGAGAAGCCAACCGCTACCGCCAATAACACCGCATAACGAAGGTCAAGAATGGCAAAGGTAACGTAACTAACACCACCGACGATCAAGATCTCCATCACCTTACCGCGAATATAGTTCGAGATTTGTTCGTTCATCTCGTGCCAAACTTTGTTAGCAAGGCGACGGTTACGCGGCAGCATGCCACTCGCCATCTCTATCATCTCTTCTTTATCTTTCAGCAAGAAGAACACCAATAGCGGCACTAAAATTAAGTAAACGCCCAGTGTCGCGAGGCTGACTAATGAAGCAAGTGAACCTTTCACCACGGTTTCACCCATACCAATCACTTGGTTCTTAGCATTAGTGACCAAAGACTCGACTATCTGGAAGTTTTCTAATTCTGGGTAGCGATGAGGTAGCTCAGAGATAAAGCCTTGCAAGCCAACATACATTGATGGGATATCGTTGATAAGGTTACCAACCTGTTGCCAAATGGTCGGAACTAAGCCGAAAATGGCAACGATCATCAAACTGATAAAGCCAAGGATGACCAAAATTACTGCAAGGGTGCGCGGAATCCCCATACGAGAGAGCTGAACAACCGGCCACTCAAGTAAATAGGCCAGTACAATGGCAACCAATAGTGGTGCAATCAAATTGCCAAAGAAATAAATCGTAATGAAACCAAACAGCAGGATCGCGACTAGGCTCACTGCGTGCGGATCAGAAAAACGTCGTTTATACCAACGACTCACCATTTCAAACATTCAACTAGGTTCCTTAATCACTTGCATACGGTAATAGCCATTCATATCTTCACAAGTCAGGCTAAACAAGTGGTTATGAAGAAATCGGGTAATATCTTTCATTGAGTTAGAATCGGACACTAAGATTTGAGTTCGCTCACCAACGGTCAATACTTTTGTGTGACGCTTAGCAAGTAAAAGCGCCATAGGACACCGCTCTTGGCGTAAATCCAAAATATTAGGTTCCATTCTTTCGCCCGATGCATATTATTACGGCTAGATATTGTATAGTGTTTTTTTGCATGCGTCAGTGTAAATAGTCTGTATGAAGCCACTACTCTGACCTGACAACTGAATTCGAAGCTGGGATTGGAAACCATCTTGACTCTACGCTGTCCAAGCGTATACCCACCTTGTTAGTATAGACCTAACCCTAGGTGAAGAATTAATGGAGTATTATCTTTCATATATGTTTAAACGTACGCGTTCATTAGTCTGCCTATGTGTCGCAGCGGCTTTAAGCACACCTGCCCCATCACTCGCAAACAGTTTGGATTTGCCAGATATCGGTACGACCGCAAGTAGCACACTCACCATTGACCAAGAAATTCAATATGGTGATGCGTATATGCGCATGATTCGTGCGAGTCAGCCCATCGTGAACGACCCGGTTCTGAATGAGTACATTGATAGCTTAGGGCATCGATTAGTTGCCAACGCATCGGATGTAAAAACCCCGTTCACCTTCTTTATGATCCGCGATAGAAACATTAACGCATTTGCCTTCTTTGGGGGCTATGTTGCGTTGCATTCAGGTTTGTTTCTTCATGCACAAAGTGAAAGTGAACTGGCCTCCGTTGTTGCCCACGAAATCGCTCACGTGACGCAAAGACACCTAGCACGAAGCATGGAAGAGCAAGCAAGACGCTCCCCTGCCACTATGGCCGCGCTTGCTGGTGCTTTATTGCTTGCGATTGCCTCTCCTGAGGCAGGTATGGCCGCGGTCACAGCTGCGACAGCAGGTAATATGCAAGGGCAAATTAACTATACCCGCAGTAATGAAAAAGAAGCTGACCGTTTTGGTATTAATACATTGGCGAAAGCGGGGTTTGACGTCAATGCCATGCCTCGATTCTTCGGCCGCCTTGCTGATGAATACCGCTACGCAAGTAAGCCGCCGCCGATGCTGCTGACTCACCCATTACCCGAAGACCGTATTACTGACAGTCGTGCTCGAGCGCAAAATTACCCAGCGAGAAGAGTCGATCCTTCGCTGAATTACCATTTAGCACGTGCACGTATCGTGGCTCGCTATGCAGGCATTGAGAGCAAAGCCGCGCAAGATTGGTTCAAACGTACGCAAAAGAAAGTCGCGCCAAATCTAAAAGTCGCCTTTGAATATGGTAAAGCACTAGTCTATCTAGATAACAACCAGCTTGATCAAGCCGCCGTCATTTTGAATGACCTTATCAAGCAAGATCCTCACAACCTGTTTTATTTAGACGCGATGTCCGATCTGTATATCGCACAAAAACAAGCGGATAAAGCAGAGAGTCTACTAAAACAAGCATTGAAGTCAGCACCTAACAATGCCGTCATCACGATTAACTACGCCAACGCATTACTCAAACAAGAGAAAAATGAAGAAGCGGTAAAAGTGCTCCAGCGATACACTCACGACAACCCGAAAGACGTCAATGGCTGGCACTTACTTTCAGAAGCAAACATCCACTTAGGAAAAAGCGATGAAGACCTGGCTGCTCGCGCCGAAATCCTCGCATTAAAAGCTAACTGGAACAAAGCGATTCAATACTATACCCAAGCAAGTCAACTGGCTGAGCTGGGAAGCTTAAAACAAGCAAGATACGATGCCCGCATTGACCAGCTAATGGTTCAGCGCGATCGCTTCTTAGCCTTACAATAATAAATGGAGAAACTGCCATGTCAGTCGTGATTTATCACAACCCTCGCTGTTCAAAGAGCCGTCAAACCCTTGCACTGCTTGAAGAGAAAGGCATTCAACCTGAAATCATCAAATATTTAGACTCTGCACCAAGTGTAGAACAGCTAAAAGAGCTAATGTCTCAGCTAGAGCTTACTGACGTCCGCGATATGATGCGCACTAAAGAAGATATCTACAAAGAGCTTGAGCTAAAAACGGCCGATGATGAAACGCTATTTAAAGCGATGAGCGAAAATCCAAAACTGATTGAACGCCCTATCGTGGTTGCCAACGGTAAAGCGAAACACGGCCGTCCGCCGGAGCAAGTTCTCGACATTCTATGATGTGCCAAGTCATCATCCTCTATTACAGCCGTCACGGTTCTACACAGTCTGTTGCTAGACAGATCGCTAGAGGGGTGGAGTCCATCCCTCAATGTGAGGCTCTACTGCGCACCGTTGATGAGATCGAAGGAGAGTTTTCTGCTCAAGACCCGATCATTAGTCTTGAAGAGATCAAGCACTGTGATGGTTTAGCGCTAGGTAGTCCGACTTGGTTTGGGAACATGGCTGCGCCACTGAAACACTTTTGGGACAAAACAACACCGCTGTGGATATCGGGTGACTTAATCGATAAGCCAGCGTGTGTGTTTACCTCCTCATCCAGTTTACACGGTGGGCAAGAAACAACTTTACACACCATGATGCAACCTCTACTACATCACGGCATGATGATTCTTGGTATTCCCTATTCGGAGCCAAAGCTTCACTCGACACAAAGCGGCGGAACACCTTACGGTGCAAGTACAGTAAGCTCGTTAGGTGGCAAGCTGAGTGACGATGAAATAATACTCGCTCAGCAACTTGGTAAACGCTTAGCAAACGCTGCGTTAAAAATGAAGGAACGATAGATATGCACGAGATGCAACCCATCACAAAGCTATACCGCCTGTTAGCCTTGTTTGGCAACCTTGCACTGCTTACTTGGATAGCTCTTTGGCAACTGTCACTTTCTCCGCATCCACATATCAGCAGTACGACACTAGCCATCGCATGGGCGGTGCCGCTATTACTTCCTCTACCGGGTATTTTAGTTGGCAAGCCATACACTCATGCATGGGCGAACTTTGTTCTTATGCTTTATTTCTTGCATGGCTTCACTATTCTGTGGATCGATGACGGTGAACGCTGGCTAGCAGTGATTGAGATACTACTTACAACCATCGCCTTCTTTGGCAACATTCTTTATGCCCGAGCAAGGGGTAAAGAGTTAGGAATGAAGCTAAAGCGCCTTTCTAAAGTTGAGAAAGAAGAAAAAGCGCGATTTGAGTCTGAGTAATAAATCACGAATACAAAAAAGGGTCTGGAATTCCAGACCCTTTTCTATAAATCAATATTTATTCTGCTGAGTTTTCTTCTTGAATGACGGACTCTACATCACTTTCTGCCGAATCAGGATCAATCACAATCTCTCCTTCAATCTTAGGCGCTACATACACATACGGCTTACCTTGCCATTCATAGACTAAGATTTGCTCAGCTGGAACTAATGGTGCTGTCGGAGTATTTACTGTCTCTAGCGAGGTCGTCGAATCTGTCGACTGTGCATTCGATTCTACTTCGCCTTGAGTAGACTCTGGCGTTGCTTCAAATGCTGGTTCTACTGGTTCAGTAATCGCAACTAGCGGCGTTTCAACGACACTTTCAAGCTGCTTAATTGGGCCAGCGCGTAACACTTCTTGCTTAAATTCTTCTGGTGAAGAGAGCAAGTGCACGTTAAAGGTCACTTGGTTACCTTGAATCTTAAGAATATCGATGGAAGCGACTGAGCTCAGTTTCTTGAGCTTATTCTCTAAAGTGAAGAAGCCAACCGCGTCACTCAATTCGGTAAAGCGAACTTTGATCGCCTCAGATGATTCATTAGCAACAACAACAGCAGTCTTCTTCGCGTAGTAATCACTAAGTTGATTGACCATCTTAACCGCTGCATCTTCGCCATTATTTGAGCCCGATAACGGCGCCTGACGAGTCACGCCAATTGTCGCTGGTTTTTGATCGTAAAGCGTCCAACGCAGTGAATTACCTTGCGCTTTTACTACCAGTACCGCATCGACAGGGTAACGCTGGCTTGCTGCGCCTACTGGTTGGATGAAACCACCCCATAAATCGGAAACCGCGACACCGGTGATATCATCGAAATCGCCTACTGGCACTGTCAACGGAAGCCCGCGCTTGTCAGCCTGACTCTTAAGCTGTTCAAGCACTGCCGAAGGTGAATGTTCCCAGATAATGTTTCGGTCTGTTTGTTCTTCAACCAACCAAACAAGAATATTTGCACGGGCTGCAGGCCAGACGGGAAGTTGAGCTTGGCTCAGAAGAGAACGAATATGCGGCGCACTGAAGCCCATTCGTAAAGTTTGTTCTCCGTCCAACTGACCATAACTGATCTGAGTCAGATACTGACTGTTTTGTCTTAACGCTTTTTTGACCACTTCATTAGCTACTGCATCACGGTCACCTGAAGCTCGAACAATCACTTCTTTCATACCCTCGATTCGTGCATCTGAATCGGCATTTTTAGCCTCTTGATCAAGCACTACTTCTGAACGGTACAAATCTACATTGGTCAAAGCCATAGCAGGTAATGTAACCAGCCCTAAAACCAACAAAGCTAAATGGCGCATACTTTTCCTAAGATCGATTTACTACTCATTAAAGGCTGATGATAAGCAACTATCGCCAACGGGGCAACTAAAGGACTACTGCCGCTTCAAAAATCTAGCCTTCCGCTGATAACCCATTGAACCATTCAATCGATTAATCGCCAAATATTTGATCCAGTTCGAATTGCAATCGTTTGGCACAATGATAAAATCCCGCGAATTTTATTTTTGCCAAGCAGATTACCAAAGTCTGTTTTCATCCAGCCATATAAAGGAATAACAATATGAAAAATGCCATTCAAGGTGCACAAATGCTATTTGTCGCATTCGGTGCATTGGTGTTGGTACCTCTACTCACCGGATTAGACCCAAGCGTTGCTTTGTTTGGTGCTGGCGTCGGAACCCTTCTTTTCCAACTTGTAACCCGTCGCAGCGTACCAATTTTCCTTGCATCTTCTTTCGCATTTATTGCCCCTATTCTTTATGGCGTACAAACATGGGGCGTCCCTGCCACAATGGGTGGCCTAATGGCTGCAGGCTTTGTCTACATCGCAATGGGCGCGCTAATTAAAGTACGTGGTGTAGAAATCATTCACAGACTACTGCCACCAGTCGTAGTAGGCCCAGTGATCATGGTGATTGGTTTAGGGCTTGCACCTGTTGCTGTCAATATGGCGCTTGGCAAGGTTGATGGCGCGCAAGTTATTGATGCGGATGCATCTTTAGTTATTTCAATTGCTTCATTGCTGACAACCATTGTTCTCAGTGTCTTTGCGAAAGGCTTCTTAAAGCTGACACCGATTCTCGGTGGGATTATTGTCGGTTACTGCCTAAGCCTTGGCTACGGTATTGTTGACTTCACCCCTGTACAGCAAGCGGCTTGGTTTGCGCTACCGAACTTTACTTTCCCAGAGTTCAACATCAACGCAATCCTATTTATGATTCCAGTGGCGATTGCACCAGCGGTTGAGCACGTTGGCGATATGCTAGCGATTTCAAACGTAACAGGTAAGAACTACATTAAGAAGCCGGGCCTGCACCGCACCATCGCTGGTGACGGGGTGGCAACCATTGCGGCATCGATGGTAGGTGCGCCACCAAATACGACTTATTCAGAAGTAACCGGCGCGGTAATGCTGACTAAAGCCTTTAACCCTGTGATCATGACTTGGGCTGCAGTTTCTGCCATCGTGCTGGCACTGGTTGGTAAACTTGGCGCAGTGCTACAAACCATCCCAATGCCGGTTATGGGCGGTATCATGATTCTGCTGTTTGGTTCGATTGCTACCGTTGGTCTGAACACCTTAATTAAGAACAACGTCGATCTACATAAGTCACGTAACCTTGTTATCGTCGCAATCACGCTGGTATTTGGTATTGGCGGCATGGCTTTCGGTGTTGGCGAGTTCAGTCTTCAGGGTGTGAGTCTATGTGGTATCGTGGCAATTCTGCTTAACCTAGTCCTGCCAAGAGATTTAGGTGAGAACCATGTCGTAGATAATGCGCAGATGGAAGAAGAAACGAAGTAGTTTCGAGTTTCGAGTTTCGAGTTTCGAGTTTCGAGTTTCGAAAAATTACGAGGGTTGGCGCTTGGTGCCAACCCTTTTTTATTGTTGTTATTTTGAGACAGGGCATAAACTTTAAGTGAGCAAGAAACTGGATGAGATTCCCTACTCGCTCCTTCGTCACTCTATGGAATGACTGCAGGTGGTTAAATACATAACTCCGCAAATTGGCCGCGTGTCAGCATCGCTAAGTCCTGTGGTGCAAGCTCAATCTCTAAGCCTCGCTTACCCGCACTGACGCATATCGTATCTAACACTTGCGCACTTTGATGAATGAATGTCGGGAGCGCTTTCTTTTGCCCCAGTGGACTAATACCACCGACAACATATCCGGTCGTCTTCTGTGCGATATCTGGATTAGCCATTTCTGCCTTTTTCGCTTTAGCGGCTTTTGCTGCGTGCTTAAGGTTAAGCTTGTGGTCAACGGGGATAATGGCAACGGCAAGATTTTTCGGCTCACCATTTAGGCTAAATAGTAGCGTCTTAAACACTTTCGCCGGATCTTGGCCGAGCACTTCGGCTGCCTCTAACCCATAGCTTTCAGCACGCGGGTCATGTTCATATTGGTGGATGGTGTGGGTAATTTTTTTCTTCTTAGCGAGATTGATTGCAGGAGTCATACTCCCTCCTGATTGCAACAAATAAAGGTAATAAAAACAAAAAGCGCCACTCCTAAGAGTAGCGCTTTAGCTTAATGAGATTTATAAGTTTGAGTCAACTTACTTGTAAACCATTTCACCTGATGGTGCGTATTTGTTTACGTCTACTGGGCTGTTAGCTTCTAGGTACTCTTTTAGTACTTCAGCGTCTACGAAACCAGTGTTAACGTGACCTGGGTGGCCAGTCAGTTTAGGGTAACCGTCACCACCAGCTGCGTTGTAGCTAGGCACTGTAAAGCGGTACGTTTCGTCTAGACGAAGCTGCTTACCGCCGATGAATACGTTAGATACTTCACCATTTGCCACTGTCATTGAAATACCAGCGAACTGAGCGTAAGCACCAGAATCAACAGGCTTAGTTGCAACAACGTTTAGGTAATCCATAACTTCTTTACCAGACATGTCTGTGTAAGTCAGGATGTTTGCAAATGGTTGTACTGTTAGTACGTCTTTGTATGTTACGTCACCCGCTTCAATAGAGTCACGTACGCCACCAGAGTTCATTACAGCAAAATCAGCTTTCGCACGCTCCATGTGAGCCGTTGCAATTAGGCGACCTAGGTTAGTCTGTTGGAAACGCACAACGTTACGGTCGCCTTCTAGCTTACCGTTAGTTTCTGCGATCTTAACATTAAGCTGCGCTTGACCTTGCTCTTGGTAAGGACGTAGGAATTCAAGTAGCTCTTCGTCTTGCTTGATTTCATCTTCGATTAGAACACGTTGTTTCTTACCGTCGATCTTAACTTTCTTCTTCAGGTTCACAGGGATCAGATCGTAGCTTACCATTTCAAGTTCGCCGTTACGGAATTCGTAATCTGCACGACCTACGTATTTACCCCACTCGTGAGCCTGAACGATGTAAGTACCGTTTTGCATGTCTGGCTTACACTCGTCAGAAGGCTTGAAGTTTTTCTTAACAACGTTTGGCGCTTCCATACATACAGGCTCTTGAGAGTGACCACCAACGATCATATCTAGAGAACCTTCATCTACGTAACGAGCTAGAGCAACGTCACCCGGCGCGTTTACGCCACGCTTGCCATCTTCGTAGTGACCCATGTGCGTCACAGCAAAGATTAGATCTGGTTTTTCAGTTTTCTCAAGCTCCGCAATTAGGGCCTTCGCTTCTACTTTAGGGTCGCGGAAGTCTACGCCACCGATAAACTCTGGGTTACCGATTTTAGCCGTATCTTCAGTTGTTAGACCGATAACCGCGATTTTGATGCCTTGCTTGTTGAACATCTGGTAAGCCTGGAACATACGCTCGCCAGTCTTTTTGTCGTAGATGTTCGCTGAAAGCATTGGGAAGTTAGCCCACTCTTTCTGCTTGAATAGTACTTCTAGAGGATTATCGAACTCGTGGTTACCCAGTGCCATTGCATCGTAACCAATCTTGCTCATACCTTTGAAATCTGGTTCAGCGTCTTGAAGATCTGACTCTGGAACACCTGTGTTGATGTCACCACCAGATAGTAGTAGTGAACTACCACCTTCTGCAGCGATTTCAGCGCGTAGCTCGTCAATTAGCGTCTTACGAGCAGCCATGCCGTACTCGCCATATTTGTTCTGCCAGAAGCGACCATGGTGGTCATTGGTGTGAAGAACTGTCAGCTTGTAAGTTTTATCTGCTTCCCACTCATGCTGAGGTGCTGTTGCACAACCAGCTAGAGTTGCCAGGATTGCTGCGCTAATTGCGCTTTTTACGATCAGGCCTTGCTTCATTGTCATACCTTTTGAACTTTTTGGGGTTTCCACTGCTTTTAACACCACTCTCTTGGAATAGACATACGCGGAAGATTGCGCATCAAGAAAGTAGTAAAACTTGAACTAGTTTAAATTAACCTTAATAACGTGACAGCCTGATTTCATATTTATGTCGGATTGATCACCTTAATCTCATATCGAATGTGTAACAAACCATCAAAATTGCACTTGTACTCATAAATGATCACAAGCAAACGTTTTCATGTGCTTTCGAGTGGTTTGTGAGGTTGATTAACCATTCAACAGATTATGATAACGCTAACAGAATTCTCTTCGCTTTCAGCGACTTATTGTTACGTTATAACATTCCAACTCAATACCTAATTCGCTGTTAACTCACCTTTTTCAGTGTGTTTGAAGTATAAAAAAACCGGCTAAATGCCGGCTTTCTCGAACCATAAATTAGGCTTACTTAATGTCGATGTGGTCAAAACCTTTGATCAGATCATCCAGTGCTTTCATTTGTGCTAGGAACGGTTCCAGTTTATCAAGCGGCAGTGCCGATGGACCATCACAACGAGCCTGATCTGGAGTCGGGTGCGCTTCAATAAATAGACCTGCGATACCTGTCGCTAAACCTGCTTTCGCCAGTTCAACAGTTTGCTCACGACGACCACCTGACGCTGCACCTGAAGGATCACGCATTTGCAGTGAGTGCGTTACATCAAAGATGATTGGGCTGCCGCTAGATGCTTTCTTCATTACACCAAAGCCAAGCATGTCTACGACTAGGTTATCGTAACCGTGACAAGAGCCACGCTCACATAAGATGATGTTGTCGTTACCACACTCGCTGAACTTATCAACGATGTTGCCAACTTGACCTGGGCTCATAAACTGAGGTTTCTTCACGTTGATTACCGCACCGGTTTTCGCCATCGCTTCAACAAGGTCTGTTTGACGAGCAAGGAATGCTGGTAACTGAATAACGTCAACTACGTCTGCAACAGGCTGTGCTTGTGCTTCTGTGTGAACATCGGTGATGATCTTTACACCAAAAGTATCTTTTAGCTCTTGGAAGATTTTCATACCTTCTTCAAGGCCAGGGCCACGGTAAGAGTGAACAGAACTGCGGTTAGCTTTATCGAAAGACGCTTTGAATACGTAAGGAATGCCCAGTTTTTCTGTCACTTTTACGTAGTGCTCACAAATCTGCATCGCAAGATCACGAGATTCTAGAACGTTCATACCTGCAAACAACGTGAATGGCTTGTCGTTCGCTACAGGAATATCACCAACGTGGACAATTTTCTGTTCCATTTTCTTCTCTCTATTTTGTGTAGTGCCAGCTTTACGGGCTGGGCTTAATGTAAGGTAACTTGAGTGTTGCTCATCGCTGACACTTGATTCTTTAGCAGTTCAGCAGCAGGGTCATCGGGACACTGTTCAATGAAAAACTGGTAGTCCGATAAAGCGACCTGATGGCAATCTAGTTGCTGATAGATAAACCCTCGATCTCGAATTTCATAAGGGTCATCAGGCACAAACGTTAAGGCTAAATCAGTACATTTCAACGCCAAAGTATAGCGCTCTTCACGGAGTAGAGCACTTTTCAGTAGCGCCAACCAACGGCCAATTACCGTTGGATTGTCCGTTTCCTCAAGATGCTTTGATTCTAACTTTGCTAATGGACCTTTGTGGCCGATCATCCATGCATTTAAGGTATGTTCAGAAACATACTCACCATTAAATGGGTTGATATAGAGCGGCTTCTCACCGTACCACTCCAACTTAAGCAAAAACTGAGTCGGGAAAGTCACTCCCACTAAAGGAAAACCAAGCTTACGAGCGATAAATAACAGTATCGCACCGAGGCTCACGGGAATGCCTTTACGCTGCTCAAGAACCTTGTCGATAAAGCCATTTTCTGAACGAAAGTAACTGTCTCTATCTCCTTGGAACCCCCACTCGTAGTAGAACAGGCGAAGAAGTGACTCAAAGCGCTGCTTTTCATTCACCTCATGCGATAAAGCCAATTCAGCCTCGCGAACTAATCGGTTTAGTTCAGCTTCAGCCCATTCAACTTCTGTCTGAGGAGAAATCGCTTTGTTCAATGCTAGAGCCCCTTGTGCGAGCTCCATAGCGTCGAAATCTTCATCAAATAACTCAAGCATATTGGCTATTAGACCTTCTTAACCAAATCATTAACCGAAGAACATCGGTGTTTTGCTCACAGCCACCTTGCCAGCCATCGCTAACCAACCAAGAGCGCCGAAAAATGAGAATGTTTTTAGCAATTTATTCTTACCCAGCTTCAAGGCAAAAAAGCCTAGTGCAATGTACGCCAATACGCAGGTAATTTTCTCTGTTAGCCAAGGTGCTGCTGGCGTGAAAGGAATAAAGCCAGTGATAAAGATCAAACCGATACCTGATAGCAATAGAGCGGTGTCATTGATATGCGGAAACACCTTAAAGAATTTTTTTTCTAACAGGTTTGAGTTTGCCATCATCATTGCAAAGCGTACCGACAGTAAGGTTGCGCTAATTGCGATAGTTAGCAGGTGGAAATGTTTTAAACCTTCGTACATTGTTATTCTCTCTTACTTCACTGATGAAAACTGACCAATCGTTACTCGGTCTTTGTCACCATAGTCCTTGTAGGTTGCCACTTGGTCATAACCAAGCGAGCGTAATAATTCTCTGACAGGCTCACCTTGTTCGAAGCCATGCTCAAACATCAGCCAGCCATTATCCATTAAGTAATCTCGAGCTTGCGTAGCAATATGTCTAATATCTGCCAAGCCTTTTTCATCAGCCACCAAAGCGCTTAATGGCTCAAACCGCACATCACCTTGCGTTAAGTGCGGATCTTCTTTCTCGATATAAGGAGGATTTGACACAATCAAAGCAAACTCTGTACCAGCGGCAAGTGGCTCAAACCAACTGCCCGCAAGAAACTGAGTATTGGTGAGATTCAAAGCACTCGCATTGCTTTGTGCCAATTGCTGTGCATCTTCCTTAAGATCGATTCCGGTTACTTGTCGCTTCGGTAGCTCTGATGCCAGCGCCAACGCGATTGCCCCCGTCCCAGTACCAAGATCTAAAATGTCGCCTTCCATTTGCATCGCTTTATCTAACGCGATTTCAACCAGACGTTCAGTGTCCGGCCTTGGGATCAAAGTGGTAGGAGAGACTTTTAATGGCAATGACCAAAACTCGCGCTCGCCAACGATATAAGCGACAGGTTCACCTGTTAGGCGACGCTGCAACAAATCATCAAACGCAGCAAGTTGCTGAGCATCTAAGATTTTGTCAGGCCAAGTAAGAAGAAATGAGCGAGGCTTGTCGAGTGCATGGCAAAGAAGCACCGCGGCATCAAGAGAGGGCGAATCACTGCCACTCTCTTGAAGTTGCTGTACGGCCTGCTTTAGTGTGTATTCAACACTGTTTTCAGCCGACATTTGATTAGTTGTTCTCTGCTAGAGCAGCGAGCTGATCAGCTTGGTGCTCTTGGATTACCGGATCAACAAGGCTTGATACATCCCCTTCCATCACTTCACTGAGTCGGTAGATGGTCAGGTTGATACGGTGATCGGAAACACGGCCTTGCGGGTAGTTGTACGTACGGATACGGTCACTACGGTCGCCCGAACCCAGTAGGTTACGACGTGTATCAGACACTTCCGCAGCACGCTTCGCTTCTTCTGCTTGGATAATACGCGCAGCAAGAACCGCCATTGCTTTCGCTTTGTTCTTATGCTGAGAACGCTCGTCCTGACACTCTACAACCGTACCGGTTGGTAAGTGAGTAATACGGATTGCAGAATCGGTGGTGTTAACGTGCTGACCACCCGCGCCTGATGCACGGAAGGTATCAATTTTAAGGTCTGCCGCTTTAATTTCTGGGATTTCCGCTTCAGGGATTTCCGCCATTACTGCAACGGTACACGCAGATGTATGTACTCGGCCTTGAGATTCAGTCGCTGGAACACGCTGTACGCGGTGGCCACCTGACTCAAACTTAAGCACACCGTATGCGCCATCACCAGACACTTTAGCAATCATCTCTTTGTAACCGCCGTGCTCTGATTCGTTAGAAGACATGACTTCTACGCGCCAGCCTTTCTTCTCAGCGAACTTACTGTACATACGGAATAGATCACCAGCAAAGATACCAGCTTCATCACCACCCGCGCCTGCACGGATCTCGAGGAAACAGTTACGGTCATCGTTAGGATCTTTTGGAAGAAGTAAGATTTGAAGCTCATCATTTAGGCGCTCAATAGTTTCTTTCGCATCTTTGATCTCTTCTTGCGCCATTTCACGCATTTCTTCATCGTCTTCTTTTGCCATTTCTTCAGCGGCAACAAGATCTTCCTGAGCTTGCTGATAAGCTTGGAAACACTTAGTCACTTCTTCAAGCTGAGAGTACTCTTTTGATAGCGCACGGAATTTATCTTGGTTTCCAATCACATCTGGATCACCAAGTAGGTGTTGAACTTCTTCGTAACGCTCAACTAGGGTTTCTAGCTTAGTTAAAATAGAGGCTTTCATAGTTTTCTTTAACTCAGGGGTTTGATGAAGTCTGTCGCTCTTAGTTACTAAGAGTTATCCAGACCTAAACTTTGTCTAATAGTGGCAAGCTTGGCTGGCTCACCATGCTCTGCAGCACTTTGTAATGCTCTGGTCGGCGCATGAATTAATTTGTTAGTCAGCTTATTGCTCAGCTCTAACAATACCTTTTCTGCATCAGCGCCCGCTGCAAGGGACTGTAAACTTTTATTCAGCAAGTCTTCGCGAATTTCATTGGCTGATTGGCGGTACTCTCGAATACTATCCACCGCTTGGAGTGAACGCATCCAAGACATGAATGCCGCACTTTCTTCACTAACGATCGCTTCCGCTTGAATGGCTTCAACTTTGCGTTGTTCGATATTGCTATCGACGATCGATTGAAGATCATCAACCGAATATAGGTAAGCATCGTTGAGCTCACCGACTTGCGATTCAATATCACGAGGAACGGCAATATCAACCAATAACATCGGTTGGAATCGTCTCGCTTTAAGCGCTGATTCCACCATACCTTTACCAATAATAGGTAACGGACTGGCCGTTGAACTGATGACAATGTCTGCGCGAGATAAGTGCTCTGGGATCTCTGGTAGCCCAATAACTTCAGCGCCAAACTGCTCAGCAAGCGGCATTGCGCGCTCTTTAGTTCGGTTGGCAACAATCATCTTGGTGCAACCATTACCGGCTAAATGTTTAGCAACCAATTCAATCGTCTCACCCGCACCGACCATTAATACCGTCGACTGCTCTAGAGATTCAAAGATATGTTTCGCTAAAGTACACGCTGCATAAGCGACAGAAACAGCGTTACCACCGATATCAGTTTCAGTACGAACTCGCTTAGCAACCGAGAAAGCTTTTTGAAATAGCTTCTCCATCGCGGAGTCTACCGCTTTATGGTCACGAGAGTCCGAATACGCTTGTTTGACTTGCCCCAAAATCTGAGGTTCACCCAACACCAATGAATCTAACCCACAAGACACTCGCATGAGATGACGGATAGCCGCCTGCTCTTCATGGATATAGAGGCTCGGTTTAAGATCTTCTGGGCTAACTTGATGAAATTGAGATAACCAATCGATGACTTTTGTTTTCGTACCGTTTTTTACATCACAGTAAATCTCGGTGCGATTACAGGTTGAGACGACCACACTGCCGTTTACCAGTGGATTGTCGCCAAGCTGTTTTAACGCTTCAGGTAACTTTTCCGGGCCAAATGCGACTTTTTCACGCAGTTCGACTGAGGCCGTATTATGGTTGATACCTATAGCAAGCAAAGACATGTATCGATGGTTCTCTGAATCAGATAATGGATAAATAGGGACGGAATTTTACTTGATGACCCCGTTTATTGAAAGGGGAATCCCGATATGTTTTCTTGAGTTCGTGATTTCAATGATATAGTGAAGACGAACTTTGGGAAAAACTGGATAAATATTCGACAATGATGACACATTTTCGCGCCTTCTTTTTACTCCTTGTTACCAGCCTGATTCTACCGGGCTGTGCTAGCATAGACAGTACAACCAATGTCGAATGGGAAAGCCATCAACAACGCCTCGCGATGATCGAAAACTATCAAGCCTCTGGTAAGCTTGGCTATATTGCACCGCAGCAACGCCAATCGCTCAACTTTCAATGGCAAGACTCAGCTCAAGAGACGAAATTACGCATGACCACTTTCCTAGGTCAAACCGTTCTAAACCTCAATGCGACCCCAACTTTAGCAACCGTTGAAACCTATGAAGGGCAAACTTACTCGGCATCGACCCCTGAAGCCCTAATTAAACAACTTACTGGGCTCAACATTCCTGTCGAACAGCTAAATGACTGGATGTTAGGACGCCCAACCCAAGCCGACGACTATCAATTAAATCAAACCAACACGCTGGCTTCACTCACTAAGCAAGTGAATGCGCAAAATTGGACACTTGATTACTTAAGCTACCAAGATGTTCAGCATTTGGGTGCTGCGCTTCCTTTGCCTAAAAAGCTAAAGCTTACCCAAGGTAGTACCTCTATCAATATTGTTATTTCGAAGTGGACGTTCGACGAATGATCTCAGAGACCACACACTGGCCTTCTCCTGCCAAACTGAATCTATTCCTTTACATTACTGGTCGCCGCGCTAATGGCTACCATGAGCTACAAACCCTATTTCAATTTCTCGACCATGGCGATGATTTAACTATCACAGCTACCCAGTCAGGAGAGATCACACTCTCTCCTGAAATCCCAGGCGTCCCATTAACAGACAACTTGATTTGGAAAGCGGCAAAGGCGCTGCAAGAGAAAAGTGGTTGTCAGTTTGGGGCTCATATAGAACTCAATAAGATACTGCCAATGGGCGGTGGTATTGGTGGCGGGTCATCAAATGCTGCAACCACATTAGTTGCCTTAAACCACTTATGGCAAACCGATGCTAGCGAAGATGAGCTAGCAGAGATCGGGTTAAAGTTGGGTGCTGATGTGCCAGTGTTCACTCGAGGATTTGCCGCCTTCGCTGAAGGTGTTGGTGAGCAGTTGACTCCCGCTGAGCCAGAAGAAAAATGGTATCTCGTCGTAAGACCGGACGTATCAATTGCAACCGTAGACATATTCACTCACCCAGAACTGACGAGAAATACGCCGAAACGTTCACTGGCAACGCTTCTTGACAGTAATTACGGAAACGATTGCGAAAAAATTGTTCGAATGCTGTACCAAGAGGTTGATAAGCAACTTTCTTGGCTGCTACAATACGCGCCGTCGCGATTGACTGGCACTGGATCGTGCGTTTTTGCTGAATTTTCCAGCAAAAGTGACGCCGAAACAACGCTAGCCGAACTGCCTGACACAGTCTCTGCTTTTGTTGCAAAAGGCAAGAATATTTCGCCTCTGCACGAGAGACTGGCTAAGTATCGCTTAGCCCACACACAATCTATTTAAAAACTGGACGCAACCCTGAGGTTTCCACCGTGCCTGATATGAAGCTATTTGCTGGTAACGCTACACCTGAACTAGCCCAACGTATTGCTGATCGTCTATACATCTCTCTTGGTGATGCTACTGTTTCTCGTTTTTCTGACGGCGAAGTCGCTGTTCAAATCAACGAAAACGTACGTGGTAGTGATGTTTTTATCATCCAATCTACTTGTGCACCAACTAACGACAACCTAATGGAACTTGTAGTGATGATTGACGCAATGCGCCGCGCTTCAGCGGGCCGTATTACAGCAGTTATCCCTTACTTTGGTTACGCTCGCCAAGACCGTCGTGTACGTTCTGCTCGTGTGCCAATCACTGCAAAAGTAGTTGCTGATTTCCTTTCTAACGTTGGTGTTGACCGCGTTCTAACTATCGACCTTCACGCAGAGCAAATCCAAGGCTTCTTCGATGTACCTGTAGACAACATCTTCGGTACACCAGTACTTCTTGAAGATATGGAAGCTCGTGGTCTAGAGAACCCTGTAGTTGTTTCTCCTGACCTAGGCGGTGTTGTTCGCGCTCGTGCAACTGCAAAAGCACTAGGTGACATCGATATCGCAATCGTTGATAAGCGTCGTCCACGTGCTAACGTTTCTGAAGTAATGAACCTAATCGGTGATGTTGAAGGTCGCGACTGTGTGATCGTTGATGACATGATCGATACTGGTGGCACACTATGTAAAGCAGCAGAAGCGCTAAAAGAACGTGGCGCTAAGCGTGTATTCGCTTACGCAACTCACGCTGTATTCTCAGGTAACGCTGCACAGAACATCGGTAACTCTGTTCTAGACCAAGTAATCGTCACTGACTCAATTACTATGTCTAAAGAAATGGCAGACACAGGTAAAGTAACAACGCTAAGCCTATCTCGCATGCTTGCTGAAGCGATTCGTCGTATCAGCAACGAAGAGTCTATCTCAGCGATGTTCAGCTAATCACTGTTGAAATCATTTTTAAAAGCCCGCTTCTAGCGGGCTTTTTTGTATCTGTTCTTACCTAACTATTCATGACAACGCTCAGGACAAAAGCCGTTTAGACGTCTAGATGTTGACGCATCTAATCCCTAAGCGTACTCTTAGCGCCAATTTCAGCTTATTGAGACTTTTGTCATGCCCGTAACACCTTCGGCGAAAGCCCTATTGCCTCTAGCGCTCTTTCTAACTCTGTTCATCGGCGTTGGAAGCTATCTCACTTTTCAAGGGGTAGATTTTGCCTTCTATCAACTGCCTGCACCAGTAGCCGCATTGCCTGCGATCATAGTCGCGATACTACTTAGCAAAGAGAAACTCAACAAAGCGATTGAACAATTTGTGCGGGGTGTTGGACATAGCGACATCATCGCAATGTGTATTATCTACCTGCTTGCTGGGGCATTTGCCGCTGTAGCTAAAGCAACGGGCGGGGTAGACGCTACCGTAAACCTTGGTCTTTCATTGCTACCACCAAACCTTATCTTGCCGGGTATGTTCCTAATTGCTGCTTTTATCGCAACTGCAATGGGGACCTCCATGGGTACAATTGCCGCTCTTGCGCCCGTTGCGCTAGGTATTGCGGATACCGCTGGAATTGATCATGCGATTGCTGCAGGCGCGGTGCTAAGTGGTGCGATGTTTGGTGATAACCTGTCGATCATTTCTGATACCACCATTGCCGCGACTCGATCTCAAGGCTGTGAAATGAAAGATAAGTTCAAAGAGAACGTCGCTATTGCTCTACCAGCTGCAATTGTCTCATTAGTTCTATTCACGCTGCTCAGCACGCCAAGTGAAGTACCAGCAACCATCGAGATCGAATGGCTTAAAGTAGCACCTTATCTCACTATCTTAGTACTGGCTGTTTCTGGCCTTAACGTGTTTGCAGTATTGACCGTAGGTATTCTATTAGCAGGCGCAGTAGGGTTGTTTAATACTGAGCAATACTCTCTCACTCAGTATGGTCAAGATATTTACGCCGGTTTTGGCAACATGCAAGAGATCTTCTTACTCTCGATGTTTATCGGCGGCTTAAGTTCACTAATGAAATACCAAGGTGGTCTGGCTTGGATAACTCAGTCTCTGAGTAAACTTCTCAACTCATCAAGCCGTAAAAGTGGCGAGTTTGGTATCGCCCTACTGGTGAGCTTAGTTAACAGCTGTACAGCAAACAACACTGTTGCCATTTTAGTTTCAGGCAGCATCGCCAAAGATCTAGCTGAGAAGCATGATATCTGTGCTAAGCGTGCCGCTAGTTTGTTAGATATATTCTCTTGTGTCGTTCAAGGTGTTTTGCCTTATGGCGCGCAGGTACTTTTGGCCGGTTCTATCCTCAAACTTTCGCCTCTTGAAGTCACTATGCACTCTTATTACTGCTTTGCTTTAGCCGCTGCAGCGCTACTTGCGATTATTTTCAAGTCCACAAAAGGTAGGGAGACAAGCACGGCTGTCGCTTGATCACAAAAAACTGTGCTATCATACCGCGCTTTTTGAGATTCCAAGAGAGATCCTAACCTTGAGTCAACCAATTAAACTGCTTGTCGGCCTAGCCAATCCTGGGCCTGAATACACTAGAACTCGCCATAATGCGGGCGCTTGGGTAGTAGAAGAACTAGCACGCGTACATAACGTTACCCTGAAGAACGAACCAAAGTTCTTTGGCCTAACAGGACGCATTATGGTCAACGGACAGGATCTTCGACTACTCATCCCAACGACGTTTATGAACCTTTCAGGCAAAGCGATTGCTGCATTAGCAAAGTTTTATCAGATCAAACCTGAAGAAATCATGGTCGCGCATGATGAGCTAGATTTACCACCTGGTGTTGCTAAATTTAAGAAAGGCGGCGGCCATGGCGGTCATAACGGCCTTCGCGACACCATCAGTAAACTTGGAAACAACAAAGATTTCTATCGTCTCCGCATTGGCATTGGCCATCCGGGGCACAAAGATAAAGTAGCCGGTTTTGTTCTAGGCAAAGCACCGGCAAAAGAGCAAGAGCTTCTTGATGCAGCAGCAGATGAGTCTGTTCGCTGTTTAGATATCCTGATTAAGGATGGTCTATCAAAAGCACAAAACCGTCTACACACGTTCAAAGCTGAATAAGGTTACTATCATGGGTTTTAAATGTGGCATCGTTGGTCTACCAAACGTTGGTAAATCAACTCTGTTTAACGCACTTACTAAAGCAGGCATCGAAGCAGCAAACTTCCCTTTCTGTACTATCGAACCAAACACAGGCGTAGTACCTGTGCCAGATCTTCGCCTAGACGCACTAGCGAAAATCGTAAACCCACAGAAAGTACTGCCAACTACGATGGAATTCGTAGATATCGCTGGTCTAGTTGCAGGTGCATCACGCGGTGAAGGTCTAGGTAACAAATTCCTAGCGAACATCCGCGAAACTGATGCGATTGGTCACGTTGTTCGTTGTTTTGAAAACGAAAACATCGTTCACGTAGCGGGTAAAGTGTCGCCAATCGAAGATATCGAGGTAATCAACCTTGAGCTTGCAATGGCTGACCTAGACTCTTGTGAGCGTGCAATCCAACGTAACGCTAAGAAAGCAAAAGGCGGCGATAAAGACGCTAAATTTGAACTGACTGTTCTTGAAAAACTGCTTCCAGTTCTAACTGAAGGTGGCATGGCTCGTACAGTTGAGCTTTCTAAAGAAGAGCTTGCAGCAGTAGGTTACCTAAACTTCCTAACGCTTAAACCAACAATGTACATTGCTAACGTTAATGAAGATGGTTTTGAAGACAACCCATATCTTGATGCGGTACGTGACTACGCAGAAAAAGAAAACAATGTGGTTGTAGCGGTATGTGCTGCTATTGAATCTGAACTTTCAGAGTTAGAAGACGAAGATCGCGAAGAGTTCCTTGCAGACATGGGTATCGAAGAACCTGGTCTTAACCGTGTGATCCGTTCTGGTTACGAACTGCTTACTCTACACACTTACTTCACTGCCGGTGTTAAAGAAGTGCGCGCTTGGACGATCCCTGTAGGTGCAACTGCGCCACAAGCTGCAGGTAAGATTCACACTGACTTCGAAAAAGGCTTCATCCGTGCAGAAGTTGTTGGCTATAACGACTTCATCGAGTTCAACGGTGAAAGCGGTGCGAAAGACGCAGGTAAGTGGCGTCTAGAAGGCAAAGAGTACATCGTAAAAGATGGCGATGTGGTTCACTTCCGCTTCAACGTATAATTTATATACAAGTCTTTGACTTAAAAGGTCAGCGCTCATGCTGGCCTTTTTGCTATTTGTTAATTTAGTTTTCACTTAACTCCTTCAAGTTGCGTCATTTTGTTATCAGTTTTCGATGATTAACACGCCTCTTTGTTTAAAAAGAAATCGAACAGTCCATTTATGCCGATTTATTCAAAAAAACTATTGACGCTTTTGACTCAACTACGCATAATGCGCCCCGTTCCCAACAAGACGGCAACGCATTGTTGGAGCAAAAACATGGTATGGCTACGTAGCTCAGCTGGTTAGAGCACATCACTCATAATGATGGGGTCACAGGTTCGAATCCCGTCGTAGCCACCATTCCTAAATACTTTTTAGAAAGTAATTAGGAATAGATGCGGAAGTGGCGGAATTGGTAGACGCACCAGATTTAGGTTCTGGCGCCGCAAGGTGTGAGAGTTCAAGTCTCTCCTTCCGCACCATTATTTGAAGCCTCTTTAATTAGAGCACTGCAGGTCTATCGCCAAGCGGTAAGGCAGCGGCTTTTGATGCCGCCATTCCCTGGTTCGAATCCAGGTAGACCTGCCACTATTTATAGTGCTAAGCCTAATTAAAAAATGGCTTGTCACTAAGAGCGCAACAGTTTATATTGTCTCGCTCACGAGTGGCTACGTAGCTCAGCTGGTTAGAGCACATCACTCATAATGATGGGGTCACAGGTTCGAATCCCGTCGTAGCCACCATTCCTTTTTTAGGAAACAAATATAAAGTTATTAGTTTTTACCAATTAACTAGTAACTATGTAGATTCAAGATGCGGAAGTGGCGGAATTGGTAGACGCACCAGATTTAGGTTCTGGCGCCGCAAGGTGTGAGAGTTCAAGTCTCTC
>NZ_JBHZSA010000006.1:63284-250987 GCF_043642085.1 Vibrio hepatarius | reverse complement strand
GCGGAATTGGTAGACGCACCAGATTTAGGTTCTGGCGCCGCAAGGTGTGAGAGTTCAAGTCTCTCCTTCCGCACCATACTTACTCTAGAAATAGAGAGAGAAACCCAGCTTTTTAGCTGGGTTTTCTTTTATCTATCTAAAACTACCGTTTACACGAATAAGCCCCTTTCGATATCCCTACAACTTTTAAACGGCAAAAAAACAAAACCCAGCCGAAGCTGGGTTTTCACTTAAGTCATGACTTTATTAGTTTCTAAAGAGTTCAGCTCTTTAGCCTAAAAGCCCCAACGCTGAGTTGGGCGCTTGCTTTGCTTGTGCAAGAACAGAACTAGAAGCTTGAGTTAGGATCTGAGACTTAGTCAATGCCGTTGTTTCTTTAGCAAAGTCAGTGTCTTTGATTCGACTATTAGATGCGTTCACATTCTCATTGATGTTTTCTAAGTTGTTAATCGCATGATTGAAACGGTTTTGGAATGCACCAAGCTCTGCGCGATGACTATCTACAAACTTCAATGCAGCATCAACAATAGCTACTGACTCTTGAGCTCCAGCTACCGACGTAACATCAATAGTATCAACCGTAACGGCTTGAGCTGCACCAAAGCTTAACTCACCTGCTAGAGAGCCTCCAAACGTTGCTGCGCCATCAACTCTATTATTATCTGTAAATAGCTGTAAGTTACCCTCTTCACCAACAGACGCTTTCACAAGGTCAGTTTGACCGTTGATGTAAGTTGCGAGCTCTTCAATATCGTCACCTTCTTTGGCATTGATAGTGATATTTTGCGCTTCACCAAACTTATCTGTTAGGGAAATAGTTAGATCGTTAGCACCGGCTTGCACAGACCAATCTTTGCCTTGGCCATTCGCTGCCACATAGCTGTTACCACCCATCATCACGTTATCACTACGCATGTTGTTCATGGTTAGCATTACAGCCTCACCGTTGTCAGCACCAATCTGGAATGACTTGGTTGCAAACGTACCGTTGAGCAGCTTATTACCACCAAATGAGGTTGTTTCAGCAATTCGATTTAGCTCATCATTCAGTGCTGTTACTTCCTCTTGGATAGCAACACGCTCTGACTTCGAGTTAGAACCATTTGCTGATTGCAGTGACAAGTCACGCATACGTTGCAGAATGTTGGTTGTTTCATTCATTGCACCTTCTGCTGTTTGTGCCATCGAAATACCATCATTTGCATTTCGTACGGCGACATCTAGACCACGACTTTGCACATTCAATCGATTCGAGATTTGCATACCTGCTGCATCGTCTTTTGCACTGTTGATCTTAAAGCCAGAAGATAATCTTTCCATTGACGTTTGCTGCGCTGAGTTTGCACTGTTTAAGTAACGCTGAGCTGTCATCGCAGAAACGTTTGTATTTACATTAACCGCCATAGTGGTTCTCCTATTGATTTTCCATTTACCGGAGTATCCGAAAGGTTCCCGACGTCTCGGAAAACCAATGAGTTCTCTCAAAGTACCCTTTATAACGACAGTGAATTGATGAACTTTAGAGCAGAATGAAGAAAATTTAGTCACATCATGGCTATTTCATTGAAAACATGACGAAACAAATAAATATGAAATTAGATGCTAAAGTTTTGCCGCTATCGGTCGGGCATCTGTTCAGATTGTGAGCATGAAAAATATGTTAGATACAGACGGAAGAGTGGATACTAAAGGCTAGTTTCAAATACCTAAAACGAGAAAACGCCCTGCTCCGATTAGAGAGCAAGGCGTTAAAAAGAGGTAGCCCCAAGTATAACTAATTAGTCATACCTTCCTTTGAGAGAACCGGGGCTATTTGACAACCAATGCCGTTGGAGATCGAGAGAAATGATCACAGCCTAGTTGTCGTTTACATAAGTGATTCGGTTATAGAACAGGTATGAGAGAGAGTTCTATATTTTCATCACCTATGTTTGCCGTCATCCCTTCACCTAACCCTACGTCTAGGTTACTGCTAGTGAAGGTATTGACTACTATTGCAATAGTGACATTGCAGAGTTTGGCAACTGTTTTGCTTGAGCAAGTATCGATGTACCCGCTTGTTGCAGAATTTGTGCTTTAGTCATCGCCGTTGTTTCTTTCGCGAAATCAGTATCACGAATACGACTGTTCGATGCTTCAACATTTTCTTGGATGTTCGCCAAGTTGTTAATGCTGTGGCTTAGTCGGTTCTGTTTCGCACCCAGGTCAGCTCGCTGAGAGTCTACATATTTAAGTGCGGCATCAATAATACCAACTGCATTTTGAGCACCACCAACCGTATTTACATCAATGTTCTGAACCGTTGTATTGGTACCTGGACCACCAGTAAGACCAAGCTCACCAGCAAGACCACCAGAGATATTCAAGTTGCCTTCAAGGTTTGGTTCAGCGGCAAATATTTGCAGGCGACCATCTTCATCAACAGATGCTTTTAGCTTATCTGTTTGACCATTGATGTATGTTGCAACTTCTTCGATGTCATCACCTTCTTTAGCAATGATATCTAGTGTTACTGCTTCACCATCTTTAGTCGTGAATTCAAACTTAAGATCTTTAGCCGTTGGTGGTACACCCCAGTCCTTATCTTTCGCATTTTCTGGTGCGGAAATAAATGACTGACCGCCCATACGGAAATCATCTGCACGCACGCTAGTTAGGCCCATGATAATCGCTTCACCAGAGCTTGCACCGATCTGGAATGATGCTTCACCGAACGAACCGTTAAGTAACTTACGACCACCAAAAGAGGTCGTTTCAGCGATACGGTTTAGTTCATCTTGCAGAGCTGCAACTTCTTCATGTAGCGCTTGACGTTCTGACGCCGAGTTCGTGCCGTTTGCAGACTGTAGCGATAGATCTCGAATACGTTGCAGGATAGATGTCGATTCGTTCATCGCACCTTCTGCAGTTTGAGCAATGGAAATACCGTCATTTGCGTTACGCATTGCCACATCTAGACCACGAGACTGCGCCGTTAATCGGTTCGAAATCTGTAGACCCGCAGCGTCATCTTTCGCGCTGTTGATTTGTTGGCCTGATGATAAGCGTTCCATCGATGTATTAAGGTCGCCGGTCGCTTTATTTAAGTAACGCTGAGCGGTCATCGCCGAAACGTTAGTATTTACTGTTATGGTCATAGTTTGCTCTCCTATTGAGTTCGCAACTGCTTGCGAAGCGGCCAGCTTTGTCTCATTTGGAAGCACTGACCGTAAATTCGTAGCTAAGTCGGAATATCACCAACTCAAAGCTTGTTGTTTAAACTCTAATCTGATTAATTCAAGTAGCGTGCCAACTTTAAATTTTGTCAGAAAACACTTTTAAAGTTTCTTAATATCAGCACGTTAAATAAAGTACCGATAATTAATCACGCTGACTTCTTTGCCACTTTTAAGCAGCGGCAATCGGTTTGCCGCTTACTTTGCCACCACTTGCCTCTTTCAAAGCAGCTGGTGAAACTATTCAATGATCTAGCTCGCACTTAAGGCGTTGCACATAAGGCGTAGAGCTTAGATGTAATTGAATAAGGTTAAATCTTTTGTCTTACCGAAAGCTTGTTGCGACGCTTGCAAAGCCCTTGAGTTCTCGTTGAACTCAATAATGGCTTCGGCATAGTCCAAATCTTCAAAATTACTCTTCGACTTTGCTAGAGTCATTTTGAAATCTTCGTGCTGCTCTTCCTGAATATCTAATGTACTGAGGCGAGCACCCACATCCGTTCTGGCTTTGTTTAAATGGATAAACGCCGCATGGAACTCTTGAGTAATCTGGTGAAGTTTCGCGGTATTCGATGCGTCAGATACAGAGCCCGATGACAAGCTCATCGCATCTTTAAAGGTATCGAATATGCTGTACGTATCTCGTCGGTCTAAGGTAATTTCATCACCTTTGGTCAACTGACCTTTAACTTGAATTGTCAGCTCTTCAAATTTGATACCTTCAGCCGGATTGAAAACATCCGCTTTGACCACTGAGCCATCGCGCTCAAGCTGATAGCCATACTTGCCGTCTGGCATATCAACAAACGTCACTTTATATTCAGACTGATCATCAGGGTTTGTATTGATCGCTCGCTCTAAGAGCAGCTCAGACGCTTCTTTCAAATTGTATTGCGGTTCATAGCTGCCAAAAGGGTTATCAATCTCCATAAACAACTTACTGCCTGGATTGTTGATTGGCATTTCTAAGCTGTTAGAGATTTTCATCTTGCGCTGATAGTCATCACCCGCATAACTCACATCGCCATCTTTATCGCGGAAAAATGGCTGATTCTTAGGCTTAGTTCCGGCAAAGATATAGTTACCCGATTCGTCTTGAACATTGACCAAGTTAAGGAAGTTGTTAGCCAGCTCTTCGATTTCTCGGCGTTTAGCTAGTCGATCTTCAGGCGAAAGCGAGCCGTTAATCATTTCCATCACCGTACGCTTGGCATCATCGGTGAACTCTTCTGCATTAGAAATGATCACTTCATGGTGCTCTAGACGATTTCGCGTCAGTACGATGGCATCGGTATATTGGCGTAGCTGTTCTTTCTGTTGGCCAATATTCTGAATGTAATGTGTCGCCAACGGATCATCGCTGGCTTTCATCAGTTTTTTACCAGATGCGAGCTGTGCTTGGTTGTGATGCACTTTCGCTTCAGAACGACGTAGATCATTCTGCACTGACTGATAGTTATGGAAGCTAGAAATTCGATTCAACATTTACGCCTCCCTATCTCAACGCCAGAATGGTATTAAAGGTGTCATTTGCCGCCTGCATGATGCGCGAAGAAGCCATATAAGCTTGCTGAAACTTCATCATATTTGCCGCTTCTTCATCGAGGTTCACACCCGCAATCGACGCAACCCTTTCTTGAGCCGCTTCTTTTTCTAGACGCGATACATCGGTTAGGCGCGATGCCGTCGACATTTGCAGGCCCACATCCGTATTCAGGTTGTGGTAGATATCTAAAATGGTCGATTCACCGTCATTCAGCTTTTTATCTGTCTGAATGTTTTGCATTTTTAGTAAGTTGCCGTTATCACCTTCAGAAGGGACAAGGTTTGCCGTGAACTTATCATTAGGTAATGCGCCACCAGTAAGCTCAAATGACGTACCTTGTACAGTCACCGCCCCTGTTGGTGGATAGTCTTGTGGCTGCAGTAGTACTTTGCCTTTCGTATCCGTTACCGCGAACTGCTTGCCATCAGGTGAGATCACCACTTCAAATTCTCTAAGAGATCCGGCCTGAGCAATACTAAATTTTGCCGTACCTTGTGCAAACGTGGTTGAGGCTTCATAACTTTGAGCCGCAATTGCACTAGGGTCATTGGTTTCCACTCTCATCTGTGCAGCGCCGCTTCGAGTCGGCCTTAATAGCACGCGCTCACCAGACTCTAGATCGCTACGAATATCGATTCGAATCCCATCTAGGCTGATAGCGTTATCGACGACTGGCACAATAAACTGCTCACCACTTGGACGAGTAATGTAGTAGTCGCCACCACTGTACTGGAGGGAATATTCGCCACCGATTAACTGGTTAGTATCTTCGATGTATACCGCTAGGTCTGCTTTTGAATTAGATGAAGTCACGACACGTGATTTCGCAACAATATCAGAGTTCACATCGGTAAACATCAACCCACCGATGTTGCCTCGCAAATCTAAACCTTGGGATTGCAGCTTGTTCACTTCATAGGAAAATGAGGTCGCGAGTTTACCTAGCTCATCCATTAACTGCGGAATTTTTTCATCACGCATCGAGAGCATCGAGCCCAACTTACCGTCGATATCTTTGGTAGTGATCGCCTTAATCCCCTTACCTTCAATCATCGCTAAGCGGCGTTGGTGAACATCTGGGTAACCATCGATCATTTTCAGTTCGCTGGACTCAGTGCCTGAAACGAGCGTGTGGCCATTACCGATATGGACATTAAAACCTTCAGCATTTTTGCGCGGCGTTACAGTAACTTTGGTGTATTCAGAAAGCTCAGCGATTAATTTCTCATGCGTATCCATTAGGTCGTTATGTGGGCCCGGAGTACGCATCATCAAGCGGTGTAAATCACGAATTTCAACCGCAAGTTGGTTAACGCGTTCGATACCTAAATCAAGCTTCTTATTCGTTACATCTGACTGGTGACGAATCGTTTCATGGAAGTCATTAAGGTTTTGGGTAATGAGGTTAGCTTTTTCAAGTACAACTTTACGAGCACCCACGTCATTGGGGCTATCGGCTAACGACTTCACGCCATCAAACCATTCGTTTAAATTTTCTGGAATTTTCTTTGAGGAAACAGATGAAAGCATGTTGGATAACATTTCCAAATTCGCTTCATCATCGATTTTATTGGCATGGCTAGTGGTCGAAACATTAAGCTCGTTAACGGCAAACTGATCCCAAGAGCGGCGAACTTTGTCCACATGTACGCCCATACCGTAGGTTTCCCCACCGTATTGACGCGGCATGTTTGTGCCTTGTATCACCGACTGACGGCTATAACCCTCTGTATTTACATTAGAGATGTTATGACCTGTGGTGTTGAGTTGTCTCTGAGCCGTCAGTACGCTTTGCGCACCAAGATTCAGAAGATCAGACGCCATATTGCCCCCAATAAACCTATATAAATCAGTATTAACTGAACATCTAAGTTAGTAAAAGCAATATCTGTGCCATTAGGAGTAATTGGAGTGTTTGGAATCACCCAAGTTGTGTATCTATATGTCATCCTCAAGAGTGAGGAACGAGCGAGTTGGGGATCTCTGTAAGATTGTAATGAAGAGTGGACAGATTCCCTACTCACTCCTTCGTCGCTCTATGGAATGACATTTTCCCTGAGGAGTAAGCTCGCATATCGGAGCAACGAGTTCTCGCTTCCAACAAAAAACTCACCCTAAGGTGAGCTTGTTTCTACATTTGGTCGATTTTCGCTTTAACCCTTAACACTTTGTCAGCGTAACTTGGGTCTGTTGCATAGCCTGCTTGGTGAATACCGTGAATAAACTCTTCATTGTTGCCACCATGGCGCAGTGCCGTTGTATAACGCGGATTTTCATTTAGAAAGCGCACATAATCATTAAAGCTATCTTCATAGTTTTGATATGAACGGAAAGCGGCTTGCTCTTTAACTGGCACACCTTGATGGTATTCCAAGGTTTGAGTGGCCACCTTATCGCCGCTCCAGCTTCTGTCCGCTTTGATATTAAATAGGTTGTTACTGCTACCACGAGAGTTATTAATGACCTTCTGACCCCAGCCAGTTTCGAGCGCTGCTTGGGCGAGAAGTAATGATGAATCGACCCCAAGAGCTCTTGCTGCTTTTTCCGCGTAAGGTTTCATCGAGCTAACGAATGACTCAGGAGAGTTAAATCTTGATGGTTCAACTTTATCTGATGGCATAACCATCGTGGTATCAGCACGTTCTTGGCGAATGCGGTCAACTTTCTGCATCATCGCTTCGAAATCAGTATTTCGCGCGTTGGCATTTTGGTTCTCGACACTGCCTGAAGTAAGCTGTGCAACGATCATATCAGCTAAACCGAGAGAACCTGACGCGCTCAATTCACTCGACATTTGTTCATCCATCATTTGACGATAGAATTGCTGATTCTGGCTATCCATCAAGCCTGATTCAAACGTCGAGTTCGCGTCACGCATCGACTTAAATAGCATTGAGGTAAAAATCGCTTCAAACTGTTTTGCCGCTGCAGTCAATGCAGCTTTTTCACTGGCCTCATCACCATCTACCGCTTTCTGACGAAGCTTATCTAACCCTGCGATATCGTGGATAAAACCAATATCATTGCCATTATTAATCATTGCTCTACTCCCTTAGATAACGATCAATTGACCTTCAATAGCACCTGCTTGCTTCAATGCTTGCAGGATTGCCATCAAGTCAGAAGGGGCAGCGCCCACTTCATTCACAGCGCGGACTAAATCATCTAACGTTAGACCAGGTTCGAATTTGAACATCTTGCCCTGCTCTTCAGTCACTTCGATGTCAGTATCAGGCACAACCACCGTTTCTCCGCCACCAAAGGCATTCGGCTGGCTGACATTAAGATTCTCTTTGATAGCAACCGTCATACCGCCATGAGTCACGGCCGCCGGCTTCAAGCGCACATGCTTACCCACCACGATAGTTCCTGTGCGAGAGTTAACGATTATTTTTGCTGAGCCTTCGGCAGGATTAAATTCAAGATTTTCAATGGCAGATAAGAAGGCCACACGCTGAGTAATATCACGCGGCGCACGAACCTTAACCGACGTAGCATCAATCGCTGAAGCCATTTGAGGACCAAGGAAGTTGTTTACGGCATCAGCCATGCGCTGCGCAGTAGTAAAGTCAGACTCAAGCAGATTGAAAGTGATGTAGTCGCCGCGGCTAAATGGTGTTGGAATTTCTCGCTCGACCATTGCGCCATTTGAGATCATGCCCGCTGTTGGGTTGTTACCGACAATTTTAGAACCATCAGCCCCCGTTGCGCTAAAACCGCTTACGACAAGGTTACCTTGTGCCACGGCATAAATTTGCCCATCAAGACCTTTTAGCATGGTTTGCATTAATGTGCCGCCACGCAGGCTTTTGGCTGAGCCAATTGAAGAGACAGTAACATCAATGGTTTGGCCTTGCTTAGAAAAGGCTGGTAGCTCAGCCGTCACAATAACAGCGGCAACGTTTTTCGACTTTGGTTTTGTGCCCGGTGGCATCTGGATACCAAAGTTTTGCAACATGGCATTGAAGCTTTGGTCAGTAAATGGCGTGGATTCCCCCGTGCCCGGCAAACCCGTTACCAAGCCGTAGCCAACCAATTGGTTACTACGTACGCCCGCAACTTGCGAAACGTCTTTAATGCGTGCTGCTTGCGCATGTGTTGCAATAAACAGCAGACTTGTAACAAGGAGAAACCACTTTTTCATAACCGTACCTTTGCTCTACACTCAACCAGCTTTATATTTGTGCCAAAAAAGCGGCATTAACTGGGATTAGAGAGAGACATTAAAGAATCGTGCCAAGAATCCCGGTTCTTGCATATCTTGTTGTGTGCCAGTGCCAGAGTACTGAATTCTTGCGTTAGAAATACGGGTTGATGCAATGGTATTTTGATAGTCAATATCGTCAGGACGGATGGTGCCACTTAATCGAATATACTCATCACCTGTGTTTAATGTCAGCCACTTCTCGCCACGAATCACAAGGTTGCCATTGGCTAATACCTCGATAACTTCAACGGTAATTGAACCAGATAAGCTGTTGCTTTGGTTGGCTGCAGCACTGCCACTGAATGAGTTGTCGTTACTTAAGTTGTATGAGAAGTTGTAGTCACCGATATTAAGCTGCTGACCACCGACTTCCAGCGGATCCATGGTTGCATCATTGTTTTTCGATAAATCAGCGTCTGAACTCTTAGACGCGTTGGTGCTTTCATCGAGTGTGACGGTAATAATGTCACCAATACCACGTGGCTTAGAATCATCATATAGGCTGGATGCACGGCCGCTATTAAACAGTGAACCTGTTTCAGCCGCATAGTGCTCAGGCTGATGCTTAGGATGAATCGGAGCCCAGGCAGGATCGCCAGAGACAGGATCATTTCTGCCACGTAGCGTATCGATGATGCCAGACTCATCATCACTCGATTTATCACCTTCAACGGCATCAACTGTCGTCGTACCTTGTACAACATCAGGCGTTTCAATCGGTGGCTGCATCAGTGTACAACCAGATAAAGTGGCAACACCTAATAGCATGGCTAGTAATCGATTCATCTCTCTACCCTCTTCCAACTAGATTAAAGCTGTTGGTTAACAAAGCTCATCATCTTGTCGACCGCAGAGATGACTTTAGAATTCATTTCGTACACACGCTGAGCTTCAATCATATTAACCAGCTCTTCGGTAACGTTAACGTTTGATGTTTCAAGCATCGACTGGCGAATGTCACCAAATCCATCAAATCCAGGAACACCTTCTTGAGGGTCGCCACTCGCACCTGTCGCCATGTAAAGGTTCTGACCAATTGGTTCAAGACCACCTGGGTTCACAAAATCAACGGTGGCAATTTGACCGACCACTTGGTTATCTTGCTGACCACGAATACGTACTGATACTTCACCGTCGGTACCAATCGTAATGCTCTGCGCGTCTTCAGGAATGGCAATTTCAGGTTCAAGTGCATAGCCTGCGCCTGAAGTTACGATAACGCCTTCATCATTGACCGTGAACTGACCATTACGGCTGTAACCAATGTTTCCGTCTGGCATTAGGATCTGAAAGAAACCGTCACCTTCAATCATCATATCGAGACTGTTATTGGTCGTCTGGGTGTTACCTTGAGTATGAACCTTTTGGGTTGCCACAACCTTAGAACCAGCACCTAGCATCAAACCGCTTGGCAGTTCGGTGTTCTGTGAAGATTGGCCACCAGGTTGGTTGATATTTTGATAGAACAAATCTTCAAATACCGCGCGGCTTTTCTTGTAGCCGACCGTCGATGCGTTTGCTAGGTTGTTTGAAATCGTTGAAATATTGGTTTGTTGAGCGTCTAAGCCCGTTTTACTTACCCACAATGCCGGATGCATAACCTTCTCCTAAAATCTATTAGCTCATACGAAGCAGAGAGTCAGACGCTTTGTCCATATCTTCTGCGGTGCTCATCATCTTCACTTGCATTTCAAATTGGCGTTGCAAGTCAATCAGGCTAGTCATTTCACCGATGGCATTGACGTTACTGCCTTCGATTGCGCCTGTGAGCAGTTTTACATCGGCATCCGCCTCGTATGCCGCATTAGGATCTTTTGCACGGAACAGTCCGTTGATATCTTTGAATAGTGATTGGTTATTGGTGCGGGTAAGCTTGATTCGGTCCACAATTTCAATAGCATCAGCTGGAGCACCCTGAGGAACCACAGAAATTGTACCGTCATTGCCGATCTCGACTTTACTCACCGGAATTGGAAGTGTAATGGGTGCGCCAGTTTCACCGAGTACTAAGTGGCCATTGCCGCTTGTCAGTAAACCGTTCACATCAACATTTAGATTACCGTTACGAGTCAGACCTTCTTTGCCCGTCTGATCCAGTACAGAGATCCAACCATCACCTTGAATCGTCACATCTAAGTCACGGCCAGTGGTAATCACACTACCTTGTTGGAAATTATGTCCCGGACGCTCTGTCATGCTAAACACTCGGCTAGGAACACCTTCGCCGTATGCCTGCATTGAACGCGCTTGCGCCAAATCAGCACGGAAACCCGTGGTACTGACGTTCGCTAGGTTATTTGCTCTAAGCTGCAATGCCTGCATATTCTGCTTGGCGCCGCTCATCGCAAGAAACAGTGCACGATCCATAATTTGCTCCAATAATCACAATTCTGATCAATAGAAAGCAATAGGTATGCCAACTTATAAAAGTCGTTTTATATCAATAAATTAAAATACAAACGGAAAGCTTAATGGAGAAAATAGAGGAGGCAAAGAGTGAGAGGCGGCAACATAGCAAGCTGATCTTTGCCACCAGCTTGCTATCCAGATTATTGCCAAACAACGTAAGTCGATTAACGGATTTGCAGGATGTTCTGTTGAGTTTGGTTATGCACTTCTAAAGAACGAGAGTTCGCTTGGAAGTTACGTTGAGCCGAAATCAGGTCAACCAGTTCTTGAGTCATATCAATGTTTGACTGCTCAAGCGTACCGCTGCTGATCGAACCAAACGAACCTTTGTTCGACTCGCCCCAAATTTTATCACCCGAGAACTGAGTAGAATCCCACTGAGTACCACCTTTCTTATCTAGACCTTGCTCATTGGCTACACGAACCATTGCAACACGACCTAAAATGATGTTCTCACCGTTAGAATAAGTACCTAGAACACTACCGTTTTCGTCGAAATCAACTTTAGTCAGGAAGCCTGTTGTCGCGCCATCTTCATCGAACTTAGTCAGTTCAAACGGTGCGGCAAACTGTGTCGCATCTTGCAGACCGAAAGACAGAGTCTGGTTTACATCAGCGCCGTTAAGTTCAACAGGGTTTGCCCCCGTACCTAGTGGCTCAGAAACAATATTTTGGCCATTGTTAAGGCTTGCTAGAGTACCGTCATTGTTAAACTTCATCGTATGACCAACATGGCCAGTCGGAGACGTTGCATCACCACCCGTAATATTCAGAGGTTTCTCACCCGCACTGTCAGTCACTGTGTAGTATGTCTGCCAAGTGTTAGGCTGAGTCTGATCTTTTAGGTAGTAAGTAGTTAATTTGTACGACTGACCCATAGAGTCATAGATCGTCGAAGACGTTGAACGGTTGTATGTTTCCGGATCTGAGTAATCAAATAACGCAGGGTCTTTCAGCTCACCCCCAGCAGGCAGGTTTACACCAACTTCGATGTTTGCTGTTTGCTTAGGCTTACCAAATTCTTTTGGAATGTTGATAGGTGACGGCTCATAAGAAAGTACATCGCCAGTATCTTTATTCACTTGATAACCCAATAGGAACTCATCATTCGCAGTTACCATGTAGTTATCTTTGTTCAGGTGGAACGCACCGTTACGTGTTAGCTCGTTTGATGTCGGAGTCAAACGGTCTTTTGCAACCGCGAAGAAACCTGTACCACCGATACGTAAATCCATTGGGTTATTGGTATAAATACTTGAACCTTCATGGAACTGTTGTGCCACCTTCGCCGCTTGTACACCTTGTCCAGGTGTCGTTTTAGCGTGAGTGAACAGTGAATTCGAGTAAACATCACCGAACTCAGCACGAGACTCTTTAAAGCCATACGTGTTCGCGTTCGCAATGTTGTTACTGGTTGTATTCAAGTCTAATTGAGCAGCGGATAAACCACTTAGTGCAACATATGACATTCCAAAATCTCCTATCTAGCTAGCATAACAACTTAATTAAGAGTTACGCCTTACCAACTTCTAGTACTTCAGCAAGTCGAACTGGCGACTCAAAGCCAGCCAGATTGAGTAGTACGTTACCATCACCTTTACCAAGAAGGACGCTGTTGACGTTTGCGTAAGTCGAAACTTCAAACTCTTTCGCCTTCCCGTCTAACAAACCCGATGCTTTCACATTGTATTTGCCAGCCGGCAATGGATTACCGTTTTGATCTTTGCCATCCCATTCGACACGGTTATCACCCGCAGGTTTAGAACCGACTTCAAAGGTACGGACAAGCTGTCCCATCTGGTCTTCTACTCTTACCATCACGTTATCAACAGCTTGAGGTAGTTTGACCATAGCAGCCATATTGCCGTCATCTTTCTTCACACCCGCAGCACCTGGTACTAAGACATCACGTCCAACTAACGATGAAGCCTGTAGTGCTTGGTTTGAGGTCATTGACGCATTCAGTGTTTCAAACTGAGTGTTCATCTTGCCAATACCATCTACGGTTGCGAATGACGCCATTTGTGCAATCATCTGGTCATTACTAACCGGCTTAAACGGGTCCTGTTGGGCAAGTTGCTTTGTGAGCAGTGATAAGAAGTCTTCTTGCTTTAGATCTTGCTTACCTGTTGTCTCATTAGGCTTATTCTTGTCCTGAAGCTGTTTAAGCTGGTCGATATAGGACAAGCCACTCTGACCAACATTATTATTAATGCCTCCGGCCATCTGTTACCTCCTTATCCTTATCCTTATTGACCCATCTGCAGCGTACGCAGCAGCATTTGTTTGCTAGCATCTGCTACTTGAACGTTCGTTTGGTATGAACGTGAAGCAGATATCATGTTAGCCATCTCTTCCATTACATTGACGTTCGGCTTGTAGATATAACCTTCGTCGTTTGCAAGTGGGTGGTCAGGGTTGTATTCCGCACTTAGCGGTTTATCACTTTCAACAATACCCATCAATTTCACTGGCACAGTGTGGTCGCGGCCATACTTTGCCTTACTTAACTCAGCACCAAACACTGCATGACGCGCTTTGTAAGTATCTTTCGCTGAGCTAGAGATACTGTCTGCGTTTGCAAGGTTACTTGAGGTCGTATTTAGACGAACAGATTCAGCGCTCATGGCAGAACCAGTTACATTGAAGACGTTAAATAAGCTCATCTAATTATTCCCCTTTAATTGCTTTCGTTAAGTTCTTGAATTTACTTCCTAAGAAGTCGAGTGACGCTTGGTGGCGAATCTGGTTTTGCATAAACAAGTTACGCTCTAAATCCACATCTACCGTGTTGCCATCACCCGTGTCAGGTTGTGTTGGAAGACGATACATTACTTCCCCTGTCACTTGTGTAGAGGCAGCGATATGCCGACCATCAGTTCGGCTAAGACCAATGCTTGCCTCTGATGTTGCCGCCTGCAGTGCCTTTTGAAAGTCCATTCCTTTCGATTTGTATCCAGGTGTGTTCGCTTGTGCAATGTTGGTGGAAATCACCTCAGCATTGCGCTCACGTACTCCCACCGTGTGCTGGTGGATACCTAGTGCATTGTCAAAAGAAATAGCCATGTTGACCTCTACTTAAAGAACTGACCGTTAGTAATATTACAAAAGCAATATATGTACCAACTTTTATGATTAGTCCAATTTTGCTTTCACGTTCTGTACAGCAATAACCACGCCAACTTAAGAATTGGCCGTAGTTATGGGGTTGAGATTTGGAATGCCTCACCAAAAGTATACTCGCTACACTCTTAGCACTCGAATTATTTTCTGAGCTGCAGATACGCAAAAGCCCAGCGACAAGGCTGGGCTTTGATTAGAAAGAGTAGAACGCTCTACTTAAGTTTGTAGATGATTCCAGGGTTACAACGAACCATATCAAATCTATCGGTTAAACCAGTCAGAGATTCAGATGCACCAAGTAGCAAGTAACCACCGGGGTTCAAACTGTTTGCCATCTGGTTTAGGACCTGTGACTTCATATCTGGCGAAAAGTAGATCAACACGTTTCGACAGAAAATAATGTCAAACTTACCCAGCAACGCATAGCTATCCATCAGGTTTTGTGGACGGAAATTTACTAAGCGTTTCACATTGTCTTTCACTTTCATTCGTCCATCGCCTGCATCTTCAAAGAAGTTACGTCGACGCTCAGGTGAAAGACCACGGCCAAGTGCTAAGTTGTCGTAAATACCTGCACGACACATATCTAGCATGCTTGCAGAGATGTCCGTTGCCGTAATAGAAACACTTGGAAGCATGCCCGGCTTGCGTTGCTGCTGCTCTAGCACCGTCATGGCCATTGAATATGGCTCCTGACCTGAAGAACTGGCCGCTGACCAAATTTTAATCGGGCGTTTATTCGCTGCTGCTTCCGGTAGTAGCTTATTGGCTAATACTTCAAATGGGTAAGTATCGCGGAACCAAAGTGTTTCATTGGTCGTCATTGCATCGACAGCAGCAACTCGTAGTTCACGGTTACGCCCGCTCACCACATCTCTTAATAGATCAGAAAGAGAAGCCAACTTGAACTTAGTAACAAGTGGGCTAAGACGACTTCTAACGAGGTATTGCTTGCTATCACCAAGGACAATACCGCATTGTGACTCTAAGAAACGGCTGAAATCACGATACTCTTGATCGCTTATAGTTATTGCTGTCATTCACTTCTCTTTTAATTAGTAAGTGCCGATTTCACTGCATTACCCAACTCATCCGGGTTAAATTTCGCAATAAATGAGTTTGCACCAACACGCTCGACCATCGCTTGGTTAAATACCCCACTCAATGACGAGTGAAGGATCACATACAGATCTTTCAAATCAGGGTGGCGTCGAACTTCTGCAGTCAAAGTATAGCCATCCATCTCTGGCATTTCGATATCAGATATCACCAAAGAGATCTGATCATAAATACTACCAGTTGCCGCCATTTCGACTAGCTTATCATACGCTTCTTTGCCATCTTTTGCCGAAACAACTTCAAAACCTAGCGAAGTGATCGCTCGTTCTACTTGCTTACGAGCAACCGTAGAGTCATCGGCAATAAGAATACGGCGAACAATTTCTTTTTCAGTTTCTGCTTGGGCAATCTCTTCACTAATCGACGAGTCCATAGTCTCATCAACCGGAGCAATTTCAGCAAGAATTTTCTCTACGTCTAAAATTTCAACCAGTTCATTGTCGATATTAGTGACCGCAGTTAAGTAGTTCGCTTTACCAGCACCGTCTGGTGGCGGCAAAATTGCCTCCCAGTGCATATTGATGATACGTTCAACAGACGTCACCAAAAACGCTTGTATCGTACGGTTAAATTCTGCGATGACGACGAATGCTTTATCAACGTCAGTGGTAGGGCGTCCGCCAATCGCTAAACTAAGATCAATCACTGACACGGTATGCCCGCGAATATGAGCAACCCCTTTCACTAGAGGGTGCAAGTTTGGCATTGAAGTAAGCTTAGGGCACTGAAGTACCTCTTTTACTTTAAATACGTTAATTCCGTAACGCTGGCGCCCCATCAGGCGAAAGGTTAGGAGTTCTAATCGGTTTTGACCGACGAGTTGCGTACGCTGATTCACTGAATCAAGAATACCGGTCATAAGCTCATCTCCATCTCAAACTTCATGCTAAAAAAATGGTAATCTACATAGTGGCCATGAAAAACCAGAGAAACAGAATGATATATCCTAAAACATCATTACGCTCAATTTCCATAACTAATTGTAGAGCTTTCTATAAAAAGTTTCGTAAGTCTATCGGCTTTTTATTCTTTTTCTTTAGTTTTTCAGTATTTTCCGCAACAGAAAGCCAAATAGAGCTTATTCAACAAGCTGCAGAAGAGTACATTATCGCCGAAATTGAGTGGCCAGTTGGGGGGCAACTAGAAGCTAAAGCGGCAAATATCGATAGTCGTATATTTGCCACCGATTGCCCAAGCCCGTTATCAAGCTCTTCCTCTTCGACTAACCCTAGCTCCAGTAATATTACGGTGTTGGTTGAATGTCCCGAGGATAACTGGCGGGTCTACGTTCCAGTGCGCCTGATTCGTACAGGCCCTCAAGTCACCCTGACCTCGCCTATTTCTCGTGGCCAACTGATTTCTGAATACGATGTCACTCTAAGTATGGTAGACCTTCAACGTTTTAGACGGCAAGGATTTACCTCGATTGATGCGGTAATCGGTGCAAAAGCGAAGAAAAATCTTCGTGCCGGAGAAGTTATTGAGGATAGAGACATTTGTGTTGTATGCCGCAATGAAACCGTTACGATCAAAGCCGTGAAATCTGGGATGACCATTACAACAAAAGGAGTTGCTCTGACAGATGGTTCACACGGTGAGCAGATAAGAGTGAAAAATAGTAAATCCAACCGTATAATTGAAGGACGAGTATCTGGAATTTCGGAAGTCACGGTTGTCTTTTAGCCAATCTAAAAAAAAGCTAAAGTTCTTACCGCACTCGTCGATATTGACAGTACAAGTTCTATTTTAAAAAGGCTCATCTATGGCAGGCATTGATAATATACGTTCGGGGCAAACACTCTCGACAACGACGAGAAGCTCAGTTCGAAATGATAACTCAACGACTAGCGGTTCTGACTCAGCAAAGAAATCAACCGTTGCGCAAGACGCTGTTTCACTAAGCTCTCAGGGCAAGGCTGTCGGTGAGATGCATAATCAAATGGTTAGCCAACCTAGCTTTGATCAAGCAAAAGTTGCTGCGATTAAAGAAGCTATTGCCAACGGTTCTTACACGGTAGATCCGGAGAAACTGGCGGATAATATGATGAAGTTCGAAAAAGAACTTGGTGGACTTTAAATAGCGAGTGAGAGTTCAATAGATGGCAGCACTACATGGTTTAGTCGAATTTCAATTGAAAAATGCTCTAGAGCTGAGTGATGTTCTTGAGCAAGAAAAACATGCCATCACCAGTCGCCAATCCAAAGATATTGAACAGATAGCCAACAAAAAAGTCACCCTCATTGAACAACTGCAAGTCACTGATGATCGTATTCGTCGCCACCCTGACGTTGAAAACTTAACCTCAGACCCAGAGTTGAGCCCTCTGGTAGAGCAAATTCGTACGCTTATATCTCAATGCCAGCAAGCGAATGAAGTGAATGGTCAAGCATTGCAACGTGCACAGTTAAGCTACAATAAGCTAAATAACTTGATGAAGCAGTCTCAAGGTAAACTCGGTATGACTTATACCGCTGAAGGCCAAACGAAGAATGTGACAACGCTTGGAACAAATATTAAGGCCTAGCCAATTTGTTCGCCAACTGCATAGAAAACCCAAACAAATAAAAAGCGGCAATGATTGCCGCTTTTTATTTGTATCAGAGAGAATATTCAGTTAGAAAAGTGTTTGCTGCCTTTTTTCAGGCACTTGCTGAACTTCACCATAATCACGCAGTTTATTCATCTTCTCGATATCTAAACGAAGTTCCGTCACGTAACTGTCACCGACTTTATAGCTTCGTACAACCTCAGCGCCACGGATAACACCGTCTACCGCACCAGAGGTAAGCTCAGTCCCTAGACGTTGATCTTTAAGATCGGCTCTACCACTTACGCGCATGCCATATACTTGTTCAGCAAGTTCACGGTAGGCGTCGATTTTTGATGCACGCATCGCGCGGACTTGTTTTTCGTCTTCGTTACGCCCTTTTTGCTCACTAATGCTGGCATAACCAACTGCAGTCAACCAGTCATCAGGACGCATGTTCTGCAGAGGTTGGCAACCAACCATCATCAAAGCAACAACAAGAAGTAATAACTTTTTCATTGTCTCTCCTATGGACGCAGAATCACGGTATACGGTTGGGTCATTGTTGGGTCAGAGCGAATTAATACCCCATCTTGCGTACGAATACTATTAAGCGTATCAAGATCTCGACCAATACGATCCGCTGGCAAGAAGCCTTGAGCCGTTGCAACAACGATTCTTGACTGCATACCAACAACACGTGCATTTACCAGCACACCACCTTCTTGGCGAAGCATGGTACCCGTCAGCACATATTGGATATCTTGTTCTTGCGCCAGATCTTTCCAATCTCGACTAAAGGCAAAATCACCTTGGTGCGTGACCTGAATCGATCCGGTTGTTTTAAAATCAACAACTTTAAACCCACGACGTTGGAACTGGTGAATAAACCCTTCCGATACAGAATTACCTAACCAGTTGGTGGCATCCATATTCTGCAAATCAACAAATGACGTTACCGCAATCGGTGTACGAGCCGATACACTCGTATTTGAAATCATTAAGTCTTCGGTCATGCTCTCAACAAAAAAGTCAAGAGTATGACGCGGGCTGTCCATCAGCATAAACTGGGAACCATTATACGGTTCTTTACCATTATATATTGGCGCATACGCACAGGCGGTCAGAAATACCACTGGCACAAGCGATAACCATTTTTTCATTCTCTAATCTCCGATACATTAAGGCCTAAATGTCGACTCTTTTACGAAAAAACGAAAAGTGGAACATTCTTTGCTTTTCTATCAATGCAACTATTAAGAAAGGCAATGCCTAAATCAGCTAAGATTTATTAAGCAAAAAATGAACCAACTTGGTAATCAATCATGAAAAAATCGCTTCTGTACTTTTTATCAACCGTCTGCTTAAGCCTATTTGCACACAATGCACTGGCTGGTTGGTATGAAGTGACGGGGACTTCAACTATCGTTTCATCAGAAGAAGTGGCCCGTGTTCATGCGCTAGAAGACGCAATCTACAAAGCAGTGAGCTTTTCAGGTGCTGATATCGGTAGCATCGCTAACCTGCGCCCATTGCTTGAAAGTGGCCGTAAAGAGTATCAATTCACGGGCACTGAAGTGCGCTATATCTTAGTCGAAGAGGAAAGAACTCGCAGTGGCGTTATGTTCGTCAAAGCGCGTATCGATATTTATCCATCGGCAACAGGTTGCCATGTCAGTCAGTATAAAAAGACATTCTTAGTTGGAAATATTGATCTCGCCTCCCCTCAACAAGCGGTAATGGGCCAGATATACAGTGTCGGTGACGATTTTGCCAACGTCATCAACCGTCAATTAGATCAAGAGTCGGCTAGTTTTATTTCCGTTGGTACGACCGACTTTGAGATCAGTAAGAAATACCCAGAGCGACTTAAAATGATCGCTGAGGATACAGGCGCGCAGTACATTATCGGGGGTGTGATTACCGACCTCACCGCTACCATAGAAAAAAATCTGATTAAAGATGACGTCATCAACCGCCAGTTTGCGCTCGAGATGACCATCTTCGATGGCAAGACTGGCAATGAAGTCTATAACCGCAACTACCGTGAAGTTGCTCGTTGGCCTTTTGCCAAAACAAGCCAAGTCGATACTAAAAGTGCTCGTTTCTGGGCGTCAACCTACGGTGATATGATGCTTCGTGTCAGTCGAAATATCATGCTCGATCTAGAGTCAGAAGTATCTTGTAAAATCACACTGCCAGAAGTCGTCGCTAAGTGGGGCAATACCATTACGATTGACCTAGGGCGTGTTCATGGCGTTCAAGAGGGTGACAAACTACAACTTTGGCACACTGGGTCATTCATCGACCAGCGTGGTTTACCGCGAAACAAAGTTACAGAAACTGACATAACACTAACGGTATCTCGCGTATATGAAAACGAAGCGGAGCTTTCTGTCGATCAAGCAGAATTAGCAGGCAGTATTCAGCTCGGAGATGTTATGCACAAACTGTTATAGTGATTCGACGAGAATGCCACTACGCTCCGTTGCAAAGCTAGGTAGTGTATTCTCTTCCTAACAGGTCGAATCCCAGCGTAAACACCTTCCTTTTATCAGGGCCAAGTAAAAATGCTTGGCCCTTTTGCTTTCTTAGCTTCACCATCCTTTAACTTTCATCTAAAATAATTATTAATAAAGTTATCTATAGTCAAACAATGAAAAAAAGTAACTTAGAGACCAACACTGGTCATCGCTTCATCTCTAAGGCCAAAACAGCCTTCAAAATTCATATCCATACTCCAGATGACAAAGTCATCCACCGCTCTGTCGGCTACATTCGTATTGGAGAGAAGAAAGGCCTGCAGAAAGCGATTAAGTTGCGAAATGAAATGGGCAGTGAGATGTGGGGCAAATTTTGGCGCCGTCTACTCAAAGACCCTTACCTCATGACACGTTTACCCCACTCACTTGAACCCAAGATTATCTTTAAACCTAGACCGACCAAAGATAACCCAGACGCCAAAGATGAATGCTATATCGCCGCATGGCGCAGCTATGATGAGAACGGCAAACTCATCTACAGAAGTGTGGTTTGCTCAATAAAGAAACATGGCCGGTTGGCCGCCTACTCTAAAACTAAGAAAGCACTACTTGCGGCCAACAAGGAGAACTTAGAGATCCTTGAGTTTATGGGCCGATTAAACAGTATTGATTTAAAGTAGCTAGCAGATAATCTGTGGCATAGAGTTTTATGGTCGACAGTAACGACAACGAATAAAGCCTTGGCATATGCCAAGGCTTTTCTTTTTAACTGCTTTTTTCTTTCGCTACTTTTCTTCGTATTCGAAGCCCGGTACCGTGATCTCGACGCGACGGTTTTGAGCACGACCTTCACGAGTGTCATTCGAAGCGATAGGGTTATTTTCCCCTTCGCCACTGACGGTAATGCGTGACGCTTCAATACCTTGGCTCTCTAACTCATCAGCCACCGCTTGAGCGCGTTTTTCTGAAAGCATTTGGTTGTATTCCGCAGCCCCACTTGAGTCGGTATACCCAGTAACTTCAACAGTTGCTTGAGGGTATTGCTCCATAAACTGAACCAACTCTGAAAGTTGAGATTTACTCTCTGGCTTCAATTCAGTGCTGTTTAATGCAAAGTGTCCAGAATCAACTTTGGTTGCATAGCTCTTGATGACAGGAGTCACAACAACCACTTCCTCTACTACTTCTTCCGTCTTTTCTTCTACAACGACAGGCTCTTGCTGCGCTTGGTCGTTATTACCAAAGTGGTAAACAAAACCTAAGGTCGCCGAATTGACAGCCGCCTTAACCAAATCATTGTTAACGTCTGTCAAACGTTGATACTCAAGACGGACTCTTACGTTGCTATCAGAGTTCAGCTCCAAACCCACAGCACCTAAGTAAGAGTTATCATCTTTATCGCCATATTCGACATAGGCACCACCAAACTTACCGTATAGAGAGACAGTGTCATTGAATGGAATCGTCAGCTTCGGCGCCAATGTCCAAGCATGGGCTTTATCGCCATCAATACCATCTGCGGTGAACTCACCTAAGTAGTCATACCCACCTTCAAGTGATAGATAGTCCATAAACTCATAGCCAGCGAACAGACCGGCGGTAATAGATTCGTCATCACAATTTGCGGTTGCCGAAGTACATGCATCATCTAGCCAAGACTTACCAACTTTGCCGCCAAGATAGAACTCTGCATTTGCTACTGAAGACAGCATCAAGCTTGCAGAAATTACCACTGCTAATTTTTTCATGCGTATTTCCTTATTGTTTTCCATTTACGCCTTCGCTCGCTAATCAACGAGTGATGTGAACCCGACAGTCCACATACGCACACTAACGCATAATCAGATCAAATAAAACATGAGCGATGGAACGGAAATCATTATATTCCTATATTTGCTCTCAAAAATAAGAAAGCCCCGACCTAAGTCGAGGCTTTTTTCTGACGCTGTTATTTATTGAATTATTATTGAGCTACTTGGTACTCAAATTCAGGAACGATTACTTCAACACGACGGTTTTGCTCACGGCCTTCGCGAGTTTCGTTAGATGCAATCGGATTGTTTTCACCTTCACCACGAGCGGTAATGCGTGAAGAATCGATGCCTTTTTCTTCTAGAGCGTTTGCTACTGACAGTGCACGCTTCTCAGAAACAACTTGGTTGTATTCCGCAGCACCTGAAGTATCAGTGTAACCAACGATCTCTACATTAGCTTGTGGGTAAGTGTTTAGGAACTCAACTAACTCGTCTAGTTGAGCTGCACTGTCTTGGTTTAGCTCAGTGCTGTTTAGCTTAAAGCTACCTGTACCTAGTTGTTGCGTTTCAAATGTTTTTGTTTCTACAACAGGTTCAGCTGGAGTTTCTTCTACTACCACTTCTTCTGTCATTTCTTCTTCAACAACTGCTACTGGTGCCGCTTCTTCGCTGCCGCCAAACTTGTAAACGAAGCCAAGTGTTGCGCTGTTGCCCATAGCACGTACTTGATCATTGTTTGCATCAGTAATTGTTTGGTATTCAACACGAACTGTCACATTTTCATGTGAATCGAATTCGATACCAGCAGCACCTAGGTAAGAGTAATCATCTTGGTTGCCGTATTTCACGTACGCACCACCAAATTTACCGTACAGTGAGATATCGTTAGTAATAGGTAGGTTTAGTTTAGGAGCTAAAGTGAATGCTTCAACTTTGTCGTCATTTAGGCCATCAGCAGTGAATTTGCCTAGGTAATCGTAACCACCTTCAATTGATAGGAAGTCCCACATTTCGTAGCCAGCGAACACACCTGCTGTCGATGCTTCGTCGTCACAGTTTGCTGTAGCTGTTGTGCACGCGTCATCTAACCATGATTTACCGACTTTACCACCAACATACAGCTCTGCCATTGAAGGTGCAGATGCTAGAAGAAGTGACGCTGAGATTACCGCTGCTAATTTTTTCATTACTGTTTCCTTAATACTTAATATTAATTTCGTTATCGTTTAGCTTTGATCCTTCACTCAATCTCTCCAAGCAAAGTGGAGATGAGATCCATTCATTCACTTCCTGATGTGTCATTTCGCTCCAGGTTAATCCGGTGCTTTAGCTAACAATAAATGTGACTATATGTAACCAACGGGGAGCACTATAAAGAGGATCAGTTCCATTAATAAAGGGGAGAAATGTCAGCATTTAGTTGCATTAAAGTCAGAGAAGTTTCAGGGAGCGCTCTCGGCTCTTGCCACATAAGGGCTAGCGCGCCTTCACACTTTTTGCGTTTTCCACGAAAAAAAATGCGCCTAGAGTAAAATTTCTTAAATTCAAGACGATATTTTGTAGGTACTTTCCCAAACAAAATTAGTATTACACTCGATTAAGTGAGGTTTTTTCAAAATAAAACACCAACTGATGCGAACAAATAATCAGTTAACTAGAACGTAGCAGCCACCATAAGCACTCTTTGACACATATAAAAAAACCGCAGTATTAAACTGCGGTTTGATATCTAATCGAGAGAACGAAGACTATGCGTTCGCTTCACGCTCTTCGATAAATGCGATTGCCATCTTGATACGGGCAATAACACGCTCTTTACCAACAAGTTCCATAACTGCATCAACAGATGGAGACTGACCACCACCTGTTACTGCAACGCGCAATGGCATACCAATTTTGCCCATGCCGATTTCTAGCTCTTCACAAACAGCGGCGATAACACCTTCTTTAATGTTTGCTGTTGTCCACTCTTCTAACGCATCAACTTTCGCTAGAGCAAGCTCTAATGGGCCTTTAGCTACGCCGCGTAGATGCTTCTTAGCCGCGCCTGCTTCAAACTCAGAGAAATCTTCGTAGAAGTAACGGATCTGCTCTGCTAGCTCTACCAGCGTGTTACAACGCTCACCCACAAGCTTAATCACTTCAGTGATTGCCGGACCGTTTTCAACGTTTAGTTTCTGGTTATCTAGGTGCCATTGTAGGTACTCAGCCACATACTCAGGAGCAGACGTCTTAATATAGTGGTTGTTCAACCAAAGTAGCTTTTCAGTATTGAACGCTGACGCTGATTTAGAGATTGCATCTAGAGAGAACAGATTGATCATCTCTTCTTGCGAGAAGATCTCTTGGTCACCATGAGACCAACCAAGACGCACTAGGTAGTTGTTAAGTGCATTTGGTAGGTAACCTTCATCGCGGTATTGCATAACAGAAACTGCGCCGTGACGCTTAGACAGTTTCGCACCGTCATCACCTAGGATCATTGCACAGTGAGCAAATACCGGTACTGGCGCACCTAGTGCTTCGTAGATGTTGATTTGACGAGGTGTGTTGTTGATGTGGTCTTCACCACGAACAACGTGCGTAATGCCCATATCCCAGTCATCAACCACAACCACGAAGTTGTACGTTGGTGCGCCATCAGTACGACGGATGATTAGGTCATCTAGCTGGCTATTAGCAATTTCGATGCGACCACGAATCTGGTCATCAAATACTACGCTGCCTTCTTTCGGGTTACGGAAGCGGATAACAAACGCATCGCCTTCTTTCGCTTCAGCATTAGCTGCAACGATTTTTGGGTGATTAGCATCGTAACGAGGCATCTCTTTCGCTGCTTCTTGCTCTGCACGGATTTCATCTAGCAGCTCTTTAGACGCATAACATTTGTATGCTTTATCTTCAGCAAGTAGCTTATCAACCATTTCGTTGTAACGGTCAAAACGCTTAGATTGGAAGTAAGGACCTTCATTCCACTCTAGACCCATCCATTGCATGCCTTCTAGGATCGCATCCACAGCTTCCTGAGAGTTACGCTCTAAATCTGTATCTTCGATACGTAGAACGAATTCACCGCCTTGGCTTTTAGCATATAGCCAAGAGTAAAGTGCAGTACGTGCACCACCAACGTGAAGGTAGCCTGTAGGGCTAGGAGCAAAACGAGTTTTAACCGTCATTTGAGTTCCTTAAGGGTAATGAGCAACGAGAGAGCTCTCGATGATATATCAAGGATAAAAGTGGCGACATTTTACCACCGAAAGTCAATACTACAATCATTCCGTGCTGATTGATGGCAGAAATAGCAAAAGGGCAGACACCCTATTGGGTACTGCCCTGACTGTTTCTTACTACGCTATTTGGAAATAAGTTACTTTAAGTTCTTCATCGCCCACTGCATGAACTCTTGTTGCTCTTCACGGCTTAAATCATGGAACGATTCTTTCAACGTTTTGGTTACCGCCGGAGAAGCAGCGATACTTGCCTTAGTCGATTCCTTGTTCATAGCCTTGTTGTAATCGGCCACTTCACGCTCGTAATCGCGGAAACCTTGTAGGCCACCTTTGCGCAGTTGAACCATAGAAAAATCAACATCTTTGCCGTTTGCGTCTTTTAGCGTCAGTTTTGGGTCCATTTCAAAAGCATTTGCTTCTTCAATGGTACGGAACTTGTTGTACGTTAGCGTTAACTTAGCATCTTTCGGAGCATCAAACTCTAATAAAAGCGGCTGTGAATCGAACTTACGACGCTTGCCATCTTCAAACACAATTTGACCCACATTCACAGCCAGTTGGTTTGCGCCATCTTCAACTTTGATACTGTTGTTGTCAGAGATCCACTCAGGGTAGACGAACTCACCGTTGATAACGCGAGGAACCAATTCCGCTTGCAGAGTCAGTTGAGCAGCAAATGCAGGCGCAGAAAGTAGTGCGCAAAATCCTAATAGTGTGGTTGTTTTTTTCATCATGGTTTTCTCGTCTTATACCAATTTAGATAAGCCACTGAAACTAACAGGCCGGTCATTTCAATGGCTTATGTGAATAGATATCAATACAAAAAGGGCGTTTCCGCCCTTTTAGCTACTTCTAAATTAGAAGTAGTATTCAACACCTACAGAGAACTCATCGTAGTCAGCAGACTTCCAGCGTGCTTCTGTTGGTTTGTCTAGTTGAGACGCACCGTCACCAAAGTCTAGCGTACGAGCACGAGCGTAAAGTACTGCTGATGGATCTACGAAGTACATGATCTGTGCTGATAGTACGTCATCACCCGTATTGTCGATTGTTTGACCATCGCGTTCTAAGTCGAAGTTTGCTGCGTAACCTAACTTGTACTGCCAATCACCAGTCGTGTACATCAGGCCAGCAGAAACAGCATCTTGTTTCTCGCTAACACCGTTATTTGCGTCCGCTTCCATATATTTGTATTGAGCGAAGAATGAAATACCATTTTCGAACCAACCTTGGACACCAACTAGGTAACTGTTGTTTTCCCACGTTTGACCTTCAGCTTCAATATTACGGTTGCCTTCATACGCAGCATCCAATTGGATTGGACCTAACTTGTAATGAGCTGCAATACCACCCCAGTAATCATCACCAGCCCCCATACCAGCGCTATCACCAGCACCAGCAGCGATGTCTAATGAGAACTTGTCTGCGTACATTGGGGAATCCCAACGAACAGTATTTGACTGACGATCTTGGTATTTAGCACCGCCGATAGCTCCACCCCAGTCATATACATCACCTAAACCTGGGTTAGAAGCAGGCCAGTCAACCAATTCATACATAGGTGTCAATACACGACCGACACGTACCTGACCAAACGACTCACCTTCAAAACCGACAAACGTATCTCGCTCACCAAGACCAGCACCCTCACCACCAAAGCTTGGGTCTACATAGCCACCTTCAATTTGCCAAATAAACGTTGGTCCGAAGTTAGCAAAGTCTTTTTTACCACGGAAACCGATACGTGATTCGTTGTTAAACTGCATGCCTCCAAGATCATCATCAGTCGCATTACTACCTGAGTCATAATCGCGATACGCGGCCTGCATCGCAATAATACCGTAGACTTCATATGCAAACGAATCTTTAGTTAAGTAGTTCTTCGCAGCGTCGCTATTTGCGCCATCAGCAAATGCAGCACCACTTAAAACTAAGCTTGATACAGCTGCTCCAAGCAGTGTCTTTTTGAAATGAGACATAAGATTAACCCCTATTATTAAGAATTTATTTTTTGTTAGCACTCCCCAGAAAACCGTCTAACTGAATGATTTAACGGGGAGAACCATTTATGGACGGGTTCATCTTGGCAAACTTTTTTTGCTTCAAAAAACTATCCAAAGAAAAATCTGACTCACTTCAAAACGGGCTTAGCCAAACCTCTTACATACTATTAAAAATCAACAACTTACAACAAAAACATAAAACATAAAAAACGTTAATTTTAGAAAAAACAAGCCAAACACTGCCAATTCCCCACTAAAATCGTTATCTACATCTCATTAATTTTTGAACATTTTACGGAACTTTATATTCACCAATAAAAAAGTTAGAGGTGACTCGCATAAAAAGACGTTAAAAGTCCTAAGCAAAAAACAAAGATTAACGATTTTGACTTTCGCATAATCAATGTTTGACCTTGCCCTTGAGTTAAGGTTTATGCTTAGTCATCATCGCTTTTAATGCAGGTAAGGTTATGGCTAAGTTTGATATTCCCCTATCAGGGCTCAATTGCATGGGGTGCGCGAGAAAAGTAGAGAATAAACTCACTTCTGAGCTTGATGCATCAGTCTATGAGCTTTCACCAACCTTTATCTCAATAGAGAGCGCACAAACATTTCTTGATATAGAGAAGTCAGTAGAGGAACTTGGCTACCAAGCTGGTAATCATTATCAGCTACACCTCAGTGGACTCAATTGCGGAAAATGTGTCGCCAAGCTCGAAAAAGCGTTGAATGAGGATGCGTATGTCGGTCAGTTCAGCGCCTCAAAAAGTGAACTTTCAGTCTCATCCCTACATTCGTTAGAAACCCTACAGGCTTTAGTTGCATCGATTGGCTATCAAGCCACAATAAATGAGCTTCCGGAAGAAGAAGCTGAAGAAGAACTCCAAACCTCATCGATAGAGAACAACAGTATTGATGCACTTCATACCCACCAGCTTCTGATCTCTGGCATGACTTGCGCAAGCTGTGTTGCGTCGGTTGAAAAAACAATAATCAGCGTCGCTGGTATAGATAAAGTACAAGTTAACCTCGCAGAACAAAGTGCGATTGTTTATAGCGCATTAGCAAGCAGCCAAATTGAGGCCCTGCTACTTCCTGCAATAGCTAAGGCAGGCTACCAGGCGCAACTTGTAACTGACTCTGAAACGCAACAACTAAAACAGCAGCAACAGCAAGCGTTGATACAAGCCCACCACAAACGCAGCGCTTGGTTTGGCTTAGCCGTCGGAGCCCCACTTATGCTTTGGGGAGTGCTGGGCGGAAATATGATGATTCGCAGCTCCCAAGACCAAGTTGCTTGGGGGATTGTCGGCCTGATTTGTCTTTGGCTACTTGCAACAGCGGGCCGCTCATTCTTTGTCAATGCGTGGCAAGCACTCACTCACAAACGAGCTACCATGGATACGCTGGTAGCATTAGGTGTTGGATCCGCATGGGTATTTTCAATGCTGGTTGTGCTAGTGCCTGATTTTTTCCCAGTAGCATCGCGCCATGTTTATTTTGAAGCAAGCGCCATGATCGTCGGTCTTATCTCCCTTGGCCACTATATCGAAGCCAAAGCCAAAGCTAAGACCACCTTGTCTCTGCAAGCGCTAATTGGCCTTCAGCCTCAAACTGCGAATTTAGTTACCGATCAAGGTGAGCAAGTTATTGATATCAAAACTATTCAAGTTGGTATGCAACTGAGGGTAAAACCCGGTGAGAAAATTCCTGTAGACGGACGTGTTCAATCGGGTGAATCTTATTTAGATGAGTCAATGCTGACAGGCGAACCTGTGCCGGTTAACAAACAGATCGGCGATACCGTCTCAGCAGGCACCATCAACCAAGATGGAGCTCTGGTTATTGAAGCTCAGGGCGTTGGCAACAATACAATGCTAGCACGCATTGTCACAATGGTTCGCCAGGCCCAAAGCAGCAAACCAAAAATTGCCAAACTTGCCGATCAAATTTCCGCAGTATTTGTTCCTATCGTCGTCGCTATTGCACTTATCTCGGCGTTGGTTTGGTATTTAGTTGGCCCTCAGCCAAGTGCGAGCTATATGTTGGTCGTCGCTACCACTGTTTTGATCATCGCGTGTCCATGTGCTCTGGGTCTAGCGACGCCTTTATCTGTGACGGTTGGGGTTGGAAAAGCGGCTGAAATGGGCATTCTGATCCGTGACGCCAATGTTTTACAATCAGCGAGTAAAATAGATACGGTTGTGTTTGATAAAACAGGCACATTGACCGAAGGTAAGCCGCAAGTCCAAGCTATCTATGCCTTGAGCGGAAATGAGCAGGAACTTCTTTCACTCAGCGCTTCCGTGGAGCAATACTCAGAGCACCCTTTGGCAAAAGCCATCGTTAATAAAGCACTAGAGAAAAACATCGCACTCGTAGATGTCTCCGATTTTAAAAATCATCGAGGACAAGGGGTCGAAGCATTATACGACAATAGCCCTATCTCACTAGTATCACTTAATGTTGCCGAGCAAAAACAATGGGATATCCAAGAGCTACACCCCACTCTCACGCAATATCTCAATAATGCCTGGACGCCGATTATCGTCCAAGTGGGCGGTGTAGTTAAAGGTGTGATAGCGATAGCTGACCCAATCAAAACGGATGCAAAAAAAGCCGTCACCGCTTTAAAAGCAATGAATATTGTCCCTGTGATGCTCACTGGTGACAACCAGGTGGTGGCTGAAGCGATTGCCATGCAGCTAGGAATTAACCAAGTAATTGCGCAAGTCTTACCCGACGAGAAAGCTAGCCATGTTGAAAGTTTTCAACGACAAGGTAAGTGCGTTGCAATGGTCGGTGATGGTGTCAACGATGCTCCAGCACTGGCGATAGCTAACGTCGGGGTAGCAATGGGCAGTGGCAGTGATGTCGCTATCGAGAGTGCACAAATGACACTACTCAATTCATCACCTCTTTCAATAATCAGAGCAATTGAACTTTCCAAAGCAACCGTGCGAAATATGAAGCAAAACTTATTTGGCGCGTTTATCTATAACTCTTTGGGAATTCCGATCGCTGCTGGTGTTTTATACCCAACATTTGGCTTTTTATTGAGCCCTGTGGTGGCAGGGGCTGCCATGGCCCTTTCTTCGATTACCGTGGTTAGTAACGCTAACCGATTAAGATTATTTAAAACTTCGTAGAGGTTCCTATGAAAAGCAAAACTTTCGCCCTTACGGCACTATTCCTTTTGTCAGGTAATGCCATCGCAGCTGACGTTCTTAACCATAAGTCTCCCTACTGTGGCTGCTGTACCGAATGGACAAAACACATGCAAGACGCTGGCTTCACCGTTGAAGAAAAACTGCATGAGAATATGAACCCGATTAAACAAAAGTTTGGCGTAACGACTGAACTAGCTTCATGTCATACCGCAGAGATCGATGGCTATGTCTTTGAGGGGCATATTCCTGCCGATGACATTAAAGCCTTCCTTGAAAACCCACCACGTAATGCGAAAGGTCTTGCGGTACCAGGAATGCCAATGGGTTCACCAGGTATGGAATATGGCGACAAACAAGATGAGTACTCAGTGTACGCCTTTAATGAAAAAGGTCAGGTGTTTGAATACCGCCACTATAAAGGTAACCAATAACAAAATCTGTTGATCAGATTTGGACTGCGCTTTCTTATTCAGTGACACTGAAGAAAGCGCAAATTTATCCCATAAAATCAAAAATATAGATCTAAATATAGATCAAGTTTAACTCCGTGTAGTTTTGTTTTTGGCACTTTGTTCTATCCTCAGATAACTTTCCCTCCTGCTGAGCAATGCCCTGCTCTCTAGCGTTCACCATTGCCTAACTGCATCGACGACACAACCAGAGATGCAGAGTTAAACACTACTATCGGATACATTTGAGTACTATATGCGTAAACATCTACTTATTGCTGCGGCAACTGCTGTCGTTTCCTTGCCATCATTTGCTAACTCGCCATACATTGCCGTTGAACTGGCAGGTGGTAAATATAACACCAGCACATCAGTGCCGAGTGATGATGCGATCATCCATGACATGGATGAAGTCGGTTCCCTTGCAGTTAAAGGTGGTTTTATCATCAATGACAACTTTCGCTCTTATGGATACTTTCAGTTTGATGCTGAGTCAGAATACACACAAAGCATGCTTTTAGAGTCAGAAACATTTACTTTGAATGGTCATCAGCTTGGTTTAGGCGCGGACTACACCTACAACCTAACCAGTAACCTCTATCTATTGGCTGGAGCAAGGATTGGCTACTATAAAAGTGAACTGGAATTAGAACATCGACTATTAAATTCAACCTCAAAAATAACTAGTAGCAATTCAGGGGTAACTTACGGTTTAAATACAGGAGTCGGATATATGTTCACCAACAAACTTGGCATGGAGGCAGGCTATCGCTATAGCTATTTTGTTGGCAATGAGCACAAGTTTGGAAACGCTGAGTTTGGTACCTTTAAAGAGTCAAACATTGCGTTCATAAATGGCATTTTTAAGTTTTAAGCGCCAAGCTTGGTGCTTATTAAGTACCAAGCTCTCTTTCCAACATTAGGAAAACATTGGGTAGGCTATTAGTTATGAAGCTATTCTTGTAACATACTGAGCATACGTTTAACATCACTATACTAACTATGGACCTACTTGACGAAGCAAAAAGAACTGGCAATGCTATTGCTTTCGCTAATCTAATTTATAATCCCGCAAGTAAAACGCTCAGCGATGGCAATAAAGATATCCCGTTAGAGCCCCGCAATATCGCATTGCTCGAAGTATTATTATCAAATATCAACCAGCCAACCTCTATTGAAGAGTTTATAACGCAGGTTTGGGAGAGTCAGTATGTTTCTAAAAATGTGGTAACAAATCGAATCAGTTTACTACGTAATATTTTACGCGAAAACATACCTGATATTGATTCAAATAAGCTTATCGTAACCTACCCCAAAAAAGGTTACTACATACCTCAAAGCCACGTCCAACTTGTCGAACCATTCAACAAAGCCTCTAGAGTATCTTGCGAAAATATCGCAAAAAACACGCCGAAGCCAACTTCTTCAAAAAAAACTTTATCGTTATCGCTGCTCGTTGTTGCTAGCCTTACCATCCTAGTTACCCTAGTAAATACTTTCTTTGATGTAAAAGTTAAATCCAAGGGGCAGGCTTTATATGTTCCTCAAGTTCGTCTCTTACTTGATCAAATATCTTCATCTAAGCAGACGACACGTCGAGACGCACTCAAGCTCAAAGTGTTGCTTCTTCACTCGTACAGCCACTCTCCTTACATCCACTTGGCCAATATGCGTTCGCCAAGTTACTACTTAATGAGTCTTAGCGAGCATGACTACTTCCCAGGTTCTGATGCGCTTAATGATTCAGACTACAAACTCACCTTTAACTTGATAAAAGATGACAGCGATACGGACAAACTTGAAGTCATTCTTAACCATTCAGCTTCAGCTCGTGTCGCGTGGCGAAATATATACACGCTAAACGGCCAGCAATTGGTAGAGACCATCAACAGACTCAACTCCGATTTAACCGAGTATTTCAAACTACCTAAACCGATTGTATCGATAGAGCAGAATCTAAAAACCGACTTAAGTACGCTATCAGAAATCCAGTTTGAACAATTAGTTAACCAAGATATGAGTGACGCAGAGATCAGCTTTTATACTAGGGAACTGTTGTTCAGCACTCAGTCCGAAGAAGTACTTACTCAATGGATTAATAAAGTTAAACAGACAACTCCCCCTTCTCCAGAACTACACATGTTGTTGGCCCTTCTCACCTATCGTGCTGGAGACATAGAGAAAAGCCTGCAGATGCTACAAAGAGAATATGTCGCTGAAATACCAAGTAACGCGTTAATATTGATGCTACAAGCGAACATTAGTCATAAAACACACAACATCGAGCAGTACTTAAGTAATTATCTTAAAGCTACAGCAGCACTAACCATTACTCTACCTGCCACTCAGGTGCTCGAACACTACACCAGCGAAAACAAACAATTTGCCTGCCTAGGTCTATGGAAAGATGCGCTCGCTAATATTGGTTCTATCCATATGCCGAATAGCATCCTTTGGCAAGGAGTCGAGCGTTTTTGTGCCCCAACCAATCAAGACTAAAAGAAAGCCCAGCAGATGCTGGGCTTTTTTAGGACAGTAATAAGTTGGACTTAGAAGCCGTAAGATGCACCGAATACGAATGCATTGTTAACTAGGCTATCGCCTGTTACCGTTTCAGCGCCATGAGCCTGAGAGCGGAACTCGAAGTATGGTTGAACACCTTGGCGCGTCCACGTTGCACGAAGCTCGTGGTCCATTGTTTCAGCTTCAATCATGTATACGTTGTTGTAGCTGAACGTTACGTTTTCATCCATTACGTAACCAATGCGGTTATCCATGCGGTAATCTGTTTTCGCATCAGCGTCAGTTGCATCAATGTGTGCACGAGTACGGTTGCTTAGAGAGATGCCGTTGTCAAAGTTGTAGCCAATTTTAACTAATGGGCGGTATTGAATGTTTTCACCCGCTGAGAATAGGTGCTGGTAACCAGCCGCAACCCATAGGTTATCAGTGATGTTAAATGATTGCTCACCACCTACGGTGATCGCTGGAGTAGTATTACCTGCACCGCCATTTTCAGTTTCAAGTTTACCAAGCTGAATACCATCAAACTCAGTGTAAACTGTTAGACCACCAAACTGGTTATCAAAAGTATGGCCAGCTTCTAGTGTTGAAGTCGCGCTAGAGCCGTGGATACGACCATCATCATGGAATTGAACGTTACCTGTTACGTATGAAGAACCCGCGAATGCCGTTGAAGCGAAAGCAAGAGAAAGTGCGCTTAGCGTAAATAGTGTTTTCATTAGAATCTGCCTTAATATATCAAAAGTCGCCGCGGTTCTTATTCCGGTAATTCTTTACCATTGACCGCAAAGAAGGTTTGCCTCCCTGGCTTGCTTTTCATACTGCAAGAATTATTTTCCAATGAAAAATAAATACCCACTTAGTGAGACATGGCTCACCGTCAAAAACGGAAAAGAAATTTAACTCTTTATTTTCAATGACTTAAATAAAGGTAAAAATATCAAAAATGACGAGAAGTGATCGTTATCACACTACCATCCTTATACCGTATAACTATATGGGTCTGGGTCACACCGGATTTAGATTCCACTTAATTTTCAATAATAATAATGAGATCTCGATCACTTCAATATAAGCATGATCAATACGAATCCTTTAACACTTTTGACTCAGCAAACCATGGGCATAAAAAAAGCTGCCTCACGGCAGCCTTCTCAAACGAAAACTTATCACTTAGTGACAGCGAGTTACCTCTGCCATCATCTTTAAATGAAGCTCATCGTCATTTAAGCACGGGATATATGTGAAAGTGTCTCCCCCATGCTCAATAAAGATCTCACGGCACTCTTCTGAAAGTTCTTCCAATGTCTCTAAACAATCAACGGAAAAGGCAGGTGCCATGATATCAAGCTTTTTTATCCCCTTGGTAGGTAGTGCTTCTAAGGTTTTATCTGTGTATGGCTGTAACCACTCCTCTCGTCCAAAACGAGATTGGTAAGTCATTCCGATTTGCTCTGAAGTTAACCCTAACTCTTGTGCCAATAGTTCTGTCGTGCGCTGACAGTGCTGAGGGTAAATATCACCGTTATCAGCATAGCGCTTTGGAATACCATGGTAAGAACAGAGTAAGTAGTCACCCTTTCCCTTCTCTTGCCATGAGCATTTGACACTTTCTGCTAGTGCTTTGATATAGGTGGGATGGTCATGGTAGTCACGGATAAACTGAAAACTTGGCGTAACTGGGATCTTCTTAAATGCTTTAGTCAAACCGTCAGAGACTGCTGCCGTTGTGGTACCGGAATACTGCGGGTATAAAGGCAGCACGATTACCTCCTCAACCCCTTGAGCTAGCAGTGATTCAACCCCTGTTTGCAGACTTGGATTACCGTAAGTCATGCCCAACTCAACTGGCATATCCACCAGCTGCTTTAACTTTTCAGCCTGACGTTTTGAGTACACCATAAGAGGAGAGCCCTCTTCCGTCCAAACCGACTGATAAAGTTTGGCAACCTTTGGCGCACGAATCGGCAAAATGACACCATGTAAGATTGGGCACCATAGCCAGCGGGTCATATCAACAACACGCTTATCATGCAAAAATTGACTAAGGAATTGTTTTACTGCTGGAGCAGTTGCTTCATCAGGTGTCCCTAAATTAACCAGTAACACACCTTGTTTTTTATTGTTTTGCATAGGTTCCTATCAATACTCAAATCGTTCTTTACGTGAAAAGGTCCAACATGGATCAAAGCGCGAACATAAAAAAAGCGACCTAATAAAGGTCGCTTTCACTATAACAAATTTTCAAAAATCGCTGTTAGCGATTTATGCTAGTGCTTTCTCGATATCTGCACTAACTTCAGCAACTTGCTTAGTACCATCAAACTTAAGGTACTTAGTGTTACCTGCTTCAGCTTCTTTACCGTAGTAAGAGATTAGTGGAGCCGTTTGATCATGGTATACACCTAGACGCGCACGTACTGTCTCTTCTTTATCGTCATCACGAACAACGAGTTCTTCACCCGTTACGTCGTCTTTACCTTCCACTTTAGGTGGGTTGTAAACAACGTGGTAAGTACGACCTGATGGTAGGTGAGCACGACGACCAGCCATACGCTCAACGATCACATCATCAGCAACGTCGAATTCAATAACGTAATCTACGTCAACACCCATTTCTTTAAGGCCGTCAGCCTGTGGGATAGTGCGTGGGAAACCGTCTAGTAGGAAACCTTTTTCGCAGTCATCTTGAGCAATACGCTCTTTGATTAGACCAAGGATGATTTCATCAGAAACTAGCTGACCAGCGTCAATTACAGCTTTAGCTTGCTTACCAAGCTCTGTACCTGCTTTGATAGCAGCACGTAGCATGTCACCAGTAGAGATCTGCGGAACACCGTATTTTTCCATGATGAAATTAGCTTGTGTGCCTTTACCTGCACCTGGAGCACCTAGAAGAATGATGCGCATGTTGAATCCTCTTAAGATAATAATGATTTATACCGAAGCTCACTATACTTAGCCAAGTCACGACTTCGCCGCTTGTCACGGTAAGTTTCGGTATAACCGTTCTTGTATTTAGCAATAAAACAGGCGTGCACATTACACGCCTGTTCACTTGGTTTCAAGATTGCATTCTACCATACAATTTAAAACCAAAGCGCGGTTTACGACTAAAGAATGCTTAAACACTCACACTCCCGACTCTTTCACGCAATTTTATTCACGATAAGCGCAAATAAATCAAAAAGCCCGCAAGATGCGAGCTTTTTGTATCAAATGAGCTATTAGCCCTTAGTCAAAAGCGTATTGATTGCGCCTAAGAACTGAGATGGATCTTCGATTGAACCACGCTCAGCCAGCATAGCTTGGCCCAGTAAAACCTCGACCCAGCGACCAAACGCTTGTTCATCTGCTTCATCTGCCATTTGCTTAACTAAAGCGTGCTCTGGATTGATTTCAAAGATGTACTTGACCTCAGGAGCCGCTTGACCTGCTGCCTCTAGAAGCTTCGCCATCTGAGTTCCCATCTCAAAGTCATCAGTAACAACAACCGCTGGTGTACTTGCCAGTTTGAATGTCGTACGAACTTCTTTAACGCGGTCACCCAAATATTCTTTGGTACGTTCAACCACAGACTTAAACTCTTCTTCAGTCTCTTTCTGCTTCTCTTTTTCCGCTTCGTCTTCAAACTTGCTGAGATCAAGACCAGCTTTCGTAATGGACTGGAACAGCTTACCATCAAACTCAGTTAGGTAGTTCATCACGTACTCATCAATACGATCGTACATTAGAACAACCTCGATACCTTTGGCTTTAAATTGCTCTAGGTGAGGGCTGTTTTTTGCCGCTGCATAGCTGTCCGCTGTTAGGTAGTAGATCTTATCTTGGCCTTCTTTCATGCGCTCAACATAAGAGGCTAGGTCAACAGTCTGATCCGCAGAATCCACTTCAGTAGAAGCAAAGCGTAGAAGACCTGCAATCTTCTCTTTATTGCTCATGTCTTCAGCAGGGCCTTCTTTCATTACTAGGCCAAACTGCTTCCAGAAGGTTTGATATTTCTCTTCATCATTCTTAGCCATGCGCTCAAGCATAGTCAGAACACGCTTAGTGCACGCACCACGCAGCGACTGAGTCACCTTATTGTCTTGCAGGATCTCACGAGAAACATTCAATGGAAGATCATTTGAATCTATCAAGCCGCGAACAAAGCGTAGGTACGATGGCATAAACTGCTCAGCGTCATCCATGATGAATACACGCTGTACATAAAGCTTTAGACCTGATTTGTGGTCTCGGTTCATCATATCCCAAGGCGCTTGAGATGGGATGTAAAGCAAGCTTGTGTAGTCGTTCTTGCCTTCTACACGGTTATGGCTCCATACAAGTGGATCAGCAAAGTCGTGTGAAACATGTTTATAAAACTCTTGGTACTCTTCTTCAGCGATATCTGATTTATTACGAGTCCATAGTGCTTGAGCTTTATTGATTTGCTCCCACTTTTTAGTACCTGTCTCTTTGCCTTCTTCATCGCGTTCAGCAGTCTGAATTGAAACAGGGATGCCAATGTGATCAGAATACTTGCTGATCACTTCACGCAGACGCCATTCATTTAGGAACTCTTTACCTTCTTCACGCATATGAAGAATGATATCCGTACCGCGTGATTCTTTTGTCACATCTTCAATCGTGTACTCGCCTTCACCAGCAGAGTGCCATTGCACGCCCTGTTCTGAGGCAAGACCTGCTGCACGAGTGCGAACCGTCACTGCATCAGCAACAATAAAGGCAGAATAAAAGCCAACACCAAATTGACCAATCAGTTGAGAGTCTTTAGATTGGTCTTCAGATAATTTAGAGAAGAAATCAGCAGTACCCGATTTAGCAATAGTACCTAGGTGCTCAATAACGTCTTCACGGCTCATACCGATGCCATTGTCTGAAATCGTTAGAGTGTTCGATGTCTCATCAAAAGAGAGCTTTACACCTAACTCGGCGTCGCCTTGATAAAGATCCGAATTAGACAATGCTTGAAAACGCAGTTTGTCAGAAGCATCAGACGCATTCGAAATTAGCTCGCGAAGAAAGATCTCTTTGTTGGAGTAAAGAGAATGAATCATTAAATGAAGTAGTTGTTTTACTTCTGACTGAAAGCCACGAGTTTCTTTGTTATGTGTTGCAGTTTCGCTCATGATAACTCCATAAGTTCTATACTTATCAAGCCAATACATTCATAGTAAGAATTTGTAATTGGCCGAAATCTGTCAGTTAACATGAGGGTGACAAATGTAAATTCAAGGTCAATAAGCATAAAAACAGTGTTTTTTTGGTTTTATTTTGACTATCCTTGCACCTCTAAAAAATCAAAATTTCTAAACTAGTCACTTTTTGCACAAGTGATAGTTAGTACTGGGCAAGTACGACCTTCTGAAACCCTTACAAAAAATGGCCAATGATTGATGAGTAATATAGGTACTAAGTTTAATCTTGCAAACAGATTCACTTTTGACCCGAATACAAACTCTCTTATCGATAAGGAAACCGATAATGAGCTTATTCGCTTAGGAAGCAACGAGAGCCGTATTCTTCTGCTACTGTGTGAAAAACCGAGTGAAATTGTCTCCCGAAACGATCTGCATGATTTCGTTTGGCGCAAGCAAGGCTTTGAGGTTGATGACTCAAGCCTAACACAAGCAATTTCGACGCTACGAAAGCTCCTTAAAGATTCCACTAAATCTCCAATGTTTGTGAAAACCGTGCCAAAGCGTGGTTATCAGCTAATTTGTACTGTAGAACGTACTACTCCGTTAATGAGTGGCGAGTCTGATATTGAAGAAAACGTCGCGACAGATGACGTTGAAATTGTCGATATCATTGATACTGATACAGTCGCAGAGGCACCAGTTAGCCCTCAGGTTGAAGAATCGCAGCCAGCAAAATCAGTGGAACAGCCAGCCCCGCGTCAAGCTTGGAGCCTGACATCTAAGTTGTTCTTGGCATTGGCTTTATTCCTACCATTATGTGTTGTGTTATTTACTAATCCTGCAGAATCTGAATTCCGTGAATTGGGTGTATTTGGCAATACTCCAGTGAAAACGCCAATCAACCACCCAGACTTAACTCAGTGGTACCCTTCAATTAAGCAGTGTGTGAAAAAATACAATGAGACACACTTGGATGACGTTGCGCCAATTGAAGTGATTGCAACCGGAGGTCAGAATAATCAACTGGTGCTGAACTACATTCACTCGTTAGATCATTCCGGTCAAAACATCACACTACGCATCTTCGCTGAACAAGAAGATCTAAGTAAAGTTTGCCAATAGGAAGCATCACAATGAATCAGAAAATTGCAGCAGGCCTACTTGTTTTTTCAGCACTGTTTAGTGGATGGCTATATTGGGGTAGCGACTTAAAAGTTGAGCAAGTCATTACTTCTCATGAGTGGCAATCAAAGATGGTTACCGTCATTACAGCACCACTTCAGGAAGAGTCGGTTGGTCCACTACGTAAAGTAGATGTCTCTTCTAACGTGAAGTATTTGCCGAACAATACGTATATCCGTGTCGCCACAGTTCGTTTATACGCCAATGATGATCAGTCTGCTGAGAGTGTTATTAACATCTCTGAAACCGGTGATTGGGACATTAGCGACAACTACCTGTTGGTCTCTCCAACTGAGTTCAAAGATGTCTCCTCTGCACAAAGCAAAGACTTTACTGAAGCGCAGCTTAAGCTCATCACTCAGATCTTTAAGATGGATGCGCAGCAAAGCCGCCGCATCGATATCGTCAATGAAAAGACCTTATTACTGACCAGTCTGAGTCACGGCTCTAGCGTACTTTTCAGTAACTAAATTCAATTAAAGGGGCATGAAGCCCCTTTCTTTTTCTTAGTATCATGGATTGGATTAATACCTTCGCCCTATTTCTTGGTTCATTGCTAGCTAATACACTCGCTTCACTCTCTGGTGGTGGTGCGGGATTGCTGCAGTTTCCGCTACTGATTTTCTTTGGTTTACCTTTTTCGGTCGCTTTGGCGACGCATAAAATCGCCAGTGTTGCTCTTGGGCTTGGCGCGGCATACGCGCATATCAAAAATAAAAGCTTCTCAGTTGGCGTTGCCGTCTACTTAATTTGCGTGGGTAGCATTGGCGTCGTGATCGGTGCCAACATTGTCCTTCTCATTCCAGAAGACCTTGCTCAAAAAATGCTTGGGATAATGATTTTGGCGCTGGGTATCTACTCTCGCCTCAAAAAGCAACTTGGCCAAGAAGAAGTTCAATCTCACCGTGATCCACTGGGTTGGTTTATAGGTGGGATAGGACTGATGCTGATCGGGGTGATCAATGGATCGTTAACCGCCGGTTCTGGTTTGCTGGTTACTTTGTTTCTTGTCCGCTGGTTTGGATACAGCTATAAACAAGCGGTTGCCCTGACCATGCTATGCGTTGGTCTATTCTGGAATGGGATTGGCGGCATCGCTGTTGCCCAAGCTGGTGCCCCTATTTACTGGCCTTGGTTACCTGTGTTGCTACTGGGTTCATTTTTAGGCGGTAGCCTTGGCGCCTACCTTACGACACGTTATAGTAACAAGGTAATAAAAACCTGTTTTGAAGTTCTCACATTCGCGGTTGGCGTTAAATTATTAGTCTGAAGAGGATGAAATGGAAAAAGCCAAAATTGATATTTATTACTGTCGCCAGTGTAACTGGATGCTACGCTCAACTTGGTTAACACAAGAGCTATTGCACACGTTTAGCGAAGAAATCGAAACTGTCTCACTACATCCTGACACTGGGGGGAGATTCGAAATCCACTGCAATGGGAAGATGATTTGGGAGCGAAAACAGGATGGCGGCTTTCCTGAAGCAAAAGTTCTAAAGCAACGCGTAAGAGATGAAATTGATCCGGAAAGAGATCTCGGCCATTCGGATAGTAAGTAACCTATCTCATCGCCCTCAAAATTATGGCAGCCAAGCAAGGCTGCCTGCCATTCAACTAGCTGAGTGACGTTTGTGCTAGCACTTCACCGTCAAAAGTAACCACGCTAAGTTGGTTGTCTTCTAGCAAACCATAACTCGCGGCGTACCCATCGCGCGGGAAAGTAATCGAACCTGGGTTAAAAATAAACTGACCATTATCCAACTCTGCAACTGGGATATGCGTGTGCCCATGAACAATGACATCACCTTGTTTCAATGGTGGTCGCTTATTGGAATTATAGAGATGGCCATGAGTTAAGAACAAACGCTGCCCAGAAGGTAGCATCACCCAAGCATAATCCATCATCATAGGAAACGAGAGCAGCATCTGGTCAACTTCGCTGTCGCAGTTACCACGTACAGCAATGATCTGGTCAGCATATTGGTTGAGAAGCTCACTAACCGCTGGTGGGTTGTATCCTTCCGGCACAGGGTTACGTGGGCCGTGGTTAAGCACATCACCTAAAATAACCAACGTCTCAGCGCCAGATTTTTTATATTCAGCCAGTACTTTTTCAGTTGCAGGCAAACAGCCATGTAGATCAGAGGCAAAAAAGAGTTTCACGACATCATCTCCTCAAAATTAATCAGGAAATTCTACGCACACTTTGTCGATTAGTCATCCCTAGCCATGCCGTTAATGACGATATTATTGTAACTGACCATACCGATGACTTTTCCTTGTTCAATCACAGGCGCTCGACTAATACCAAATCGTTCAAACAATCGTGCGCAATACTTGACGTTCATCTCAGGCTCAACGCTTAGCGCAGGTTTGGTCATAATTTCGTAAATGTTAGTCCGTTCCGGAGAGCGGTTTTGAGCGAGTACCTTTTTCGCGATATCATTCATTAGAACTAAACCATATTCGTCATCATCACAGCGCTTATTGACCACCAGCGCTTTAACCCCGTGCTCTCGCGCTAAGTGAATTCCCTCTTTAACCGTTGTTAAGCCATCAATAATCACATAAGTATTGGCCATAACATCCCGAACACGGACTTTCGTTTGCTGATTCATAATTCATCCTCAACCACTTTGGTTAACTTCTCGACTTGGTGTGCTACGCCAACGGCATCTTCAATATCAATTTGTATTGCGATTCCTTGCCCCGACTCTTGATCAAACTCGCCTACATCACTGATAGTTTCTAGAATATGACGAGATAAATGCTCTTCCACTACGAACAAAAGCACATCCTTTTGTACCTCTAACGTCAGGCCAAAGAAGGTTTTCTTCTGATTGAGCCCTTCGCCTCGAGCATTGTTAATCACTGTTGCCCCGGTAGCACCTGCATCTCTTGCTGCAGTCAGTACCGCGTCTGTTTTGCTGTCTTCAACGAAGGCCAATAGCAATTTAAAGCGCATTTTCTTCATCCTCACGTTTTGTTTCTTTATTGAGCCACTGCGTTATTTGCGCGTACCCCATAACGGAAATCATTGGAAATAAACTCGCAAACGCAATCAAGCCAAAACCATCAATCATTGGATTACGACCCGGAACCGTAGAGGCAAGCCCTAAACCTAATGCCGCGACTAAAGGCACAGTAACAGTCGAAGTCGTGACCCCACCAGAGTCGTAGGCCAATGGAATAATGAGCTTGGGAGCATAAAAGGTTTGAATAACTACAATTACGTAACCGAAAATGATGTAGTAATGAATAGGATCGCCAACCACAATCCGATAGCTCCCGAGCGAGATACCAAAAGCAACCCCAAGCGCGACGGCTATTCGTAGTCCATTGACACTGATACTGCCACCGGATACCTGATTGGCTTTTAGAGCTACGGCAATTAACGATGGCTCAGCAATGGTGGTACTAAAACCAATAAAAAAGGCGAAAAGGTAAACCCAGTAGTAATCAAACCACTCAAAGTCGGCCCCTAGCGAAAGCTGAAATTGCTTAATGAAGTTTGGCGCTGTGAGTTGAGATGCCATCATCTCACCGAGTGGAAACAAAGCGAGATCAAGACCAATAAGAAACAGGGATAAGCCGAGGATCACGTAAAAAAAGCCCAACATCACCTTGGCAGGGTTGGCAATCGGTTTTCTTAATACAGCAAACTGGAAACCAAAAATGATGCTCGCGATCGGCACAACATCGCTAACCGTATCAATGAATATCTCAGCAAAATGACTCCACGCGATCATGCCACCACCATCCCGTACACCATGACAAACATCATCGGCAATAAAGAAGCGAAAGCGATCAAACCAAACCCATCAATCATTGGATTGCGTCCTTTAATCGCAGAAGCCAGCCCGACCCCAAGCGCTGTCACTAGAGGGACGGTAATCGTCGATGTGGTGACGCCACCTGAATCATACGCAACACCAATGATGCTAGGCGGAGCGAACATAGTAAGTATAACGACACCGATATAACCGCCGATGATCATGTACTGTATCGGCCAGCCTTTAAGGATTCTCAGCACGCCTAACAAAATCGCAATGCCAACTGACAGTGCTACAGTGTAGCGAAGACCATTGGCATACTCTTCCATCGCAAGCACATCGTTCGCGATCATCCCACCTTCCGCTGCCACTTCAGCCGCCTCGCCAGCGACGGCAGTTAAAGCTGGTTCAGCCACCGTAGTGCCGAAACCCAAACAGAATGCGAAGATCAGTAACCAAAAAACACTGCCTTTACGTGCAAACGCTTGGGCCATACTTTCCCCGATAGGAAATAGCCCCATCTCTAAGCCAAAAATAAAAAAGGTTAAACCGAATACGACAAGCAAGAGTCCTAATAGAATCGAGACTAAATTGGGCAGGGGCTCTTGCAAAACAATGAGCTGAAAGAACGCAATCACAAGAATAATTGGCATCAAATCACGTAAGCTACCAAAAAGCGCTTTTAGCAGCGCGGTCATTGCTTCCATTAGTTGTCCTTACTTAGTCTTAGCGCTCCGTATAATCTAAGCATGGCAAACAATTCGCCTTTCGAATGTGATAGCAGCGACATAGCGCATGACAAATGTAACCAAATGTGAATTATGTGATATTGCTACATGTGATCACGTTTGGCGCTAAGTCGCTATAATTAGTAACAATAGTTGGCTATGGTTAAAGACTAACGGTGGCATAAAAACCGATTCTAACGGAGTGAAAGAGATTCAAATGAAGGTATTGCTGACAGGTGGAACAGGGTTTATCGGGCGAGAGCTATTAAAACATTTAACCACTCATGAAGTGGTGTTACTCACTCGAAACCCTCAAGCGGCCAAACGCGCCCTCAGTCACACAGACATGGGAAATGTCACCTATATTTCTGATCTTGACCAATTTAACCATCTGAATGATTTTGATGCCGTCATTAACTTAGCTGGCGAACCGATTGCTGATAAACGTTGGACAAAGAAACAAAAGCTCACTATCTGTAATAGTCGCTGGAAACTGACTGAGAATTTAGTGGCGCTTATTCACGCAAGCACCACGCCTCCTGAAGTATTTATTAGTGGCTCAGCGGTGGGCTACTATGGTGACCAACAAGAACATCCTTTTGATGAAACACTGCATGTGAGTGACCTAGGCTTTCCTCATGAGGTATGCGCGAAGTGGGAGCAGATTGCCAATCGTGCACGCTCTGAAATGACCCGTGTCTGCTTACTAAGAACAGGGGTTGTCTTAGCACCGCAGGGAGGGGCACTAAATAAGATGCTGCCTCCATACCGTCTCGGACTTGGTGGTCCTCTTGGGCAAGGTGACCAATATATGCCGTGGATCCACATGCTAGATATGGTGCGCGGTATCATCTATCTCCTCGACACACCTCATGCACATGGTGAGTTTAATCTCTGTGCTCCCCACCCCGTCACCAATAAGCAGTTTAGCCAAACCTTAGCCAAGACACTCAAGCGACCTCATATTCTCAAAACGCCAAAATGGATCATGTCTCTTGCGATGGGTGAAAGCTCAGTCTTACTGTTTGATAGCATTCGAGCTAAACCGAAGAAACTGACAGAACTTGGTTTCCACTTTAGTTACTCACGCATTGAACCCGCGTTAAAAAACCTATTACAACACCATGAATAATCCAGTAACCTAGTCCGTCTTATGGATAACTTTTCTCGCTCAAAATGAACAAATCTATTCTCATTACCGGATGTTCAACAGGTATCGGTTACGCCTGTGCCCACGCGTTACATAAGCGAGGCTACCAAGTCATCGCTTCTTGCCGACAACAACAAGATGTGCAGAGACTGCAATCTGAGGGTTTAACCTGTATACAGCTAGATCTAGCGAACCCAGACAGCATTGAGCAAGGGGTAACTGAGACGCTACGCCTTACCAATGGAAAGCTAGATGCGCTGTTTAACAACGGAGCATATGGCCAGCCAGGTGCACTCGAAGATCTCCCTACAGACGGGCTTAGAGAGCAGTTTGAAACCAATTTTTTTGGTTGGCATCAATTGGTATGTTCACTACTACCAACAATGCGAAAGCAAGGCCATGGGCGCATTGTGCAAAATAGCTCAGTATTGGGATTTGCAGCGATGAAATATCGTGGAGCTTATAATGCTTCAAAGTTTGCTATTGAGGGATGGACAGATACATTGCGATTAGAGCTAATGGACACAAATATCCATATAAGCCTAATTGAGCCAGGCCCTATTGAAACACAATTTCGCGCCAATGCTTTACTCGCCTTCCAACGCTGGATTTCCGTTGAGGGGAGCGCACATGAAGCTCAATACCATCAACAAATGGCGCGCCTAGACAAAGATAAATCCAACAATGCATTTGTGTTACCCGCTGAGTCCTGCATCGCACCATTGATTGATGCGTTGGAGTCCCCTAAACCAAAGATACGCTATAGAATCACAACGCCAACCAAGGTATTTGCTGTTTTAAAGCGACTCTTACCAACTAGGCTACTAGATAAGATATTGAGACAAGCCGCGTAAAACAAAATGTATGTTTGTAATTATTCCGTAACAATAAGACGTTAAATTAACCATTAGGGCATACCCTAACCAATAGATTTAAGCGCTACATTCGGAATAATAATATGTCATTAAACCAGTTAAACTGGCTGAGTGTCGGTGTTGCGCTAACGTTGTTTATCGTTTTATAGACACCTTCGCTTGCCCTTTCGGGAAACAAAAATACCGCCTTATTTGGCGGTATTTTTGTTTATCATCATGACATTGTTCAATAACTTATCTTGAAGTCTTATCTCTCTGCCCATATCTTTGCTGTATAGACCACGTTGCAAGGAAAACTCAGATGCAATCACCTTTTATTGTCGAGCTAAATGAACAGAACTTCCGTCAAGTCCTGGAAGGCTCAATGCAAACGCCTGTGCTCATCCATTTTTGGGCCCCAATGAGCCAAGAAGGTGCGCAAATCATTCCAGATCTACAAATGCTCGCTCAGCAATACAATGGCGCGTTTACTCTCGCTTTACTCAACTGTGAACAAGAGCAGGCGATTGCAAGTCAGTTTGGTGTTCAAGCCTTGCCAACAATTGCCCTATTTCTCAACGGCCAAGCGGTCGATGGCATGGGTGGACCACAAACGATTGAAGCGATAAAAGAGATGCTAACCAAGCATTTACCTAGCCAAGATGAGCTTACCTTAAAGCAAGTTAGTGAATTAATTCAGGCTGGTCAGCACGCCCAAGCTTTACCCCTTCTCGAAGGATTAGAAGACGCTTTAAAACAGAAAGGCGACATTAAACTTGCCCTTGCAGATTGCTACCTTGAAACGCAAAGTTTTGATCAAGCAAAAGCCTTGCTAGAGCACATCCCACTAGAATACCAAGACAATTACTATAAAGGTCTAGTCGCTAAGTTAGAGTTACATGCACAAGCGGCTAACAGCCCAGAAATCCAATTTCTTGAAGCTTCACTAGAGCAAGAGCCCGATAGCATCGAACTCATCAACAAGCTTGCTTTGAGCTATCACCAAGTCAATCGTGACGAAGAAGCATTAGAGTTACTTTGGAACCTTCTTAAGTCTGATCTTAATGCGCTTGATGGCGAGCTAAAGAAATCATTTATGGATATCCTCGCGGCATTAGGACAAGGCAACCCAGTAGCAGGTAAATACCGTCGTCAACTTTACTCTGTTCTTTATTAGACTCTTCTAAATCAATTACTTAAAGCCGGTTTATCCGGCTTTTATTCTGCCTGAAATATGCCAGAGTTCTCATTTATACCATTGTTTCAATTGAGCAATTAAGCAACAATTAGTCAACTATTCTCATAAGGAACTTCAGATATGGCTATTGATTCATTGATTACAATTGGTGTTTTCCTCGTCGTAGCGGTTGCGCTGATCTTTGCCGCCGTCAAAACCGTCCCTCAAGGTAATAATTGGACCGTCGAAAGATTTGGTCGCTACACTCATACATTAAAACCGGGTCTCAACATTATCATTCCATTTATTGATAGTATTGGTCATAAAATCAACATGATGGAACGAGTCTTAGACATTCCAGCCCAAGAGGTAATTTCAAAAGACAACGCAAATGTCACCATTGATGCCGTTTGTTTTGTTCAAGTCATCGATGCCGCTCAAGCAGCCTATGAAGTCAACGACCTTGAGCACGCGATTCGTAATTTAACCCTGACAAACATTCGTACTGTACTCGGCTCAATGGAATTAGATGAGATGCTTAGCCAGCGCGACATGATCAACACTAAGCTGCTGTCTATTGTCGATGAAGCAACCAACCCATGGGGTGTGAAAGTTACTCGTATTGAGATTAAAGATGTTCAACCACCAGCAGATTTAACCGCTGCGATGAACGCGCAGATGAAAGCAGAGCGTAATAAACGAGCGGAAGTACTTGAGGCTGAAGGTGTTCGACAAGCAGAGATCCTACGCGCGGAAGGCCACAAACAATCAGAGATTTTAAAGGCAGAAGGTGATAAGCAAGCCGCTATACTTCAAGCAGAAGCTCGTGAGCGTGCGGCAGAAGCCGAAGCACGTGCGACTACCATGGTTTCTGAGGCTATTGCGAAAGGCGACATGCAAGCTGTGAACTACTTTATTGCGCAGGGCTATACCGATGCTATTAAATCAATCGGCCAGGCTGAGAATGGTAAAATTATCATGCTACCGCTGGAAGCTACCGGCTTAATGGGATCAGTCGCGGGCATCGCCGAAATGTTTAAGCACTCGAATGATAAGAGTGAGTAGAGGTCAATTTGATTGAATTATTAGACAGTATTAATCACTGGCACTGGTTAGCTTTCGGCCTTGCTTTGCTAGCACTAGAGTTGCTTGGCACTGCTGGCTACTTTCTATGGCTAGGTTTATCCGCACTTATCGTTGGGGCGCTACTCACGTTTATCCCTATGAGTTGGCAGCTTCAATGGGTATCATTTGGCGCATTTTCACTTGCCACAACTTGGTTGTGGTGGCGTAAGCAGTTTAAAAAAGATAAGCAAGGTGACGCTAGCCGAGAGCTCAACCAAAAGAGTAAGCAGCTAATTGGCCAAACTATCCGCCTTGAAGAAGACTTTCCAGTTGGTAAAGGACGAATTAAAGTGGGCGATACTACTTGGAGTGCACAGTCAGATAGCTTTATTACCGCAGGTGAATTGGCACAAATAACCCAAGTAAAAGGAATTATTTTAACTATAGAACCGCACAAAAGTTAGAGTTCACACTTTAAATTCCACCACATGACTATTATCAGTCAGTTAAAATACTTAACTGGCTGATAATACTATTAATTTAAGATTTAATTCGCAAAATTAAGTAACTGCATACTCAGAGAAAACTTACCGAGTTAAACGTTTTAATCATAAGCCCATTATTAAAACACCCTTCAAAATCAGAAGTATATAAGAGCGCCTGATATAAATCTCGTCACTTATTTATAATGGAAAATTTTGATTTCTTGTAATTATTTGTGATCTTTATCGGTCACTTATCATACTAAACGTATCTCTTATAGAGATGAACTTTTACTTTGATGAGGACATAATTATGAGATTTCTAGCAATTCTGATTTTAGCTCTAGTATCAAGCGCAACATTTGCAAGCCAACCGGGCCACTCTGCCACGGGTCCAAATGTAACCTGTGAACTTGAGTCTGGAGACATAAAATATATTCCAGTTGTTATTTGCAAACACAGCGGTGGTAAAATTGTACACTGAAATTAACATTCAAAAAGTAAAAAGCCTCTACTTTGGTAGAGGTTTCTTACTATACGGTTATTGTTCTAGTAACCATTTAATAATTTGTTTTCTCTCCGATTCACTAGACTTACTAAACCAATATTCAAGCATTTGTGCACTTTGTTCAGCACTGCCAAATTCAGATACCTGCCCTTTACGATTTTCGAATGCCCAGTCTGCAAACTCAGACTTAACTTCACTACTTGCTTCTTGATACCAATATTCTGTCATTTGGACTGATTTGGAGGCTTCTTCTACTGGGGCCTTTGCAACCACAACAGGTGCAGCAACTACCGCAGGTTGAGATACAGTGTACCTTTCAGCTTCTTCAACGACTGCATTAAAATAACCTGCAGGGATTTCAAATTCTGTCACCATCCCTTTACCCGATGATGAAAGTGTGAAGTCTAGACCTTTATCTGCAGCCTGCTCAATTTCATCAATATCTATGGGAAAACTAACATACTGTGTCGTAGTACAATGCTCATTGCAGTTTTGGAAGTTTTCCTTCTCTGCTTTAAGTGGATAAGTCGAACCACCATAACTCACTGAGGTATATTCATCATGGGTTTGAAAATAGCTTACTTCAAAATATACATTTGACTCTGGTACTTTTGCATCAGCTTTAGGGAAGTTTGCTGTTAAAATTAGCCCTGACCTCATAATATCAGCGCCATTAATAGTCTTAAATGAAGGCGAGTAATCCTTTGCAATAACTTCCACAAAATTCTTTCGATCTTTTACAGTATCAATTGCATCAATAAAATCACTGTTTGCATCTAATGATGAGCAAGCTCCAAGAGCAAAGCTCACTAATACAACACCCATTTTTTGCATATACATCTACCTCACTACATGACGGGTTGGCAACTTTTTTTAGTTACTAAATTATTATAAAAAACGCTGACATAAAGCCAGCGTTTTATACTCATCACTATCACAAATATGAACGATTTGTTAAGTAATCTTAGAAGCCGTACTCAAGACCGAAGCGAGTTACGATATCAGTATCAAGTGAACCTAACGTACGGCCAGCTACACGAACGTATGGTACGAAGCCATCAATTACACCCATAACTTGAAGCGAAACTGTATTGGAGTCTGTGTCTTCAACTTTCATACCATTTAACTTAGCATCTTCGTTAGCAGCATAGCCTAACTTAATACCTAGAGGGCCATTCCAGTATTGACCAACAATAGAGTAAGAAGCTTGATCAACATTCGCACCAATAATTCCTTCAAAATTATCAAGCTCTTCAACTTTATAAGCTGCTGCTAGACCAAAGCCACCTGGTAGACTTGCCTCTGCGCCGAATAAATAAGTTAAGTTATCTTGGTTTTCAACTTTACGGAAATCGCTACCGGTTTCAACACCAGCCATTAAAGTCACTTTGTCAAAGCTGTATTTAGCGTTCGCACTTACAAATGTCGAATCCTTGGTTGTCTCTAAACCACCACCATTGGCACCATCATCACGACCAACAGAAGCAGCAAACGAGAAGCCGCCCATCTTCGCAGAGTCGTAACGAATCTGGTTAGATTGACGGTCGTAATGAGCGTTAATGCCGCCCCAGTCAAATACAGAGCCTAGACCTGGGTTAGAGAATGGCCAGTCAATCAATTCGTAAGTTGGAGTCAGAACACGACCTACACGTAGGTTACCCCAGTCACCTGAAGCTCCAATGTATGTATCGCGGAAACCTAGCACACCACCAGAAACGCCACCATGGCCCCAATCAGTGTTATCTACGTATCCTGATTCGATTTGCATCGTGATTTTAAAGTTTTCAAACATATCTTTATGAGCACGGAAACCGATTCGTGATTCGTTTTCTACAACATAGCCTTGGTCAATGCCCGTTGAGCTATCTGCTAGATCGTTATCTGTTGTGTTGTAGTTTACAAGCGAGATTGCTGCAACACCGTAAACTTCAACTGTGAAATCTGAGTTGATACCTACTTGTTTTGCCATTACGCCTGATGACGCTAGTGCGATAGTTGCACCCAGAAGAGTACGTTTAAACATTTTGTCCATGGAATAAACTCCTAAAAATGGATATAGCTGTCTTATTATTTTTTCTCACCTTAAGTTGGCCGCCGAAGGGAGAAAGCATTTCCTATGTTGAAAACCAAAACTCATCATGAACTTCAATTTTCTTTTTCCTGCATACACGCGGTGTATCCATGCTTCTCAGACTAACTTCGCATCGAAAAACATCAACCAGAACTTAATTTCCATATAAAAAAATATGACCCGCTACAAACTTTTATAATTCCAGTGATCCAGATCTCCATTTTACGCCACCAAATAGCCATAAAACATAAAAACCACATAAAAACAGAAGGTTACAAAACAAAAAAGATAAACCAACTTGAAGTGACTCGCATTTTTTATTTGATAAATTACGTTTTACTCATGAATAAGAGATCAATCACAGAAGCATATCCCATGATATGAAGGTCAAAAATCAGACATTATTCCAGATATAAAAAAAGCCACCTCAGTGGTGGCTTTTTCATCAAAACAGAAGGTTACATAAGGGAAATTAAGTCTTCTTCACTTCGTATTTCGATGCCTAGTTCTTGCGCTTTTGCCAGTTTAGAGCCAGCATTTTCACCGGCAAAAAGAATGTCAGTCTTCTTAGACACACTCCCCGTCACTTTCGCACCTAAATTTTGCAACGCAGCTTTAGCATCACTACGTGTCAATTGCGACAAAGAACCAGTAAGAACAACTGTCTTACCTGCTAATGGCTGTGGAGTGCTGTCATCTTTCTCTTCGATATCTGGCCAGTGAACGCCTTGCAGCACAAGATCATCAATCACGGTAAGGTTCTTTTCTTGAGCAAAGAACGCGGTGATATGATTCGCGACAATCTCGCCTATATCTTGAACTTCAACCAAGGCTTCATGAGTTGCCATTTTAACTGCATCCAAGGTTTTAAAGTGTTGAGCAAGGTTTGCAGCTGTCGCTTCCCCGACTTCACGGATACCCAATGAATATAGGAAACGAGGCAACGTAGTTTCTTTTGACTTGTTTAGCGCATCAACTACATTTTGTGCAGATTTTGGCCCCATGCGGTCTAGTACAGTAATAATACCTGCAGAGAGCTTAAACAGATCGGCTGGCGTTTCGACCATTTCACGATCAACAAGCTGCTCAATCACCTTCTCACCCAAGCCATCCACATCAAGTGCCTTACGAGAAACAAAGTGCTTAAGAGCTTCTTTGCGCTGTGCTTGACAGACAAGACCACCAGAACAACGTGCTACCGCTTCACCTTCAACACGTTCAACTTGAGATTTACATACAGGGCAATTCTCAGGGAATACGATCTCACGAGCGGTATCTGGGCGACGCTCATTAACAACCGACACAATCTGAGGAATCACATCGCCCGCGCGGCGGATAACAACCGTATCGCCAACCATAACACCAAGACGCTCTATTTCATCGGCATTGTGCAACGTTGCGTTACTCACAGTCACACCACCAACGAATACTGGCTCTAGTTTCGCTACCGGTGTAATTGCACCAGTGCGTCCCACTTGAAACTCGACATCATTAAGTAAGGTAATCTCTTCTTGCGCAGGGAACTTATAAGCAATAGCCCAACGAGGCGCTCTAGCGACAAAGCCAAGCTGTTCTTGGAGTGCAATATCGTCAACTTTAATCACCACACCATCGATTTCATACGCTAGTGACTCACGGCGTTCGAGGATATCTTGATAGTACGCTTTGACTTCATCAAGGCTAGAAACACGTTTCGTCTCTGGGCACATTGGTAGCCCCCAGCCTTTGAGCTGTAGGAAGCGCTCATAATGGCTAGAGGAAAGTTCCGCCCCCTCAACGACACCAACGCTGTAAGCATAAAAACTCAATGGACGTGTTGCGGTAATTCGAGAATCTAACTGGCGTAAGCTACCAGCGGCTGCATTACGAGGGTTAACAAAAACCTTGTCCCCTTTTTTCAGCGCTAGCTCATTAAGTTTGTCAAAACCCGCTTTAGGCATAAACACTTCACCACGCACTTCAATACGCGCTGGCCAACCTTCACCTTGTAGCTTCAGTGGGATCGCTTTAATCGTACGAACATTCTCGGTAATGTTTTCACCTGTTGCGCCATCACCTCGCGTTGCCGCCTGAACTAGCACACCGTTTTCATATAAAAGACTTACCGCTAAACCATCAAGTTTGGGTTCACAGCAAAATACGTCAAATGTCGCCCCCGCAATGCGATCTCTCATGCGTTTGTGGAAGCTTTCTAACTCACCATCATCAAACGCATTATCAAGCGATAGCATTGGGATCTCATGCTTTACTGAGCCAAAACCATCTAAAGGTGTACCACCAACACGTTGACTTGGTGAATCTATACTCATTAGCTCTGGGTGCTGAGATTCAAGCGCCATAAGCTCGCGCATTAAGCGGTCATACTCGGCATCTGGAATTTCCGGACTGTCTTCAACGTAGTATTTCACTCCGTGGTAGTGGAGCGTTTCACGTAGCTGATTAAGCTTTTCTTGAATCTCTATCGACATGGCTAACTCTATTATTTCTTTAATGCGAGGTGATTAGTTAAATCATCTGAGTTTGAAAATGGGAGTATGAACATCCCCATCACTGTTCGCAACTCTATCGTGATCGAAAAAAGGCTCCTAAAAGGAGCCTTCTAAATTAGTTAAGTTGGCTTAAGCTTGTTGAGCCGCTTTAAACTGCTGAATTTGCGCTCGATAACTGTCCAATCGATTTGGCGTCATTAGATTTCTTGCGTCATCAAGAACATTAGCACCCAAATCATCTGCTATCTGCTGAGCAGTCCTGAGCATTAACTTGAAGTTCTGCTCTGCGTCACCAAAACATGGCATGGTCATAAAGAATGAGATGCCTTTGGTGGTAAATTCAGCGGGATCATCATGCTTCAATGTACCAGGCTGCATCATATTCGCGACACTAAATAACACTTTACCAGTTCCTGAAAGATCTGCGTGACGGTGGAAAATATCCATTTCACCATAGATCAAACCATTTTGCTGCATGCTATCAAAGAGCTTAGTGCCAACAAATGATTCATCTCCCGCGCAATGAACGTTTAGAACAATCACTTCCAATGGAACTTCTTGCTCAACTTCTGGTTCTGGCTCCGCAACTGGCTCTTCAATCACAGGCTCAGCAACTACAGGCGCAATTTCTTCCACCTCATCAAGCGACTTAGTTGAGAATGATGGGACCTCAAGTTCAATTTCTTGCTCTTTTTCAGCAACAGTCGCTTTTTCTGAGTACGCTTGTGTTTCTGGAGCTTCAGGAGCTGGGTAACTATCGATCAACGGATCGGCAGCCATTTCCTCTTGCTCAACAAAGCCAGGCTCTTTACGCTCTTTCTTGATGATTTCAAAATCATCTTCTGGAGCAAACGCTCGTTCAGGTACTACGTCCGTGCCATCATTGTCGACATCCAACTTGCCAAGCGGTTTATTGCCAAACTTGGCCTTCCCTTCTTTTTTACTTGTCCATAATCCGTGGAACAATAAAGCGGCAATCGCCAATGCTCCGACAATTATGAGTACAAATCGCAGTTCCTGCATTTTTAGCTCTCATTTGCTCGATATCAGCTAATTAACATAACTCATATCAAATCTGTTTTAACCTTACTATGAGTTACTCTACCAAAACTCTCCCCTGTTTTAGAACAACTTAATGTTAGAAGTTCCTTTAATGTTGTGATTTTGAACACGCTTTTTTCTTGTTAAGATAGAAAGCGTTCGTTTTTACACCACTAGTAATGATTATGAAAACACATTTGCAACAACGTTCCGGCTTTGGATATTTCTTTCATGGCATTGAACTCGCACTCACTCCTGGCATTCGTCAATTTGTTCTAATGCCACTGCTTGCCAATATCATTCTTGTTGGCGGAGCGCTGTTTTATCTTTTCTCAAACCTCAATATTTGGATTGAGCAGTTAATGGGTCAGTTACCTGACTTTCTCTCTTGGCTCAGTTACTTACTATGGCCTTTATTAGTTCTAACTATCTTGGCAACCTTCTCTTACTTCTTTAGTACATTGGCGAACTTTATCGCTGCGCCATTTAACGGGTTACTCGCAGAGAAAGTGGAAGAGCACTTAACCCAAAAGAAAGTGAATGAAGATGGAATGCTGGCGGTGATTAAAGATACGCCACGTATTTTAGCTCGCGAATGGCGCAAACTTGTCTACGTTCTGCCGAAAGCTATAGGTTTATTCTTGTTGCTGTTAATCCCCGCTTTAGGTCAAACCGTCGGCCCTATCCTGTGGTTTGTTTTTACTGCTTGGATTTTGGCGATTCAGTACTGTGACTACCCATTTGATAATCACAAAGTCACCTTTAATGACATGCGTTACAGTTTGAAACAAAAACAAGGCAAGGCGTATGGGTTTGGAATGCTCGTTTCTGTGTTCACAACCATTCCAGTGCTCAACTTGATTGTTATGCCTGTTGCCGTTTGTGGCGCAACGTCAATGTGGGTAAACGAGTTTAAGAGTCAACATAATTAACTTATCCCCCTAAAGCGAAGCGCATATAATTATGTGCGCTTCGTCTGAATTCATATCATATAACTTTTTAATCCTTTTCTCGGCCTGATTCCTACCATAACCTTCTAAGCAGACAGACATAATCGTCATATATAGAACATAAGCTTACTTATCCCCTATAGTGTTGATTTAAGTAAGCACTTAATCAGATGAAGGATTACACCATGAGCAAAATCTACGAAGACAACTCTCAAACTATTGGTAACACTCCTCTAGTACGCCTTAACAAAGTCAGCAACGGTAAAGTTCTGGCAAAAATAGAAGCACGTAACCCAAGCTTCAGTGTTAAGTGTCGTATCGGCGCAAACATGATTTGGGAAGCGGAAAAGGCAGGCACTCTTAAGCCAGGCGTAGAACTTGTAGAGCCAACAAGTGGTAACACTGGTGTTGCACTTGCGTTCGTTGCAGCAGCTCGTGGTTACAAACTAACGCTAACAATGCCTGAATCGATGAGCCTTGAGCGTCGTAAGCTACTTAAAGCCCTTGGTGCTAACCTTGAGCTAACAGAAGCGGCAAAAGGTATGAAAGGCGCAATTGCTAAAGCGGAAGAAATCGTTGCTAGCAACCCTGAAAAATTCCTACTACTACAACAGTTCAACAACCCTGCTAACCCACAAATCCATGAAAAGACGACTGGTCCTGAGATTTGGGAAGCAACTGAAGGCGAAATCGATGTATTCGTCGCAGGTGTTGGTACCGGTGGTACTATCACAGGTACAAGCCGTTACATTAAAGGCGAGAAAGGCAAGAACATTGTTTCAGTTGCCGTAGAGCCAGCTGAGTCTCCAGTAATTGCTCAAGCACTAGCAGGTGAAGAAATTCAACCAGCTCCGCACAAAATCCAAGGTATTGGCGCAGGTTTCATCCCTGGCAACCTAGATTTAGAAGTTGTAGACCGCGTAGAAGCCGTTTCTTCTGATGAAGCGATTGAGATGGCTCGTCGCCTAATGGAAGAAGAAGGTATTCTAGCGGGCATCTCATCAGGCGCTGCAGTTGTAGCTGCAAACCGCTTGGCGGAACTACCTGAATTTGCAGGAAAAACTATTGTAACTGTCCTTCCTAGCTCAGGTGAACGTTACCTAAGTACAGCCCTATTTGCTGGCATCTTTACTGAGAAAGAGAACCAACAGTAATACGGTGTCAAATCAATTTTTCGCCTAAAAAAGCCCCATTCAGGGGCTTTTTTGTTGATCCCTGCCTCACCTTTGGTAATATCAGGGCTGTTTTATTTCTAGCTTCAAAATAAAGAGCTAAATAAGAATTTCTATCAATGGCGAAAGAAAGCATAGACTAGAATCGCGATTGAATAATTTACAACCAGTATCAGTTCTGACACGAAATGAACGTTCTGCATCTAGCAGAATATAATATTTGGAGTTAAGCTAGTTCTGGTTAAGAAACTATCAAAAAATAAATCAATTGGGGTATATAACATGTACGAGAAGCAAGTAGAAATCACTGCAGAAAACGGTCTTCACACTCGTCCAGCTGCACAGTTCGTTAAAGAAGCTAAAGCATTCGACGCGGACATCACTGTGACTTCTAACGGTAAAAGCGCTAGCGCTAAGAGCCTTTTCAAGCTACAAACTCTTGGCCTAGTTAAAGGTACAGTAGTTTCTATCTCAGCTGAGGGCCCTCAAGCTCAACAAGCTGTAGACCACCTAGTTGCTCTAATGGACCAACTACACTAATTCGGTCTCCTATTATCAAAGCCATTTTGTGAAAGCAAAATGGCTTTGTTGGAAATAGGCCAAAATATAAGCTACAAATATTCGTTAGCGCACTCATTATTCTCCCGTTTTTAAAGTTGACCAATTTAAGGTAAGGCTATGATTTCAGGCATCCTAGCATCTCCTGGTATTGCTATCGGTAAAGCACTACTACTTCAAGAAGATGAAATCGTTCTAAACACTAACACTATCACTGAAGACCAAGTTGAAGCAGAAGTTCAGCGTTTCTTTGACGCTCGTAACAAATCTTCAGCTCAACTAGAAGTTGTTAAGCAAAAAGCACTTGAGACTTTCGGTGAAGAAAAAGAAGCGATCTTTGAAGGTCACATCATGCTTCTTGAAGACGAAGAGCTAGAGGAAGAAATCCTAGCACTAATCAAAAAAGACAAGATGCACGCTGATAACGCGATTTATACTGTTATCGAAGAGCAAGCAGCTGCTCTAGAATCTCTAGACGACGAATACCTAAAGGAACGTGCAACTGACATCCGTGATATCGGTACACGTTTCGTTAAAAATGCACTAGGCATCAACATTGTTTCTCTAAGCGATATCAATGAAGAAGTTATCCTAGTGGCTTACGACCTAACGCCATCTGAAACGGCACAGATCAACCTAGACTACGTTCTTGGTTTTGCTTGTGACATCGGCGGTCGTACTTCTCACACTTCAATCATGGCTCGTTCACTTGAACTTCCTGCTATCGTTGGTACTAACGACATCACATCGCGCGTTAAGAATGGCGACATGCTGATTCTTGATGCGATGAACAACAAGATCGTTATCAACCCATCTGAAGCAGAGCTAGAAGAAGCGAAAGCAGTAAAAGCGGCATTCGTTGCTGAGAAAGAAGAACTGGCTAAGCTAAAAGACCTACACGCTGAAACTCTAGACGGTCACCGTGTAGAAGTGTGCGGTAACATCGGTACTGTAAAAGACTGTGACGGCATCATCCGTAACGGTGGTGAAGGCGTTGGTCTGTACCGTACTGAATTCCTATTTATGGACCGTGATGCACTTCCAACTGAAGAAGAGCAGTACCAAGCGTACAAAGAAGTTGCTGAAGCAATGAGCGGTGAGTCGGTCATCATCCGTACTATGGACATCGGTGGTGATAAAGATCTTCCTTATATGGACCTTCCACAAGAGATGAACCCATTCCTAGGCTGGCGCGCAGTACGTATCAGCTTAGACCGTCGTGAGATCCTTCGTGACCAACTACGCGGTATCCTACGTGCATCTGCACACGGTAAGCTTCGCATCATGTTCCCAATGATCATCTCTGTTGAAGAGATCCGTGAACTGAAGAATGCAATCGAAGAGTACAAAGCTGAACTTCGCGCTGAAGGTCTAGCATTCGACGAAAACATCGAAATCGGTGTAATGGTTGAGACACCTGCAGCAGCAGCTATCGCGCACCACCTAGCGAAAGAAGTAGCATTCTTCTCAATCGGTACTAACGACCTTACTCAGTACACACTAGCAGTAGACCGTGGTAACGAGATGATCTCTCACCTATACAACCCACTATCTCCAGCAGTACTAACAGTGATCAAGCAGGTTATCAATGCTTCTCACGCTGAAGGCAAATGGACTGGTATGTGTGGTGAGCTTGCAGGTGACGAGCGTGCAACGCTACTTCTACTAGGTATGGGCCTAGATGAGTTCTCAATGAGCGGTATTTCTATCCCTAAAGTGAAGAAAGTTATCCGTAACTCTAACTTCACAGAAGTTAAAGCGATGGCTGAAGAAGCGCTTTCTCTACCAACAGCAGCAGAAATTGAAGCAGTTGTAGAAAAATTCATCGCAGAGAAAACTCAATAATCAACTAATTCCAATGAGATAGACGGTAAAAAAAGTCGTCTATCTCGCAAGATTGGTATACTATAATTCGACAGAATTAAACGAAAACGTTAGGAGCATGACACAATGGGTCTGTTTGACAAACTTAAGAAGCTAGTATCTGACGACAGCGCTGACGCTGGTGCAATCGAAATCATCGCACCTCTTTCTGGTGAAATCGTAAACATCGAAGATGTGCCAGATGTTGTTTTTGCTGAGAAAATCGTTGGTGACGGTATTGCGATCAAGCCTGCTGGCAACAAAATGGTAGCTCCTGTAAACGGTACTATCGGTAAGATCTTCGAAACTAACCACGCGTTCTCTATCGAATCTGACGACGGCGTTGAGCTATTCGTTCACTTCGGTATCGATACTGTTGAACTAAAAGGCGAAGGCTTCAAGCGCATCGCTGAAGAAGGTCAATCAGTTAAAGCTGGTGACACTATCATCGAATTCGATCTAGCTCTTCTAGAAGAGAAAGCTAAGTCAACTCTTACTCCTGTAGTTATCTCAAACATGGACGAAATCAAAGAGCTGAACAAGCTTGCTGGTTCTGTAACTGTTGGTGAAACTCCAGTACTACGTGTAACTAAGTAATCTTACTTAGCCAAACATTAAAAACGCAGCCGATTGGCTGCGTTTTTTATATCTCAGTATTTTATTCAGGCTATTTCAGCCCCAATGCGTACTTCAATACCTGGGCTTTCAAAGGCCCTGTATTTTCAGCAATTTTCAGTGCCGCATTACGCACGAGTTTTAACGGCGCAATATCATTGCTAAACCCTTTGTAGAAAAAGTCCATTCCTGACTGCATCAGCAAATTATCTGGGCGGCGCTTCCTTTCATATTGCGCTAAAACACTTTGTGATAACGCGTCTTTGCCTTCTGTCACTTCAAGTAGCACTTCAACATCTTTAAAGCCAAGGTTCACACCCTGCCCTGCCAGTGGATTAATCGTATGAGCGGAATCGCCGACAAGCACACACTGGTTGGCGGAATAAGATTGCGCATGACGACGCGTCAATGGGAATGAACCAGCTTGAAGCACTTTGATATCACCAAGCTCTTGCGGAAAGTGAGCCAATACTTCTTCGCGCAATTGAACTGATGACATCGCTGATAACCGCCTAATACGACTTGGAGAGTCATACCAAACCAACGAGCCTTGAGTACTCTCCTTTCCATCAATGTGAAGCGATGCAAGAGGAAGAAACGATCTTGGACCAGACGGCGTAAACTGTTGCCAAGTAATATCTTGCTGAGGAAGCTGCGTTTCAACATTGATCAACATGCAGTGCTGACGATAATCCCAAGCGGTAATACCGATACCAGCCAACTGGCGAACTTTTGAGTTAGCGCCATCAGCGCCGACAATTAACTCCGCAAAGATAGATTGACCAGATGACAGCTTAACCTGATTCGTTTCGCCAAAGATAATATCATCAAGTGTGTCAGGACAATAAAGTGTTACGTTATCGAGCGATTCTAACTGCTGCCATAAACCAAGTTGAATCAGCCGATTTTCAACAATGTAGCCCAGTTGCTCCATACCCAGAGATTCAGCATGGAAGCGAGTTCGACACTCAGGATGCTCCCACGTTTCTAAACGTCGGTAAGGGCAAACACGCATAGATTGGATTACATTCCATGCACCTAACTCTGTCAAAATAGAAACTGAATGCTCAGAAATGGCAGAAACACGAATATCTAATGGTTGCTCTGGGCTAAACGGCTTGAGTTTGGCACCTTCAACGACCGCTACCTTGCGGCCTTGCTTGGCAAAACCAATCGCGGTTGCGGCCCCAACCATGCCTCCACCAATCACTGCAACATCAAAATTGCTCATAATTTGTACTTCATCATATTGATTATTTGCTGTTTTTTATTGTACGTTTTCATTACCAAAATGTAACCAAAAACCTCAATTGCCATACGGGCAAATCCCTTGTTTGATAACGCTTTGAATTGATTTATCCGCAACACTAGTCAGTTGGTTTTTAAAGCAGTACAATACGCCGCTCTCTGCATTGTGAGCAGAAAATTCGGTCATCAAGCATTACATTTTATAGATGACTATAAGTAACACTGGGCGATTTGCTCCCTTAATTTAAACTAACGATCGAGCGAACAAAATGAGTAAGAAACTGCTAATTAAAACCTGGGGCTGCCAGATGAACGAATACGATTCATCAAAAATGGCGGATCTACTGAACGCGGCTAACGGCTATGAGCTGACGGAAGAACCAGAAGAGGCAGACGTACTACTTCTTAATACCTGTTCAATTCGCGAAAAAGCGCAAGAGAAAGTGTTCCACCAGCTTGGTCGTTGGAAAACGCTAAAAGATAAGAAAGAAGGCGTTGTTATCGGTGTTGGCGGCTGTGTTGCTACACAAGAAGGTGACCACATCCGTGAACGTGCACCTTTTGTAGACGTAATCTTCGGTCCACAAACACTGCACCGCCTTCCAGAGATGATCAAACAATCTCAATCGAATGAAGCGCCAGTAATGGACATCTCTTTCCCTGAGATTGAAAAGTTTGACCGTCTACCAGAGCCTCGCGCTGAAGGTGCAACAGCATTCGTTTCTATCATGGAAGGCTGTTCTAAGTACTGTACTTACTGTGTTGTACCTTACACTCGTGGTGAAGAAGTAAGCCGTCCAATGGATGACGTACTATTCGAAATCGCACAGCTCGCTGATCAAGGTGTACGCGAAGTCAACCTACTAGGTCAAAACGTAAACGCATACCGTGGTCCAACACACGAAGGTGATATCTGCTCATTCGCTGAACTGCTTCGTCTTGTTGCTTCTATCGATGGCATCGACCGTATTCGCTTTACAACCAGCCACCCACTAGAGTTCACTGACGACATCATCGCAGTTTATGAAGATACGCCTGAGCTTGTAAGCTTCCTGCACCTACCTGTACAAAGTGGTAGTGACCGCATTCTTACTATGATGAAGCGTCCTCACACAGCGATTGAATACAAGTCAATCATTCGTAAGCTACGTAAAGCGCGTCCTGACATTCAAATCAGTTCTGACTTCATTGTTGGCTTCCCTGGTGAAACAGCGAAAGATCACCAAGACACAATGAAGCTAATCAAAGACGTTGATTTCGATATGAGCTTCAGCTTTATCTTCTCTCCACGTCCAGGTACGCCAGCTGCTGACTACCCATGTGACGTGCCAGAGCAAGAGAAAAAAGAGCGTCTATACGAACTGCAACAAACGGTTAATGCACAAGCAATGCGCTACTCACGCCTTATGCTTGATACAGAGCAGCGCGTTCTTGTTGAAGGCCCGTCGAAAAAGAACCTTATGGAGCTTCGCGCACGTACTGAAAACAACCGTGTAGTGAACTTTGAAGGCAGTGCAGACCTAATCGGTCAGTTTGTTGATGTGAAGATCACTGACGTATTTGCTAACTCTTTACGTGGGGACCTGGTTCGCACTGAAAAAGACATGGACCTTCGCACAGTCATCTCTCCTACTCAGATGATGGCAAAAACAAAGCGCGAAGATGAGCTAGGTGTAGCAACCTTTACGCCTTAAGCTTGAAAATCGCTGTATAAGTTACCATCTTAGAGATAGGTAACGATCGCCATTAGAAGCCCGGTCTAAATCGGGCTTTTTTAGAGTGGCACACTTTGAGAGGCAACTTTGAGCAATAAAATTGTAACTCTAGAAATCAATCTAGAACCTTCTGACAATCGCCGTCTAGCTAGCCTTTGCGGTCCTTTCGACGATAATATCAAGCACTTAGAACGTCGCTTAGGCGTTGAAATCAGCTACCGTGGTAACTTCTTTACCATCGTAGGCAAGCCACATACCAGTGCTGCAGCGCTTGAAATCATTAAAACACTTTACGTAAATACGGCACCTGTTCGCGGCAACATTCCTGATGTTGAACCAGACGAAATCCATCTTGCGATTAAAGAAACAGGTGTACTAGAGCAAGATCTAGAAGCGAGCTTCGAGCACGGCAAAGAAGTGTTCATCAAGACCAAAAAAGGCGTCATCAAACCGCGTACACCAAACCAAGGTCAATACTTGATGAACATGGTTACCCATGACATCTCTTTCGGTATTGGTCCGGCAGGTACAGGTAAAACTTACCTAGCAGTTGCTGCAGCAGTTGATGCTTTAGAGCGCCAAGAAATTCGTCGTATTTTGCTTACTCGTCCAGCAGTAGAAGCAGGTGAGAAGCTCGGCTTCCTACCAGGTGATTTAAGCCAAAAAGTCGACCCATACCTTCGTCCACTATACGATGCCCTTTTTGAAATGTTAGGCTTTGAAAAGGTAGAGAAACTGATTGAGCGTAACGTTATCGAGGTTGCGCCGCTGGCTTATATGCGTGGTCGAACACTCAATGATGCATTCATCATCTTAGATGAAAGTCAAAACACCACCGTAGAACAGATGAAGATGTTCTTGACGCGTATCGGCTTTAACTCTCGTGCGGTGATTACCGGTGATATTACTCAGATTGATTTGCCTCGTGGGGCGAAATCAGGCCTGCGTCATGCGATCGAAGTGTTAAGTGATGTCGATGACATCAGCTTCAACTTCTTCTTAGCCGATGATGTTGTTCGCCACCCTGTGGTAGCGCGCATCGTTAACGCTTATGAGAAGTGGGAAGCGAAAGATCAGAAAGAGCGTAAAGAGCGTGACCGCATCCGCCGTGAAGAGCGTGAAGCTCAGCAGGCCGCTAACCAAGCTCTAGTTGACGCTGCGGCAACGGTAAGTAATACGACGGCAAAAGAGAGTAACTAAGCATGAGTATTGAACTGGATCTTCAATTAGCTGTCGAAGATGAAAACGGCTTACCGACTTTTGACGATATTCATCTCTGGTTAAGCTCTGCTGTGACAAGCTTTCAACCACAGGCCGAAGTAACGGTTCGTTTAGTGGATGAAGAAGAAAGCCACCAGCTTAACCATGACTATCGTGGCAAAGACAAGCCAACCAATGTGCTTTCTTTTCCGTTTGAAGCGCCTCCAAGCATTGAGATGGATTTATTGGGTGATTTAATCATCTGCCGCCAAGTTGTTGAACGTGAAGCCATCGAGCAAAACAAACCTCTAATGGCTCACTGGGCGCATATGGTTGTACATGGCAGCTTGCATCTGCTAGGTTATGATCATATCGAGGATGACGAAGCTGAAGAGATGGAGTCACTCGAAACAGAAATCATGCAACGTATGGGCTTTAATGACCCCTACATTGATGAGAAAGAGTAATGTAAGTAATCTTACTTAGCACTACTGACGTGAGCTATCACACATCTGATAGCGTTACTTAAATGAGAAACAATGAACGAAGACAATTCGCCCTCTTCTCTAGAAGGTAAGAAAGAAAAATCTGAAGGTCCGAGTAGAAAGTCCTTCTTCGGACGCCTAGGTCAAATTTTTCAAGGTGAACCAAAAGATCGCCAAGAGCTTGTGGAAGTATTCCGCGACTCAGAAGAAAACGACCTGATCGACCACGACACCCGCGATATGCTAGAAGGTGTTATGGAGATCTCTGAAATGCGTGTGCGTGACATCATGTTACCGCGTTCGCAAATGGTTACGGTTGATCGTAGTGACGATTTAGACACTCTAATTAACCTCATTACTGATGCTCAGCACTCACGCTACCCAGTTATCAGTGAAGATAAAGACCATGTAGAAGGTATTCTGCTTGCGAAGGACTTACTTAAATACTTAGGCTCTGGCAGCGAACCATTTGATATCGAACAAGTTATCCGTCCTGCGGTGGTTGTTCCTGAAAGTAAGCGTGTAGACCGCCTACTGAAAGAGTTCCGTGAAGAACGTTATCACATGTCTATCGTTGTTGATGAGTTTGGTGGGGTCTCTGGCCTTGTGACTATCGAGGATATTCTTGAAGAAATCGTTGGTGAAATCGAAGATGAATTTGACGATGAAGAAGAACTGGATATTCGCAAACTAAGCAAACACACATTTGCAGTAAAAGCTCTGACAACAATCGAAGAGTTCAATGACACCTTCAACACATCATTTAGTGATGAAGAGGTCGATACTGTAGGTGGTATGGTAATGACTGCGTTTGGTCATCTACCATCACGCGGTGAAGTAGTCGAAATTGAAGGGTACAACTTCAAAGTTACCTCTGCTGACAACCGTCGTGTGTTACAGCTACAAGTGACCATCCCTGACGAAGAGCTCATTACAGACTCTACCGAAGAGTAACGCTACGCTCCCTTGCGGGAACAAAAAGAATAATACCGATGATCAATTCCTTTTTTCATCGCCTCAAACGGCCGCTCGCGGCCGTTTTTGTTGGCGCATCCACGACTCTTGCCTTTGCTCCTTACGAGCTATGGCCTATCGCTTTTATCAGCCCTGCTCTGCTCCTTTTACTGATCCACCAGCAATCCGCTAAGCGCGCACTGTGGGTTGGCTATGCTTGGGGCCTAGGTCAATTTGCAACCGGCGTCAGTTGGGTGCACGTCAGTATTGATAACTTCGGTGGCATGCCAAAGATAGCCAGTGTGTTTTTAATGTCACTGCTTATCGGCTACCTTGCCATTTATTCGGCGCTCTTTTCTTGGAGCCTGAATCGTTTCTTCCCTAACGGTAATCGTACCCGCTATTTGTTAGCGGCACCGGCTCTGTGGCTCATTTTTGACTGGCTACGTGGCTGGGTGATGACTGGCTTTCCTTGGTTATGGTTGGGCTACAGTCAAATAGAAAGTCCACTGGCTAACTTCGCCCCTATTGGGGGGGTTGAGCTACTCACTTTACTTGTCGTTGTTAGTGCTGGCGCTATTGCCTACTCGGCGCTAAACCGACAATGGCTACACCTAGTGATCCCAGCAGTTATTGTTATGACTGGCTACGGGCTGCAATCGGCTCAGTGGGTGACACCTAGCCCTGAAAAGATCACTAAGATCGCTCTGATTCAAGGCAATGTTCCTCAAGAGCTAAAGTGGAAGCCGAGCGAGCGCTGGCCAACCATCATGAAGTACACTGATCTCACTCGAGAGAACTGGGATGCGGACATCATCATTTGGCCTGAAGCAGCCATCCCTGCTTTTGAATTTGAGATTTCATCGTTCTTACGCAACTTAGATGCTGCCGCTCGTATGAATAACAGTGCGGTTATCACAGGTATCGTAAACCAAGGCGAAGATAAGCAGTTTTACAACAGCATTTTGACCCTAGGCCAAACCCCTTACGGTGATTACAGCTACGACATGGACAAGCGCTATCACAAACATCACCTACTTCCATTTGGTGAGTTTGTTCCGTTCGAAGATATCTTAAGACCAATTGCGCCTTTCTTTAATTTACCAATGTCTTCATTTAGCCGTGGTGACTTTATCCAGCCGAACATCAGTGCCAACAATAAGCAGATGGCACCAGCGCTATGTTATGAAATCATCTTTAACGAGCAAGTCAGACAAAACGTCAACGACCAAACAGATTACATTCTCACACTATCTAACGATGCGTGGTTTGGTAAATCAATTGGCCCGTTACAGCATATGGAAATTGCGCGCATGCGCGCTCTAGAGCTAGGTAAACCGGTGATTCGTGCGACCAACAACGGCCTCACCGCCGTGACTGACTATTTGGGCCATATCACTGCGCAAGTGCCACAGTTTGAAACTGCGGTATTAAGAGCAGAAATCACATCTACCACAGGTGAAACACCTTATCGACAAGTGGGCACTTGGCCGCTGTATATTTGGGTGGTGTTGAGTCTGGTTGTTGGTTGGAAGTTGAGAGACTAGCGAGAAAATCTTAGGGTTGGTGTGAAAACATCAACCCTCTTTTTTACTGCCCCCTCTAGAAGAAGGAACGACCGAGTTGGAGATCTCTTGAGGCGAGTAGAATACTTAGTGAGATTCCCTACTCGCACCTTCGTCACTCAATGGAATGACGCTTCTCATTTTATCATTGTCATCCCCAAGAACGAGGAACGTGTGAGTTGGGGATCTCTTGAAGCGAGTAGAATACTTAGCGAGACTCCCTACTCGCTCCTTCGTCACTCAATGGAATGACAGTTATTGTCTAATTGGGTAAAGCTTTACGGCTTCAATGCCTGACGGCTAAACCCCTTACAGCCACACTTGGTACATGGAATAATAACCGTTGGGTGGTTGTATTGAGTTTTATGCCCACAGTCATCACAGACTAAATGACCTAAACCAATCACTTCACCGGCTTGATATAGACCTTGGTGCTCTAGATCTTGGAATAGTTCCACCCATTCCACCTTGGTTCGGTCAGTGATATCGAGCAAACCTTGCCAAATAGAGTCAGCAACCATCAGATAAAATGGGCCGCCTTTAGAATCTTCATAGCTGTCTGCAAACTCTTTTAAATCTGACTTAACGTATGCTGAAACCAATGCCACCTCATCTTTAGTCAAGTCATTCGCGGCTTGAGCCACTTTCCCCGACGTTTCAATGACGTGGTTCACTTCATCAGGGCTATGTTTGAGTGTTTCAACCACGTCATCTAGCATCTCTTCATAACCTGCTTTGCGTTTTGGCATAGCGAACCTCCTCAAGATTCCAATCCATGTGCTCCCCTAAATAGAAGTATGACGGGGATAGCTATTGTTGTACCTCGTTCCTTTAGGTATTCTATGACGATCTATTTAAGTCTGTTCTAACCGAACTCACAAATTCCAAGATAACCGGACATCATCGATGCAAGAACAATACAACCCGCAAGATATTGAACAGAAAGTTCAACAGCACTGGGACAACAACAAGACCTTTGTTGTAAGTGAAGACCCAAACAAAGAAAAATTCTACTGTCTATCTATGTTCCCTTACCCAAGTGGCCGACTGCACATGGGTCACGTGCGTAACTACACTATCGGTGATGTAGTCTCTCGCTTCCAACGCCTGCAAGGTAAAAACGTAATGCAACCAATCGGTTGGGATGCGTTTGGTCTACCTGCTGAAAACGCAGCAGTAAAAAACAACACTGCGCCAGCGCCATGGACTTACGAAAACATTGAGTACATGAAGAACCAACTTAAGCTTCTAGGCTTTGGTTACGACTGGAACCGTGAATTCGCAACGTGTACTCCTGAGTACTACCGTTGGGAACAAGAGTTCTTCACGAAGCTTTACAACAAAGGCCTGGTGTACAAGAAGACGTCTTCAGTTAACTGGTGTCCTAACGACCAAACCGTTCTAGCTAACGAACAGGTTGAAGACGGTTGCTGCTGGCGTTGTGATACGCCTGTAGAACAAAAGAAGATTCCACAGTGGTTCATTAAGATCACTGAGTACGCTCAGGAGCTACTAGACGATCTAGACAACCTTGAAGGTTGGCCTGAGATGGTTAAGACCATGCAGCGCAACTGGATTGGCCGTTCTGAAGGTGTTGAGCTATCTTTCGCTGTTAACGGTGAAGAAGCGCCACTAGAAGTTTACACAACTCGTCCAGACACACTAATGGGTGTTTCTTATGTTGGTATCGCTGCTAGTCACCCACTTGCAGAGAAAGCATCTAAGAACAACCCAGAGCTTGCTGCATTCGTTGAAGAATGTCGTAACACTAAAGTTGCTGAAGCTGAACTAGCAACGATGGAAAAGAAAGGCATGGATACTGGCCTAACGGCTGTCCACCCTCTTAATGGTCGTGTTGTTCCTGTTTACGTAGCAAACTTTGTTCTGATGGATTACGGCACAGGTGCGGTAATGGCGGTTCCAGCTCACGATCAACGTGACTACGAGTTCGCGACTAAGTACGGCATCGATATCATTCCAGTAATCAAGCCAGAAGATGGTTCTGAACTAGATGTATCTGAAGCGGCTTACACTGAGAAAGGCGTACTGTTCGACTCTGGTGAGTTCGATGGTCTTGCTTTCCAAGAAGCATTCGACGCAATTGCTGCGAAGCTAGAAGCAGAAGGCAAAGGTAAGAAAACCGTTAACTTCCGTCTACGCGACTGGGGTGTATCTCGTCAACGCTACTGGGGTGCGCCAATCCCAATGGTAACGACTGAAGATGGTGAAGTTCACCCAGTACCAGCAGACCAACTACCAGTAATTCTTCCTGAAGATGTGGTAATGGACGGCGTAACTAGCCCAATCAAAGCTGATAAAGAATGGGCGAAGACAACTTTCAACGGCGAACCTGCTCTACGTGAGACAGATACATTCGATACCTTTATGGAGTCTTCTTGGTACTACGCGCGTTACTGTTCACCACAAGCTGACGACATCCTAGATCCAGAAAAAGCCAACTACTGGCTACCTGTAGACCAGTACATCGGTGGTATCGAGCATGCTTGTATGCACCTACTGTACTCTCGTTTCTTCCACAAGTTGCTACGTGACGCTGGTTACGTAACGTCTGACGAGCCGTTCAAGCAGCTACTATGTCAAGGCATGGTTCTAGCGGATGCGTTCTACTTCGAGAACGATAAAGGCGGTAAAGAGTGGGTTGCTCCAACTGACGTTGCTGTAGAGCGTGACGGTAAAGGCCGCATCACTTCGGCAAAAGATAACGAAGGCCGTGACGTAACACACTCAGGCATGATCAAGATGTCTAAGTCGAAGAACAACGGTATCGATCCACAAGAGATGGTAGACAAGTACGGTGCTGACACAGTACGTCTATTTATGATGTTTGCATCACCTGCTGACATGACACTTGAGTGGCAAGAATCTGGCGTTGAAGGTGCAAACCGCTTCCTGAAACGTGTTTGGAAACTGGTTAACGAGCACGCATCAAAAGGCGCGGCAGAAGCTGTTGATACTTCAGCGCTATCTGGCGACCAAAAAGCTCTACGTCGTGACGTCCACAAGACTATCGCGAAAGTGACGGACGATGTTGCTCGTCGCCAAACGTTCAACACGGCAATCGCTGCGATCATGGAACTGATGAACAAGCTAGCGAAAGCGCCTCAAGAGTCAGCGCAAGATCGTGCAATCCTAGATGAAGCACTAAAAGCAGTCGTAGCAATGCTTTACCCAATCACTCCGCACATCTCTTACGAAATGTGGGCAGGTTTGGGTCAAGGTTCTGAAGACTTAGTTGATATCGACAACGCGGCATGGCCAACTCACGATGAGAAAGCGCTAGTTGAAGACGAGAAGCTAATCATCGTTCAGGTTAACGGCAAGCTACGTGCGAAGCTGACAGTCCCTGCAGATATCTCAAAAGAAGATATTGAAGCACTAGGCCTAAACGATGAGAATGTCACTAAGTTCACAGAAGATAAAACTGTTCGTAAAGTAATTTACGTACCAGGTAAACTTCTCAACATTGTGGCAAACTAATAAATTGCGGCGAGCTAATCGCTGTTAAATAAGTCATAAGCAGGGTAACTCTGTTCTCTTGAACAAAAGCATTACCCTGCTTTATTTATCTTAAGGTTTTAGCCTCTACTCAAGGCATAGAATCGTAAGATAAATATTCCAATAATCGAGAGCCCTATATCCATGTTTCATAGCGCATCACGCCTGATCTCAACGTCATCAATCAAGCTAACCAGTGTTGTTCTAATGGCCAGCCTTCTATCTGCTTGTGGTTTCCATCTTCGCGGTGATTACTCTGTACCAGAAGAGCTAGAAACAATTTCTCTAACCAGTTATGACCAATACAGCACCTTTACTCGCATGATGAAAGGCCAGCTGCGCATGAGTGAAATCAAAGTTGTTCCACCTGCAGCAAACGTTCCTAACCTTCACCTAGTGAGTGAGGGCGTTGGTGAACGTACTCTATCTCTATACCAAAATACCCGCGCAGCAGAAAAAGAACTGACGTTCCGCACTTCTTACCGTGTGACGATTCCAGACCTTGGAACAAAAACTTTCTCAACCAGCGTAACGCGTAGTTACCTAGATAACCCGCTAACTGCCCTTGCGAAATCGGTAGAACGCGACATGATCGAAGACGAAATGCGTAAACTTGCCGCAACGCAAATCATTCGCCAGATGGGCCGTTTAAGAGCCGATATTGAAGCTAATGAACTGCTTGAGCAAGAACAAGAAGCTCAGTTGAAAGCGGAAGAAGAGCAGTACCGAGTGAAAACCTTCTACACTGAAGATGCTCAAGGTCAGACAACTTCTGAAACGCCAGTGAATCAATAATTATTATGCGAATTTTCGCCGACCGTTTAGTGGAGCAGCTCAATAAGCAGCTCCACCCTACTTACCTTATCTTTGGCAGTGAACCTTTACTCATTCAGGAGTCTCGCCAAGCCATTCAAAAAGCCGCCTTTGCGCAAGGTTTTGAAGAGCGCCATCGTTTTGCCATTGATAGCTCATTTGATTGGAATGCCGTTTACGACTGCTGCCAAGCTATGAGCCTATTCTCAGCTCAACAAATCATAGAACTTGAACTACCGGAGTCTGGCGTTAACGCTGGCATTGCCAAAGAACTGCTCTCCGTATCAGAGATGCTGCATAGCGATATTATCTTTGTGCTGATTGGCAGTAAGCTGACCAAAGCTCAAGAAAATGCTAAATGGTTTAAAGCGCTGGCAAATAATGGTTGTTGGGTAAACTGCTTATCCCCTGATATTCAAAGGTTACCCCAGTTTGTTCAAGCTCGTTGCCGCGCATTAAACCTAAAACCGGATCAGGAAGCCGTGCAAATGCTTGCTCAGTGGCATGAAGGTAACCTGTTCGCATTAACCCAGAGCCTTGAGAAGCTAGCGTTACAATACCCTGATGGCATATTAAACCTAGTCAGACTGGAAGAGTCGCTAAGTCGCCATAACCACTTTACCGCTTTTCACTGGATTGATGCCCTACTTGCAGGTAAAGCAAAACGCTCGCAAAGAATACTCCGTCAGCTTGAAGCCGAAGGTGTAGAAAGCGTCATCTTGATCCGCACAGTGCAAAAAGAGCTAACCCAGCTTTTGAATATGGCTAATCAAATCCAAATAAAGCCAATTGGACAGGTTTTTGAGAGTTACCGTATTTGGCAATCGAAGCGCCCACTTTATTCCGCGGCGCTAAATCGATTACAAGCACCTAAAATAATCCAATTGCTGCAATTATTGGCCAAAATAGAATTACTGGTAAAAACTCAGTACGATCAATCAAGCTGGCCACTACTTCACCAGTTGAGTACCGAGATTTGCCTGCCGCAAGTGAAGCTATAAAAAGCGTGATATACTTCGCCGCCGCAAAATAGAAACCCGCTACAACAGCACAACATCAACGAGGACAACACCTTGCAACTTGAAGAGTTAAATAACTTCCTAGTCGACAAAGTAGATGACATGAAAGCCCAAGACATCAAAACCATTGATGTTCAGGGTAAATCAAGCATTACCGATTTTATGATCGTATGTACTGGCACGTCGAAACGTCACGTCGCTTCTATCGCTGAGCACGTTGCAAAAGAATCAAAAATGGCCGGCTTAGAGCCTCTTGGCATTGATGGTGAAGCGGAAGGTGAATGGGTTGTTGTGGATATGGGCACAACCATTATTCACGTGATGCAAGAAGAGCAGCGCGAGCTTTACCAGCTAGAGAAGCTTTGGGGCTAATCGATGAAGATACAGTTGATTGCCGTTGGTACAAAAATGCCAAAATGGGTGGAAGAGGGTTTTCAAGAATACAAACGCCGCTTCCCTCATGATATGCCATTAGAACTTGTCGAAATTCCAGCCGGAAAACGCGGAAAAAATGCCGATATTGCAAGGATTCTGCAAAAAGAAGGTGAGGCAATGCTGGCAGCCGTGCCAAAAGGCAATCGAATTGTTACTCTCGACATCCCTGGTAAAAAGTGGGATACGCCGCAACTAGCGGAGCAACTAGAGAGCTGGAAGCTCGACGGACGTGATGTATCAATCCTTATCGGTGGTCCAGAAGGTCTAGCTCCTGCTTGTAAAGCAGCTGCAGATCAAAGTTGGTCACTATCCGCGCTAACCTTGCCACATCCGTTAGTGCGTATTGTCATGGCAGAAAGTTTATACCGAGCGTGGAGCATTACCGCTAACCACCCGTATCACCGAGAATAACAATAGATGTTACGAAAGCGTACCCAGATAAGGGATTACCATGAGGAAGCGCGACTATTCAAGAGTCGCGCTATTGTCGCTTTCATTGGTATCGTTACGATGCTGGGGCTTCTGGTTACCAACCTGTACAATATCCAGATCAACCAATATCAAGATTATAAAACTCGCTCTAACGATAACCGAATCAAAGTCGTTCCTATTGCACCAAACCGTGGTTTGATTTACGACCGCAACGGTAACCTATTGGCCGAAAACCGCCCGGTCTTTAGCCTTGAAATCACGCCAGAGAAAGTCAAAGACATGGATGATACCATCCAACGTCTACAACAAATCCTAGAGATTACCCCAGAGCAAGTTGAGCGCTTTGAGAAAGAACGTCGTCAAACACGTCGCTTTAAGTCAGTACCGATCCTGACTCAGCTAACTCAAGATCAAGCTGCGAAATTTTCGGTTAATCAGTACAAATTCCCAGGCGTCTCGGTAAACGCAGCGTTAAAGCGCCACTACCCTTATGGTGAAGTGCTAACACACGTTATTGGTTACGTATCACGTATCAACGATCGCGATATTCAGAGACTAATCCGAGAAGAAAAAGACGCCAACTACCAAGCTACTCGAGACATCGGTAAGCTCGGTATTGAACGCTATTACGAAGACCTTTTACACGGCACTGCAGGTTACCAAGAAGTCGAAGTTAACAGCCGCGGCCGAGTGATTCGCACGCTAAAATACGTACCGCCTGAGCCTGGGAAAGATATTGTTCTTAACCTGGACATCAATTTACAGCTCTATATTCATGAGCTTCTTGCCGGACGTCGTGGTAGTGCGGTTGTTCTCGATCCGGAAGACAATGGCGTGCTGGCTATGGTATCGAGTCCAAGCTATGACCCAAATGCTTTCGTACATGGTATTTCGAGCAAAAACTATAGCGCGTTACTGAACGATAAAAATCGTCCGTTAGTTAACCGAGCGACACTCGGGATCTACCCACCAGCCTCCACCATTAAACCATTTATGGCGGTGGCAGCGCTTCAGGAAGGGGTGATCACGCCGTATACCACTCGAAATGACCCAGGTTACTGGAAGATACCAAATTCGAAGACTCGCCCATTTAGAGATTGGCTTGCATGGGGCCATGGTAAGGTCGACATTGTTAAGTCAATTGAGGAATCCGTCGATACCTTTTTCTACCAGATTGCTTATGACATGGGTATCGACCGTATTTCTCGTTGGATGATGATGTTTGGCTTTGGTGATTACACCGGCATAGATATCTATGAAGAGAGCAAGGCTAATATGCCAACTCGAGAGTGGAAGATGGCCAGACACCGAGTGCCTTGGTACCAAGGGGACACCATCCCTGTAGGTATCGGACAAGGTTATTGGACAGCAACACCGATGCAATTAGCCAAAGCGACATCAGTGCTGGTGAAACGCGGTGAAGTAGTGGCACCTCACTTGCTACGTGCCACTATCGACAATGGCGAACTGTTTGAGAAACAACAGCTTTCAGATATAGAAACCTACCCGCCAATTACGGGCGTAAAAGAGCGCTATTGGGATATCGCGGTAGAAGGCATGCGTTTAGTAAACCATGGTAAAAAAGGCACGGCGCGTAGAGCCTTTACTAAGACTAAGTATGTCAGTGCAGGTAAATCAGGTACCGCACAAGTCTTTGGTCTTGGCGAAGATGAAGAGTACAACGCGGATGAAATCGCCGAGCACTTACGCGACCACGCACTATTTACTGGCTTTGCCCCAATCGACGATCCAAAACTTATCGTTACGGTTGTTTTGGAAAACGCAGGTGGTGGCTCTTCGCAAGGCGGCCCAGTGGTTAGAAGAATCTTTGACCACACGCTAGTTGATAAAAAAGAGACGAAATAATATGGATTTAAATCCAGCAACCGGTGAAAATCGCGCTCTATTTGAACGCTTCCACCTCGACTTACCATTACTGCTTGGCATTCTCGCATTAATGGGCTTTGGCCTAGTGGTAATGTACAGTGCGAGCGGACAAAGTCTGGCGATGATGGATCGTCAAGCAATGCGCATGGGCTTGTCGCTTGGTGTGATGCTGATTCTAGCGCAAATCCCACCGCGTACTTATGAAGCCTTAGCACCACTGATGTTTGTTGGCGGCGTAGTGTTACTGCTTGGGGTGCTGTTTTTTGGTGAAGCCTCCAAAGGCGCGCAACGTTGGCTGAATTTGGGTTTTATCCGCTTTCAGCCCTCGGAACTGTTAAAGCTAGCGGTTCCATTGATGATCGCTCGCTATATTGGTAAGCGCCCACTACCACCCACGTTCCAGACGTTAGTGATCTCTTTGGTGATGGTGTTTGTACCAACCATTTTAATCGCTAAACAGCCAGACTTAGGCACCTCAATCCTTATCGCAGCATCAGGTATCTTTGTTATTTTCCTTGCAGGCATTAGCTGGAAGATCATCTTTGCCGCCGCTTGTGGCCTAGGTGCCTTTTTACCAATTCTATGGTTCTTCTTGATGCGCGAGTATCAAAAAGTCCGGGTCAGAACCCTATTCAACCCAGAGTCCGACCCGCTAGGGGCTGGTTATCACATCATTCAAAGTAAAATCGCGATTGGTTCCGGTGGTATATCGGGTAAAGGCTGGCTGCAAGGCACTCAGTCTCAGCTTGAGTTCTTACCTGAGCGACACACTGACTTTATCTTCGCTGTTATCGCTGAAGAGTGGGGCCTGATCGGCATCTTACTCCTGCTTAGCCTGTATTTATTTATCATTGGCCGCGGCTTGGTACTAGCAAGTAAAGCTCAAACTGCCTTTGGCCGAATGATGGCAGGCAGTATCGTATTAAGCTTCTTCGTCTATGTGTTCGTAAATATTGGCATGGTAAGCGGCATTTTACCGGTAGTTGGTGTTCCACTGCCCCTTATCAGTTACGGTGGTACCTCCATGGTGACCCTAATGGCCGGCTTTGGCATCTTAATGTCGATCCATACCCACAGAAAAGCATTCTCTAAGGCAATATAAATGATAAACAAGCAGCTACTGCTCCCTACACTTCTAGCTAGCCTTGTGCTGGCTGGGTGTTCTTCATCCCCATCGAAACGTTATTCGATTGATGATGATATTGCCCCTGATGCACCAATCAGTGTTGACCATATTGAAGATGCAACGCCGCAGTACGAACCTTATAGCTTAGGAGGCAACAGCAATTACACGCTGCGTGGTGAAAGCTATACCATCATCAAAGAGCCTAAAGGCTTTAAGCAAGAAGGTCAGGCATCTTGGTACGGTAAGAAGTTTCATGGTCATCTAACCTCCAACGGTGAAATCTATGACATGTACTCGATGACGGCAGCGCATAAAGAGCTACCTATTCCTAGTTATGTCAAAGTCACCAATAAAGATAACGGCAAAACCACTGTTGTTCGCGTTAACGATCGCGGCCCTTTCCATCCGGGGCGTATTATCGATCTAAGTTACGCTGCTGCGTTAAAGCTTGATGTTATCCGCACTGGCACGGCGAACGTGGCAATTGAGGTCATTTCCGTCGATAGACCCACTCAAACACACAAACAAGAAGCCCTGCCAAAGTTTGTTGTTCAGGTTGCTTCGTCAAAACATCAAGATCGCGTTGAAACTTTAGCGCAAGACTTGAGTCAAAAGCTATCAGTGAAGAGCTACGTCAATTCTGCTAGCGATATTCACCGTGTATTTTTAGGTCCGTTTAACGACTATATGTTGACCCAAAAAGCACTAGAGCAAGTAAAAGAGCTGGGTTATACCAGCGCTTTCATAAAATCCCACTAGTCCTCAATCCAGTGTACTTAATCACTACACTGGCTTGAGTGATTGATTCTGTTAAGATATGGACAGTTTTAGATAAACCTGTAGTCACTATGAAAAAAACATCACTAATAAAATCAGTGTTTGCGTCATCAATTGCGCTTTCTGCAACCATCGCAACGTCTGCTTTCGCATCTCCAATTGTTGTTCCTGACGCGCCTCAAATCGCAGCGAAAGGTTACGTTTTGATGGACTTCCATTCTGGTAAAGTTCTGGCAGAGAAAGAAATGAATACCAAGCTTTCTCCTGCGAGTCTTACCAAAATGATGACCAGCTACGTAATCGGCCAAGAACTTGAGCGTGGCAACATCTCTCTACAAGACGATGTGACTATCAGTAAAAACGCTTGGGCAAAGAACTTCCCTGACTCATCAAAGATGTTCATCGAAGTTGGAACAACCGTTAAGGTTGAAGATCTAAACCGCGGTATCATTGTTCAATCTGGCAACGACGCGTGTGTGGCAATGGCTGAACACATCGCAGGCTCTGAAGATGCATTTGTCGATCTGATGAACGCTTGGGCTGATACCATTGGTATGAAAGACACGCATTTTGCTAACGTGCATGGTCTAGATAACCCAAACCTATACTCAACGCCCTACGATATGGCTCTACTGGGTAGCGCGCTAATCCGCGATGTACCAGACGAGTACCGCATCTACTCAGACAAGAAATTTACTTACAACGGCATCACCCAATACAACCGTAACGGTCTACTTTGGGACAAGAGCATGAACGTTGACGGTATTAAAACGGGTCACACTAGTAACGCTGGCTACAGCCTAGTGAGTTCAGCAACTGAAGGTCAAATGCGTCTAGTTGCTGTTGTAATGGGCACTAAGAATGCCAATGCTCGTAAGTCTGAAAGCAAAAAACTACTGAGCTACGGCTTCCGCTTCTTCGAAACCGTTGCTCCGCATAAAGCGGGCGAAACGTTTGTTGAAGAGAAAATCTGGATGGGTAACAAAGATACTGTTGCTCTAGGCCTTGACCAAGATACTTACGTAACACTACCGCGTGGCCAAGCGAAAAACCTAACTGCTAGCTTTGTACTTGAAAAAGAGCTAGAAGCCCCAATTATGAAGGGTGACGTAGTTGGTAAGCTATACTATCAACTAGAAGGTGAAGATATTGCAGAGTACCCACTTCTAGCACTAGAAGACGTAGAGCAAGGCAGCCTATTTAGCCGCCTATGGGATTACATTGTAATGCTGGTGAAAAGCTTCCTGTAATTTCTGCATGTAGCTGATAAAAAGCCGCCTAGTGCGGCTTTTTTAATTGTATTGATAATATTAAGCCGCGAATCGTGATGCCTTGAGATCCTCATCGATAGGCAGTACTATTCCGCGCTGCAAACAACGACTTTCAACTTGGAGTTCCAACATGCTGAACATTAACTCAGATGCTAAACTGAAAGACCTGCTTGAGTTCCCTTGTTCTTTTACTTACAAGGTTATGGGCTATGCAAAGCCTGAACTGCCAGAGAAGGTTCTAGAAGTGATCCAACGCCATGCTCCAGGTGATTACAGCCCTACAGTTAAGCCAAGCGCTAAGGGGAATTACCACTCGGTATCAGTGAACATCACTGCTACTTCAATCGAGCAGGTTGAGACCCTATACAAAGAACTGGGTGAGATCGACATCGTACGCATGGTTCTATAATTTAATTTGAATCTATCAAATTATTTTGAAAGCAGCGAAAGCTGCTTTCTTTTTAGATATCAAACAGATAAAAATCCTACAAAAACTCTAGGGTTAAAAATGTGTTACTGGCATATAGTTCGATTGCCAGAAGCAGTTTATAATCCGTCTACTTTATTAATCGACGATGGAACAGCGGAATGCAAAACCAGCTTGTAGTGAAACATCTCGGCAGACAAGATTACGAGCCAATTTGGCGCGCAATGCATGACTTCACCGATACCAGAACGGATGAAACCGCCGATGAAGTTTGGCTCGTTGAACACAACCCTGTGTTCACTCAAGGACAAGCGGGTAAAGCAGAGCACTTACTGAACACTGGCGATATTCCAGTGGTACAAAGTGACCGCGGCGGTCAAGTGACCTACCATGGGCCAGGTCAGTTAGTCGCTTACTTCCTGATAAACCTTCGTCGTAAAAAAATTGGTGTACGAGATCTCGTCACGCATATCGAGAATCTCGTAATTAACACGCTAAAGACATACAATATCGACTCTGCAGCGCGCCCAGACGCACCGGGTGTGTATGTAGATGGCAAAAAAATCTGTTCCTTAGGTTTGCGAATCCGTAAAGGATGTTCGTTCCATGGTTTAGCATTAAATGTAAATATGGACCTATCGCCGTTCCACCGCATCAATCCATGTGGTTATGCCGGAATGGAAATGGTTCAAGTGAGTCAGCTTGGTGGTCCAAGTGACATTATCGAGGTCGAACATAAGCTAGTCGAAGAACTGGTGACTCTACTCGGTTATGACCAAGTTGAATCCAAAACATTAGCCAGCCAATAAGACAAACAGTAACGAGAAGTAAGAGAAGCATGAGTAAACCAATCCAAATGGAAAAAGGCGTTAAATACCGCGACGCTGACAAAATGGCACTGATTCCAGTAAAGAACATGCCAACAGAGCAAAAAGAAGTTCTTCGTAAACCTGAATGGATGAAGATCAAGCTCCCAGCGGACAGCCAACGTATCCAAGACATCAAGTCGGCTATGCGTAAAAATAACCTCCACTCTGTTTGTGAAGAGGCTTCATGTCCAAACCTAGCGGAATGTTTTAACCACGGTACCGCTACGTTTATGATCCTTGGTGCTATCTGTACTCGTCGCTGCCCATTCTGTGACGTAGCACATGGTCGCCCTCTTACTCCTGAAGCTGATGAGCCGAAAAAACTGGCGAAAACCATCCAAGATATGAAGCTTAAGTATGTCGTTATTACGTCTGTTGACCGTGACGACCTACGTGACGGTGGCGCACAACACTTCGCTGATTGTAACCGCGAGATCCGTGCACTTAACCCAAGCATCAGAATCGAGACTCTTGTTCCTGACTTCCGTGGCCGTATGGATGTCGCGCTTGATCTAATGAAAGACAATCCACCAGATGTATTCAACCACAACCTAGAGACTGCGCCGCGCCTATATCGTAAGGCTCGTCCGGGTGCAAACTACAAGTGGTCACTACAACTGCTACAGAAATTCAAAGAGCAGCACCCAGATATCCCAACAAAATCTGGCGTTATGATGGGCCTTGGTGAAACTAAGGAAGAGATCATTCAAGTACTGAAAGACCTTCGTGAACATGGTGTGACCATGCTGACACTTGGCCAGTACTTGGCTCCGAGCCGTCACCACTTACCAGTAGAGCGTTATGTTCCGCCTTCTGAGTTTGATGAACTTAAAGAGATCGCACTTGAGCTAGGCTTTACTCACGCAGCGTGTGGCCCATTTGTACGCTCTTCGTACCATGCCGATCTTCAAGCGCAAGGTATCGAAGTAAGCTAAAAGTTGCTTGATTGAATAAAAGGCTGGCTAAATATGTCAGCCTTTTTTAATTTCTATTGAATGAACAACTACTCTTATATAGGCTTAGCTAACTAGTTATAAGCACAAGATAAAATCACCTAAGGATTTATTATGAAGAGATTAGGATTAGTCGCAGTGGCGCTGGCGACACTTACTGCTGGCTGCGCTTCAAATACAAAGCAAGACAACTTTCGTGAAGCCTCTTTTGAGCTTTGTAATACCGACGTTTCTCTTTATTCAGTAAGTGACGATGAGCGTGTACGCATTGTGTGCGCCGACGGGTCTAAGTTTTCTCTCAACAGTGAAAAGACTTTGGAAACCATGCGCGATATTAACTTCGACTACTGTGATGGTGAAGGCTTAGGTAAGTTTAGCGAGAGCACTAAGTACTACTCGTTCAAATGTAAGTCAGGCACATTGATTAGCTTGCCTAAGTAAACGAGTTTCGAGTTTCGAGTTTCGAGTTTCGAGTTTCGAGTTTCGAGTTTCGAGTTTCGAGTTTCGAGCATAATTGTCGGGGTGGGCGTTTCAGCGTCCACCCTTTTTATTATATTCGGTCATCCTCAAGAGTGAGGAACGAACGAATTGGGGATCTCTTCCAGCGAGTAGAAGGCGTTTAGAGATTCCCTACTCGCTCCTTCGTCGCTCTATGGAATGACAGTCGCTCTTTCCCCTTCTAAGAGCCTTTCTCCAATCAGCACCTCTACAATCCATTTTCGACAGATACAAAAAAGCCACATCAAATGATGAGGCTTCAATTCATTTTCAAACTGAATGGTTTCTAGTTCAAGGAAAAGGCGCGGAGTTTACGATAGTAAATGAGCACCTTTGACGCAGAAATAGAACCATTCAGGCAGAAAAATTACGCGTAAACAGGTAGACGCTTACAAATCTCTAGCACTTTTGCTTTCGTTGCTTCGATAACTTCCTCGTTGCCGATGTTATCTAGCACGTCACACATCCAGTTCGCTAGCTCTTTCGCATCTTCTTCAGTGAAGCCACGACGAGTGATAGCTGGAGAACCTACACGGATACCAGACGTTACAAATGGGCTGCGTGGGTCGTTTGGTACTGAGTTCTTGTTTACAGTGATGTTTGCTGCACCTAGTGCTGCATCGGCATCTTTACCTGTGATGTCTTTGTCGATTAGGTCAACTAGGAACAGGTGATTTTCAGTACCATTAGAAACGATTTTGTAACCGCGCTCTTGGAACTGAGCAACCATCGCTTTTGCGTTCTTCACTACGCGCGCTTGGTAAGCTTTGAATTCAGGTTCCATTGCTTCTTTGAACGCTACTGCTTTGCCTGCAATAACGTGCATAAGAGGGCCACCTTGGCCGCCAGGGAAGACAGCTGAGTTCAGCTTTTTGTACATCTCTTCACCCGCGTTAGACAGGATAAGACCACCACGTGGACCTGCTAGCGTTTTGTGAGTCGTTGTCGTTACAACGTGAGCGTGTGGTACTGGCGTTGGGTATTCGCCTGCAGCGATTAGACCCGCTACGTGCGCCATATCGACAAATAACCAAGCACCTGCTTTGTCTGCAATTTCACGCATGCGTGCCCAATCTACGATTTGTGAGTAAGCAGAGAAACCACCGATGATCATCTTAGGCTTGTGCTCAAGCGCTAACTGTTCCATCTCGTCGTAGTTGATTTGGCCTGCTTCGTCGATACCGTAAGGGATAACATTGTAATGCTTACCAGAGAAGTTTACTGGAGAGCCGTGAGTCAGGTGACCACCGTGCGCTAGGCTCATACCTAGAACCGTATCGCCTGGGTTAAGTAGCGCCATGTAAACAGCACTGTTTGCTTGAGAACCAGAGTGTGGCTGTACGTTTGCGTACTCACAACCAAATAGCTGACATGCACGGTCGATAGCCAGAGCTTCTGCTTTATCAACGTACTCACAACCACCATAGTAGCGCTTGCCTGGGTAACCTTCAGCGTACTTGTTTGTTAGCTGAGAACCTTGAGCTTCCATTACACGTGGGCTGGTGTAGTTTTCAGAAGCGATAAGTTCAATGTGTTCTTCCTGGCGAAGAGTTTCTTCTTGGATTGCTGCGAACAGTTCCGCATCGTAATCTGCGATGTTCATATCACGCTTTAGCATCTGTATCTCCTGACTCAGATTAAGACTTAAAAATTGCAAAAAAACTGATTTTTGACCTCAACACCGACGTTTTTTACCTGACGCAAACGTTTGCATTAAGCTGATGACGCGCATTCTACATAATTTGATCTAGGTCATAAAGAGAAAAATTCATTTTTTCTCATGCAGTTTTTTCATAATGCTTTACGAAGAATATCATGATGACCCTTTCACCAAGTGTTTACTTAGCAAAGTGTCAATTTTCTCCTTTACACTCCGTAAAACGATAATTACATAGGTTTACCTTAAATTTCGCTCTCAAGCTACCGAAATCCTTCATTTTTAAATAGTATGCTCGCCATTATTTACTAGTTAAATTTCAAATTGATGGAAAAACACTCAAGAAAAGAAGATTGGATCGCAATTTTAACTGGCACCTTCTTAGTCGCTCAGGGCGTCTTCTTTTTACAATCAGCGTCACTACTGACTGGCGGCACCACGGGCTTAGCGCTATTGGCGAGTCAATTCGTACCTCTCTCTTTCGGTGTGCTTTATTTTGCTGCTAACTGCCCTTTTTACCTTTTAGCATGGAAACGCTTTGGTTCTCGCTTTGCATTTAACAGTGCAATTTCAGGCGCTTTAGTGTCAATCTTTGCCGATCACCTTTATTTAGTCATCAGTTTAGACAGCATCAACGCCGTTTATTGTGCCGTCGCTGGCGGATTACTGATGGGCTTAGGTATGTTGATCCTATTTCGCCACCGTTCAAGCTTGGGCGGTTTCAATGTCTTATGTCTGTTTATTCAAGACAAGTTTGGAATTTCGGTGGGTAAATCTCAACTCGCGATCGATTTTGTTATTTTGGTTGCGTCATTCTTCTTCGTATCGCCTGAAGTGATTGGCTTATCTATCCTTGGCACTATCGCTCTAAACCTAGTGCTAGCGATGAACCATAAGCCGACCCGTTATAGCGTGAATTACGGCTAACGAGTTGCAGAACAAAAAAAGAGGGTTGACGTGAAAACGTCAACCCTCTTTATTTTTCAAAACTTTACACTGTCGTCCCCAAGAACGAGGAACTCGTGAGTTGGGGGTCTCTTGAAGCGAGTCGAATACTCGATAAGATTCCCTACTCCTGCCTTCGTCAGTCTATGGAATGACAAGTTCCTAGAGCAACGCGATTAATTCAGCTCTCCGTGAGAAGTACGAGCCTTCACATCATGGCTAAGCTCTTTGTTTAGTTCTGCTTCCACATGACCCGGTGATTGGGTGGTTGCGGAAATCAAACGATACATCGCAGGGATTACGAACAAGGTCACCAGCGTCGCAAAGCCCATGCCGAAGAAGATTACCGTACCGACAGCGACTCGGCTTTCATAACCAGCACCTGTCGACATAATTAACGGAATCGCACCTGCCAATGTGGTAAATGCTGTCATCATAATTGGGCGAAGACGACGAGCAGAGGCATCAACAATCGCTTTTTCAAACTCAATACCGCGGTCACGTAGCTGGTTAGCAAACTCGACGATCAAAATACCATTCTTGGTTACCATACCAATCAACATGATCATGCCAATCTGACTGTAGATATTGAGGCCTTGATTCATCAAGAACAAGCCAAGGAAGCCACCAAATACCCCCATTGGAACGGTGAACATCACCACCAAAGGGTTGATAAAGCTTTCAAACTGAGCAGCCAGCACTAAGTAGGCCACCAGCAATGCCAAAGCAAACACAATCAGAATGCTCGATTGATTCTCTTTGTAGTCTTTAGACTCGCCAGAGTAGCTGACTGAGATATCACCTGGTAGCAACTCAATCGCTTGCTGATCAAGGAAGTCCAATGCCTCACCAAGCGTATAACCATCCGACAGGTTTGCCGTTACGGTAATCGCTTTTTGCTTGTTGTAGTGCGAAAGGCGGATTGATGATGCCACTTCTTCAATCTTAGTCACGGCATCGAGCGTTACTAGCTCTCCAGAAGCGGTGCGCATATAGATTTGGCTTAAGTCAGAAGCGTTGTTAAAGCTGTTCTCATCACCACGTAAATAAACGTCATACTCTTCGCCGCGCTCAACAAAGGTCGTTTCACTTTTACCACCGAGCATAATCTCGAGCGTTTCAGAGATATCTTGGACACTGATGCCGAGCTCAGCCGCGCGCTGCTTATCAACAGAGACCACCAGCTCTGGGGTTTTCTCAGAGTAGTTAATATCTGCGCCTTCCATAAACGGTGACTCTTCCGCTAACTGCTCTAACTTCTCTGCCCACTGTTTAAGCTCAGGGTAATCAGAGCCCCCAAGCACAAACTGAACAGGTTCGCTCGAACCACCACGGAAACCCGGCATGAATGGGAATACACGCACATCAGGAATACCCGCTAGCGCTTTACGTACTTGCCCTAACGCTTGCTGGGCGGTGACATCACGCTCATTCCAGTCATCCAGAATCATGATAACAAAGCCGGTCTGGTCACCCGCATTACCACCAAATGCAGGAGATTGAATGCTAAACGACTTCAAGAAACCTTGACCCAGCAATGGCATCAAACGCTCTTCGACAATGTCCATATTGGCTGACATACGGTTGTAACTGGTCGCGTCAGCACCGCGAACAAAGGCAAAAATCACACCACGGTCTTCAGACGGTGTTAGCTGAGCAGGCACTTGCTGCATTAGCCCCCAACTGCCGCCAATACAGGACATAATGATAAGCGGAGCCGCCCACTTCCATTTCAATGCGCCCTTGAGCACCTTTCGATATGCCGACTCTAAACGGCCAAACATACCATCAATGAAGATATTGAAGCGGTTTGGTTTTACATTCGCTTTGAGCAGCTTGCTGCCAAGAACAGGCGTCAGTGTCAATGCAATCAACGATGAGAAGATCACTGACATCGCAAGTAACACTGAGAACTCAGTAAATAGCAGACCAACCATGCCATCCATAAAGGAAATCGGCAGGAAAACCATCACCAACACTAGCGTGGTCGCAACCACAGCAAAGCCAACTTCTCGAGTACCCTTATAAGCGGCAAGCAGTGGCTTCTCGCCCCTTTCGATGTGGTGGAAGATGTTTTCTACCACCACAATCGCATCATCAACCACCAAACCAATCGACAAGATCAGCGCCATCAAAGTGATCAAGTTAATCGAAAAGCCAAAGTAATAAGCGGCAATGAAAGAGGAAATTAGTGATACCGGCACCGTCACCGCTGGGATTAAGGTTGCACGAGCTTGACCAATAAAGATATACAAAACCAGTACAACAAGACCACCAGTGATAAATAGCGTGCTGTACACCTCAGCTATTGAGCGTTCAATAAAGACCGTCGAGTCATAGTCAATCGCAAGACGAGTGCCATCTGGTAAAAACTGCTGAATATCTTCAACTTGCTTATGAACTAATGTCGCCACTTCCAGTGGGTTTGCGTCCGACTGAGGCACAATCCCCATACTCACGTTCACTACACCATCACTCTTAAAGGTCGAGTTTTCGTTCTCTGCCCCTATGTAGACGTCCGCCACATCACGCAGATAAATCGGCGTATTGTCGCTGGCACGTTTCACCACCAAGTATTCAAAGTCTTCAGCTTGGTTATAGCTGCGCGCAGTACGTACCGACATAACGATTTGATCGTTTCGCACCTCACCACCTGGGCTTTCAATATTTTCGCTGCGTAGTGCCGAAGTAATATCGGAGGTCGTCACGCCGCGGCCGGCCATTTGTTCAGGTTTGAGTTTTACGTACATGACTTTGTACAAGCCACCTGAAACATCGACCGAACTGACCCCTGAAATCAAGCTGAAACGGTCCATCAACACCCGCTCAACATAGTCGGTCAGTTGAGTTCGGTCCATTTCAGACGAACTAAGGTTGATATAGAGTGAGGCCTCACCGGAGCCGTTGTTTTTAAATACGATCGGATCATCGGCTTCATCTGGCAGTGAGCGCTGCGCACGAGCAACCGCATCACGCACATCACTGACCCCGGTATTAAGGTCATAACCTAGTTCAAAGGTAATGGTGATGCGCGACATACCATTACGCGTGGTTGACGAAATTTCATCAATACCACTTATCCCTGACAACTGGTCTTCAAGATTAGAGGTTATTTGGCTTTCAATAATAGTGGCTGAAGCGCCTTCATAACGCGTACTGATCGAAACAACCGGACTTTCAATGTCTGGCATTTCACGAACCGCTAACTTGTTAAAAGAGACAATACCGAATACGCACAGCAGTAAGCTGAGTACCACGGCGGCAACTGGTCTCTTTACAGAAACGTCAGATAACAGCATTAGTTCGCCCCTTCTTGGCTGTTATTCGCCACTTTCGGACGAGCGTCGCTGCCTAGCTCAGTCACCGCGATACCATCGCGCATATTGACGATGCCTTGCACGACAATCTTTTCACCAATCTCTAACCCTTGCTCAATCACGACTAGATTATCGACTCGCGCACCTAAAGTGACTTCTGTGCGTTGGGCTTTGCTGTCCTCACCAACCACATAAACAAAACGCTTAGTGCCAGAATACTCAAGTGCTTGAACTGGGATGATTGGCGCTTCAATAGCAGGGAAGTCCATATCCGCAGACACTAGCATGCCAGGCTTTAGATATTGTTCTGCGTTAGCGAAGTGGATACGTACACGTAAGTTTAAAGTTTCAGAGTTAATGCGTGAGTCTATGCCCACCACTTCACCTTCAAACTGTTGACTAGGCCATGCGGCGGTGGTGGCTTTTACTTTCATACCTTGCGATAGCTGAGAGAGGTAACGCTCTGGTACTTGTAGGTCGAGCTGCATAACGGAAAGGTTATCTAGATTGAGAAGTTCTGCACCCGCACTGACCATTTTGCCGCGGCTAAAGTCAACAAAGCCAACCGTGCCATCAAAAGGCGCACTGATATGGAGATCTTTCAAATTAGCATTGGCGGCATCAAGGCGGGCTTTGGCAATATCGACACTCGCTTGTTGAGCGTCAATCTCTGTCTGGGTTATCGCATTGCGCTTCACTAGACGCTGAAACTCTTTGAGTTTGCGTTGTTCATCTTTTAGGTAAGCATTAGCTTCAGTGACCGCGGCACGCGCTTTATCATCATTTAACTGCACCAAAAGCTGACCTTTACGCACCACTTGATTGGCTTTAACTGCAATAACGTCAACTTTACCTGTGACCTCAGGAGAAATGGTCACCGATTGCTCTGCGTCGAGTTTACCGACCAATTCAAGCGACTGAGACACTTCATGTGTCTGCACTTGTTCGGTCACAACCGTCACTGAAGGTGGCCCTTGCCTTTTAGCGTAAGCTGTTGGTACTGCTGCAATAATAGACAATGACAGCAAACTCAAAACAATTTTATTTTTCATAGTGAAGTTCTGTATAGAGTAATTACCCGTATTGTATCCCTTTATACTCATTTTAAACGTCAAGTAATGTAAAGAGGGCGAAATATTGTGTAAGTAAAACCGTTGATTGTTTAAGCTTTATGGTCAATTACTGCCATCTTTGCCCAAAAAGGCACCATTCAATTCAAAATTCTAAGAAAACGCTTTACAGCTTGAGCGAGTTTGCTATGATTCGCTCCGCACTTGAGCAATGTGTTGGGAAAACATTGTCTAAGTATAAAACACCCTGGAGGGGTTCCCGAGTGGCCAAAGGGATCAGACTGTAAATCTGCTGGCACTGCCTTCGATGGTTCGAATCCGTCCCCCTCCACCATATTTCTTCTTGTGCTTTCTTCAAGGTAAATAGCCTTTGTAGATAAGTTGTGAGAAACACTTGATTAACGTGTTGGGAAAACCTTAGTTAAGTATAAAAATACCCTGGAGGGGTTCCCGAGTGGCCAAAGGGATCAGACTGTAAATCTGCTGGCACTGCCTTCGATGGTTCGAATCCGTCCCCCTCCACCATATTCTTCTGTGATTAATCTATGAGTTAATTGTGGGAAACACTTGGACAACGTGTTGGGAAAACATTATCTAAGTATAAAAATACCCTGGAGGGGTTCCCGAGTGGCCAAAGGGATCAGACTGTAAATCTGCTGGCACTGCCTTCGATGGTTCGAATCCGTCCCCCTCCACCATATTCTTCTGTGATTAATCTATGAGTTAATTGTGGGAAACACTTGGACAACGTGTTGGGAAAACATTATCTAAGTATAAAAATACCCTGGAGGGGTTCCCGAGTGGCCAAAGGGATCAGACTGTAAATCTGCTGGCACTGCCTTCGATGGTTCGAATCCGTCCCCCTCCACCATATTCAAGAAAGCCAACTCACTGAGTTGGCTTTTTTCGTTTCTGCTGTCCACAAATCGCTCCCCCATCCACAATAGTCATCCAACAAGATCCAGATATAAAAAAGCCCCGACCAAAGCCGAGGCGATAACTAACATCATAGGGGGAGTTAGTTATTCATAACTAAGATGCGTGTTTCGTAAGGTCTAAGCACCTGATGTTGCGACACTCTATCAGCCTGAAGATCATAGTTAGCTAAAACATACTCAGCCTTATCACAATCAAACTCGTCAGGTAATACACACTCTGCTTCTTCACCATAGTAGTTATTCAAGCAGATTAACGTCTGGCTTTCAGACTTACGCTGGTAACCAAAAATAGCACTGTGTTGTGGATAGAGATCCACATAGTTACCTGTGGTGATCACTTCAATCTCTTTACGCAGCTTAATGAGTTGCTGATAGAAGTAAAATACAGAGTCATCATCAGCGACTGCTTTTTCGGCATTAATATCTGGGTAGTTTTTCGCAACCTCAAGCCATGGTTGGCCTTTAGAAAATCCAGCATACGCTTCGCTGTTCCACTGCATTGGGGTACGAGAATTATCACGGGATTTCTGCGCTAAGATAGCGATCATCTCATCATGGCTAACACCTTGTTGATTGACCATGATGTCGTACATATTGGTACTTTCAACATCACGGTATTGCTCAATCGAGGTGTAACCTGGGTTGGTCATGCCGATCTCTTCACCTTGATAGATATACGGCGTGCCTTGCATCATATGGATTGATGCACCAAGCATTTTTGCTGATTCAGCTCGATACTGTTGATCATTGCCTAAGCGGCTCACGACACGAGGCTGATCGTGGTTACACCAAAATAGCGCACCCCAACCTTTACCATTTAAGCCGGTTTGCCAATGATTGAAGATCTGTTTTAGCTGTAGAAAATCAAATGGCGCTTTAGTCCACTTCTCACCATTTGGGTAATCTGCTTTAAGATGATGGAAATTAAACACCATAGATAACTCTTTGTTATCTCGTGATGAATACTGCTGACAATGTTCTAGAGTGGTCGAAGACATCTCTCCCACCGTTACGCTGCCATATTTCTGGAATACTGCTTCGCTGATCTCTTGTAAGTACTCATGCACGCGTGGTCCATCGGTATAGAAACGACGACCATCACCAATCTCATCACTTGGGAAGTCTTGCTGTTTAGAAATAAGGTTAATCACATCTAAACGGAAACCATCGACGCCCTTCTCTGCCCAAAAGCTGATCACTTCTTTTACTTCGGCGCGAACGGTTGGGTTTTCCCAGTTTAAATCCGCTTGCTCTCTAGCAAATAGGTGCAGGAAGTATTGACCACTTTTCTCATCAAGCTCCCAAGCACTACCGCCAAACTTTGATTGCCAGTTGTTCGGCGCTTGACCTTCAATCGGATCTTTCCAGATGTAGTAATCACGATAAGAGCTATTCTTATCAGCCAAAGCCGATTGGAACCAGTGATGCTCAGTAGAGGTATGATTGACCACGATATCCATAATGATTCGAATACCGCGCTGATGCGCTTCAGACAGCAGCTGGTCGAAATCTTCCATACTGCCAAAGTCAGGGTTAATCGCGTAGTAATCAGAAATGTCATAGCCATTGTCAATCATCGGAGATTGGTAGACTGGGGTTAACCAGATCGCATCGGTACCTAATAGCTTGAGGTAGTCGAGCTTAGAGATAATGCCTTGAATATCCCCCGTCCCTTTACTGCCGCTATCACAAAAGCTCTTTGGATAGATTTGGTAGATAGACGCTGTTTTCCACCAATTTGCATCATTAACCTTCGTTATCATGACTAAACTCACTTACCAAAAATAAAAATCATTAAAAACGGAGCGGCAAACCGCCGCTCCAAATCAGGAGGAATAATTAAGCGTTAGCAGGCTCTAGCTCGCCTTTCATTTGCGCACGCTTGTAGAAGAACAGAGTTAATGCTGCTGGAACTGCAATAGCCACTAGCATAGCGATGCCAAAGATACCCCAGAACTGTGGTTGAATAGATAGAATGCCTGGTAGACCGCCAACACCGATGCCATTCGCCATCACGCCTGCACTACCACAAATAGCCGCTGCAATCGCACTACCAATCATAGCGCTCAGCATTGGGAACTTGTATTTCAGGTTGATGCCGTACATAGCAGGCTCTGTTACACCTAGGTAAGCAGAGATAGCCGCTGGTACTGAGATATCGCGTTCACCGTGCTTTTTACTGATAAGAATGATGCCGACAACTGCTGATGCTTGAGCAATGTTTGATAGGGCAATCAATGGCCAGATTGGGGTTCCACCAAGTTCTTGCATTAGCTGCAGGTCAACCGCGTTAGTCGTGTGGTGAATACCGGTAATCACCAATGGCGCATAGAGGAAACCGAATATCATTGAACCAATCATGGCGAAATCACCTGTCATCGCTGCTTTGGCAGCAAACGCAACACCATCACCTAATACGCGACCAAACGGACCGATTAGCGAGTGAGCAAGCACAACAGAAACAATGATAGATACAAACGGAACCACTACTAAATACAAGTATGATGGGACGATTCGCTTTAGGTTGGTTTCAATAAACGCCAGCGCCACACCAGCCAGCATTGCAGGAATGACCTGAGCCTGATAACCGACTTTTTCAATCACAAATAAACCAAAGTCCCACACTTCTGGAACTTGCTTACCAATCAAATAAGCGTTCATCAACTGTGGCGACACCAATGTGACACCTAAAGTAATGCCAAGAATAGGCGTACCACCAAGCTTCTTAACCGTAGACCAACACACACCGACAGGAAGGAAGAAGAAGATCGCTTCACCAATCAACCATAGGAAGCTATGTACTGTTGCCCAAAATTGGCTAATTTCAGTCAGCGACTGACCATCAAACATTTTGATGTCGCCAATCACGTTACGGAAACCAAGAATTAGACCACCAGTAATGATGGCAGGAAGCAGCGGTACAAAAATTTCAGCAAGATGGGAAATACCGCGTTCCAAGATGTTCATGTTCTGGCGAGCGGCTTGTTTGGCTTCGTCTTTTGACGCTTCGCTCTTACCTGCTAGCTCGATAAGTACCTTGTACACTTCATCAACTTCAGTACCAATCACCACTTGGAACTGACCTGCGTTAGTAAAGCAGCCCTTAACTAACGGCAGGGCTTCTAGTGCTTTCTCATCGGCTTTACTTGTATCGTTTAATACGAAGCGAAGGCGAGTTAGGCAGTGGCTTACGCTCGCAATATTGTCACGCCCACCGACTAATTCAATTAGACGCTCAACTTCTTGTTTCGCTATCTTACTCATATCCATGTCCACCCTAATTGGATTCTCATTCTGTTCAATTCAAATTGACTTGATGTTCTTGGTTTTATATTTATGGGAACATTCCCAATTATGGTTATTATACTGTCAGATCTGACCTAGAATAAAAATGGGAACAGTCCCATTAATTGAATAAGATCACAGTATAATTTTAAATCACTTTAGAAATAATGGCTTATAGCGCGAGCGGTTCTTGAGTAAGATGAACCTGCTCTTTTTCACCATTTATATTAGAGATCAACAGGTTAGCCGCTTTTTCACCGGCTAATGAATAACCTGGATCTATGCTGAATACTTTGGGGAAAAGGAAAGAAAGTAGCTCATTACCTCCAACGCCTGTAACGACGACATCTTCGCGATTGAGCTCTTGCAAACGCTTGATCACACCTAAGGCTAGGGTATCACTGGCACACACAATGGCTTCAGTCTGCTCAGTCAAAACATTATCCACCAGCAAATAAGCGCTTTCGTGGTTTAGCTGTCCGGTTTGATAGTGGGCCTCAACCGAATGGCGTTGACACCAATTTAGGTAGGCATCGAGGCGTAGCTTACCGGTGGTTTTATCGCTAGGATCGACACCGATAAAGCCAATCTTATCGACATCCTTTTCTTGTAGGTACTCCAAAGCTTTGGTAATGACCAGAGCATTATCGTAGTTAATCGAAGAGACTTTGTCGGTATCCATGGCGATAACAACGCTACGATTTTGCCAGCTGGAAAGCTTGTCGATATCGAAATCGCTAAAGCCGAATACGATCACACCATCGACATTACGCTTCTTTAGCACATCAAGATGATCATTGGTTTTATCGCGATCAAATTGGCTTTCCATGATAACCACATCATAGCCTGCAGCATAAAGAGTGTTGAGCATACTGCCGACCGCTTTATTCTCTGATGGCGAGTCCAAACGAGAGATAATCACCCCAACCACTTTTTGACTGCCACCACGCATCGATTGGGCAGATTTAGAAGGCACGTAACCGGACTCTTGAATCACACGTTCGACTTTTTCGCGTGTCGCTGGCTTTACTTTAGGATCGTTCGTCAACACACGTGATACGGTCGATTTGCCAACGCCAGACAGTTTGGCGATATCAAGAATGGTTAGTTTTCTGCTCATAGATTCTTTTGGGTGCTTAAATGAAGTGAAGGAGGCAAACATTCAGCCTCCTGTCATGATGGGCTATTATTCTTCGGTTACACAGTTCTTGTAAACGACGCGACCCAACTCTAAGCGAGCTTGATTGCCTTTTGTGAAAAGCGTCACTGGATTTAGCGTCTCAGAAGTACCGTCATCAAGAATATACTTCACTCCTGAGCCTGAACGTACTCGCACTAGACGGTAATCATTTTCAGGAAGACGTAACAAAGCTTTAGGTTCATTTGGCATATAAGCCACCTTAAAGCTTTTATCATCTTGGCAAGCATAGCTTTTAAACTCACCTTGATATGCGCTCTTTGGTTCCACTGCGTTATATGAACACCCAATAAGACCCACGCCAACAAGAGCGATTAATAGTGCACGATACTTCATCAAAACCTCCAGAGAAAATAGAGGCCGCACGTGGCGACCTATTAGAGTTTATTTAATTAGGTATGCAGGAACATCTTTTATGCTATCGAGCACAACGGATGCTATCTCCTCACCCTTTTCTGTCACTGGCTTACCTGTACGGACTAAGATCTTGGTCCCTACACCAGCGGCTTCTGCAGCCATCATATCTTCAGCTTTATCGCCAACCATGACAGAGTTAGCCATATCAATTTTTAAGAAATCACGAGCAGAGATAAACATACCCGGCTTTGGCTTACGGCAATCGCAATCTTCTTTATACTTGCCTTGACCATGTTCAGCATGGTGAGGACAGTAGTAAAAACCATCGAACTCAACACCATTGTCGACAAAGTTCCAGTCCATCCACTGAGTTAAATCTAGGAAGCGGTCTTCACTGAATTTACCACGTGCAATACCAGACTGGTTGGTCACTAAGACAAGCAGGTAGCCCATCTCTTTCAGTTTTTTGGTCGCCTCAAACACGCCTTCAATAAATTCAAAATCGTGCTCATCGTGTACATAGCCATGATCTACGTTAATCACGCCATCACGATCTAAAAAGACTGCTGGTTTTGCCAAAATATGCTTCTCGTTATTTGCTTTATATAAAGAAGATTATACCCAAGTCGTTGCAATATACCATCTTATCAAGAGCGGCCCCTCCTCTGTCATAGAGAAGCAAAGGTTGGTAAATTTAGCGATATTCTGGCGGTCAAGCATGGCGCTTATTGCCTTAATCTCTATCTAATGACAAATTGATTTGGCTCAAAATACGTTTAGACGTCTAGACGTAAAAATATCTATTGACAGTTTTCACGCAAAGCCATAGCATCCTCTAGTAAATGAGATATAGTTCAAAATAATCTACTGCTCCTAAGCTGAAACGAGTTTCTCGATGATTGAAATTAATCAAGTAAATAAGGTGTTCTATCAAGGTACTAAGGAAATTCATGCCTTGAAAGAGATTAACCTACAGATCCCACAGGGAAATATCTTTGGTGTTATTGGCTCGTCAGGAGCAGGTAAAAGCACACTTATCCGTTGTGTAAACATGCTAGAAGCACCAACCACAGGCTCTATTGTTGTTGATGGTGTGGATCTCACTAAGCTATCAAAATCAGAGCTGTGTGAAGCTCGCCGTAACATCGGTATGATTTTCCAGCACTTTAACTTGCTCTCTTCACGTACTGTGTTTGACAACGTCGCACTACCTTTAGAACTAGCTGGTAAAGATAAAGATCATATTTCAGTAAAAGTGACCGAGTTACTAAAACTGGTTGGCTTAGCGGATAAGCATGAAAGCTACCCAGCAAACTTAAGTGGTGGTCAAAAGCAGCGCGTGGCGATTGCTCGCGCTTTAGCGTCTGATCCTAAAGTTCTTCTGTGTGATGAAGCGACTAGCGCACTTGATCCAGCAACGACTCAATCGATTCTTGAGCTGCTGAAAGAGATCAACCGTAAACTCAATATCACTATCCTACTTATCACCCATGAAATGGATGTGGTGAAAAGCATCTGTCATGAAGTGGCAATCATTGGTGGTGGTGAATTGGTTGAGAAAGGTACGGTTGGCGAGATTTTCGCTCACCCTAAAACAGAGTTGGCACACCAATTTATTCGCTCGACGCTCGACCTGTCGATTCCCGAGGACTATCAAGCTCGCCTGCAAGAGACTCGCGTTGAAGGAAGCTACCCGCTTGTTCGCTTAGAGTTTACTGGTGCGACCGTTGATGCCCCACTAATGACGCAGATTGCGCGCAAGTTCAATATTGATGTCAGCATCCTAAGCTCGGATCTTGATTACGCTGGCGGTGTTAAGTTCGGCATGATGGTGGCTGAACTATTTGGAAATGAACAAGATGACAATGCAGCGATTGAGTTCCTGCGTGAGCACAATGTAAAAGTAGAGGTGCTAGGTTATGTCCTTTAATGAAATTTCACAGTGGCTGAGCCTCAACAGCAACCTATTGCTTGGTGCAACGTGGGAAACACTCTATATGGTAGCAGTTGCGGGTATCGTTGGCTTTGCCGTGGGTATTCCACTCGGCGTTATTCTTCATACAACCAAGAAAGGCGGACTGCTAGAGAATACTAAGCTAAATGGCATTCTCGGCGCTGTGGTCAACGTAGGCCGCTCAGTACCATTCTTAGTCTTGATGGTGGCAATCATTCCAGTGACTAAGCTATTAGTTGGCACCTTTATCGGCACAACGGCGGCCATCGTACCACTCACAATTGGCGCAATCCCATTTGTTGCTCGCCTGATTGAAGGCGCGCTACTTGAAGTACCGACTGGCTTGGTTGAAGCGGCGCAATCTATGGGCGCAACACCAATGCAAATTATTTCTAAGGTACTGCTTCCTGAAGCAATGCCTACGATTGTTAACTCAGTAACGATTACCCTAGTAACACTTGTCAGCTACTCAGCCATGGCTGGTACGGTAGGCGGTGGCGGTCTAGGTGATGTCGCAATTCGCTACGGCTTCCACCGCTACGATGTGGTGATTATGGCCGTGACCGTTGTGATGCTAATCGTACTAGTACAAATTATTCAATCTATTGGTGATGCGATTGTTCGTCGCGTTGATCACCGCTAAAAATATAACCAATTCACAGATTTATTCATAAGGAGATAGTGATGAAATTCAGTCTTAAAGGTCTTTTGACTATCGCAGCAGCAGCGTCTGCACTAGTTCTAGCAGGTTGTGGCGAAAAAGAAGTCGACACAAGCAAAGTAAAAGTGGGTGTAATGGCAGGTGCTGAAGCACAAGTTGCAGAAGTAGCCGCTAAAGTCGCTAAAGAGAAGTTCGGCCTAGAGGTAGAGCTTGTTACCTTTACTGATTATGTAACGCCTAACGCGGCACTGGATGACGGCTCTATCGACATCAACGCATTCCAGCACAAGCCATACCTAGATCAGCAAGTAACTGACCGTGGCTACAAGCTAACAATCGCAGGCAATACGTTTGTATACCCAATCGCTGGTTACTCTAAGCAAGTAAAATCGGTTGATGAGATTCAAGAAGGCGCTCGTATCGCAGTACCAAACGATCCAACTAACCTAGGTCGTTCTCTATTACTCCTTGAGCAACAAGGTCTACTTAAGCTACGTGAAGGCGCAGGTCTGCTAGCTACCGTTCGTGACATCGTAGAAAACCCTAAAAACATCACGATTGTTGAACTAGACGCAGCTCAGCTTCCTCGTTCTCTCGATGACGTGGCACTTTCTGTAATCAACACAACTTACGCTAGCTCTATCAACCTTACTCCACAAAAAGATGGTGTTTTTGTTGAAGATAAAGAGTCTCCATACGTAAACCTAATCGTTGCGCGTGAAGACAATGCACAAGCTGAAAACGTAACTAACTTCGTTAAAGCTTACCAAACTGAAGAAGTTTACTCAGCAGCATCTGACATCTTCCAAGGTGGCGTAGTTAAAGGTTGGTAATCACTTACTAGCTTATGAACTCTAAGGGCTAGCGTTGATACGCTAGCCCTTTTCTTTTTGGTTCATCACTCTTAAACGATTGAAGTAGTTGTCAATAATCGCTTCATAACGGCCATCCCCTTTCATATCACGCAATACTTGATCAAACCTGTCTCTTAACGAATCCCGCTCACGCAGCTTCGAAAAGGCGATATAGCTGGGTGTTGCCTCAATCGGTGGGGAGAGAATTTCTAGCACATCTTCTAGCTGCTCGCTCGCCATGATACTCCGAGCACCAAAATCGTTATTGACCCAGACGTCAGCGCGGTCTGTCCGGACTAAATGAGCACAGTCTTGAGTCTTATTACGCCTAAACACAATTCGAAAACGCCTTTCTGCCAACAGAGTATCCATCTGCTTGCCATAACTAACCCGGTTAACAACACAAATCGAGACATCCGATAAATCGCGAGTCAGAAAGTTATCACTCTTGATCTTGCTTTGCGCTTTAACCACTAAGCTGATGTTTTGGGTAAACAGTACTTGACTGCTGTAATCGGCGAATTGCTCACGGGTGGGATTCTTAAAAGCGGTGAAGATGGCATCAGAGCGGCCAAACTGCACATTGTTCAATGCTCTCGCCCAGGGTAGGACTTCTATCGAGATCGGCACCTCCAGCTCTGCAAAGACCGCCTCGACTAACTCTATCGCAACACCTGACACCTCGCCCTCATCAGTCACAATATAAGGAGGATACTCAAGCGTGACTAACTGTATCGGAGGCGTGCTCCACGCATTAAACGAAAGCAGGCAAGCCAAAGCAAAAAAAGCACAGCGCCTAATCATAATGTGTCGGCTCTTAAGCTAAGGAGCTAGGTCAAAAGCCACTGCATGCGACGAAATTGTACTCATACTACGTATTCTCCTCCGAGCTAACACCTCATAGAGTTAAGTAAAGTTCACCACTATCACTTGTCAACTTGCATAACGGCGTGCCTAAACCAAAAAAGCCAGAGCAAGTGCTCTGGCTTTTAAATTTAGGCTATCGACATAGATTAAGGCGTGTAGTACGTTGCTGCACCAGGACCTACAGGTAGACCTAGAACGAATACCCAAATGTAGAACAGTAGACTCCAACCTACGATGAAGCAGATTGAGTAAGGTAGCATAGTTGCAATCAGTGTACCGATACCTAGGTTCTTCATGTAACGAGTTGCTACCGCTAGGATTAGACCGAAGTAGCTCATCATTGGAGTGATGATGTTAGTTGTTGAATCACCGATACGGTAAGCCGCCTGAATTGTTTCAGGAGCGTAGCCAACTAGCATTAGCATTGGAACGAAGATTGGCGCTGTAACAGCCCACTGAGCCGATGCTGAACCGATCATTAGGTTGATGAAGCCACACATTAGGATAAATGCGAAGAACAGCATTGGGCCAGTTAGACCGATTTCCTGTAGGAAGCTAGCACCTGCTACTGCGAATACTTGACCAAAGTTAGTCCACTTGAAGAACGCAACAAACTGAGCAGCGAAGAATACAAGTACGATGTACATACCCATAGAAGACATCGACTTCGCCATTGCATCAATCACGTCACGGTCAGTCTTCATTGAGCCTGTTACTTTACCGTAAACGAAACCTGGGATTGCAAAGAATACGAAGATAAACGCTACGATACTTTTCAGGAATGGCGAACCTGCCACTGTACCTGTCGCTGAACGTAGAACACCGTCTTCAGGAACGATTGTCCAAGCAAGAAGTGCTGATACAGCAACAACCGCTAGGCCTGCCAGTTTTAGACCTTTCTTCTCAATGTCAGTGAGTTTGCCCATTGAGTCATTAGATAGGTCTTCAGACGCTTCTTCATCGTTGTATTTGCCAAGTTTTGGCTCAACGATTTTCTCAGTTACGAACGCACCCGTAATAGCAATGAAGAAAGTCGATACAAACATGAAGTACCAGTTAACTTCAGGACCTACCGTGTAAGATGGGTCAATCATCTGAGCTGCAGTTTCTGTGATACCAGAAAGCAGTGGGTCAACGGTACCGATTAGAAGGTTTGCAGAGTAACCACCTGATACACCCGCAAATGCCGCCGCAAGACCTGCAAGAGGGTGACGACCTAACGAGTGGAATAGCATTGCTGCTAATGGGATTAGAACAACGTAACCAAGCTCTGATGCGGTATTTGAAATGATACCAGCAAATACAACCGTCACAGTAACCATACGCTTAGAAGCGCCCATTACCATGCCACGCATTGCTGCAGATAGAAGACCAGAGTGCTCAGCAATAGCAACACCAAGCATTGCTACTAAAACTGTACCTAGCGGTGCAAAGCCAACAAAGTTTTTAACTAGGTTAGTTACGATAAGCTGTAAGCCTTCAGCATTTAATAGGCTCACAACGTGGATCATGCCGTCAGCAGCACGACCTTTAGCACCTTCTGGGCGAGGATCCATAACAGATACTTCGAAGTAACCAGCGATGCCTGAAGTGACTAGAATCGCAACACAGAAGATTGCAAATAGTGTGATCGGATGGGGTAATAGGTTCCCCAAATACTCAACGCCATCGAGAAAACGAGTAAATAAAGGTTTCTTTGGCGAATTATTTTTAATTGAAGCAGATGAACTCATCTGTTCCCTCCTTGTAGTTATTCCTGCGCATTTGTGACAAAAATGTTCCAAATGCCAGCGCAGAGTACTCGACAAAAGACTCAATTAGAAACGTAAAATGTTACAAAGTGTGTAACAAATCATAATATTTAACGCCATTTGAACAAAAAATTAGCAAATAACACCAAATTACAAACTTAAGTTAGATTTATAATTTGTATAAATACATTCATTCTATTTATAACTAGCACTGTAACTTACTGATTCAACGACCGTAAAAATAGCAAACCTTGTTTGAAACTACGTTTAACGCAGAATTTCATGACTCTCACGTTCAATTTGTTCTTTAACCACTTAGGAGGGAGCTTTTTGTTCAACTTTGCACAATGATCACACCGAATAGGTGCTTACTTTTGCACCGCTTTAAATCTCGGGTTGGTTTTGCAAATGACATACAGTCGCCCTCTTCGCTTTACGATCTGACAATCAGGATGACGACTCTTGGCACTTTTTAACGATTTAACGACCTTCATTTACTCTTCTCCTTTTGAAAACTGGGCAAAACGACGGTTAAAGTTAGCCACACGTCCTTCTTTTTGAATCACGCGCTGTTTACCGGTGTAGTAAGGGTGCGATTTCGATGAAACCTCAACGGTGAAGTATGGGTAGGTCTTGCCATCTTTCCATTCGATGGTTCGGTCTGTTTGTAACGTTGAACCAATAACAAAATACTCATCAATACTAGTATCGTGAAACACCACTTGGCGATATTCAGGGTGGATGTTCTGCTTCATTTCTATCTCCTATATTTACATTGCTATGTTATAACATTGCAATTAATAATCATTATCAACAAAAGATGCAAGAGGTTTTTGTGATATTTTCTTTTCAGAGTGATAGTGAAGAGAGACAAACATGTACTCCATAGAACCGATCGGTTTCGTTGAATCTCCATATAAAGAGAAGTTTGCCGTACCTCGTCAACCAAGACTGGTCACCTCAGCGACCTCTAGGGTACGCCTTTGTGGCGCCATAAATTGCCTTGAAGCTGTACGCGGGATCGAACAATTCAGTCATGTGTGGCTGCTATTTCTATTTGATCAAAACCTTGAGGCGGGGTGGAAGCCTACGGTTAGACCTCCACGCTTAGGTGGCAATGAGCGCATCGGAGTGTTGGCGTCTCGCTCGACATTCAGACCTAATGGTATTGGCATGTCGGCGGTTGAGTTAAAAGGCGTCACACAGCAAGGCGATCAAATCTATCTTGAACTGGGTAACGTCGATCTTGTTGATCAAACCCCTATCGTGGATATTAAGCCTTATATCCCTTATTCAGATTCGGTAGCAGGCGCACTTGGCGGATACGCAGAGCTTGAGCCCGAAACAGCGCAGGTCATCTTCACTGAACAGGCTAAAGAGGTGCTTGAAAAGCGTAAGGAAGGGATGATGGAGAGTAAGGTGATTGAGCAAGTCTTAGCTCAAGACCCTCGCCCGGCCTATAAGAAAAACAAAGCCGATAACAAAGAGTATGCGGTCAACTTGTTCGACTTAAACGTAAAATTCACTGTTGAGGGCAATTTCGTCACGGTTACGTCGATCGAATGCTTTTGACAAAGCCAATTGGCTGATATTATAGACGGCTTAGCAAATTTCCCTGTATGGGGACTTCATGCTCCTGTCCATTCTGGCTTGAGTATTCAACTTTAATAAACGGATAAATTTAATGCGTACCAGTAATTATCTTCTTTCTACTCTGAAGGAGACTCCAAACGACGCAGAAGTAGTAAGCCACCAGCTTATGCTACGTGCAGGTATGATCCGTAAGCTAGCTTCAGGTCTTTACACCTGGCTACCTACTGGTCTACGTGTATTGCGTAAAGTCGAAAACATCGTTCGTCAAGAGATCGACAATGCAGGTGCTGTCGAAACTCTGATGCCCGTTGTTCAGCCGTTTGAACTATGGGAAGAGACAGGTCGTTCTGAAAAGATGGGCCCTGAGCTACTTCGCTTTACTGATCGCCATACTCGTCCGTTTGTTCTTAGCCCAACTGCTGAAGAGGTTATCACTAGCCTTGTTCGCAACGAAGTAAGCTCGTACAAACAGCTTCCTCTTAACCTATACCAAATCCAGACTAAGTTCCGTGATGAGCGCCGCCCACGTTTTGGCGTAATGCGTGCACGTGAATTCTGCATGATGGATGCATACAGCTTCGACATCGATAAAGCTGGCCTAGAGCAATCTTACCAAGCGATGCACGATGCTTACTGTAAAGCATTCGATCGCATGGGCCTTGAGTACCGTCCAGTACTGGCTGACTCTGGCGCTATCGGCGGTAGTGGCTCTCAAGAGTTCCACGTACTAGCAGAAAGCGGCGAAGACCTAATCGCGTTCTCTACTGAGTCTGATTACGCAGCGAACATCGAGAAAGCAGAAGCAGCAGCGCCTGCAGGTGAGCGTGCGCAGCCAACTCAAGAAATGACGCTGGTTGATACGCCAAATGCGAAAACTATTGCTGAGCTTGTTGAACAGTTCGACATGCCTATCGAGAAGACAGTTAAGACGCTTTTCGTTAAAGCATCTGATGAAGTAGATGCCGATATCATCGCGCTTATCATCCGTGGCGATCACGAACTGAACGAAGTGAAAGCTGAGAACCTTCCTCAAGTTGCTGCCCCTCTAGAGATGGCAACGGAAGAAGAAATTCGTGCACTGATTGGCGCAGGCCCTGGTTCTCTTGGCCCAGTAGGTCTTGAGCTACCATTCATTGTTGACCGCACAGTGGCTATGATGAGCGACTTTGGCGCAGGTGCTAACGTTGATGACAAACACTACTTCGGTATCAACTGGGGTCGTGACGTTGAACTAGGCCAAATTGAAGATCTACGTAACGTCGTGGAAGGCGATCCAAGCCCATGTGGTCAAGGTACGCTAATGCTGAAGCGTGGTATCGAAGTCGGTCACATCTTCCAGCTAGGCAATGTTTACTCTCAAGCCATGAACTGTGGTGTTCTTGGTCCTGACGGTAAAAACGTAATCCTAGAGATGGGTTGTTACGGTATCGGTGTATCACGTGTTGTTGCTTCTGCAATCGAGCAGAACCACGATAAATACGGCATCATCTGGCCAGACGCACTAGCACCTTTCCAAGTAGCTATCGTGCCAATGAACATGCACAAGTCAGAAGAAGTGAAAGAAGCGGCTGAGAAGCTGTACGCTGAACTGACGGCTATGGGTATCGAAGTTCTATTCGACGACCGTAAAGAGCGCCCAGGCGTTATGTTCTCTGATATGGAACTTATCGGTGTTCCTCACACTATCGTGATCGGTGATCGTTCGATGAAAGAAGGCAACTTCGAGTACAAGAACCGCCGTAACGGTGAGAAAACGGCAGTAGCGATGGCTGACATTGTTGAGCACGTTAAAGCGCAACTTGCTTAAGTTGTTTAACGCTTAGATACGAAAAAGGCTGATGTGAAAACATCAGCCTTTTTTAATGGAATTTAAAAGTAGATAACGTCATCCTCAAGAATGAAGAACGAATGAATTGGGGGAGCTCTTGAAGCAAATCGAACACTTGATGAGATTCCCTACTCCTTCCTTCGTCAGTCTATGGAATGACACTTAATAGCTACGTCATCCTCAAGAATGAGGAACGAATGAGTTGGAGATTTCTTGAAGTGAGTCGAATACCCGATGAGATTCCCTACTCCAACGGTTCCGTTGGCGCTTGGCTTGCCACTTTCTTCGGCGCGTATGGCACATCAATAAGTTCGTCAGCATTACCATCAATCAACTCACCAAAGTGGAAAATACCAAATTCTCCCGGTTTCATACGATGCCACTTCTCATTGTCAGTCAGCGGCTGAGTGGCAATCACTGAAACAATATCATTCGGTGTTGTCTCTTCTTGGAAGTTAATCTCCACATCTTCATCGATCAGTGATGCTTTACCAAACGGGGCACGACGCGTGATCCAATACAAGTGATTGGTACAGTAGGTAACGACATACTCACCATCAGAAAGCAGCATATTAAATACTCCTTTCTCACGCAGTTTGTCACAGCACTCAGCGACAAAACGGAACACGCCAACCATATCTTGTGGTGGCTCAGGGTATCGGTCTTCCATCTGCTTAAGTAACCAGCAAAACGCTAATTCACTGTCCGTCTGACCTACTGGGCGATGTCGACCTGTATGGAAGTCTTGATAATCACAAAGCTGGCCATTATGTGCAAATGTCCAATAACGTCCCCACAATTCGCGAGTAAATGGGTGAGTATTTTCTAGGTTGACGCCACCGCGGTTGGCTTGTCTGATATGGCTTATCACCGCACGACTCTTTATCGGGTAGTTTTGCACTAGCTCCGCTATTTTTGAATCGCAACTCGGGTTGGGATCTTTAAAGGTACGAAAGCCCTTACCTTCATAGAAAGTAATCCCCCAGCCATCACGATGCGGGCCAGTATTACCGCCTCGCTGCATCAAACCAGTAAAACTAAAACAGATATCGGTTGGAACGTTAGCGCTCATTCCGAGCAATTCACACATGGTCTAGCAAACTCCATTCTTCCTTGCGTGTCATACTTATTTAATAACATAAGCGCCAGCAAGATTGCTAGCGCTTATAGTTATAAGATAGAAAACGGTAACAGCTATTAAGCCTGCTCCATTTCCTTTTCAATCAGTTGAATCACGATGTGGATGATTTTGATGTGGATCTCTTGGATACGGTCAGCGTAACCAAAATGCGGTACACGGATTTCAATATCCGCTAGACCAGCCATTTTACCGCCATCTTTACCTGTCAATGCGATGGTTTTCATCCCTTTAGCTTGAGCAGCTTCAATCGCCTTTAGGATGTTACCTGAGTTGCCTGACGTCGATAGACCAAACAGCACGTCGCCTTTGCTACCTACCGCTTCAACATAACGTGAAAAAACAAAATCGTAGCCGAAATCGTTACTCACACATGATAGGTGGCTCGGATCTGAAATCGCGATACCCGGTAAACCAGGACGGTTTTCGCGGTAACGACCTGTTAGCTCTTCAGCAAAATGCATCGAATCACAGTGTGAACCGCCATTACCACAAGACAGAACTTTACCACCTTGCTTAAATGAATCAGCAATCATCTTCGCCGCCGCTTCAATCTGAGCAATATTATTATCATCACTCAAAAACTTATTCAGTACATCGGCAGCTTCGGTCAATTCGTTTTTAATTAGGTCCTGGTACATAGGTTTATCTCTAATTTTTGTAATAAATAGTTCTGCATCAATTACAGAAAGCATTACCTACAGAGTTTACTCAAACAATTCTCACTGTCGATAGCCCACCGTTAACAATTGCACCTTTATTACAAATCTCTCCTCACAAAATCTGCATGACTCATCATTTTTAGACCTTTCACTCTACTTAGATCACTTTTTGAACAAATTGCCATTTTACATTTTATTAATATTTTGATTACACTTAACTGGTTAGACCTCTTACTACTTTAAAGGCGTACAACACATATAAGGCCGCCGTAAAAGGAACAATAATATGGACATCTTGCTCTCTATCTTAGGTTTTACCGCTGTACTGGCGGTTTGCTTATACCATCGCAGCTCGCTGCTACTCTCTATCTCGGCTCTGACCGCAACCATGGTAGCTCTGTCTATCTTTGGTAGTGCGGGCTCACTGAGTTGGATTCTATTTATCGCAGCGGTTGTGACATTAGCTATCCCGTCGGTGCGCCAATCTCTGATCAGCAAAAAAGCACTGACTCTATTTAAGAAAGTGCTTCCTGCTATGTCGCAAACGGAAAAAGAAGCACTCGATGCGGGTACTGTTTGGTGGGAAGCCGAGCTATTCAAAGGTAAGCCGAACTGGAACAAGCTACATGAGATTAAAGATCCTAAGCTAAGCGCGGAAGAACAAGCGTTCCTAGACGGACCAGTTAGTGAAGTATGCGCCATGGTTAACGACTACCAAGTGACTCATGAACTGGCCGACTTACCACCTGAAGTATGGCAGTACTTAAAAGATCATAAGTTCTTCGCCATGATCATTAAAAAGAAATACGGTGGTCTTGAGTTCTCAGCTTACGCACAATCTTTGGTGCTACAAAAACTAACGGGTGTTTCGAGCGTACTGTCATCTACAGTAGGCGTACCTAACTCTTTAGGCCCAGGTGAATTACTGCAACACTACGGTACTAACGACCAGAAAGATTACTACTTACCTCGTCTAGCCGAAGGTAAAGAGATCCCTTGTTTTGCCCTGACTAGTCCTGAAGCGGGCTCAGATGCAGGCTCTATTCCAGATTTCGGTGTGGTATGTAAAGGCAAATGGGAAGGCAAAGAAGTACTAGGGATGCGCCTGACTTGGAACAAGCGTTACATCACCCTAGCCCCTGTTGCGACGGTACTAGGTTTAGCATTTAAACTGCGAGACCCAGATGGCCTACTTGGTGAACAACAAGACCTTGGTATCACTTGTGCCCTAATCCCAACTCATCTAAAAGGCGTTGAAATTGGTAACCGCCACTTCCCGCTCAACGTACCGTTCCAAAACGGTCCTACTCGCGGTGACGATTTGTTTGTACCACTCGATTTCATCATTGGCGGGCCGAAAATGGCAGGCCAAGGCTGGCGTATGCTGGTTGAATGTCTCTCGGTTGGTCGTGGTATTACCCTACCTTCAAACTCAACAGGCGGTATTAAAACTGCCGCGCTTGCAACTGGCGCTTACGCACGTATTCGCCGCCAGTTCAAACAGCCAATTGGCCATATGGAAGGGGTCGAAGAGCCATTGGCACGCCTAGGTGGTAATGCCTATGTGATGGATGCGGCAAGCGCATTAACGGTTGCGGGTATCGACCTAGGTGAAAAACCATCGGTCATTTCAGCTATCGTTAAATATCACTGTACTCACCGTATGCAACATAGCGTGATTGATGCTATGGATATCGTCGGTGGTAAAGGCATTTGTATGGGTCCATCGAACTTCCTAGCGCGTGGTTACCAAGGTGCGCCAATCGCAGTTACTGTGGAAGGTGCGAACATTCTGACTCGCTCAATGATCATCTATGGTCAAGGTGCGATCCGCTGCCATCCATATGTTCTAGCAGAGATGAATGCCGCCTATTCAGATTCATCAGACGCTCTGGATAAGTTTGATAGTGCGCTAGCTGGCCACGTCAGCTTTACCATGAGTAACTTTGTCCGCAGCTTATGGTTAGGTCTTACTGATGGGCGTTTATCTAATGCGCCGGTTAAAGACCAAACAACCCGTTATTACCAACAGCTTAACCGCTACAGCGCCAATATTGCCTTCCTATCAGATATCTCGATGGCAGTATTAGGTGGTTCTTTGAAGCGCAAAGAGCGCCTATCAGCCCGCCTTGGCGATATTTTGAGCCAACTGTACTTAAGCTCTGCAACGCTGAAGCGCTATGAAAGTGAAGGCCGTATTGCCGATGATCTGCCTCTGGTTCACTGGGGTCTGCAAGACAGCTTAAAACAGACAGAGCATGCGATTGATGAGTTCTTGGCGAACTTCCCGAACAAGTGGCTAGGAAAAGCACTCAGAGTGATCATTCTACCATTTGGTCGTATTCGTAAAGCGCCAAGTGATAAGCTTGATAGCCAAGTAGCGCAAATTCTTCAAACGCCAAGCGCGACTCGTTCTCGAATTGGCCGTAACCAATACTTTGAAGCGAGTGAATTTAACCCAGTCGGTAAAATTGAAAAGGCACTGCATATCATTCTAGAAGCTGAGCCTGTGTTTGATAAGGTATGTAAAGCGACGAATAAACGCCGCCCATTCCTACGCTTAGATCTTGTTGCTGATATCGGTCTAGAGCAAGGCATAATTGATAGCAATGAAGCTAACTTGTTGCGCGAGGCCGAGCAGCATCGTCTGTATGTCATTAATGTTGATGATTTCGACCCAAAGGACTTAGCGGCAAAGCCTCAGCCAACACTGACACCTGCAATGGATGAAGTCGCTTAACATTCCAATCCGTCGATACAACAAAGGGCTGCCAATGGCAGCCCTTTTTAATGCTTACAAAGTCAGTAGAATGCGTTATTTCTTCGGCATCTCTAACTGCATCTCTGGTATCGCTTGTTTCTTCGCTCTCAGCTTGCCCATCACAAACCAAACCACCAGACCAAGAATCAGTACGACAAAGTTACCCACGCCGATAATGATCATGGTGCGTGTTTTCTTCTCTTCACGCATTTGTAGTAGCTGCATCTCTTCGAGCATTTTCTGCTGCTGGATTCTTTCAAGCTCTTGTAAGCGGCGTGTTTCCGCTAAGTCGACCTCTTCAACCACACTGTAAGTATGTTCGGTAATGTCAAACATAAGTGGTCGCTCTGAGCCCATTTCGGTAGCAAAGGCTTTACCTGACCAAGAGTAATGACCATTGTTGTCACTGTTGGGAATTTCTAATTCCACCTTGTTACTTTCCGCTTCGGCACTGCCTTGTACCGTCACTTTGTCTCCATCAGGCCCCATATGCTCGATATGCGCAGAAATCGAGCCTGGCTGAATCATACCCTGCTCACCATTGATCACGACCTTGTGCGGGGTACCTGCAACCCGAGATTGAATAAAGGTCGATTGCAGTGGCTGAGGGTACACTAAGACTTCTTGCTCTTGAGCACGTAAAAAGACGCCATTTCCAGAAGTAATCCGAACCCGATATTTACCCGGCTCGCTCGTAACGGGCAATAACACAGTAAAAATACCATCGCCTGCGACTTCATCTAAGCCGCGTCCATCATCAGCAAACTCACCAATCACTTCAGGAATTGGCCGCGCTTCTTTGACTAAGGTTTCTTCATTCTCAATAAACTTAGTGAACGTCACCTTCAGTTTGACTCGGTCGAGGAAATCTCGCAGCACAAGTGGCTGCCCGTTTGAGGTGAGGCGCGCATTAAACTTAATCGACTCGCCTAAGAAAAGACGACTCGGCATCTTATCGGTAGAGAGTTCTAAGTGAGAGATAAGCTTAATTTTGTTTTTAGGTGTCACCTTGCCGATAGCTTGCCAAGGTCCTGGCATCGGGCTATCAATCGAAATGATGTCCATGGATGATTCTTGATACCAACGGACATTATCAGGAGAGCGCCAAGCGTAGTATTTCTTACCATCTGGGCGAACTAAAACCACAGGTTGCGAGCTTTTCGCTCGATAGATAACAAAAGTGATCTGCTTAATCGACGGATCAACTCGAAAACGGTTATCTAACAAGCTCATTGAGGATTCTTCAGCTGAGTAGCTTAACGCGCTAAACACAAGACCTACAATGGCAATCCAAATCCTCAACATCCTTTCTCCTACTGACGCCAGAGACAACTTCCGTTTTTCTCGACGATATCTAATCTTTTATTATGGGCATCTATTTCATCGGCCGTTGCACGTAGAACCTTTAGCGCTTTTCGTCCACTGGCGGCACGTTTTATCGCTTCCCCACCGTCATCATTTGAACTACCCGCATTAAATTGCAACGATGTTTGACCACCAGTCATTAACAGGTAGACGTCAGCTAGGATCTCCGCATCGAGCAAAGCGCCGTGAAGGGTACGGTGCGAGTTATCAATACCGTAACGATCACAGAGCACATCAAGGTTGTTTCGCTTGCCTGGGAAGATCTTCTTCGCCATGGCCAGCGTATCGGTCACCTTACAATAGTCGTCTGTTTTACCGATGGTTGGATCGAGCATCGAAAATTCGTGATCCATAAAGCCGGTATCGAACGAGGCGTTGTGAGCCACCAGCTCTGAATCTTTGATGAACTCCAAAAACTCTTTATGAACGTCTTGGTACTCTGGCTTATCTACAAGAAATTCATCGGTAATACCGTGAACCCCGATCGCCTCGGGCTGAATATCACGATCCGGCTTGATATAAACGTGGAAATGACGCCCAGTCAGCTTACGGTTAATGATCTCAACCGCACCGATTTCGATAATGCGGTGACCTTGATAATGTGGACCACCCTCTTGGTTCATACCGGTGGTTTCCGTATCGAGAACGACGATACGATGCTGCTTAGAATTGTTGCTGGTATTCATAACAATATGTGTGTCAGACTATGCCAATAATGTGCTTAACCCAATAGTATCAAATCATGACGAAACAAGTGGAAATTTTCACTGATGGTTCTTGTTTAGGTAATCCTGGCCCAGGTGGCTATGGCGTCGTATTACGCTATAAACAGACAGAAAAGACCCTTGCTAAAGGCTATACCTTAACGACTAACAATCGTATGGAAATGCTAGCAACCATCGTAGCACTGCAAGCATTGAAAGAACCTTGCGATGTCATACTTACCACTGATAGCCAATATGTTCGTCAAGGCATCACTCAATGGATACATAACTGGAAAAAACGCGGTTGGAAAACCGCTGATAAAAAACCGGTTAAAAATGCCGACCTTTGGAAAGCGCTTGACCAAGAAACAGAGCGCCACACGGTAGATTGGCGCTGGGTAAAAGGTCATGCGGGCCATCGTGAAAACGAAATGTGTGACGAGCTTGCACGCGCTGCAGCAGAGAACCCAACCGAAGAAGATACCGGCTACGTTCCTAATTAGTACGGCTGCTTGTTCGAAACCTTATAATTGACGCTGACTGGCGTCAATTTTCGTTTTAGCTTCCAGTGCGGTTTAATCGGTTTCAATGGATAGGTACGTTTACGCGCGACAATAAAGTACAAACTGCCCATCGGCGCGGCCCAATCACCTAAACTGTTTTCAAGCCAAGTCCACATAGTTCGATACTTTTGCATTGGAAACAGTGCATAGCTATCACACTCAACCACTTGGTAGTTCAGCAGCCCTAACCAATCTTTAATTCGATTTGGCGTAAACATGCGGCCGCTCCAAGGCAAGTTGTTCCGTCGCCATGGCATTAAGCTCCCCAAGCCAGTAAGACTCATAGGGTTAAAACCGGTAATAATCATATAACCATCATCGATCATTACTCGGTCAACTTCACGCAGCATACGATGAGGATCATTGCAGTAATCAAGCTGATGTGCCATCAAGACAGCATCAAAGCTTTTCTCTAAAAAGGGCAAATCGTAACCATCTGCAATCACATTATGCAAAGGGTTCTGGATATCTAACTGAACTTGATGTTGAATATTACAGTTGAAGCTAGTTAACTCGCAGCTCAAACCACCCAACTTGAGTAAGTGATACCCAAATAATTTAGGGCACCATTCATCAACGCGGGTTTGAATGGAGTCACTGACCCATTGACCATTTTTTAGCTGAGACCATGAATGAGGTTTTTCAAGCTTTTTAGCGCTACGTGCTGGTTTCATATCTAACCTGCTTCACTCTTGGGAGACACAACTATGTTGAATATCAAAAGCATACCTGCATTTAATGATAATTACATCTGGCTGATTGAAAATAGCGATCGCCGTTGTGCTGTTGTCGATCCGGGAGATGCAAAGCCTGTGCTTGATTATCTTGCTCAGCACGACCTGAGTTTAGAAGCAATTCTTATCACCCACCACCATCACGACCATATTGGCGGTATTGCTGAATTAGTCAGACAGTTCCCTAACGTCGATGTTGTCGGCCCAGCTAATGAGCCAGTTCCCACGCTGACTCACGCGGTTGAAGCAGGTGACCAAATTGAGCTATTTGATGAAGTTTTCTTCGTCTTAGGGCTTGAAGGTCATACGCTGGGACATATTGGCTACGTCGGTGATAGCAAATTGTTTTGTGGTGATGTGCTGTTTTCTGCAGGATGTGGCCGCGTGTTTGAAGGCACGATGGAACAGATGCACACTTCACTGAGCAAATTAGTGGCTCTGCCTGAAGAAACACAAGTGTTCTGCGCCCATGAGTACACCGCAAGCAATGTCGCTTTTGCACTTGCCGTTGAGCCAGACAACGAACAACTGCAACAGTATCGTGATGAAGTGAATCGCCTACGCGCGCAGAACAAACCAACGCTACCAAGTAGCATTCGCCGCGAGAAATGGATCAATCCGTTCCTTCGTACCGACCAGCCAACCGTCATGCGTTCGGTCGCAAATCGCACCTCTGAGACAGACTCTTTGTCAATTTTTACTGCATTACGTGAGTGGAAGAACGAATTTTAACGATTTGCAGCTTGTCACTGACTAATTGTGACAAGTATTATCAGCAGCCAAAGATAAAAAGGGCTGTGAAATGCGAGTTAAACACAGCTGGGTATTCGCGCTAGTATTATCTGGCTGTCAACTTACCCAGCCAACAGATTCCGGTGAAGCCGTCTCTCCGGGAACCAATAATCCAACACCAAGCAAGCAAACTGAGTTAACCGCTCAACCCGCAAAGCCGGTAGCAAAACCACAACCTGTGGTGACTCCTCAATCTCAAGAAGATGTATGGCAACGCATTGCGATGCAACTAGAGATGCCTATTCCAGATCATAAATTGGTCGACTACTACCGCACTTGGTACTTAAAACACCCCAACCATCTGAAAACAGTATCTAAGCGTGCAGAACCTTTCTTGTACCTAATTACTGAAAAGATTGAACAGCGTGGCCTGCCTCTAGAGTTAGCTTTACTGCCTGTTGTAGAAAGCTCATTTGATGCCTTTGCCTATTCACACGGTAGCGCGGCAGGCTTATGGCAATTTGTCCCAGGCACAGGTAAGCAACAAGGCCTAGAGCAAAACTTCTGGTATGACGGCCGCCGCGACGTGCCAGCCTCAACAGATGCCGCACTGGATTACCTAACCTACCTCAATAAACGTTTTGATGGTGAGTGGACACACGCAATTGCTGCCTACAACAGTGGTGGTGGCCGTGTTTCGCGTGCCATTCGCAAGAACAACAATTTAGGTAAGCCTACTGACTTCTTCTCGCTAGACCTACCTAAAGAGACCAGCGGATACGTACCAAAGCTACTCGCACTGGCTGATATTGTTGCCAATCAAGAGAAATATGGCTTAATCATTCCGCCGATTGCGAACAAACCAGTGGTTAAGCTAGTAGACCCTAAAGAGCAACTCGATCTTGCGATTGCAGCTCAATATGCGGGTATCTCAGTGAAAGAGCTACAAGGTTTGAACCCTGCCTATAATCAGTGGGCCACGGCGCCAGAAGGTCCGCATCAATTGCTGCTGCCTACAGCTAATATCGCTAAGTTCAATAAAGCAGTTAGTGACAATCGTGGCAAGGGCATGAAAGTCGTGCGCTACAAAGTCAAATCTGGCGATAGCGTGAGCGTTTTAGCGCAGAAATACAATACGACTTCAAGCGTTATTCGTACGGCGAACAACATGACGAATAACAATATTCGTGTTGGTCAGCACTTACTAATTCCTACTTCAACCAAAGACGACAAAGCTTACGCCCTAAGTGCCTCTAACCGCCTGGCGAAAACGCAATCAAAGAACCGCGGTCAGTACAAACTGACTCACACTGTGAGCTCAGGTGATAGTTTATGGTCGATTGCAAAAGAGAATAAGGTTTCGCACCAATCTCTCGCTAAGTGGAACGGCATGGGTCCGCGCGATACGCTTCGCGTCGGTCAAAAGCTTGTAATTTGGAAGAACAGCTCCGACGGCGCCATCATTCGTACTGTGTTCTACAACGTACGCAGTGGTGACACTATCAGCGGCATTGCTAGCAAGTTTAAAGTGAAGTCGAACGATATTGTTAAATGGAATGGTTTAAATAAGCAGAAGTACCTCAAGCCAGGACAGAAGCTTAAACTTTATGTAGATGTAACTAAGGTAAGCGTATGAACCCGTCAAGCAACCCACTTGTTATGCTGCTCGATATTTTTCGATCGCCAAGCGCGTGTTTCTTAGCTCTATACCAACGCGGTGCTTGGGGATGGCAGCCTTATGTTTTCTTAATTCTGTCGCCATTTTTGTTCTGGGGATCTTACTTTGACTTGGTCAATTTTGAATGGCTAAGAGAAGGGTTGGCAGCACAGCTAGCGGAAACCAATCCAAAGCAGCTGGAGCTATTGGATCCTAATACTCTGATGGCCAGCGAGATCATCAGTGATATTGCAGGGCGTACACTGACAATCCTGATGTTGGCATTCTGGTTTAACCTCGCGACGAAGCCGAGCCAACATCAACATGGCTTTTGGAAATGGTTCGCAGCTGGCGCAGTGATCACTTTCCCAGCGATCATCGGTGATTTGGCAAGTTATGTCAGCGTGCTACTTAAGCATGGTCAGGTGATGGTTTATGCCGCCGACCTAAATAGTTTAAATGGTTTACTGAAACTGCCACTGACTAATGATTGGTCTCAGTTTGCCAGCTCATTCCCTCTGTTGCTGCCTTGGTACATTGCTTTAGGCTACGCAGCTATTGGTACTTGGACTGAGTTTGAGCGCGGTCAAGCTCTTGCAATTTCCGCGCTACCTTGGGTTGGCTACTACTTGATTTGGGCGCTATACATCCTGATTTTCTAGTCGGAAGCGCACCAAAATAGGGTTATGATCAGAGGCGTCCGATTCGGGCGCCTCTGCGGCTTCTAACCCAAGCCCACGGAAAAACACATGATCCAGTGGTAAACCAGTAATAAATTGAGTGCGGTGATCCGGCAGATACGTCGCCTCTTGCAGCCCAAGTGATTTCAGAGCTTGGTGCATCACCGTCAAACGCTCTTCACTCCAACTATTAAAGTCGCCTGCAACAATAACTGGCCCTTGGTGTTTCTTGAGCTCAGCCACCAGCACGTCTAACTGACGCTGATATTCAACCGTCCCATACGTAAAGTTCACCGCATGAATATTAACGACCGCTAGCTGCTCTCCATTAGAAAGTGGATACAGTGCATACAAGGCCGATTTAGGCAATCTAAGCCATGGCTCAAGCTCGGTATAAGCACACGCTTTAGCTGGCGCACTCAATGAAAGGTTCAGTACACCTGCCGTAGTATCGAACGCCTTAAATGCATCCACCTGACTGCCAAACCATTTAGCCGCCAAGATCCATTCACGTAGCTCTTCCGTCATGCTCGCTTCCTGCAGCAGAACTAATTGCTTGTTAGCAGAAAACTGCTGCAAACGTTGCTGCCAATTGTCGCGATTCTGCTTATAAAGATTCCAAACTAAGAGATTTATTTCACCCGATTGATCAACCACCGCCGCATTTGGATTTTGATAGCATTGCAGTGACAACTCTACTTGGTCACCATCTAGCGATGTCAGTTGCACACTATCCGATAGCTGAAATATCGATTTGTAGCCGATAAAGGTAGCACTCGCGAGTACTAAAGGGAGCAGAATTAAGGAAGCTTTTTTCATATTGTTCGCCAAAAACAAAAAAGAGCCTTACGGCTCTTTTTTAGTATATTAGATTGCGTCTTCGTCTTCTTCGCCAGTACGAATTCGCACGATACGCTCAACATCGGTAATAAAGATTTTTCCGTCACCAATTTTGCCTGTCTGCGCAGTCTCAATGATGGTATCAACACATTGATCGGCCACATCGTCAGTCACGACAATTTCTAGCTTCACTTTAGGCAGGAAGTCCACCATGTATTCGGCACCACGATACAGCTCTGTATGACCTTTTTGACGGCCAAAACCTTTAACTTCAGACACTGTCATGCCAGTAATACCAACTTCAGCTAGCGCTTCACGTACATCATCAAGCTTGAACGGCTTAATAATGGCTTCGATCTTTTTCATGTTCATCCCTTAAACTATTGTAACTGTCGCCATTATCCCATGATAACTGGGTAATAAAAAGCCCGAGCGTTGAATGCTCGGGCTCGATTGTTTTATCTAAGCCGAATGGCAATTATTTCAAACTTGCGTAGTAAGCCGCTAGGTTAGCAATATCCGCGTCATTTAACATTGAAGCTTGAGCTTGCATTACTGCCGCCATGCCTCCGTTACGCTCTTTGTTTTTGTATGCGTTGATCGAAGAAACAAGGTATTGCTCGTTTTGACCTTTCAGGTTTGGGTAACCTGGGATCATTGCGATACCGTCAGCGCCATGACAAGCAGCACAAACCGCCGCTTTCGCTTTGCCAGCAGCAACATCACCGGCCGCTAACGCTTGGCCACTAAGTAGCCCCATACCAATAACCAATCCAATAGCGAGTTTTTTCATTGCTCTTCCTTATAATTCCATGATAGTTGTACGTTTTTATGTATACAATTTTACAGAAACAACTAAAGCTTGTCCCAGATGAGTTCACAGTCTTGGCCTATAAAGTGACGATCAATAAATAAATCTCCGACCGCAACAACCCGCTCACCACACATTACTATAGGGGTTCTACGTCTCAGCCAGCTTGGGATGCCATACTCTTGAAATAATTTTTTCAGCTTTCGACTATGACCCCGTTCTGCCGGATGGGCAGTAAGTCCTTCGGGGTTAAATAGCACCTGTAATGGTGCTTGAGCTAATGCTTGCTGTGATAATTTGCCACTAGATGATGAAACCAGTGCTAATTGACCTAACTCATCTGGCAACTGACAAACTTGTTCAAGCTGTAACGCGCACTGCCAATGCTCAAGACTTTGCCATGCTTGAACAACGTATAATTTATGTGCGAAGCGTCGAATCTGCCCATCGGCCAACGTCAATTGAGGGTTAGCATCTTGCTGAGCCTGAGCCACTTCCTGCCATAATTTATCAAGCTGTACTCGGCTAGGCATACGCAGACCAAGGGATTCTAACCACATTCTCAACAGGCGCATTCTGGCCAACTCACTCATCGCCGCTAACGTGGCAATATCTAAGCTGTCGTCTGAGTACATCGCCGCAGACAACTTCTCTGTCATCAGCTCATCAAGCAATTGTTCTTGCTCTGCACAAAGTTCAGCGCTGCGCTGCACTGACTGATGGATGTGCGGCCAACGCTCTCTCATGCTAGGCGTAAGGTTATGGCGAATGAAATTACGCTCAAAGCGCTGATCTTGATTGCTCTCATCTTCAACCCACTCGAGATCTAAACTTCGAGCAAACTCTTCTATCTCTTGGCGAGTCGCGGATAAAAGTGGCCTTACAATTTGCGCCTTTTCGAAAGGCATGACCGCAGCCATAGAAGCTAAGCCTTTAGGGCCGCTACCGCGTTTAAGGGCTAGCAAAAACGTCTCTAACTGATCATCTGCATGTTGACCCGTTAGTAATAAGTCGCCGCACTTGAGGTGCTTACTCAATGCGTTATAACGAGCTTCGCGCGCACTCTCTTCGATACTCCGTCCCTCAACATCTAAACTCACTCTTTCGATAACTAAAGGGACATTTAATGATTGGCACCAATGCTGGCACTGCTTCGCCCATTGGTCAGCATTGTCACTCAGTCCATGGTGAACATGTACCGCTAAACACTCCACGCTATGTTGCTGAGCGTATTGAGCCAGCAACTCGAGCATCACTCGTGAGTCCAGCCCACCACTCAAACCAAGCACAATGCGTGTGTTTGGTTGATAATATTGGTCAATCGCTGCGTAAAACGTTGATTTAAGCTTCATCACTGTCTTTATCTTGAGAGTTATAGGGTTATTTTATCACTAGCAATAAAAAAGGCTGAACCTAAGTTCAGCCTTTCTATGATACGCGTAGCGATTAACAGTAACCGTAGCTCATTAGGCGCTGGTAACGACGCTCTAGTAGCGTATCGTTATCAAACTGCTCTAACTCTTCAAGTTGACGAGACAGTGTTGCCTTCATGTTTTGAGCCATTGTCAGGTGATCACGGTGTGCACCACCTAGCGGCTCTTCGATAATTTCATCGATAAGCTCAAGCTCTTTTAGTCGCGGAGCAATTAGACCCATCGCTTCTGCTGCTTGTGGCGCTTTATCTGAATCACGCCATAGGATTGATGCACAACCTTCTGGAGAGATTACCGAATAAGTTGAGTACTGAAGCATGTTCACGTAATCACCCACACCGATAGCTAGAGCGCCACCAGAACCGCCTTCACCAACAACGTTACAGATTACAGGCACTTTTAGGCCAGCCATCACTTTAAGGTTAGTTGCGATTGCTTCTGATTGACCACGCTCTTCAGCACCAACACCTGGGTATGCACCTGCAGTATCGATGAAAGTGATCACTGGCATGTTAAAACGCTCTGCCGTTTGCATTAGACGTAGCGCTTTACGGTAACCTTCTGGCTTTGGCATACCAAAGTTACGTTTTACTTTTTCTTTGGTCTCACGACCTTTCTGGTGACCAATGATCATCACTGGACGGCCATTTAGACGAGCCATACCACCAACAATTGCTTTGTCGTCAGCGTAGTGACGGTCACCCGCCATTTCATCAAACTCAGTAAATACGTGCTCGATGTAATCTAGCGTGTAAGGGCGCTGTGGGTGACGAGCTAACTGAGCAGTTTCCCATGCACCAAGGTCACTGAACGTTTTCTTTTTAAGTTCTAGGCTTTTCTTTTCTAGCTGCTCAATCTCTTTTTCAAGATCAACACCCGCTTCACCGCCATGACGAGATACGTCACGAAGTGCTTCAATTTTTGCTTCTAGCTCTGCGATTGGCTTTTCAAATTCTAAAAAGTTCAGGCTCATCTATAGATCCTTTATTATTCGGTCGCCATTGACCGAACTTAGTTAAATTCGAGTTCTACCTGGCCTTTCCCAAGTAGTTGTTTTAAATCATCTAATAATGCGTCACTCGGCGTTACTCGCCATTCTGTACCTAGCGTTAAACGCGCCCGAGCATCGGAGCGTTGGTAGTATACATGGACGGGCACACTTCCCGCCCGATGAGGCTCTAGTATTTGACTAAAGCGCTCAAAAAATCGGTCATTGATTTGCGATTCATCAATCGAGACAGATAATCCTCGTGCATATTTTTCACGAGCTGTTCCCAAATCCATAACTTCGCGCGCGGACATTTTAAGACCACCATTGAAATCATCAAAGCTGACCTGTCCAGAAACCACCAAAATTTTATCGTTTTCTAACAATTCTGCGTATCGATCCAGCGCATCTGAGAACAACATCACTTCCATTCGGCCGCTTCTGTCATCCAAAGTCATAATACCGATACGTGTACCGCGCTTAGTTGTCATTACTCGTGACGCAATCACCAAGCCGGCAACCGTGACACTTTGATCACGACGAGTTGGAGTCGCGTCTTTTAGTCGACAACTGGTGTACTTACCAAGTTCCTTTATATAGGCATTAATTGGGTGGCCGGTCAAATATAGGCCGAGTGTATCACGTTCACCTTCAAGCCATACCTTCTCAGGCCATGGTTCAACTTTGGTGTACTTATGCTCGACCTCTTCCGGTGCCTCGGTTAATACCCCGAATAAATCACTCTGACCAAATGCTTCCGCCTGGTGGTGTTGGCTCGCCGCCTTCACGGCATCATTCAATGAGGCCATCAGGGCTGCACGATGAGGGCCAAGTCGGTCAAGAGCACCGGCATAAATCAGTTTTTCAATCACACGCTTGTTGACTTTCTTAAGGTCAATGCGGGCACAGAAATCAAATAAATCTTTAAAGTGGCCATCTTTGTTGCGCGCTTCTAGAATTGCATCAATTGGGCCTTCACCAACCCCTTTAATCGCGCCGATACCGTAAACAATCGCACCGTCTTCATCAACATTGAAACGGTATAAGCCAGCGTTAATGTCCGGTGGTAGCACTTTAAGCTTCATACGGAAACATTCATCGACTAGGCCAACCACTTTTTCCGTGTTGTCCATATCGGCTGTCATTACCGCTGCCATAAACTCTGCTGGGAAGTGAGTTTTTAGCCATAACGTCTGGTACGAAACCAGTGCGTATGCCGCTGAGTGGGATTTGTTAAAGCCGTAACCTGCGAACTTTTCTACCAAGTCGAAGATCTTCATCGCCAGTTCGCCATCAACGCCGTTGGCAATCGCCCCTTCTTCGAAAGTCGCACGCTGCTTGGCCATCTCTTCAGGCTTTTTCTTACCCATCGCACGACGGAGCATGTCAGCGCCACCTAGCGTATAGCCAGAAAGAACCTGAGCGATCTGCATTACCTGCTCCTGATAGAGGATAATGCCGTAGGTCGGTTCAAGAATTTCTTGTAACGAGTCGTGCTGCCACTGTTCATCTGGATACGATACAGCTTCTCGACCATGCTTACGGTCGATAAAGTTATCTACCATGCCCGATTGGAGTGGGCCAGGGCGGAACAGAGCTACCAGTGCGATAATATCTTCAAAACAGTCAGGTTGAAGACGCTTGATTAGCTCTTTCATACCACGCGATTCTAGCTGGAATACCGCCGTGGTCTCTGAGTTTTGCAACAGATTGAATGACGCTTGGTCTACCAGTGGAATTGACTCGATCGCAACCGGTGGTTTGCCCTCTTTCTCTAGACGAGGGTTAATCAAGCCCAGCGCCCAGTCGATGATGGTTAATGTTCGTAGACCCAAGAAGTCAAACTTAACCAGACCAGCGGTTTCTACGTCGTTCTTATCAAACTGGGTAACTGGGAAATGGCCTTCCGCATCCGCGTAGATAGGCGCAAAGTCAGTAATGGTCGTTGGTGAGATAACAACACCACCCGCGTGCTTACCGGCGTTACGTGTACACCCTTCAAGGATGCGACACATATCGATCAGCTCTTTGATCTCTTCGTCGTTCTCGTACAATTCAGGCAGTGCAGGCTCAGCTTTGAACGCTTTTTCAAGCGTCATACCTGGGTCTGGCGGCACCAACTTAGAAATGCGGTCTACAAAGCCGAAACCGTGACCAAGTACACGTCCCACGTCGCGAATAACCGCTTTTGCCGCCATGGTACCAAAGGTGATGATCTGAGATACCGCGTCTCGGCCATACATTTCTGCTACGTGATCAATAACTTTATCACGTTTATCCATACAGAAGTCGACGTCGAAATCGGGCATCGAGACACGTTCTGGGTTCAAGAATCGTTCGAATAGCAGGTCATATTCCAATGGATCCAAGTCGGTGATCTTAAGTGCGTACGCCACTAGCGAACCCGCACCTGAACCACGCCCAGGACCAACTGGAATAGCGTTATCTTTTGACCACTGGATGAACTCCATTACGATCAAGAAGTAACCTGGGAATCCCATGTTGTTGATTACTTCAAGCTCGATCTTAAGTCGGTCATCGTATTCAGGGCGGCGCTCTTCGCGCACTTTTGGGTCAGGAAATAGGAACTCAAGACGCTCTTCTAGGCCTTGTTCCGATTTCTTAACCAAGAATTCGGTTTCTTCCATCCCTTCGGTTGGGAACGCTGGAAGGAAGTACTCACCGAGTCGGACAGTAACGTTACAACGCTTAGCAATTTCAACACTGTTTTCTAGTGCTTCTGGGATATCAGAGAAGAGCTCACACATCTCCTCTTCCGTGCGTAGATATTGCTGAGGGCTGTAGTTTTTTGGCCTACGTGGATCTTCAAGTGTGTAGCCATCATGGATAGCAACTCGAATCTCATGAGCATCAAACAAAGTCTCGTCGAGGATAACCACATCGTTGGTCGCCACGACAGGGATCTCTCGTTGCTCGGCCAACTCTAGCGCAAAATGCAGATACGTTTCTTCATCAGCACGGCCTGTACGCGTTAACTCCAAATAAAATCTATTTGGGAAATGGGTTTGGTAGAACGCGACACACTCTTCAGCAACTTTCTGGTTGCCTTTGAGCAGAGCTTTACCTATTTCACCGCTTTTACCCCCTGAGAGTAAAATTACCCCTTCAGATAACTCAGTTAGCCACTCTTTATCAATGACAGGTTGATGCTGTACGTGCCCACGCAGGTACGCTTTAGAAATGAGTAGAGTTAGGTTCTTGTAGCCAACATTATCCGCCGCGATAACGGTCAATTTTGTTAGCTCATCACCGAACTCAGGTGACTGCATAAGAAAATCAGCACCAATGATTGGCTTAATACCGCAGCCGTGTGCAGTGCCATAAAACTTAACCAGACCACACAAGTTGGTGAAGTCGGTCAGTGCCATTGCAGGCATACCCATTTCAGCCACCCTCTTAACCAAGGGAGGCACTTTTGATAGGCCGTCAACCATGGAGAAGTCACTATGAACTCGAAGGTGGATAAACTTTGGATCTGACATGAATAAGGTCCAGAAAGGTGATAAATTTGGAAGATATTTGGGGTATTTTAAGTGAAAATTATCGACTTATATACCCCATCAAAGCGCTTTCTATTCAATCCCAAGCGCGCGCTTGACTGGTTTGAAGCTCTTGCGGTGCTGTTCGATGACGCCGTGCTTTTCAATGGCTTCAAAATGCGCCTTGGTTGGATAGCCTTTATGCTTAGCAAAACCAAACTCAGGATGCAGCTTATCGAGCTCTTCCATCTCTTGGTCACGGACAACTTTGGCAATGATCGACGCCGCACTAATCTCTGCAACACGTAAATCGCCTTTGACCACCGCTTGAGAATCCATAGGTAATTCTGGGCAGCGGTTGCCATCAATAAGGGCAAGATCAGGTTTAACACTCAAGCCATCGATAGCACGCTGCATTGCAACCATGGTCGCTTGCAAAATATTTAGCTGATCAATTTCTTCAGGAGAGCAACGCCCTACCGACCATGCCAGAGCTTTTTGCTTAATTTCTGGCAACAGCGCTAAGCGTTTTTTCTCGGATAACTTTTTAGAATCGTTCAAACCCTCAATCGGGTTATTCGGGTCTAAAATAACCGCGGCAGTGACAACATCGCCGACCAAAGGGCCACGGCCTACTTCATCCACACCTGCAACCAGTTGATAGCCTTGCGGGTACTCAAAAGGTGGAAGTTCTTGTTTCTCTTTTGCCATTATTCTTTACCAATTAGGTTGAGGACAGCTTTGGCAGCCTGAACATCCGCGTCTTTACGGATCAAGTGGTGCATTTCAGTAAATCGAGCAATCAGTTCCTCGTTATTACTGCCCAACATATCCTCAACAGCAGGTACTAAAAATTGTGGGTCGCACTCATCCAAAATGAACTCTTTGACTAACTCCTCTCCAGCCAAAATATTCGGCAGTGAGACGAATTCAGTAATCGCTAATTTCTGTACTAACCAGCCAGTGAATCGGTTGACCTTATAGCCAACAACCATAGGTCGTTTAAGCAGCATACACTCGAGCGCAACCGTACCAGAAGCAAGCAGTACAGCATCAGACGCGGTAATCACATTACGCGCGGTATCCTGAACAATGACGAAGTCTAGTTCAGGCGCAGTCTGTTGCCAGATTTCTTCAAACTGCTGTTTACGCTTGTCATTCACCGCCGCAACAACAAAGCCAATATCAGGAAACTTCTGCTTTATTTCTCGGCATGTTTCAATAAATGGCTGAGCGATTAAGCCCACCTCGCCGCCACGGCTGCCCGGCAATACCGCGAGCCATTGTTTGTCTTGCTCTAGATTAAGAAGCTCTCTCGCCTCTTGTTGATCTGGCACCAGTGGGATCGCATCCGCTAAGGTGTGACCAACAAACTCACACGCTACCTGATACTTGTCATAAAACGCTTTTTCAAAAGGTAGGAACGCAAGGACAAGGTCTGTTGCTGCATCAATTTTAAAGATACGCTTTGGTCGCCAAGCCCACACCGATGGACTCACATAATGGACGGTTTTAATGCCAGCTTTTTTCAGGTCGAGTTCAAGTCTCAAGTTAAAGTCTGGCGCATCGATACCGACAAATACATCCGGCGGGTTCTGGGTGAAGTACTTAACCAGTTCAGCTTTCACTTTCAGCAATCTTGGCAGCCTTCCCAGTACTTCGACGAGTCCCATTACCGCAAGCTCTTCCATATCAAACAGAGACTCACAGCCTTGGGCTATCATTTTTGGTCCACCGATACCGACGAACTCAGCGTTAGGGTACTTTTGTTTTATCGCTTTGATGAAACCTTCACCGAGAGTGTCTCCGGACAGTTCCCCGACGACAATACCAATTCGTAGTGGCTTTTCCATGGCTGAATGACCTACCTAATTTATTGCTTTAAAAAGTAAAAAAGACCGCAACCGTAAGATTGCGATCTTTTATGCAGCTTCACAAGTGTTATTAGCGAATAATACCGCGCTCAGAAATCTCTAGCATCTCCAGCATCGGTTTGATCGAATCAAACTCTTTCGCCATTTCAACTAGGCTAGCTTTTGCGTCTTCAAGCGTTTTACCTGAACGGTAAATTTCTTTGTATGCTTTCTGCAAAGCACGGATTTCTGGCTTCTCGAAACCATTACGCTTAAGGCCAACAAGGTTTAAGCCAAACGGTGTTGCATGGTTACCTTGTGCAAGCACGTAAGGAAGCACGTCTTGAACCACTGCAGAACAGCCACCTGTGTATGAGTAAGCACCGATATTACAGAATGGATGAATCGCAGAAAGCGCCATAACGCCCGCATAATCGCCAACGGTAACGTGACCACCAAGGATGGCATTGTTACCAATGTGAGTATGGTTACCAACAATCACATCATGGGCAATATGCGCATTAACACACAACAGGTTATCGTTGCCGATTACTGTAGTCGCTTTGTCTTGAGTTGTACCACGGTGGATTTGAACGGCTTCGCGGATAACGTTGCGATCACCGATAACAACTGTCGTCTCTTCACCGCCATATTTCTTATCTTGGTTCTCTTCACCAATTACGGCATTGGGAAAGATACGGTTGTCTTTACCAATCGTTGTATGACCTTTAATGACAACATGAGACATCACTTCAGTGCCTTCACCGACCTCAATCGTACCTGAGATGTAAGTGAATGGACCAACGGTCACATTGGCTGCAATTTTAACTTCACCTTCAATAACCGCTGAAGGGTGAATTTGAGCTGTTTCATGAATCATATTAAAACTCTCGACGAGCACATTTTAGTTCCGCAGAACATACCACTTCGCCGTCGACTTTTGCTATGCCTTTAAATGCAGCAATACCGCGACGCTCTTTAATAAATTCTACTTCAATCACTAGCTGATCGCCTGGAACAACTGGTTTGCGGAATTTCGCGCCATCAACGCTCGCAAAGTAGTACAGTTCATTTTCAGAAGGAGCACCAAATGATTTGAATGCCAATAAACCAGTCGCCTGAGCCATTGCTTCTAGGATAAGTACACCTGGAAATACAGGTAGCTGAGGGAAATGACCTGTAAACTGAGGTTCATTCACTGAAACGTTTTTGATCGCCGTTAGGTATTTCTCTTCTTGGAAATCAATTACGCGATCGATGAGCAAGAATGGGTAGCGATGTGGTAACAATTCCTGGATTTCAGTGATGTTCATCGTTTTCTGTTCAGTAGTCAAAGTCATATTCCTATTTTGAATGCTAAATTTGGTTGCTGGCAGGCATTATATACTCAAGTGAGCTTAAGGTGTAATCCCACCCGAAAATTGGTTGGCTATATAGACAAAAAGACTCGCGAAGTGCGAGCCTTTTAATCAGAAATGGAATTAAGATTCTTCTTTCTGCTCTAATTGCTTTTCAACAGCCTTTAGACGCTTATTCATCTCATCAATGCGATGAACGCGGGTTGCTGTTTTACGCCACTCTTTGTTTGGCTGTAGTGGAATACCAGAGGAGTACATACCTTTCTCTGAAATACCACGCATGACCATACCCATACCCGTGATGGTGACGCCATCAGTGATTTCGATATGACCATTGATTACAGTGCCGCCACCGATAATACAGTATTTACCGATAGTAGTGCTGCCTGCGATAATCGTACCACCAGCTATAGCTGTACCATATCCGATGTGTACGTTGTGGGCGATCTGCAACTGGTTATCTAAGATGACGTTATCTTCGATCACCGTATCATCCAATGCGCCGCGGTCAATCGTGGTACATGCACCGATCTCAACACGGTTACCAATGCGAACACGACCTAGTTGAGGAATTTTAACCCACTCACCTTTCTCGTTCGCATAACCAAAACCATCAGAACCAATCACTGTATTGGCTTGAATCAGACAGTCAGAGCCGATCTGTACTTCGTGGTAAACACTAACATTTGACCAAAGCTTTGAGTTTGAGCCGATCTTGGCATTTTTACCAACAAAACAGCCCGCACCAATTACCGCGTTATCACCCAGTTCAACACCAGATTCAATCACAGCGTTTGCACCAATCGAAACATCTTTACCAAGCTTCGCATCTTCTGCAATAAAAGCTGAAGGAGCAACAGTACTCGCAGGTGCTGGAGTGCTATCTAACGCTTGGGTCACTTTCGCAAATGCCACATAAGGGTCAGCAACAACCAGTACATTTCCACTGCACTGTTCACGCTGAGCCTCTTTGACCATCACTACAGTAGCCTGACATTGAGCTAAGTGCTTAGCATATTTAGGATTAGACAAGAAGGTTACATGCCCTTCTTGCGCTTTATCCATTGGCGCAACCATGGTGACAGTCGCTGCTGCATCACCATGTAGTTCGCCCCCGGTAATGGTTGCCAATTCGGCTAAAGAAAGTACTGTCATAGTTTTTATTATTTAAGTGATTTGATTACTTTTTCTGAAATGTTGTACTCAGGCTTACCGTACTGCATCGTTTGAATATCAACAACGATGTCGTAGCCTTCTTTCTTAGCAACTTTCGCTACTGCGTCTTGAATCACTTTAAACAGTTTTTGCTTCTCTTGCGCTTCACGACGAGCCGATGCTTGCTCTAATGCTTGAGCCTTGATCTTGTATTTGCTGTCTAGCTGACCAATCTCAATACGCAGCTTCTCAATCTCATCTTGACCTAGCAGTTCACCATCACGCTTTAGCTTTTCAATCTTTGTCTTAGCTTGCGCTTGGATTGCTTTTAGCTCATCCGCTTTATCTTTGAACTCTTCCTGCATCTTTTGCAGTACAACTTCACGTTGAGGAAGCGCTTGGAATACTTGAGCCGTGTTGACATAGCCGATCTTTTGCGCCGCTTCAGCTGCATTAGCAAAGAAAGAAGACGTCATTACAAGAAGGCTTAGACCAGCCGCTTTAATTGTTTTATTCACTTTATTTTCCTCTGTTTTAGAAGGTTCTGCCGATGGTGAAAGTGAAGAATTCTTCGTCATCACCTTCATAACTTTCAATAGGTTTAGCAATAGAGAAGACTAGAGGCCCCATTGGTGACATCCATTGCAATGCTGCACCGTAAGATGCACGGATGTTCATTGGGTCTGAGTAATCATCGTAGTATCGAGTATCAACACTTGGGTCATAAACGAATTCTGTATCCCAAACACTTGCCGCATCGACAAATACACTAGTACGAATTTGGTTACGAACTTCTTCCGAAGCAAATGGCGTTGGGACAATCAGTTCCAAACTCGCCAATGCAACTGCGTTACCACCTACCGAATCGTCAGTCGCTGAAACACAGCTTGCGCTGTTACAAGTTGCTGGGTTGCCGTTAGTGGTATAAACCGCCTTTGGACCCGCACTGTTTGAGCCGAAACCACGCAGGGTCGTAAAACCACCCGCATAGTAGTTCTCGTAGAATGGGAACAAGTTATCGTTACCATCTGTTTGGCCATAACCGTTACCGTAACCTAAACGACCACGCATCAATAGCGTAAATTCGTGCTTTTTGGTGATTGGTACGTACTGTCTAACGTCATACTGAACTTTAAAGTATTGAGCATCAGAACTTGGCACTGTCGCCTTAGCGAAAGCACGTTGGTAGTTACCAGCGGTAGGGAAATAACCACGGTTCAGGTTGTTCCGTGTCCATGATACGTTAACATCGAAGTCGTTTGTCAGGATATCGCCATTCTCTTGGCCAATACTCTGAGCAAATAACTGAGCTTGGTCATAAGTTGGTACATTACCAATCTTGTTGTGCGTATAACCCACACCAAACTCAAAACGGTTAAGCTCATCGAATGGGAAACCCCAAGTTAAACTCGCACCGTAACTTTCGTTGGTGTAGTCAACAATACCCGCTTCTGACGCTTCAAACTCGTTGTAGAAGATCTTACCGCCCATACTGACACCATCAAGGTTCCAGTAAGGGTCGCGGTAATCTAAGCTGATGTTCTTTTGGTAATCGTTCATCATCGCGTTAATACCAACGCGGTTACCGCTACCTACAAAGTTATCTTGCTGTAGACCCACTTGGAAGCTCACACCTGACTCAGTACCGTAACCAATACCGAAGTTAACGCTGCCTGAGTTGGCCTCTTTTACGTTGTACACCAAGTCAACTTGGTCAGTACTGCCCGGTACACGTACCGTCTGTACGTCTACCGTTTCAAAGAAGCCCAAGCGGTTTAGGCGGCTTTTTCCGGTCTCAATCGATTTTGAGTTAAGCCAGCTGCCTTCCATTTGGCGCATTTCACGACGCAGAACTTCATCTTTAGTCGAATTGTTACCCACAAAGCGAATATCACGTACGTAAATACGTTGACCAGCTTCGACGTTAACAACTAGTGATACGGTCTGGTTCTCATCATCAAACTCTGGAATGGTGCGTACTTGAGGGTATGCATAACCTGCTTCACCAAGTAGACGCTTAACATTCTCTTCTAGTCCTGTAACCGCCGAGCCGTTATAGGTTTCACCACTTTCAAATGGTACTAGGTTTTCGAATTCTGCTTCTTTGCCCAGTAGTTCACCGCGGAATTTCACATCACTTACACTGTATGGCTGGCCTTCATTTAGACCAAGAGTGATATAAACACCTTTTTTATCCGGTGAGATTGCCACTTGGGTAGAGTCAATCTGGAACTTAAGGTAACCACGATCTAGGTAGTATGACTTAAGTGCCTCGATATCACCCGCCAGTACCTGCTTCTGATACTTATCATCCGCAAGGAAGTTCCACCAAGCAACGTCGACATTAAGATCGAAACGGCTCAGTAGCTCTTCGTCTGTGTATTGGGTGTTACCAATGAAGTTGATCTGCTTAATCTTGGCAGACACGCCTTCAGTAAAGACAAACTTCAGGTCAGAACGGTTACGAGGTAAAGGTGTAACGACCGCTTTTACGCCGGCGTTGTACTTACCCACGCTGTAGTAAAAGTCTTCTAAGCCTTTTTCAATGGTTGAAAGCGTTGTGCGGTCAAGCGCTTCACCAACACGGATACCTGACGCATCCAAGTTCTGCTGAAGTTGCTCTTCTTTGATCGCTTTATTACCTGAGAATGAGATGCTCGCTATCGTTGGGCGCTCTTTAACTTGAACAACCAACACATCGTTATCACGCAGCACTTTGATGTCTTCAAAGTTACCGGTGGCGTATAGCGCGCGTATTGTCTCAGACACGTCTTGATTATCGACTGTATCGCCAACTCGTACTGGCATCTTCAGCAATGCTGCACCCAGTGCAACTCGCTGAAGGCCTTCAATTCTAATATCTTGAACTACGAAGTTCTCGGCACCGTTTGCACTGACACTGGTCGCCAATAAAGTTGCAAACAGAATATTTTTCATCGCCATATTTGTTTTTGTTATTCCTTAATTCAACCTTTGCTCAATTACAAACGAGCAAAATCATTGAAAATTGCCACTGCCATAAGAGAGAAGATAATTGCACCGCCAACGCGGTAACCCATTTCCTGAATTTTCTCAGGTACAGGGCGTCTTATTACAGCCTCAATAGCAAAAAACAATAAATGTCCGCCATCTAACATAGGCAGCGGTACAAGGTTAATAATCCCTAAGTTCACACTGATTAATGCAAGGAAACCTAAAAAGTAGACTAAGCCATAATCGGCAGTCATACCGGCCCCTTTTGCGATCGAAATAGGTCCACTTAAGTTATTCAATCCAACATCACCAACAATCAGCTTTTTGAGCATACTGATTGTCAGACTGATTACCTGACCTGTTTTCTCAACCGCCTTACCGACTGAATCAATTACACCAAATTGTAAGTCGAAGCGATAATTTTCTGGCCATTCTGCGACTTCAGGAGCGATTCCAGCAAAACCAATCACTCGCTTGTCTGCAAGTTCGCGGCTATCAGGAATCATGGTTAAACTAACGTTCTCTCCATTTCGCTCAATTTGCAGCTCAATCGATGTATTTGGATGCTGCTGAATCGCTTCAACAACTTGATCCCATTCACTGATTTTTTGTCCATCAAGGGAAACAAGTAAATCGCCAACCTCAAGTCCAGATTTCGCACCCGCGCCATCTTCTGACACTGCAGTCAGACGAGGTGTAATCGCAGGCGTAAAGGGAACAAAACCGAGCGTTGACATTGCAGACTCTTTCTCAGGGTCAAAGTTCCACTCAGTTAAATCAAAGTGCTTAACTTGCTCAACCCCAATACCATCAGCAGGTGCAACGGTCATGGTTAACTGGCGATCACCGATATGAGAGATAAGGCCCATATTAACCGATTCCCAATCCGCAGTTTTGACGCCAGAAACTGATTTTAGTTCCATTCCAGGTTCTAAACCTGCGTCAGCAGCAATCGAGTAAGGGGTAACTTCACCAACGACGGGCTTAACAGCCGGAACGCCGATTAAAAAAACTAGCCAGTAAGCAAAGATAGCAAAAAAGAAGTTAAAGGCAGGGCCTGCAGCAACAATGGCCGTTCGCTTCCATAGCGGTTTGCGATCAAAAGCGAACTCTTGTTCACCCTCAGTAAGGTCATCAACACGCCCATCGAGCATTTTGACATAACCGCCGAGTGGAATGATGGAAACACTATACTCCGTGCCATCCTTACCCACTTTGCTCCAAATGGATTTACCGAATCCAATGGAAAACTTTTCGACTTTGACACCACAGCGTCGCGCCACCCAAAAGTGGCCAAATTCGTGAACCGCTACGAGGATTCCTAGCGCAATTATAAAGGAAGCAAAGTTCCACAAAATACCTGTCATCGCTCAAGCCCACTTACGATTGTTACCGCCAATTCTCTTGCTATTCTATCGAGCTCTAAAATGCTTTCCAAGTCACTGCATTGCGACGAGCTGTAAGAACCAATGATATTGCTCGCTACTTGCTCATTAACCTTAGCGATATCAGTAAAACGAAGCTGTTTATTTAAAAATGCATCAACGGCAATTTCGTTAGCCGCATTCAGTGCCGTGGTCGCATGTTGACCTGCGTAACACGCATCTATCGCCAGCCTTAAGCACGGATAACGATTAAAGTCTGGTTCTAGGAAGGTAAGCTCTCCAACCTTAGTAAAATCAAGGGCAGGTACTCCAGCAGCAATACGCTCCGGATAGGAAAGCGTAAGAGCGATAGGCGTTGCCATATCTGGCTCTCCCATCTGTGCTATCACTGAGCCATCTTTATACTGAACCATAGAGTGAATGACTGACTGCGGATGAATCACAACCTTAAGCTGTTCACGCTGAGTATTGAACAGCCATTTAGCCTCAATATACTCAAGGCCTTTGTTCATCATGGTTGCAGAGTCGACCGAAATCTTCGGCCCCATCGACCAGTTAGGGTGCGCGATAGCTTGCTCCGGCGTCACATCATCAAGTGTGTTGATATCGCTGTACCGGAATGGACCGCCAGACCCAGTTAGCAAGATATGAGAGATACCATGACTATCAAGCTGGCAGTGGCCTAAGTTAGTTTGAATATCGCTAGGTAAACATTGGAAAATAGCATTATGTTCGCTATCAACAGGCAGCAATTCGGCGCCATGCTTGTTCACCGCATCGATAAACAACTGGCCAGACATAACTAATGCTTCTTTGTTCGCCAATAGCACGCGCTTACCTGCTTTGACAGCCGCCATTGTCGGTAGCAAACCTGCTGCCCCCACAATTGCAGCCATAACGGTATCGACCTCATCCATCGATGAGACGTCACACATCGCATCAACACCAGAAAGCACTTGTGTGGCTATTTTAAGTTCAGAGAGTTGAAGCTTTAGTTGTTTAGCAGCGTTGTCATCAGCCATCACAGCAAACTTAGGCTGCCATTTCTGACACAGTTCTCGCATTTTCGCTACGTTTTGCCCTGCGGCTAACGCAACCACTGAAAACTTCTCAGGATTTTGTTCGAGAACCTTAAACGTGCTTGCTCCAATCGAGCCTGTCGCACCTAGAATCGTTAACTTACGCATAGCGAAAAACCAAAGTATGGTAAGGGCAAGCCGAAGCTTGCCTTAAAATATGAAGTATAGGAAAGCAAAAACAGGAAATGCCGCTGTTAGGCTATCAATGCGGTCTAATACACCGCCATGACCTGGAATGATGTTGCTGCTGTCCTTAATGCCAGATACACGTTTAAACATGCTTTCAACTAAATCGCCTAGCACTGAGATCACTACAGTCACTAACGTAATCGCCACCATGGCAAAGGTGCTATCGAACTGGAGATTAAACCATTGCGCCGTTCCCCAGCCGACCAGGATTGCGGTAATAATGCCACCAACAAGGCCTTCAATGGTCTTATTCGGGCTAACATGGGGCGCCATTTTATGTTTGCCAAAACTCTTACCCGCAAAATAAGCGCCACTGTCCGCAGCCCAAACAATAAAGCAGACGTACAGAACTAACTTAGCACCATGGTATGGGTCGACATCCACGCCTTCTGCACGAAGCAGTAATACACTCCAAAAGAATGGCAATAAAGTGAGTATGCCAAAACTATGACGTAAAATATTTGAGTTCTGCCAGAATGACGAAGATTTCGGGTAAGTGATTGCTAGAGCGCTTGCTGCTAACCACCAAACAAAACCCACCGCCAAAATAGCGTAATGTGCATCGGAAATGAGATTCAGGCTTAAACTGTCAAATGGGATAAAAATCAGGCTCGCAGCACTGATCGCGACAGTCGGAATCAATGCCATAGTGCGTGACTTAGCATCAACAAATTGTGTCCACTCCCAATAACCAATGAGGGTAACAGCAGCAATAGCTGCCATAAACAGTGGTAGTGAAAGTTCAAATATCCCTAGAATCACCAAAGGAGCAAGGATAAGTGCGGTTATAATTCTTTGTTTCAAACTTGGATCCTTTATTCGCTGTCCATTAGCGCTTTGATTTGCTCACCTGTACAACCAAATCGACGTTCGCGGTTCACAAACCAAGTCACAGCTTCAATCAAGCTATTTTCATCAAACTCAGGCCAATAAACGGGAGTAAAATACAGCTCCGCATAGGCCATCTGCCACAACATAAAGTTGCTAATGCGGCATTCCCCACTGGTTCGAATCATCAAATCAACTTCAGGTAAATCTGCCATGGTTAGATGCTCAGTCATCAGCTCTTCGCTGATATCTTCCGCCTTCAATTCACCATTGGCAACCTTAGCTGAAATTGCTTTTGTCGCCTGCATAATGTCCCACTTACCGCCGTAGTTAGCCGCAATATTAATAACCATGCCGGTATTGGATTCCGTCAAAGACTCAGCTTGAGCGATCTTCTTTTGCAAGCGATCGTTGAAACGAGACTTATCACCGATTACACGTAGACGTAAGTTATTCTTATGAAGTTTTTTCACTTCTGTTGAAAGAACTGAAATAAACAGCTCCATCAGCACACCGACTTCTTCTTCAGGGCGACGCCAGTTTTCACTACTAAACGCAAATAGAGTGATAGCCTTGATGCCTAATTTTGCTGAAGTCGAAATTGCTTTACGTACCGCAGCAACACCATTTTTATGACCAAACACACGAGGTTTACCTTGTGCCTTAGCCCAGCGGCCATTGCCATCCATAATGATTGCGATATGTTTCGGGAGTAAATCAGGAGAGAGTTGTGAGTTATGCATAAAACATTGATAGATAATCAGCAGGAGAGAGAGATTAGCATAAAAAAACGCTGTGCTGCGAGCACAGCGCTATTTATATAGAAAGTTTATGGAGAATTAGACTTCCATCAACTCTTTTTCTTTTGCTGCTAACACTTCGTCTACCTGCTTAACTGCAGAGTCTGTTAGCTTTTGAATCTCATCTTGACCTTTACGATCTTCATCTTCAGAGATTTCTTTATCTTTCAGTAGTGCTTTCAGTTCACCGTTAGCATCACGACGGATGTTGCGGATAGCAACACGGCCACCTTCAGCTTCACCACGTACAATCTTAACTAGGTCTTTACGACGCTCTTCCGTTAGCGGTGGAAGTGGAACGCGGATGATAGTACCAGCCGACATTGGGTTTAGACCAAGGTCAGACATCATGATTGCTTTTTCAACTTTTTGCGTAAGCTCTTTGTCGAATACTGTGATTGCTAGTGTACGTGCATCTTCAGCTACAACGTTTGCCACTTGGTTTAGGGGCGTTGGAGCGCCGTAGTACTCTACAGAGATACCAGATAGTAGGCTTGGGTGCGCACGACCTGTACGTACTTTAGAAAGGTTATTCTTTAGCGCTTCTACGCTTTTTTCCATGCGCTCTTGAGCGTCTTGTTTGATTTCGTTAATCACAATATCACCTTAATGTGTAATTCTTTCTCGAAGAAAGCCTATGCGGGAGTCTTCAAAAGGCAATACCGTAGCATAAATCAATTTACGCTACGGTGATTGGAGTTACTCTGCGTCGCTGATTAGCGTGCCTTCTGCTTCACCCATTACCACGCGACGAAGTGCGCCTGGCTTATTCATATTGAATACGCGGATTGGCATTTTGTGGTCACGAGCCAATGTAAATGCTGCCAAATCCATCACTTTTAGCTCTTTTTCAAGAACTGCATTGAATGAAAGGCTATCATACAGCTCTGCGTCAGGGTTTGCTACTGGGTCAGCCGTAAATACGCCATCTACTTTTGTCGCTTTTAGAACTACGTCAGCTTCAATTTCAATACCACGCAAACATGCAGCAGAATCTGTAGTAAAGAACGGGTTACCAGTACCTGCAGAGAAAATCACCACACGGCCTTGGCGAAGTTCACGGATTGCGTCAGCCCAGTTGTAATCGTCACACACACCTTTAAGAGGAATTGCTGACATTACGCGAGCGTTTACGTATGCACGGTGAAGTGCATCACGCATTGCTAGGCCATTCATTACTGTTGCTAGCATACCCATATGGTCACCAACAACACGGTTCATACCCGCTTCTGCTAGACCTGCACCGCGGAATAGGTTACCACCACCGATAACCACACCAACTTGAACACCAAGTTCAATCAACTCTTTTACTTCTTGTGCCATGCGATCAAGAACCGCCGGATCAATGCCGAAACCATCTTCGCCTTGAAGAGCTTCACCACTCAGTTTTAACAGAATACGTTGATACGCTGGTTTAGGGTTCGTAGTCATGGAGTTTACCTTCCAAAAGAGAGTTGTTGATTAACAGTCATGGATGAAGACTTTAATAGTCTGCATTCATCACAGCTAAACGATTACTCGTTAGTCATAAAAAGACCGCAGCCTTGGCTACGGTCTAAATAGTATGCGAGTCTCTAAGGATTAACCTTTTTGAGCTGCAGCTACTTCTTCAGCGAAGCTCATTTCTTCAGCTTTCTCGATACCTTCACCTACTTCTAGGCGAACGAATGTAGCAACTGAAGCGCCTTTTTCTTTCAGCATTTCGCCTACAGATTTCTTAGGCTCCATGATGAACGCTTGACCAGTTAGAGAGATTTCGCCTGTGAATTTCTTCATACGGCCAACAACCATCTTCTCTGCGATCTCAGCAGGCTTGCCTTCGTTCATAGCGATTTCAACTTGAACTTCTTTCTCTTTAGCAACTACGTCAGCTGGTACGTCTTCTGGGTTAACGTACTCTGGCTTAGAAGCAGCAACGTGCATTGCAACGTGCTTAAGAGTTTCAGCGTCGCCTTCACCAGCAACAACTACACCGATCTTCTCGCCGTGACGGTAAGAAGCTAGAGCAGCGCCTTCAACGTATTGAACGCGACGGATGTTGATGTTCTCACCGATTTTAGCTACTAGAGCAACGCGAGTTTCTTCGAACTTAGCTTGTAGTTCTTCAACAGAAGCTTTAGAAGCTAGAGCTTCAGCTGCAACTTCGCCAGCGAATGCTGTGAAGTTACCATCTTTAGCAACAAAGTCAGTTTGGCAGTTAACTTCAAGAAGAACAGCAACACCGTTTTCTTCTTTAATGATGATTGCGCCTTCAGCAGCTACGTTACCTGCTTTTTTAGCAGCTTTAGCAGCGCCTGATTTACGCATGTTTTCGATTGCTAGTTCGATGTCAGCGTTTGCTTCAACAAGCGCTTTCTTACATTCCATCATACCTGCGCCAGTACGTTCGCGCAGTTCTTTAACTAGAGCAGCAGTAACAGCCATTCTAAATTCCTCAGTTGATTCTGGATTTGGTAAAAAACAGGGGCCTACATTTTCGGCCCCTGCTGATAACTATAACTCAGTTTATGCTACAACTAAGTTGCACATAGACCAAGTGTGACTAGGAGCCGCTATTATTCAGCTTCTACGAAACCGTCTTTTTCAGCAGCTACAGCTACGTCTTTGTTACGGCCTTCAGTTACTGAAGTTGCAACAGCGTTTAGGTATAGCTGTACCGCACGGATCGCATCGTCGTTACCTGGGATGATGTAGTCAACGCCGTCTGGGTTAGAGTTAGTATCTACTACAGCGTATACTGGAATACCTAGGTTGTTAGCTTCTTTAATCGCAATGTGTTCGTGATCAGCGTCGATTACGAATAGAGCGTCTGGTAGGCCGCCCATATCTTTGATACCACCAAGAGACTTCTCTAGCTTCTCCATTTCACGAGTGCGCATTAGAGCTTCTTTCTTAGTTAGCTTATCAAAAGTACCGTCTTGAGCTTGAGCTTCAAGTTCTTTTAGACGCTTGATTGACTGACGAACAGTTTTGTAGTTTGTAAGCATACCGCCTAACCAGCGGTTGTTTACGTAGTACTGGTTGCTTGCGATTGCAGCTTCTTTAACAGCTTCAGATGCAGCGCGCTTAGTACCAACGAATAGAACTTTACCTTTCTTCTCGCCAACTTTAGCTAGTTCAGCTAGAGCTTCGTTGAACATTGGTACAGTTTTTTCTAGGTTGATGATATGAACGCGGTTACGAGCACCAAAGATGAATGGCTTCATTTTTGGGTTCCAGTAACGAGTCTGGTGACCGAAGTGAACACCAGCTTTTAGCATATCGCGCATTGATACAGTTGCCATTTTAAAATCCTCTATGGGGTTAGGCCTCCACATCCCCCATAACTCCGACTAGGCTTCTGCCCAGCACCCCGGAATATGTGACGGAATGTGTGTGATTTAAAGATATAAGTTAGTTGGAAGTAATCGGCTTCGCCAGTTAACAGATTTAACCAGAGAGAACAGACCACATTTCCGGCGCGCTTTATACCATATTTTAGCCCTGCCTGGCTAGTAAAAAAACATTCAGCGCCATTTTTGACTTACAGTTAATCGAAGAGATGTTCCCTTCAGCCATGAAGAATAATTCTCATTATGTGGTGTTCCTGTTAGAATGCGCCCAATCGCACCAACGAGTGCAACTGAATAAAGTAGAGAAAACCGATGTCAATCAAGATTAAAACAGCTGAAGAAATCGAACGTATGCGACTAGCGGGCGCGTTGGCCGCTGAAATCCTAGAGATGATCGAACCTCACATCAAAGAGGGCGTAACAACGGATGAACTAAACCAAATCTGTCACGATTACGGCATCGAAAAAGGCGCTTATTCGGCTCCTCTTGATTACCACGGTTTCCCGAAATCAATCTGTACCTCAATCAACCACATCGTTTGTCACGGTATCCCGGCCTCTCAAGATGAAGTGGGTAGCAATGGTCAACTTAAACCAGCGGTACTGAAAGACGGTGACATCATTAACGTCGATATCACAGTGATCATTCCAAACGAGGAAGGGGCAGACCTAAGTGTTCGCCCAGAAGGTTACCACGGTGATACTTCTAAGATGTTCTTCGTTGGTGATGTATCCCCTGCTGATAAGCGCCTATGTATGGTCACTCAAGAAGCACTTTACGTGGGTATGCGTAAAGTGAAACCAGGCGCAACGGTTGGTGATATCGGTACCGCTATCGAGAAGTACATCAAAGAGAACAACAAAAAGAACCCTCGTAACAAGTTCTCTATTGTGAAGGACTTCTGTGGTCACGGTATCGGCAATGAGTTCCACGAAGAACCGCAAATTGTTCACTACAAAAACAATGATCGCCGCGTACTAAAAGAAGGTATGTGTTTTACGATTGAACCAATGATTAACGCTGGTAAGTTCGGTGTGACTGTTGATGCAGAAGATGACTGGACAGTTTACACAGGCGATGCGAAGAAATCGGCACAGTACGAGCATACTATTTTGGTGACAAAGACTGGGTGTGAAGTCATGACATTACGCAGCGACGACTCCATCCCGCGTATGATGAATAACGCTTAATCACAACGCTTTGAAAATATCCCCGCTTAGTCGGGGATATTTTTTTATCTGCTCTATTTTGATAGATTGGTATCTAATGGACCTTCTGCACGGATTTGCTGTATGCCCTTTCAATCTCCACTGACGTTTGACAATGACCAACTTTCTGTCGCTGATCTTAAAAATCAGTTAGAAAAATTTGCTCTCTATCAGAAGCAAGAGTTTCTCAATCACCACCCAGTGACCGACTTGGTTCTCGGGCGGGCGGAATATATCGATCTGCTCCTCAACCGTTTGTGGATTCATTTTGGCTTTTCAGCTTTACCAAACATCAGCCTAGTGGCAGTCGGTGGCTATGGGCGCGGTGAACTTCACCCGTTGTCAGACATTGATATCTTAGTCGTCTCAAGAAAGGCGTTACCAGAATCACTAGCAGGTAAAGTGAGTGAGTTTATTACGCTACTGTGGGATTTACGCTTAGAAGTCGGCCATGCGGTTCGCTCAGTTGAAGAGTGTGCGGAAATCGGCCGCGATGACTTAACCGTTGCCACCAACCTACAAGAAGCCAGACTATTATGTGGTTGTGAAGATACCTTCCATCAACTGCGCATGGTCATTCATTCCGAATCTTTCTGGCCAAGCGAGGTATTCTACAAGGCCAAGGTCCAAGAGCAGCGTAACCGTCATGCTCGCTTTCATGACACCACCTACAACTTAGAACCCGATATTAAGTCGACCCCTGGCGGGCTGAGAGATATCCACACTTTAAGTTGGGTCGCGCGCCGCCACTTTGGAGCCACATCTCTGCTGGAAATGAGCCGCTACGGTTTTTTGACTGATGCAGAATATCGAGAACTGGTCGAATGTCAGGACTTTTTATGGCGAGTTCGCTTTTCCCTGCACATTGAACTGAAACGCTACGACAATCGGCTTACTTTTGCTCACCAAGCTCAAGTGGCCGAAAACCTGGGCTATAGCGGCGAAGGCAATCGTGGCGTAGAAATGATGATGAAGGAGTTCTACCGCACGCTGCGCCGTGTGGCAGAGTTGAATAAAATGCTACTCAAACTGTTTGATCAGGCGATTCTAAACAACGGTATTGAAGCAGAGCCGCAAATACTGAGTGATGATTTCCAACGCCGTGGTCACTTAATCGAGGCACGTAAACCAGCGCTGTTCCAAGCAAGGCCTGAGACGATTTTGGATATGTTTTTGCACATCGCCAACGACTCAACCATCGAAGGTGTGGCTCCGCCAACGCTGCGCCAACTTAGAACCGCGCGCAGAAGACTTAATAAGTTCCTCCATACCATCCCAGAAGCGCGTGAAAAGTTCATGGATCTCTGCCGTCACCCTAATGCACTGCATAAAGCGTTTAGTCTGATGCACAAATTAGGCGTTTTGGCGGCCTACCTGCCTCAGTGGAGTCAGATAGTTGGTCAGATGCAATTCGACCTGTTTCATGTCTACACGGTTGATGAACACAGTGTACGACTGCTCAAACATATCAACACGTTCAGCTACGCGAAAAACCATGATAAACACCCAATCTGCTGCGAAGTGTATCCACGTATCCAGAAAAAAGAACTGCTAATCATAGCGGCGATTTTCCATGATATCGGTAAAGGCCGCGGTGGTGACCACTCAGTGATTGGCGAAGGGGAAGCTTATTCGTTCTGCATTGAGCATGGGTTATCAAAACCAGAAGCCAAGCTGGTATCTTGGCTGGTGCGCAATCACCTGTTGATGTCAGTCACCGCCCAGCGCCGTGATATATACGATCCGGAAGTGATCACCGAGTTCGCGAAGCAGGTACGAGATGAAGAGTACCTTGAATACTTAGTCTGCCTCACGGTCGCTGATATCTGTGCAACAAACCCAGAGCTTTGGAACAGTTGGAAACGTACCTTACTCGCTGAATTGTTCTATTCAACTCAACGAGCACTGCGCCGCGGGTTAGAGAATCCGGTCGATGTTCGCGAGCGCATTCGCCACAATCAACAACTCGCCTCAGCTCTGCTACGTAAAGAGGGCTTCAGCGCACGTGAAATAGAGGTACTGTGGCAACGCTTTAAAGCGGATTACTTCCTACGCCATAGCCATAAGCAGATCGCATGGCACTGCATGCACTTGTTACGTCATGAAGATCACTCTCAGCCGCAGATCCTAATTTCCAAGAAAGCGACCAGAGGCGGTACTGAAGTGTTTGTCTATAGCAAAGACCAACATGCCCTATTCGCTTCTGTGGTAGCAGAACTGGATAGACGCAACTTCAACGTCCACGACGCACAGGTTATGACCAGTAAAGACGGCTACGTGCTCGATACCTTTATGGTGCTCGACCAAAACGGAGAAGCCATCGAAGAGTCACGCCATAAAGCCGTAACCAAACACCTTGCGCATGTTTTGGCTGATGGGCGTCCAACCAAGATTAAGCGACGTCGAACTCCACGAAACTTGCAGCACTTTAAGGTAAAAACCACCGTTGACTTCTTACCGACGAAAAGTAAAAAACGCACACTGTTAGAGTTTGTTGCCTTGGATACACCCGGACTACTGGCAACGGTTGGTGCGACTTTCGCCGATCAAGGCGTGAATCTTCATGCAGCGAAGATCACCACAATTGGTGAACGAGCGGAGGATTTGTTTATCATCACTAGCCCATCTGGGGGCAGACTGACTGAAGAAGAGCAAGCGGAATTGCGCGAGAAACTGCGAGAAAACATTGCGGAATTAGCCCCTTAAGCGATCTCAGCCACAAGTTGTTAACTTGGTTAAAAAAGCGCTATCTACCACGATCATAGGCTGCTACATTATTAATTGAATTATTCATTTTCTGTATAACACAGGAATAAACACTTCAACACAATAGAGGTAGCCTATGTATCCACACCTCACAGGTTTAGGTATTCAAGATCCTAAGCAAATTGAGCGCTATTCCCTTCGCCAAGAAGCGCACAAGGATGTGTTAAAAATCTATTTTCGTAAGCAAAAAGGTGAGTTGTTTGCGAAAAGCGTTAAGTTCAAATACCCGCGCCAAGTAAAGAATGTCTTGGTTGATAGTGGTAGTCACAAGTACCGTGAAGTAACTGAAATCAATCGTAACCTGACTCTGGTCATCGATGAACTGAATAAGTTAACTAAGCCAGAGAAAGTCGAAGAAGTCGATGTAAAACAGAAAATACTCTCTGATTTGCGTCACTTAGAGAAAGTGGTTTCAAGTAAGATCGCAGAGATCGAAGCGGATCTAGAGAAACTGAAATAATAAGTTTTAATAGACTCAGGGGTTGGTACTTAGTACCAGCCCCTTTTTTGCGCGTCCTACCTGAGAGTGAGGGACGAACGAGTTGGGGATCTCTCAAACCGAATAGCAAACTACAAGAGATTCCTTACTCTCTCATTCTTCGCTCTAAGGAATGACAGAGGATTTGCTTAAACCAACCAGCCTGCGTATTTACCGACAAAATACAGCGCGACACCCGCCATAGCACCAGCGACGATATCATCAACCATAATACCTAAGCCACCATGAACACGCTTATCTAGCCAGCCAATCGGCCATGGCTTAACCATGTCGAAGAAACGGAACAAGACAAATCCTGTCACTAGCCATTTCCAATCCGTTGCCGACAAATTAAATAGCGGCACCACCAGCATGGTAATCCAAAAGCCTGCAAACTCATCCCATACAATCGAACCATGATCATGCACACCCATATCATCAGATGTCACCTGACAAATTTTAATACCAATCACGCACGAGATGAGCACCGCGACGATATAAAGCGGCAGTGGTAATTGAACCAACAGTAAATAGAAAGGGACGGCGGCTAGTGTGCCCATGGTACCCGGTACGATAGGTGATAAACCGCTACCAAAGCCAGTCGCTAGCAAGTGCCATGGATTTTTCAAAGAGATAAGTGCAAGAGGATTTGTCATAACTATCGTATTCTATTTAAAGTGATCGTAACCGCTGAGAGACCAATCGATCGCTTGGCCATTACAATGCAGCTCAAAGGTACCTTGCGGACGAATTTGACCAATACAGGTGACCTTAGCGCCACAATGGGCCAAAGCACTTTCAATCGACCCTTTGTTTTGCTCTGGCACAGTAAAGCAGAGTTCATACTCTTCACCGCTAGAGAGAGCATATTGCTGGGCCGCCGAAGGAGTCCCTACAAATTGAAGTAACTCATTAGAAACAGGAAGAGTGGCAACGTCAATACTCACACCGACATTTGAGCGTTTCAAAATGTGTTTTATATCTGAAATGACGCCATCAGAGATATCAATCGCTGAACTGGCTAAGTTCAGCAGCGCTTGTCCCGCTAATACTCTTGGCGTAGAAAGGTAGTGTCGTTTCTCAAGCTCTTCAGCACATGGCTTAGTATGCAATTCAGGGTTAAGAATAACATCTAATCCTGCTTTACTGTCACCGAGGTTCCCTGTCACATAGACCCAGTCCCCAACTTTCGCGCCATCTCGGCGTAGTGCTTTGTCAGGGTCAACCAAGCCTTGTACCGTTAAAGTGAGGCTTAATGGCCCTTTGGTAGTATCGCCGCCAATTAACTGGATATCGAAGTAATCAGCTAACTCAAAGAAAGCATCACAGAATGGCGCTAACCATTCTTCATCAGGGCTTGGCATCGTCAATGCGAAAGAGACCCATGCCGGTGTCGCTCCCATAGCCGCCAGATCGCTGATATTTGACGCCAAGGCTTTGTGCGCCACCCAAGCAGGGTTAGCCTCTGCAAGAAAGTGGGTACCCGCCACTAAGGTGTCAGTGCTAATCGCGATCGACAACCCCTCTGGCGCTTTTACTAACGCGCAATCATCACCCGCAGCAAGAAGCACATCTTTGCGCTGCTTCTGACGACCAACAAAATATTTTTCGATTAAGTTAAATTCACCGGACATACGAAATCTATGAATGATTAAAAGTAACAAGCATAAAAAAGGTCAGCGTTTGCTGACCTTTTAGTAATCTTAATTGATTATTTCTTACGTACGTGTGGCGCGGCTTTATCAAGCACACCATTGACGAACTTATGGCTTTCTTCTGCTGCGAACACTTTTGCAAGTTCGATCGCTTCGTTGATTACCACTTTGTAAGGGACATCTTCACGACGAGTCATTTCATACATAGCAAGACGAAGCAATGCTAGCTCCATCATATCCAAATCTTGCATAGGACGTGCTGTGTATGGACGAATCTTACTATCTAGCTCTGTGTGACTTAGCACAACACCTGTTAGTAGGTCACGGAAGTATGCAACGTCTGTGTCTGGAGCAGAAAGTGCCGGCTCAGAAGCATGATGTTCTTCTTCATCATACTTACCACCTGACAAAAATTGCTCCTCGATGGTAGCAACATTTTCTTTAGTAATTTGCCAAGAGTAGATCGCTTGTAGAGCGAATCGACGTGCATTACGACGTGCGGCTGGTTTCACACTGGCCCCCATTAGGAATCGATTTCTGAAAGAACGTTAATCATCTCAAGTGCGCTTAGTGCAGCCTCTGCACCTTTATTACCAGCCTTGGTTCCTGCGCGCTCAATTGCTTGGTCAATTGTATCAACGGTAAGTACGCCGAATGCAACTGGAAGAGAGTATTCCAGAGACACTTGCGCAAGACCTTTGTTACATTCACTACAAACATAGTCAAAGTGTGGTGTACCACCACGGATTACCGTACCTAGTGATACGATTGCATCAAATTTGCCTGTTTTAGCAACACGCTGAGCAACAAGCGGAAGTTCAACTGCACCAGGGCAACGAACTACAGTGATGTTGTCTTCGCTTACTTGGCCGTGACGCTTTAAAGTATCGATTGCACCAGACAATAGACTTTCGTTAATAAAACTGTTGAAACGAGAAATAACGATAGCAATTTTTGCGTTTGGCGCTGGGAAGCCACCCTCGATCACTTTCATAAGCCTTCCTTTAACTATGTTCATCAAGTGAGAATCGACGGATTCTAGCACAAATCTGTGAGCAATATCTAATAGAAATTTAACAGAAGTGACACTACAGAGGTAAACCCTCTTTCCAGCTTTTAAGTGCACCTTGATGTTAACCAAGGCGCTTTAACCAAGAGTTAGTGTTTAATCACACACATACTCAACAACGTTCAATCCAAAGCCACCGAGAGCATGGTATTTCTTGCTGGCAGAAGAGAGCAAACGCATATCGTGTACACCAAGATCAGCGAGAATCTGTGAACCGACACCTACGCGGCGAGATGTGCCCTGTTTTTTAGCAAGTGTTGGCGCTTGGCCTTTATCTTGCGCTTCAAACATTTTCACGCGATGGATCAGTAAATCGGTTGACTCTTCATTACCCAAGATAACCAAAACACCACCTTCACTACCAATGCGCTTCATCGCCGCATCCAGTGTCCAACTACGCTCAGCATTGCGGTCACTGTGGAGAAGATCGGTAAAAGTATCTTGCAGGTGAACACGTACGAGTGGCGCTTCGGCCGTGAGATCGCCTTTACACAAGGCATAATGGATTTGGTTGTCGATAACATCGCGGTATGTCACCAAATCGAAATCACCAAATTCAGTTGGCAACTTACACTCTGCAACGCGCTCAATGGTTGTTTCGGTGTTATTGCGGTATTCGATAAGGTCAGCGATCGTGCCTAGTTTCAAGCCATGTTTTTCAGCAAAGATTTCTAGGTCTGGACGACGTGCCATTGTGCCGTCGTCATTTAGAATCTCAACAATAACACCTGACGGTTCGTGACCCGCTAAACGCGCTAAATCACAGCCCGCTTCCGTATGGCCAGCACGAGTTAGAACGCCACCTTCTTGCGCCGCAAGAGGGAAGATATGACCTGGCTGAACTAGATCTGCCGCTTTTGCCTCTTTCGCTACTGCCGCTTGTACTGTACGCGCACGGTCAGCCGCTGAAATACCCGTAGTCACACCTTCAGCAGCTTCGATAGAAACGGTAAAGTTAGTCGTGTACTGGGCATTGTTGTCTTGAACCATTGGCGGTAAGCCTAAGCGTTCACAACGCTCTTTGGTCATTGTCAGACAGATTAAGCCACGACCATGAGTTGCCATAAAGTTGATCGCTTCTGGCGTGATCATCTCAGCCGACATAATCAGATCGCCTTCATTTTCACGATCTTCATCATCCATCAGGATGACCATTTTACCTAGGCGAATATCTTCAATAATTTCTTGAGGCGTACTAATTGGCATTTTGGTATTCCTATCTTAAGGCATCGAGCGAGTAAGGCGTCGCCGCTAATGTTTGTATAATTCTTGGTTTATGCAAAACCGTTCTGCTGCAAAAAGTCCATCGTAATGCGCGATTCAGGCTGCTGCTCGCGTTGACTAGTCAATAAACGTTCCATATAACGCGCCAGTACATCGACTTCTAGGTTCACTTTACGGCCAACGTGAAAGTCAGCAATAGTGGTCTCTTCACCGGTATGAGGAACGATGGTCAGTTTAAACGCGTTCTTACGCAGATCGTTCACTGTTAGGCTAATACCATCAACCGTAATCGAGCCTTTTTCGGCAACGTATTTGGCAATTTCTTCAGGCATTGAAACCCAAAACTCGATAGCACGACCGACCATATTACGCTCAGCGATTTCACCGACACCATCAACGTGACCAGAAACAATATGACCACCAAAACGCGTAGTCGGCAGCATTGCTTTCTCTAGGTTAACCTTGTCACCGGCTTGGTAATCAGTAAAACCTGTTTTTTGCAACGTTTCGAGAGATAAATCCGCTGTGTAGCTGGTTGAGCTGAAGTCCACTACGGTTAAGCAAACTCCGTTGGTCGCAATGCTGTCACCGAGTTTAACGTCGGACATATCCAGTTTGCCAACTTCCACTGTGACACTAATATCTTCGCCTTTTGGCGTGATTGCAGTTAGGGTACCTACTGCTTCAACAATACCTGTAAACATGATTACGACTCTTTATTCTTTAAGGTGGCAGTAATACGAATATCTTGACCGACCTGTCTTACATCTTTGACATTGAGATCGATTGTCTCTGCCATTGACTCTAAACCTAACGCACCGAGTAACCCTCTACCATCGCTACCCATGATTTTCGGGGCTAGATAGAGGATAAGCTCATCAACGAGATTCGCTTTGATAAGACTGCTCGCAAGCGTCGCGCCAGCCTCCACCCATAGGTGATTAATATGGTGCTGTTTTGCTAATGCAGAAAATGTGGCTGCAAGATCGATCAATTGCTCATCATTGAGTATAGGTTCGAGATCTTGACCTTCTGCGACAATAATTCGCTCGCCCTCAGTATTCATTAACTTGAGATCTGAGCTCAGCTGACGGCTTCTATCTAAAATCACTCTAACTGGTTGGCGAAGCTCTTGCTGTGAGTACGCCTCTTGTAGTGATAGAGGAAGATCATCCCAGCGCACGTTCAATGAAGCATTATCTTCAATCACAGTTTTGCTGGTTGATAAGATCGCTCCACTCTTGGCGCGATATTTTTGCACGTCTTGTCTTGCTTGTGGTGAGGTAATCCACTGGCTTTGACCATTAGCCAACGCTGTTTGACCATCAATACTTGCTGCCATTTTTAGCTGAACAAAAGGCATCCCAGTTTTCATCTGTTTAATGAAAGCGGGATTGAGTGATTCTGCTTGTTGCTCAAGTAAACCAACTTCAACCTCAATGCCAGCATCACGCAACATTTGAATGCCACGCCCAGCGACTTTGGGATTAGGGTCTTGCATTGCACAAATGACTTTCGCCACTTTGGCTTTAATTAAGCCCTCTGCACAAGGAGGTGTGCGTCCATAGTGGGAACAAGGCTCTAATGTAACGTAAGCCGTGGCGCCAACCGCGTTTTCACCAGCCATACGTAATGCATGTACTTCAGCGTGCGGCTCGCCAGCGCGGTAGTGAAATCCTTCACCGACAACCTCATCACCTTGAACGATCACACAACCGACATTTGGGTTAGGAGCCGTGGTATAGATGCCGCCTTTTGCTAACTCAATAGCACGCGACATCATAGTAAAATCTTGGGGGGTAAATAGTGGCATTGATACTAACCGTTAGTCTTCTAAACGAGCGATCTCTTCGCCAAACTCGCGAATATCTTCAAAACTACGGTAGACAGAGGCAAAGCGAATATACGCAACTTTATCGAGCTCTTTAAGCTGATCCATCACTAAGTTACCGATCATTTCACTTGGCACTTCTCGCTCACCCGTTGCTCGAAGCTGAGATTTAATTAGGCTGATCGACACATCGACTGCATCGGCACTAACTGGACGCTTTTCTAATGCACGCTGAAGACCACCTACCATTTTGTCTTCGTTAAATGGTTCGCGGTTGCCGTTAGATTTAATCACTCTTGGCATCACCAACTCAGCTGTTTCAAAAGTAGTAAAACGCTCACTACACGCTAGACATTGACGACGACGTCGCACTTGATGGCCATCAGCAACCAAACGAGAATCAATTACTTTAGTATCGTTCTCAGAACAAAAAGGACAATGCATATCACCTCCATATAAGTGAAAGCTAGTGTAGCGGATTTGCTTCAGACAAGAAAACAAAAGGGGCTAGATAGCCCCTTTTTCAATCAATGTTTAACAAGATTTGTTAACTGCGCGGCAAGTAGTTTGCTTTACCTACCCATTTGTAGCTGGTCAGCTCTTCCAAGCCCATAGGACCACGGGCATGAAGCTTCTGAGTAGATACCGCAACTTCAGCGCCTAGACCAAACTGCGCACCATCAGTGAAACGCGTTGAAGCATTGACATAAACCGCCGCAGAACCGACAGAGTTAATAAACACTTCCGAGTTTTCTAGGCTGTTCGTCATAATCGCATCAGAGTGGCTCGCGTTATGAACACGCATGTGATCAACCGCTTCATTCACGTCAGCAACCACTTTAACGCCAAGCGTGTAGCTTAGCCATTCGGTATCAAAGTCACCTTCACCTGCATCACGTAGCTCTTTGGCATTGCTTAGCAGAACTTTCGCTTTCGGCTCTGCAACCAGCGCGACCTTATCCGCTACACGTTCCGCTAGCATAGGTAAGAACTCTGCTGCTACTTTTTCGTGAACTAATAGCGTATCTAAAGAGTTACATGCCGATGGACGTTGTACTTTTGAGTTTTCAACCACATCCAATGATTTTTCTAGATTGGCACTTTCATCAACGAAGATATGGCTAATACCAAACCCACCGATAATCACAGGGATAGTGCTGTTTTCTTTACACATTTTGTGCAGGCCAGCACCACCACGTGGGATGATCATATCCACGTAATCATCAAGCTTAAGTAGCTGTGAAACCAGTTCACGGTCTGGCTTTTCAATGTACTGTACTGAAGCCGCAGGTAGACCCGCTTTTGCCAGCGCAGACTGAATCACTTTAACCAGTTCCATGTTAGAGAAAAATGTCTCTTTACCGCCACGTAGGATGCTGGCGTTACCTGTCTTTAGACAAAGAGCAGCGATATCGATCGTTACGTTAGGGCGAGCTTCATAAATCACTCCAACCACACCTAGCGGTACACGGCGGCGTGATAGCGACATACCATTTTCTAGTACTTTACTGTCTAACTCGCTCCCCACTGGGTCGTTTAGGCTAATAACGTTACGTACATCGTTAGCAATCCCAGTTAAGCGCTCTGGGTTCAGCAATAAACGATCTAGCAGCGCCTCTGTTAGACCAGCTTCACGGCCTTGTTCGATATCTTTCGCATTCGCCGCTAGGATAGCTTCTGCGTTTGCTTCAAGCTCATCGGCAATAATCGCCAATGCTTGGTTTTTTTGCGCTGTTGATGCTGTTGCCAGTTGGAAAGCCGCTTCTTTAGCAGCTTTACCCATAGAAATCAGTTCCACTTTTCTTTCCTTATTCTTGGATTACGACCATATCGTCACGGTGCAATACTTCATTGCCGTAGTCATAACCTAAAATTCCAATAATATCTTTACTGTGCTTGCCAACAATTTTTGCCATGTCTTGGCTTGAGTAACTGGCGATACCGCGTGCAATCAATTTACCTTGCGTATCGGTCACACGTACAACGTCGCCGCGAGCGAACTCTCCGCTCACTTTTGTTAGGCCTTTCGCAAGTAGACTACTGCCCTTACCAACCACAGCGTTAACGGCGCCATCATCAATCACAATATCACCTGAAGCAGCTGGTCCTGCTAGAATCCAACGCTTACGGTTTTCTAATGCTTCTTCACACGGTAAGAAACGTGTGCCTTGTGGGTTATCACCAAGTGAATCAAACACCACGTTTGGCGCGCTACCCGCTGCAATGATCACCTCAATACCTGCGCGACGTGCGATATCTGCCGCTTGCAACTTAGTAGCCATACCACCAGTGCCTAGCGTGGTACCACTACCACCAGCAATTTTGCGCAGTGTATCGTCAATGGTCTTAACTTCTTTGATCAGCTCTGCATTTGGGTCTTTGCGAGGATCGGCGGTAAATAAGCCTTTTTGGTCCGTTAGCAGCAGCAGTTTATCTGCGCCACATAAGATACCGACCAAAGCCGACAGGTTATCATTGTCACCTACTTTGATTTCGCTCGTCGCCACCGCATCGTTTTCATTTACGACTGGAATAATGTCGTTTTCAACCAGCGCATTGATGGTGTCGCGCGCATTAAGAAAACGCTCACGATCTTCTAAGTCGGCACGAGTTAGCAACATTTGACCAATCTTAAGCCCATAAATCGCAAACAAAGATTCCCATGTTTGAATCAATTGGCTTTGACCTACCGCCGCTAAGAGCTGCTTACTTGCCATAGAGTTGGGCAGTGCGGGGTATCCTAGGTGTTCACGGCCGGCTGCAATCGCGCCAGACGAAACCATAACCACAGAGTGGCCTTGCTTTTTAAGTTCAGCACACTGGCGCACCAGCTCAACCATATGAGCTCGATCTAATGCCAACGTACCACCCGTTAAAACACTGGTACCTAATTTAACCACGACAGTCTGTGACTGTACGGTATTTCCGCTTTCTTGATTCATTGCCTTTCTACTATGAAAAATATAAAAACCCTCTCAACCTTGTTCTCAATTGATAAGTCTCAAAGATTGATTAGAGCTGATGTTTTAGCAATCAAATCGAAATTTCACAAGCAGAAAAGGCGCTAAAAAGCGCCTTTTTGGTCTATAGAGGCAAAAGCCTGAGTATTTTAGACGAATTCTACAGATTCCTTGTGAATCGCCAGTGGGATTTCAAACTCTTTCTCGAGAGTTTCAAGCAGCTTTTGATGAAACACTTCTTGGGTGCGAGTGACATCTTGAATGGCCTTTTTCGGCAGTGCTTTGTCTTGCCACTCCCCTGTCACATCATATAAACCTGAGCGGTAGCGGGCTTCAAACGCCTCGCCATTTTTCTCTAGTTCAAGCCACCAGCCCCAAAACTCTCTTTGCTCTGGTGATTTCTTATCATTGACGCAAACCGATAGGCAATCAAACAAATAAGAGCCCTCAGAACTTTGTGATTCACGCAGGTAAGGCCCAATAGCTCTCAGTGTTGTTAACAAGCGATAATGTGTCGGACTTTTTGTCTGTTCAGACATAATGAATCTCCATATTCATTTACTTATTGTTATTCGCGCATACTTCAGGACTAAACAGTCTGGGTAGCTCGTATACATAAGTGTTGTCTAAATTAGTTTAAATGTCATCTAATTAGCTCATCTTCTAACCACTTTATCGCTAAATCGAGGGATTGCTCATAACCTTGTGTAATTGTCTTAGCACTAATTTTCTTCGCTTTTCCGTAGTCGCTATAAACCGCGACTAACTGGTTATCGCTGTAGGGTGACACCGGGTCATTTTCTAAACTCATCGCCAATATCGGCACGCGAGTTTTTCGTCCAGCTAAGATGCCTTGAACCTTGAGCGACCAAGCCATCAGTTGCCCTGCTAAGCTGTGAATATCGACTGCAGTTTTACCTAATCGAGATGCCAATACATCCAAGTACATCTTAGGCATCTGTTTGAGTTTTTCTGGTGAAGAGAGCACATCATGAATCGGCGCACCGAGCGAAACACAAGCTTTAATCTTATCTTGCTCAAGGAACGAGAGTCGTACCATCGCATTACCGCCAAAGCGGAAACCAATCAAACCAACTTTATGGTGATCGACATAAGGAATATTGTAGAGCTCATTGAGGACCGCCTGATGCAAGCGCGACGTATCTTCAGTCATATTCCAATGGGTGTTGTAACCAATAGAAGGCATATCAACCGTTAGCATTGCGATGTTCTTTTTCGCTAAATGATCACGAAACAGCGCCCACAGATCCGTTTGTAAGCTGTCTAGTCCAGCACTAACCATAACGACTGGTTGAGGCTTTTCTGTGCTGGTTAAGTGCAAATGAGCGACGATGGTTTTCTTCTGGTATGGGATCTCTATACGTTTAACGATGTATTTGGTTTTATTACTCGCTTCAGTGTAGGCATTGCTTGCTAGCACTTGCGCTTGCGCGGCTAAATTATCATTTTTTAGATGTGGGTATCCGGCAATACTAAAACATAGTGATGCGTTGAACATCTCATCTGCCGCCTCCTCTCCCTTGAGTTCTGCTGCGCGCTTTTGATGCAACATACCCAATTTCGTCCACTCATAAGTCCAGTTGCCGCTGTGATAACCCATCACGGTATCAAGCCATTGATCATTGGTACGCGAGTGCTTAGAGGCCGCAATTTTGGCCAGAACAGCTTCTATCTCTATTGGATCTAGCCCCTGCCATGACCATTGCATACGACGAAGATTGCGATACCACTTATAGCCATCCTCCTCTAGCTTACCATCAAGAAACGTTTGGCTACTCGGCATATAACGGGTAAGTCCGGACGTTTCTTTGGCTTGTTTATGATTAGCAAACAAGGTTTCTGAGAGGTTCTTGCTGACTTCCTCTGACATGAGTTCGACCTAAATAAATAATGATTATTAAATAGTAATAAAAAAAATGACCCAAGAAAGGGTCATTTATCAAGAAATAGGTGGGAATTCACCAAAGATGATTACTTTTGTTTACGATTGATTGGCTCAACGTACTGAATTGACATATCCCATGGTTGCTCAATCCAAGTGTCTTGTGCGATATCAACCACGTAGTCATCAAGTAGCTCTACACCTGCTGGCTTCGCACATACCGCGATCAGTTTTGCTTTCGGGTACATTTCGCGAAGTTTACGCGCAGTGTCACCACTGTCCACTAGGTCTTCAACGATTAGGAAACCTTCACCGTCACCTTCTGGTGCTTTCACTACCGTCATATCACGTTGGTGATCGTGGTCGTAGCTAGAGATACAAATTGTATCAACGTGACGAATGCCCAGTTCGCGCGCTAGGATTGCGCCAGGAACAAGACCGCCACGGCTCACAGCCCAAATACCTTTCCACTGCTCTGCTGGCATCTGTTTTTCTGCCAATTCACGACAAAGTGTGTGCATTTGGTCCCAAGTGATAATGAATTTCTTAGCCATTGTAATAACCTAATAATTTGAAAAATCTGCATCCCCGCAAAGCATCTGTAATGAAATGATTGCAATCGGCAAGTTTGGGGGAAAAGCTACGCAAACGTTTATTTTACCGAAAGTGCAGCATAATACCAATGCCATAAATAAAATGTTCAGCACGAATGAACAGTTCAATGATGGCTATGGACCAGATTTGATTCTCTAGACAAAAATAATCGCCATAGTAGCCATGACTACTATAGCGATGATAAATAAACTCTTTTCAAACAAAGAAAAGAAGCAGAGTTTGTAGATTAAGCCACTAAGTATTTGATAATAAATACAGCAGCTAAGACCCAAACACTCACTGAAACTTCGCGACCACGGCCACTTAGCAGTTTAATTGCTGCGTAAGAGATAAAGCCAAGCGCAATACCTTCCGCGATAGAGTATGTCAGAGGCATTAGCAGACATGTCACAACAACCGGTGCTGCTTCTGTCAAATCACGCCAGTCTACGCTAACAAGACCAGACATCATTAGAATCGCTACGTAGAAAAGTGCACCTGCAGTCGCGTACGCTGGAATCATACCCGCTAGCGGCGAGAAGAATAACGCCAGAAGGAACAGCACACCAACCACAACTGCAGTTAGACCTGTACGACCACCAGCCGCAACACCCGCCGTTGATTCAACGTAAGAGGTTGTGCTTGAAGTACCTAGCATCGCACCCACTGAAGTTGCTGTTGAGTCAGCAAGTAGCGCTTTGCTTAGGCGAGGAAGTTTACCGTCCTCTTTAATTAAGTCAGCTTTTGTTGCCACGCCAACGAGTGTGCCTGCTGTATCAAATAGGTCGACAAATAGGAAAGCAAATACAACCGAGATCATACCGACTTCAAATACGTCAGCGATGTTCATCTGCATTAACGTTGGAGCAATGCTTGGCGGTGTAGACATTACGCCACCCCAATGAACATCACCCATCAGTAGGCCAATCGCAGTGATCACTAGAATCGCAATCATTACCGCGCCACGTACGCCACGGTATACCAATGCAATCGTTAAGAAGAAACCAAGAGCGGCAAGCGCTTGTTGCAGGCCAGTAATGTCACCAAGGCTAACCAAGGTCGCTGGGTTATCAACAACAATGCCAGAGTTTTGTAAACCGATAAACGCAAGGAAAAGACCAATACCCGCTGAGATACCGGTTCTTAAAGACATTGGGATCGAGTTAATGATCCATTCACGTACCTTAAATACGCTTAATGCCATAAAGATAACACCCGATACGAAAACCGCTCCCAGCGCAACTTGCCATGAATGCCCCATGCCAAGAACAACACCGTAAGTGAAGAACGCGTTTAGGCCCATACCTGGTGCTAAAGCAATTGGGTAGTTAGCTACAAAACCCATGATGAAACAGCCGATCGCTGCAGCAAGACAGGTAGCAACGAACACAGCACCTTTGTCCATACCGGCGTCAGCAAGCATCGCTGGGTTAACAAAGATGATGTAAGCCATCGTTAAGAAGGTAGTAATACCCGCGATGATCTCAGTTTTGACTGTCGTGCCATTTTCACTGAGCTTGAATAGTTTTTCGAACATAATCGAATCCTAAAAAGGTAAAAAGTAAACGGTTGCGTAATCGATTGGCGGGAATTATAAGGTCATCAAATAGTAAATTCCAGATAGAATTAAGACTCTAACTAATATTTCTAATTGTAAAAGGGAAATTCAATCGATTACATTGCAACAAGACACGAAAAAACATCTTATTTATCAACACTTAAAACAAAAGTTATTTTTTGAAGATAAAAGGTGTTTTTTTGTACCATGTTGCAAACTTACAACTGACGAAGTGGCAAATATTCGGTGAGCAATATGAGTTTATGCGAATAAAATCGAGGCTAGAAGAGCTAGCTAAGGAAAGCAGGAAGTTGGGATGTGCAGGTAGGATATTTTTTAGATAAAAAAACGCCACTCAATTTGAGTGGCGGTTGAATCATGTCAGCAAGAATTAAGCTGCTGAAAAAAAATTCCAATAATAGGGGTGAACATACTACTGTTCGAGAGTCACAAACCCCGGTTTAGTAACCGAAGCTTGTTGGATACTTAAAGCTGCCAGTGTAAACAGAGCTATTTAGCCAGAACGCTGCACTTGGTAAACCTTTCATAACTATCACCTTCTAAATCAATTAAAACAAATTACAAATATTGATTTCTCGGTTCCTTGGAGGCGACAAATCGGACTCATCCTTTGAGCATTTTCTCTTCGCTTTCGAAGTTGGTTACTAATATACCTCAAAGAAAATTAATTACAAGCTTTTGCGTGACAAATATCACAAAAACTTCATAAATTGACTTCAATTAAATTTAAACTGTAATTAACTTACAGAAACATCAGTCAACTGACGCTCTTAACAACAAAAATTACGAACTTAGGTGGGTAAACGTTTTCGTGAAAAATAGCGAATATGTGATTGTCCTTTTGCTTTCCATTTCTCTTTTACTACTACCCAAAGGCCTGTAGTGCTATGCTGTGGCCTCTATTTAATAGGTCAGATTTAGCTTTTTGTTCTGCCTGCACAACCGCGTTGCACGACAAAATCTGGCATTATTCTTTTTAAGGAGTCATCCGTGTCTGAATTCCATTCTGAAATCAGCAACTTATCACCTGCTCCACTATGGCAGTTTTTCGATAAGATCTGTTCTATCCCTCACCCTTCTAAACACGAAGAAGCGCTAGCACAGTACATTGTGCAATGGGCTACTGAGCAAGGCCTACCAGTTCGCCGCGATCCAACAGGCAACGTTTTCATTAAAAAGCCGGCAACACCGGGTATGGAAAACAAAAAGGGTGTTGTTCTACAAGCGCACATCGATATGGTGCCGCAAAAGAACGAAGACACAGATCATGACTTCACTAAAGATCCTATCCAACCATACATTGATGGTGAGTGGGTTACCGCCAAAGGCACAACCCTAGGTGCCGACAACGGTATGGGTATGGCTTCTTGTCTAGCAGTACTGGCATCGACTGAGATCAAGCATGGTCCAATCGAAGTACTACTGACTATCGATGAAGAAGCAGGCATGACTGGCGCATTTGGTCTTGAAGCGGGTTGGTTAGAAGGCGATATCCTTCTTAATACTGACTCAGAGCAAGAAGGCGAAGTCTACATGGGTTGTGCTGGCGGCATCGATGGCGAAATGACTTTTGACATCAAACGTGAAGCAATCCCTACAGGTTATGTGACTCGTCAGCTAATCCTTAAAGGCCTGAAAGGCGGTCACTCTGGCTGTGATATTCACACTGGTCGTGGTAACGCAAATAAACTAGTTGCACGTTTCCTAGCGGGTCACGCGCAAGAGCTTGATCTTCGTCTAGTTGAATTCCGCGGTGGTAGCCTACGTAACGCAATTCCTCGCGAAGCGTTTGTAACGGTAGCGGTTCCTGCTGAAAACGAAGCGAAACTTGCAGAGCTGTTTGAGTTCTACACTAACCTGCTTAAAACAGAGCTAGGTAAAGTGGAAACGGACATTGTTTCTTTCAATGAAGCCATCGAAACAGACGCTCAGGTTTTAGTCGTTGCAGACCAACAACGCTTTATTGCTGCGCTAAACGCATGTCCAAATGGCGTGATTCGTATGAGCGATGAAATCGAAGGTGTGGTTGAGACTTCTCTTAACGTGGGTGTTATCACAACACAAGAGAACCAAATTCAAGTGCTATGTCTAGTTCGTTCACTTATTGACTCTGGCCGTCAGCAAGTAGAAGGCATGCTAACTTCTGTTGCAGAGCTGGCGGGGGCACAGATTGAATTCTCTGGTGCTTACCCGGGTTGGAAGCCAGACGCGGATTCTGAAATCATGGCTATCTTCCGTGATATGTATGAAGGCATCTACGGTCACAAACCAAACATCATGGTAATTCACGCAGGTCTTGAGTGTGGTCTATTCAAAGAACCTTACCCGAACATGGATATGGTTTCTTTTGGCCCAACGATCAAGTTCCCTCACTCTCCTGATGAGAAAGTGAAGATCGATACCGTTGCTCTATTCTGGGATCAAATGGTAGCGCTGCTGGAAGCGATTCCAGAAAAAGCCTAACAAACACTAAAAAAGCCGAGCTACCACTAGCTCGGCTTTTTTTATCCGCTAAATTCTCTTTATGCTTGAGTCGCTAAGTAATCTTCAAGCTCTTGAAGACTGGTTTCTGCCACTAACTCACCGTCAATAAAGTAAGAGACCTTCTCGCCCTCTTTAACCCCAATAAGGGTAGCGCGCTCACCATTATCATAGGTGATATCCATTTGGATCGTATTTGCATCCAAAGACTGCATGTGGCCACGCTCAATAGTACGATACTGGCTGATCGGAGCAATTGGTGCTTCTTTCAATGAATCATCCAGATCATCATTAATATCAATCATGGTCTCCGTCTTGGTATCAAAGATGTGTGGCTTACCATTCAGCGGGTTTTTACCCGTCCAAAACTCGAGTGAGTTGAAAATTAAATAATCCGCCGCCACGGTAATACCATAGACCGGCGCGAGTAACATGTTGAGGCCGCCCCTAGCATAGCGGTTATCGACAGCTTCAACGTTAAACTTCATCAGCATTCCCGTGACGGCATTACTACCCACACAACCCGATAAGCTTATTGCAACTGCTGACAACGCCACTACTTTTGCTATTGTTGTTTTCATAAATCCCTCTAACTATTGACGATAATGTTCATCAACAACTTTAGCTCAGTTATTAAGTTGCATATGTTATAGGCATCAATAACCTCAGACTAATCCTAAGAATTGTGTCTGCAGTCCCAAGTTTTAGACGCTTAATTTCTCACAATGTCGATAAATTAAATTTGTCGTTATGGATATTTTATTTCGTTAGTCAGTAGTCATCGTGACTGATACAGTCCGCCTCCTTGAAGCTTCTTGGGCTCATCACAAACGCCCTCTTCAAGCGATAACTCAAATTTAAATAAACATTTTAAGTTGTATCGGTGGACTGAGTTTATCCCTAACTGAGTCTGTAATTCTCTCTAATAAAATTTGTACTGCGATGAAAGAAAAACTATTAGTCGGTTGGCGAGAAACTCTTAGCCTGCCAGGTTTAGGTATTAATGAAATTAATGCAAAAATTGATACCGGAGCCAGGACGTCTTGTTTACACGCGTTCAAAGTAGAGAGCTTTAAGAAGGACGAAGCTCTATGGGTCCGCTTCTGGATTCACCCAAAACAACACGACACGGAATTCGAAAAAGTTTGTGAAGCTAAAGTAATGGATGAGCGCACTGTGCGCGACTCAGGTGGTCATGAAGAATCACGTTATGTGATCGAATCTGAACTGAGCATTGGCGGAAAAAGTTGGCCAATTGAAATTACTTTAACTAATCGCGAAAACATGGCTTTTCGCATGCTATTAGGTCGCACTGCAATGCACGATCGCATCATCGTCGACCCTGTTGAATCGTTTTTAGTCCCTTTCGAGGAAAGCAAATAATGAAAATTGGTATTCTGTCTCGCAACGCGAACCTGTACTCAACCAAGCGTCTAATTGAAGCGGCAGAAAGCCGTGGTCACGAAGTAAAAGTGATTGATGCGCTACGTTGTTACATGAATATCAACTCAGAGAAACCAGAGATCCACTTCAAAGGTGAAGAGCTGTCTGGCTTTGACGCGATTGTTCCTCGAATCGGTGCGTCAGTAACATTCTACGGTACTGCGGTATTACGCCAGTTCGAAATGATGGGTGTTTACCCAGTCAACGAATCTGTTGCGATCACGCGTTCTCGTGACAAACTACGCTCAATGCAGTTGCTATCTCGCAAAGGGATCGGTATGCCAATCACAGGTTTTGCAAGCAAGCCTGATGATGTGAAAGACCTACTAGAAATGGTTGGCGGTGCCCCAGTAGTAATCAAACTACTTGAAGGGACACAAGGTATCGGTGTGGTTCTTGCTGAAACTCGTAAAGCAGCGGAAAGCGTGGTTGAAGCTTTCATGGGCCTAAAAGCAAACATCATGGTGCAAGAGTACATCAAGGAAGCTGGCGGTGCAGATATTCGCTGCTTCGTTCTTGGTGACAAAGTGATTGCAGCCATGAAGCGTCAAGGCGCTGAAGGCGAGTTCCGCTCAAACCTACACCGTGGTGGTAGTGCATCTTTAATTAAGATCACTCCAGAAGAGCGCCGTACTGCGGTAGCGGCTGCGAAGATAATGGGTCTAAATGTGGCTGGGGTGGATCTACTAAGATCAGACCGTGGTCCATTGGTCATGGAAGTAAACTCATCTCCAGGTCTTGAAGGTATTGAGGCCGCAACTGGTAAAGACATTGCTGGAATGATTGTCGAATTTATTGAGAAGAATGCGGCAAGCAAAAGGACTAAAACTCGTGGCAAAGGCTAAAAAGAATAGCGCATTTGAATTTCTCGGCGAGTCTATCTCGCCGGGAGAGCGTAAGGTTGTTGAGTTAGAAGCAGCTAAGCTTTATACCCACTCGCCTTTATCGATCCCTGTTGAGATCATCAATGGTAAGCAAGCAGGACCAGTCTTAATGGTCAACGCAGCTATCCATGGTGATGAGCTCAACGGCGTGGAGATTGTACGCCAGTTGATCAATACCATTGATGCTAACAAGCTCAAGGGGACCGTGATTGCTGTGCCAATCGTCAACGTATTTGGCTTTATTCATAAATCGCGTTATCTACCGGATCGACGCGATCTAAACCGCTGCTTCCCAGGAAGTGAGAAAGGCTCGCTAGCTTCACGCATGGCAAACACTTTCTTCTCTCAGGTCGCTAAGCGCTGTGATTACATTCTGGACTTACACACGGGTGCGATTCACCGCACTAACCTGCCACAAATTCGCGCAGACCTAAGTAACCCAGAAACACTTCGTATTGCTCAGGCGTTCGCTACGCCAGTGATAGTCGATGCTCCACTACGTGATGGTTCTCTGCGTAGCGAGGCTGAGCGCCTGGGCATTCCGGTTCTGACTTACGAAGCGGGCGAAGCATTGCGCTTTGAGCCAATTTGTATCAGTGCAGGTTTCATCGGTGTACAGCGTGTAATGCAAGCCATTGGTATGCTGCGTTCAAGCCGTAAAAAGCTGCCAACGCCAGTGATTGCAAAATCCACTAGCTGGCTACGTGCGGAAAGTGATGGCATCTTGCGTACTGTAGTGACACTGGGTGAGAAAGTTGAAAAAGGCCAAGTTCTGGCTTATATCAGCGCGCCACTAGGCCACAGTGAGATTGAACTCATCGCTCGCAAAGGCGGTATTGTTATCGGTCAACAGACTCTACCTTTGGTAAACGAAGGCGATGCAATCTTCCACTTGGCTTACTTTGAACAAGATGATGAAGAAGTAGAGCAAGTGGTTGAGGAGTTCATTGAAGAGGTCACTGACCTTGACGTTGATCCTTTAACAACTGGTCAAATCAACGCTCCTGCTCAGTAAACTGAAGCCGTTACCAACAAAAAGCCCGCATATCACTGTGCGGGCTTTTTATTATCTGTCGTTTTCCCGTTAGCCAAATTAGCTGTTAATCAAATTGACTGTTAACCAAATGACGCCCAGATAACCGTCGCGACTAGAATCGGACACACAAACTTAACGTAAGCAGGCCATAGCTTGCCAAACCAGCCTTGAGTGAACTCAGGACAGCCCTGCTCTAGTTCTTTAATCTTAGAATGACGATTCCATACCCAACCACCGAATAGGCAGAACAACAGCGCGGCAGCTGGCTGTAGGTACTGTGTCGCGACCATCGCCACCAGCCCAAACAGCTCTCCAAAGTTATAGACGATGACCACACTAAACAGGGCAATCAGACCGCCAAGTACCCAACTCGTTGGTGTACGTTTGGTATTAAAACGTTCGCTTACCAGAGCGACAGGACACTCCAACATTGAAATAGATGAAGTCAACGCAGCAATAGTCAGCAGCAAAAAGAACACAATCGCAAATAGCTGGCCTAATAGGCCTAAACTATCAAACATCAGCGGCAGTACCGTAAATACCAAGGTATCAGAGCTGAGCAGTGACCCATCTTCAGCATAAATCTGAACGCCTTTTTGCATTGCGACAAACATAGCTGGCATCACAACCAGTCCAGCAATAAACGCGACGGCGGTATCCACCAGCGTGACATTCATTGCCATCTTAGGCAGATTTTCTTTTTTGCTTAGGTAAGAGCCATAGATCAACATCGAACAGCCACCAATGGTAAGAGAAAAGAACCCTTGCCCCATTGCCGCTAGAATCAGCTTACGATCCATCACCTTTTCGAAGTCCGGAATTAGGTAATGCTTTAACCCTTCCATTGCGCCGCTCTGCGTCATGATGTAGATAAACAGCAGACCAAATAAGATGAACAGAGCCGGCATCAAGCGTGTCGACCACTTCTCAATCCCTTCTTTCACGCCACCTTGAACAATTAAGATAGTGAGAACATAGAATGTAATGGTGCCAAAAAGATTACGTTCAACACTGAAGCCTTTAAACCAAGCCGTTGCCGTCTCCATCCCCAAAACGTCAGTCACAGCACCAAGCAAGAAACAGATCAACCAACCACCGACAATACTGTAGAAAGCCAATACCGCACTTGGCACACTTAAACCTATCCAACCTACAGCAGCACCGACACGCTTACCGATAGAATTAGCTGTCAGTGAGCGCATGCTATCAACTGGGTTAGCTTGGCCGTGGCGACCAATGGCCATTTCAACCACCAGCATAGGAAACGCAACCACAAGGATCATTACTAGATAAACCAGTAAAAAAGCGCCGCCACCATTACTTGCTGCTTGGGTAGGAAACCCCCAGATGTTGCCAAGACCAACCGCTGCCCCTGCAGCCGCGAGAATAAAACCAAGACGAGAGCCAAAATGCTCACGAGATTGAGAGGAATCTACCTGTGCCATACTTCTTAATTCGCACCAATGAACTAGTTGGCTAGTACAATAATTCAAAACACTATAATCAGCAATTTATTTAGCATCAACATAAGCACTAATACGAAAAACTTAGATATTTAATATAAACTCGAGCAAAAAATCAGCAGTTACCATCATAAAGAATGAACGACACACTGGTTTCGACCCAAATCCTTAGCTTGATAGAGGGCTGAATCTGCCACCAAGAAAATGTCTTGTAGTTCTTCCAACGGTTGTAGCGCGCAGTCTGCCACACCGCTAGACACTGTGATGCAATCAGCAATAGGTGAGTACTGATGAGAGATCTGCAACTCAACGATAGCAGCACGTAACCACTCGGCTTCCTGTTGATTTTCGATTTTGGATTCCGAACTCAGCACGACACAAAACTCCTCGCCACCAAAGCGTGCGACAAATTTGTCACATTGCGTTTTAGTCTGCTCTAAACACAAAGCAACTTGCTGAAGAACATGATCGCCTTCGATATGACCGTAATGATCATTAAAAGGTTTAAAATAGTCGATATCAATTAACAGCAAGCTGATGTGGCGCTCTCCGCACTGTTCAACCAGTGCGTCCCAATATTGCTGTAAGCTGCGTCGGTTGCCTACTTTGGTCAAGGCATCATGTAACGCGAGCCACTCAAGTTCTTTCTGCTTAGCTTCTAACTGATTAAACACTTCATTAATTCGATAGACAAAGTCGCGCATTTCGTAAGAAATAAAGGAATCTTGCTCAGTCAATGTCGAGGCGTTACCGCTTATCAAACTATCGAGTGCACTGCGGGCACGCTTAACAGGCCTTACTATGATGTGCGCGAGGGCTAAATTAAACCCAAACATAAAGACCGCGAAGGCGAGCACCGCGGATAGCTCTCGCCAGGTTATAAAATCAGGGATCTTAACTGAATGATGAATCTCGACAAATACCGTTGAATCATTCTGATAATCCAGTTTCTCAATCACCGATACGTTCTCAGTAAGATTGTCGAAACTCTCAAACTCATCTTTGGTTTTGATCTCAACCGCTAAGCCGGTCGCTTGTCTTAAGGTACGGCTAAATTCCTGTCCAATGGGTTTAATCATCATCATAAACCCCTTATCGCAATCAAACCCGTCGCTATTACACACTCTTGATGTCGCCATTACGTGAGGTTGACCATCCAACACTAAGAACTTTACAAATGAGGTCACTTTGTCTGTCGGTGAGCGTAAACTGTCCGCCAATAAAGCGCCAAACTTATAGCGAATGGGGTCATACGAGAGCTCTTTATTATTGATGTAGTCATAGAGCTTCCCCCACACCAAAGAGACATGAGAGTCAAAAATAAAGATGCCATGGACTTCTAAAGAGGAAAAAGTGTGATTATTAAGGCTATCTTGAAGCAGGTCATCATTTTTGCCAATAATATAATCCGCAATTTCGTCCCACGAAGCGTAGTCCATTAGGTTTTTGGCGAGGTCGTTTTTTTGCAGTCTAAGCAGAGTTTTTACTCGGTGAACTTCTTCGTGCTGCTGGTTGAGTGCGCGCTCGACGGCTAAATCATAGGTAAAAAAGTAGCGAAAGGTGAGATAACAAATAACAAACGTAGCCGCCATAAAAATAGAAGCTAATACCGTTAACTGTTTGACAGAAAAGTTAGATATCTTCACACAACCCTTGGAGCACGATTAAAAAATGAGCCGGGATTAAACACAATCACAGTGTAATTGTCTACAAAAAGAGCACCCTACTGGTGCTCTTTAAGTCTAGACTGCAAATTCAAAACAAGTCTGAAGTTTAGATAGTAAAGATTTGGTAATCCTTCAATTCAGGAATTTTCTTATGCAGCTCTTGCTCTTGCTCTGCCATCTGGTCAAGAGAATCGCAGAAAGCTTCACTTTGCTCTTGCACTTCAACGGAGTGCGCTTGTAAACGCTCTGCAATTCGCTCTTTAAGCTCAGTCATTGATGAAGCCATCTCGGTCAGGTTTAAACCACCTTCTTCTTTCATCTTCTCAGACATGGCATTGAATGCACTGGTAATAAACTCATCATTGAACAGTGTCTTGGCTTTCTCAAAATCTTCCGCCCAAGTATCACCAAACGAGCCAAAGCTGTCTGCTGGCAAAATTAAATCACCATCTTTGTAGTAACGTGCTTCAATATCGGCATAGAATTGCTGCATCGACTGCTTTACATCATCAAATGCCCCCGGAGTATCGAAGCTCTCGGCGACATCATCAATAATGTCGTTTGCCAGTGCCAAGCCGTCTTGAGCCATTTTCTTTGCTCTAGGCAGATAATCATTCAAGCTTTCTCGATAGGCTTCGATCGCTTGCTGTTGCTCACTGTCTAATTCGATACGTTCACCGTGGATCATTAGATTGTTATCACTATCAACAATCGCACTATCACCATTGGTTTGAAGAATCTCAATGCGCTCACTATCAAGGTGAATTTCATTCTTCAGATCAACCTTACATTGAGCCGCGTACACTTGGCTCGATAGTAAGATGGGTAATGTTAGTAATATCTTCTTCATTGTCATTCCACTCAATTCAATCATGACACCTTACCAGAAACGATTCCGTTAGTGGATCGCTTCAATTTCATAGCAATGGCTATATTGACCCACTTGGTATTCTACCTCGTCACCGGTTTGTTTGGCTTTTAGTGCCTTACCAAGTGGCGAATCAAACGTGACCAACATGATGCTCTGCTGCGCGATATCCACTTTTAGTCCACCTGAGCAAGGAGCGATAAAAAACCACTTTATCTGATCATCAGCGTCTATGAGTTCAACAACGCAACCTAGCCCTACCTTTGTTGGAGACTCAGGTAACACTAAGTCTGACATCATCTGTATCTCTTGTTCACACTCTTGAACCCGCATCGCTTGCCCGTGCGCTAAATAAGACGCTTCTAGTGCTAGCGTGTCATATTTATGCTCCGGGACCGTCTCTTCATCGGTCGCAGATTCAATCGCTCGTTGAGCCGAACTGATCGCTACGGCGTGCTTATGCTGTAAAAGCGACAAAATAGTTTGGCGCAGTTCCAACTTATTCATACTAAAATCGTGTTCCAATGTTCGGATTATCTTTAGAATACCTTGCTAGAGATGGCAAGAATAGCAAAAAGGCAGATATGAGCACTTCACACCCCACAAGCAACGTACAAACGATATTGGAAGCGACCTTCGGCTTTGACCAACTAAGAGAAGGTCAACAGCATGTTATCGATACCGTGTTAGAGAATCGTTCTTGTGCTGCTATTTTTCCGACAGGTTCCGGTAAATCTCTCTGCTATCAGCTGCCTGCATTGTGCTTGCCCCATTTGACTATTGTTGTATCGCCGCTGCTGGCATTGATGAAGGATCAACTCGCATTCTTACACAGCAAAGGAATCGCCGCTGCCTCGATTGATTCAAGCCTTAGTCGCGAGGAGATCCAGCAAGTGATGAATCAGATCCGCCAAGGACAGCTCAAGATCTTAATGATCTCAGTAGAGCGACTCAAGAACGAACGCTTTCGCCAATTCATCAGTCAGATCCCGCTCTCTTTACTCGTTGTCGATGAGGCGCACTGTATTTCCGAGTGGGGGCACAACTTTCGCCCTGACTATCTAAAGCTGCCACAGTACTTGCAAGAGCTTAATATCCCACAAGCCTTGTTGCTTACTGCCACGGCGACTCAATCGGTAATCGAAGATATGCAGCGCAAGTTTTCGATTAAGCCCGACGACATCATTATTACCGGCTTTTATCGCTCTAACTTAGATATCACAATTTCGCCATGTGAAGACGAAGACAAAAGTGAAGCGCTATTGGAGCTGCTGCGCCCAGATCCAAAAGCACCAACCGTGGTCTACGTAACGCTGCAAAATACTGCAGAAACTGTCGCATCTATCCTGCGAAAAAGTGGTAATAATGCGTTGGCCTACCATGCTGGCCTTGCCAGTGAGGATCGTGAAAAAATCCAAAACCAATTTATGTCTGGGGAAGTCGACTGCATTGTCGCGACCATCGCCTTTGGTATGGGGGTAGATAAGTCTGATATCCGCCGCGTTATTCACTTCGACTTGCCTAAATCGATTGAGAACTACGCACAAGAAATTGGCCGTGCAGGTCGAGATGACAAACCCTCGAAATGCATACTGCTCGCCAATCAAAGTGGCATTAGTACCTTAGAAAACTTCATCTATGGCGACACCCCTGAACCCAATGATATCCAAGCGGTACTTGAACAAGCGCTGAGTCACTCACCTCAATGGGAAGTGGTGCTTTCACGCCTCGCGACTGAAAGTAATGTTCGTCAGTTACCCCTCAAGACGCTACTTGTGTACATAGAGATGGCTGGACTCATTCAGACTAAGTACAGCTATTTTGCCGACTATCGATTTAAGTTTATTCAGGATAAGAATTTCATCATCAACCAGTTTGACCCTGCTAGGCGCGCCTTTGTCCAAGCACTGTTTGACTGTTCAAGTCAGGCCAAGGTTTGGTGTCAGGTCGATTTTGATGCGCTATGGACTCACTTCCAAGGAGAAAGACAACGTGCCGTGGCAGCGCTCGATTACTTTAATGAGAAAGGCTGGATTGAGTTGGAAAGCAAATTGATGACGGAAGTCTATCAAGTAAATCCGCCAAGCCAGCCAATCGATGAATTGAATCATAATTTATGGCAACTGTTCTCGGATAAAGAAAACAGCGATATCGCTCGAATTCATAACCTACTGAGTTTCTTCGAATCATCTCAGTGCTTAAGCTATGAACTAGCGCATTATTTTGGTGATCATCAAGCGCCTAAGCAATGTGGTCACTGTAGTGTCTGTCGCGATCAAGTGGCCACTTTACCGCGTGGGGATATCACTCCATTGTCTGACTACCCACTAGAAAAATGGCTAAATGAACTGACTGATAAAGCAGGACGTCAACTCTCTGTCGCACTGCAAGCTAAGTTTCTATGTGGAATCACCACCCCAAAATTCACTAAGCTTAAGGCTCGCTCTCTGGCTGGTTTTGGCAAACTTGAAGCGACACCTTTTGCTCAAGTTCGCCAATGGATTGAGTTGAATCGCTAGACTTAAAAAAAGCTCAACTGTTTGACTTGCTCTTCAGGCTTAAGCATGACGTTTAGGCCTAATAAGCGAATTTCGCGTCCATTCTGCCGCTTTAGAATATCTCTTAGCAACTGCTTGAAATAATCGAGCTCAAGTTGCGGGTGGGTATGTTCAATGGTCGTAAGTTGAAAGTCGGCAAACTTGAGTTTAATTCCTTGCTTAAGGATCGCTTTTTCTGGCGAGGCTTTCTCTAAGCGTTTTTCTAGTTCGGGAAACAACTTATCTTCGATTGCCTGCCAACACTCATCATAGGTTGAGATGTTTTGGCTAAAGGTTCGCTCAACGCCAACTGACTTGCGTTCTCGCTCGACAACCACTTCACGATTATCCTCGCCATGGCTTTTATTCCACAGCGATGCGCCTAAGCGACCAAATTGACGCAATAGCTCTCGATAATCACTGCTCTTAACGTCTGCACAAACAAAATAGCCAGCTTGGTGGAGCTTCTCTAAACTGACTTTGCCCACGCCAGGTATTTTTTCTAATGGCAGTTTATCGACTTCTTGCTGTACCCGTTCAGGAGGTATGACATATTGCCCATTCGGCTTATTCATATCGGAGGCGACCTTAGCAAGAAACTTTACCGGAGCAATACCTGCTGACGCAGTAAGGTTCAGCTCTTGCCATATATCACGACGAATCGCTTCCGCGATCAAGGTGGCCGAGCCTCTGTACTGGGCACAATTGGTCACGTCTAAATAGGCTTCATCCAGAGATAGCGGCTCGATTAAATCTGTGTAGCGAGCAAAGATTGCTCTGATCTGCTGAGATACTAGCTTGTACACATCCATTCGACCTGGAACGACGAGTAACCTAGGGCATAACTGCAAGGCTTTAGATGTTGCCATCGCACTGCGCACACCAAACTTTCTCGCTTCATAATTACAAGTACTGATCACGCCCCGTTGCTTTTCGTGACCTCCGACAGCAAGCGGACGATTCCTATATGAGGGATTGTCACGCATTTCCACTGCTGCATAAAAGCAATCCATATCTACATGTATGATTTTTCTCACTTTGTCATTAGACATTCACGACTACTAGGCATTAAAAATAAGGCTGTATATAAAAACAGTATACTTAATATATACACTATATCAAAGTCAGGACTTGATTAAATTTGACACAGGAATCACTCGCATCTTATAAAGATATAGTTATTATTAGGTTTATAAATAAAAATAAGAGGCACGACTTTGAACAATAAAGTGTTAGTTGTCGAAGATAGCCGTGCGTATAGAAATTACTTGATCCAGCAACTGACAGCCCTTGGTTGTCAGGTTTACGATGCGGAATCATATGCTCAAGCTGAGCAGCTATTGAAGCAACACAAGGATTTCCGTTTTGCTGTACTCGATTACTGCTTGCCTGATGCTCAAGATGGCGAAGTCATCGATCTGGTACTTTCCTATCGCCAAAAGGTTATTGTATTAACGGCAACATTTAATGATGACGCGCGGGGAAGGTTTATCGCCAAGGGAGTAGTTGATTACATACTTAAAGATAGTATGGCATCCGTCTCCTACTTACTTCCGTTAGCCAAAAGGTTGCTCAATAACGATCAACATCATGCTCTCGTCGTGGATGACTCTCCTACCGTCCGCCGCCACGTTTCTCAACTTCTCGAGCATCAGTATATCCGTACGACTCAAGCCGAAAATGGCCAAGAAGCATTAGAAAAGCTTGAAGAGAACTCGGATATCACTTTTGTTATCACCGATCATGACATGCCGGAAAAAGATGGCATCATCATGACTAGAGAGATCCGGCAGAATTATGATAAGAATAGCTTGGCCATTTTGGGCTTATCCGGAAATGAATCGAAAACCCTCACCGCCCAATTTCTTAAAGCGGGAGCCAATGACTTCCTCACTAAGCCATTCAACCAAGAAGAGTTTTATTGCCGCGTTCATCAACTGCTTGATATGAAAGACGCCACCGACGAACTGTATAAGTTAGCCAATCAAGATGCGTTGACAGGCTTATGGAATAGGCGCTTTCTATTCAACCAAGCCTGCTCTGGTTGCGAGCATAGTAATATTGCCATGCTCGATATTGACTACTTTAAAAAGGTCAATGACACCTATGGGCATGACGGCGGTGACGCAACATTAAAGATGGTTGCTAACATCCTGAAAATCTATTTCCCTGAGGACGTGGTAGTGCGTTTTGGTGGAGAGGAGTTCTGCATCCAATCTTGTGCTCCATTCGATGAGTTCCTTAGTCGAATTGAGAACATGCGTCAGCGTGTAGAAAAGACCCCAATAAAACACAATGGTCAGCATATTCAGGTGACGATCAGTATCGGTGTATGTAACCTGAATACCGACCTCAACGATCAAATCAAGATTGCTGATGACCACTTATACTCAGCGAAGGCAGCGGGGCGAAATCAAACCATCTCTTCGTAGCAATCAAGTCCTATATCTTAGATACAAAAACACCAGCGTAATGCTGGTGTTTTTTATTATCTGTACGCTCGGGAATTAAGCAATACGATCTTTTTCCCATGCCGCGAGCTTTTCTTGTCGAGCCGCTTCACGTGCTTCGCGCTTCTTACGCGCATCACATGGTTCAGGACAGTTACATACTTTATCAATACCAACTGCGCCAAGGCCGCCACAGCTGCCTTTTACAACCTTCTTCTGGATAATATAGCCGATAGACATTGCTGCAATCACGGCCATAAACACACCAAATGTAATAATAAACTCACTCATAGTGACATGCTCTTATAATTGGGTTATTGGTTTAGATATGGCTTATACGCTGTTGAAGCCATCTCTTTGAATCCATCCTGCGTTTTTACGATCATAAACACGGGAATATTATTTTGCTCAGCGATCTTCATACCTTGCTCTTCGCCGAGAACCATTAGTCCAGTAGCTAAGCCATCTGCCGTCATTGAAGAGGCATCTAAAACCGTCACCGACACCACTTTATGATTGATCGGTTTGCCTGTTGCTGGATTAATAATATGTGAGTAACGTACACCATCACGCTCAAAGTAGTTACGATAATCGCCCGAAGTCGCGACTGCCATATCACCTGGTTCGATGATCTCTTGGATAGAGCGCTCTTCTACAGACGGCTTTTCTATCGCAATACGCCATGCCACACCTTCACGGTTGAGACCTTTGAGGCGCATTTCACCACCAACCTCAACCATATAGTTTAGGATACCTTGAGCCTGAATGTAATCAGCCACAACATCAACCCCCCAACCTTTGGCAATCGTTGATAGATCGACATACAGGTTCGGGATGTCTTTTTTCAGCGTGTTGCCGTCAGCAGTCAAGTGTTGAATACCTGTCATGGCTTTACGCTCACTAAGCTCAGCATCCGTTGGCACAACCTCAGGGCGCGCTTCAGGACCAAAGCCCCATAGATTAACCAATGGGCCAACTGTCACATCTAAGGCACCTAGAGTAAGACCGTTAAGACGAATCGCTTCTTTCACAACAGTCGCTGTTTGTGATGACACCTCAAATGACTCTAGCGATTCACTTTGATTAAAACGGCTTAGTTCTGAATCTTTGCGGTAAGTCGACATCTGGTCGTTGACTTCTTCAAGTAGTCGATCGACTTCAACTTGAAGCTCCTGGGGAGAAGGCTGACCTTCGGCTGCGATGTATTTAATGTTGTAAGTCGTACCCATTGTTGGGCCACTTAAATGAATCTGCTCTACTGGTTTCTCACAACCAGCCAGTACTAACAGAGAAGCAAATGCAACAAGCCACTTTTTCACTTGTTAGACTCCTGTATTTTTGGGGGAACGGGAATAGCTCATACGTCTTTATCGAACGTATCGACTATTACCATTCTTAAAAAAAACAATGGCTGACTAATAAGCAGTCAGCCATCTTATATATGCAATTTCAAGTAGTTGGAGTTGTAGCTAGGCGGTAAATAAACCCAAGCCTATGAGCATAGATCTTCTATGTGATTAGGTTGGGTTTATGAAGCCAACGACGCTACAGCTTCAAATACGCTGAAATTTAGCCGCCGAAGTCATCCAGTAGGATATTCTCGTCTTCTACACCTAGATCTTTAAGCATGCCGATAACAGCCGCGTTCATCATCGGTGGACCACACATGTAGTACTCACAATCTTCAGGAGCTTCGTGATCCTTCAGGTAGTTTTCGTACAATACGTTGTGGATGAAGCCTGTGTAACCATCCCAGTTATCTTCTGGCATAGGGTCAGACAGAGCACAGTGCCAAATGAAGTTATCATTTTCAGCTTGTAGGCCGTCAAAGTCTTCCACGTAGAACATTTCGCGCTTAGAACGTGCACCATACCAGAAAGACATCTTACGCGTAGAGTTAAGACGCTTAAGTTGGTCGAAGATATGTGAACGCATTGGCGCCATACCTGCACCACCACCAACGAATACCATCTCGTTGTCAGTGTCTTTAGCGAAGAACTCACCAAATGGACCAGAAATCGTACACTTATCGCCCTCTTTAAGAGACCAGATAAATGAAGACATGATACCTGGTGGTACGTCAGGATTATTAGGCGGCGGCGTAGCGATACGCACGTTCAGCATAATAATGCCTTCTTCTTCAGGGTAGTTAGCCATTGAGTAAGCACGGATCGTCTCTTCGTTTACCTTAGACTCGTAACGGAACAGATTGAATTTATCCCAATCTTCACGGTACTCATCTGGTACATCGAAGTCAGCGTATTTCACGTGGTGAGCAGGTGCTTCAATCTGGATGTAACCACCAGCACGGAAAGGTACTGATTCGCCATCTGGGATTTGTAGCTTAAGCTCTTTGATGAATGTTGCTTTGTTATCGTTAGAGATAACTGAACATTCCCACTTCTTAACGCCGAAGATCTCTTCAGGAAGCTCGATATCCATGTCAGTTTTCATTGCAACCTGACACGCTAGACGCTCACCTTCACGTGCTTCACCTTTAGTAATATGGTCAAGCTCGGTAGGTAGGATGTCGCCACCACCTGATTTAACTTTTACGCGACACTGGCCACAAGAGCCACCGCCACCACAAGCAGAAGATACGAATACACCAGCACCTGCTAGAGCACCCAGTAGCTTGCTACCTGGTTGTGTAACGATCGCCAATGAAGGGTCATCGTTCACAGAAATTGTAATGTCACCTGATGGTACTAGTTTAGATTTAGCGAAAAGAATCACTAAAACTAGCGCCAAAATAATCAGGGTAAACATCACTACACCAAAAATAATAGTATTCATGACTATTCCTTTAATTGCTGCCGTTTACCCGACTTACAGTTGAACACCAGAGAAAGACATAAAGCCTAACGCCATAAGACCAACTGTGATGAACGTAATACCAAGACCGCGTAGACCTGGAGGTACATCAGAGTACTTCATCTTCTCACGGATACCTGCTAACGCAACGATAGCTAGCATCCAGCCCACACCAGAACCGAAGCCGTAAACAACAGATTCAGCAAAGTTGTAGTCACGTGTAACCATGAAAGACACGCCACCGAAGATCGCACAGTTTACTGTGATCAGCGGTAGGAAGATGCCTAGCGCGTTGTACAGAGGTGGGAAGAAACGGTCTAAGATCATTTCTAGAATCTGTACAAGTGCTGCGATTACACCGATAAAGGTGATGAAGTTCAGGAAGCTAAGGTCCACGCCTTCAACTAACGCATTCTCTTTAAGAATGAAAGTGTAAAGCAGGTTGTTCACTGGTACTGCAACTGTCAGTACGAATACAACCGCAACACCAAGACCGAAAGAGGTCTTAACTTTCTTAGATACGGCAAGGAATGTACACATACCTAAGAAGAACGATAGTGCTAAGTTTTCGATGAAAATCGATTTAACTAGCAAGCTAATGTAATGTTCCATGACGTCCTTACTCCTTCGCTTCTACTTGTTCTGGTTTCAGAATACGGATTGCCCAGATTAGGAAGCCGATTAGGAAGAATGCAGATGGCGCTAGAAGCATCAGACCGTTTGGCTGGTACCAACCGCCGTTGCTCACTAGAGGAAGCACTTCCATACCGAACAGCTTGCCTGAACCAAATAGTTCACGGAAGAAGCCAACAGTAATAAGAACGAAACCGTAACCAAGGCCGTTACCGATACCATCGATTAGAGATGGGATTGGCTCAGACTTCATAGCGAATGCTTCAGCACGACCCATTACAATACAGTTTGTAATGATTAGGCCTACGAATACCGATAGCTGCTTAGAGATATCGTATAGGTATGCTTTCAACACTTGGTCTACCACGATTACTAGCGATGCGATGATTGCCATCTGTACGATGATACGCACGCTGTTTGGAATGTGGTTACGGATTACCGAAACGAAGAAGTTAGACAGTGCAGTTACAAAGATAACCGCTAGTGTCATTACAAAAGCCGTTTCTAGTTTGGTGGTTACTGCAAGAGCAGAACAAACACCAAGAACCTGAAGCGCGATTGGGTTGTTATCCAATACTGGTGCTAACAGACTCTTCTTAACGTTTTGTGCGCTAGACATTAGTTCAGACCTCCGTCACGAACTTTTGCTAGGAATGGACCAAAGCCCATATCGCCTAACCAGAAATCAAATGTACCTTGAACACCGTTACCTGTTAGTGTCGCACCTGATAGGCCATCAACACCGTGTTCAGAACCGGCTGGGGCACCACCTTTAACAACTTTGATAGCTGGCTTGAAGTTTTCATCATAAAGCTTCTTGCCAATAAATTGATCACGCCAAGATGGGTTCTCAACTTCACCACCAAGTCCAGGAGTTTCACCCTGCTCGTAGTAAGTGATCGCAGATACAGTATTACCGTCAGTTTCAACCGCAACGAATGCATACATCATTGACCAAAGACCATTACCGTGTACCGGTAGGATAATCTTAGATACAGCGTCGCCATCTTTCACTAGGTATACAACACCTGTGTTAGCACGACGAATGATCTTCGCCTTGTCTTGATCAGCAGTTAGCTTGATTGACTCTGCTGGATCTTTTGCTGCTTTACGCTGATCGTAAGTTGCAGCATCGCCGTCAACAAACGCACCAGAGTCAAAGTCAACTAGACGAGGTTCGATGTACTCAGCAAACAGCTCAGGTACTTTCTTGCCGTCAGCGTCAATACCAGCAACTTCAACGATCTTAGTTTGCTTATCTAGTACAGCGTTAGCTTTTTGCTTGTCACGTAGACCTACCGCTGCTGTTGATACGATGATTGAACAAACAAGGCTCAACCCGACAACAACACCCAGCGTCTTTTTAATGCTGTCGTTATTACTTGCCATAGCGTGCTAGTCTCCGCTTGATGTTCTTCTCAATAACCACATGGTCGAACAGAGGTGCAAACAGGTTCGCGAATAGAATCGCCAGCATCATACCTTCTGGGTATGCTGGGTTCACAACACGGATTAGTACACACATCACGCCGATTAGCGCGCCGTACCACCATTTACCTTTGTTAGTAAATGAAGCCGATACAGGGTCTGTTGCCATAAAGAACATACCGAACGCAAAGCCACCAAGAACTAGGTGCCAGTGCCATGGCATGTTGAACATTGGGTTAGTGTCAGAGCCGATAACGTTGAACAGCGTTGCTGTTGCAATCATACCAATCATCACACCTGCGATGATGCGCCAAGATGCTATACGCATGTAGACGATCATTGCTGCACCGATCATTAGAGCAAGCGTCGATACTTCACCAATTGAACCTGGGATGTTACCGATGAAAGCATCCATCCAAGTGATTGGAGCGCCAGTGATGTTGTTGATCAAGGCACCGCTACCACCGTGAGCCCATTGGCTAAGAGCCGTTGCACCAGAGAAGCCGTCAGCTGCTGTCCATACTACGTCACCCGAAATTTGAGCTGGGTAAGCGAAGAATAGGAATGCACGGCCAGCAAGTGCTGGGTTAAGGAAGTTACGACCAGTACCACCGAAGATCTCTTTAGCAACAACAACACCGAAGGTAATACCTAGCGCCGCTTGCCATAGAGGTAGCGTTGGTGGAACGATAAGTGCAAACAGGATAGAAGTAACAAAGAAACCTTCGTTAACTTCGTGCTTACGCACCATACAGAACAGTACTTCCCAGAAACCACCAACGATAAATACCGTCGCGTAGATAGGTAGGAAGTAAGTTGCACCCAAGATCATCTTACTGCCAACGCCTGCATCGGCGGCTAAGGTGCCACCCAGCATTTCAGTTAGCCAGTAGTGCCAGTTACCTGCTACTACTGCTGCAAGTTGGTCACCAACATACATGTGGTTAAGTGCAGCGATAGCTTGGCCACCTGCGTTGTACATACCCCAGAACATTGCTGGGAATACCGCAAACCAAACCATGATCATGATACGTTTTAAGTCAACGCTATCACGAACGTGCGAGCTTTTTTTCGTTACTAAACCTGGTGTGTAGAAAAGTGTTGCTGCAGCTTCGTAAAGCGCGAACCACTTCTCATGTTTACCACCTGGCTCAAAATGATGCTCGATGTCTTCAATAAACTTTTTAAGGCCCATGAAAAATTACCCTTCCTTCTCAATGGTATCTAGGCATTCACGAAGGAGTTCACCGTATTCGTATTTACCAGGACACACAAAGGTACACAGTGCTAAATCATCTTCATCCAGTTCAAGTGCACCCAGTGCTACTGCACTATCAGTATCACCTGCACATAGATCACGAAGTAGCAGAGTCGGTTCCATATCTAATGGCATTACGCGTTCGTAGTTACCAATTGGAACCATAGAACGATCACTACCGTTAGTCGTTGTTGTCATGTTGAACAACTGACCTTTGAAGATATGACCAAGGAATGAGCGAGTTACTGAGAACTTGTTCTTACCAGGCGTCGCCCAGCCAAACAGTTCTTTTTCACGGCCTTCACGTAATACAGAAACCTGAACGTGGTAACGACCTAGGTATGCGTGAGGTCCAATTGCATGAGTACCAGTAAGTACCGAACCAGAAATTACACGAACTTCACCTGGCATTAGCTCGCTGTCCGTTACGTCTTCTAGACTTGCACCTAGAGTTGTACGAACTAAACGAGGGTTATTTACTACTGGGCCAGCCAGAGAAATAACACGGTCAGTGTAAAGCTCACCAGTTAGGAACAACTGACCAAACGCAATAACGTCTTGGTAGTTGATGCTCCACGCCACATTTTCTGCATTCACTGGGTATAGGAAATGCATGTGGGTGCCAGCAAGACCTGCTGGGTGAGGGCCATCAAATACATGCTCTTCAACATTTGACTGAGAAGAACGAGGCAGACTTGTGCCAGATTTACATACGTAAACCTTGCCATCTGTCAGGGTTGAAAGCAGGTCTAAACCGGCAACGAACGCTTCTTGTTGTTCATTGATGATCAACTCAGGCTGAGCTGCTAACGGATTGGTATCCATTGCAGTTACGAAGATAGCCTGTGTAGAAGACTCGATTGCTGGAACCTTGCTGAACGGACGAGTACGTAAAGCAGTCCAAAGACCTGAATCAACAAGCTGAGTTTTAACCGCTTCACGGTCAAGACTTGCTAGTTGGCCAGCTTCAAACTTATCGAAAGTAACCTGCTCTTCACCTGCCACTTCAATCACTACAGACTGAAGTACACGCTTAGCGCCACGGTTAACCTCGATCACTTTACCAGCTGCTGGTGAAGTAAATTTCACACCTGGGTTCTTCTTGTCTTCAAAAAGAACTTGAGCTTTCTTCACTTCATCGCCTACGCGGACATGCATAGTAGGACGCATGCCGACGTACTCTTCGCCAAGCAAGGCGACTTTTTTGATGGTCTTACCATCATTAATCACCTGGGATGGAGTTCCTGCGATTGGCAGGTCCAAACCCTTCTTTATTGTAATCATACGCACTTGCACTACTTTTATCGGGAAAAAGATTCTTAGATTGCGTAACTTTTAGACACGACACTAGTGTCCGGTTTTGGTGTCGTTTAAAACACCAAAATCGCAACATCCTATTAAAAACCTCGCAACAAGAAATCATCGAGATTTATCAGGTGCGATAGTCTATCATCTTTTTAGAAGTTGATGCCATGATGAATCCGATGAATAACTGAGATATTTCGAAGGAATTGAGTTTAAAAGGCTAAGGAATAGTCATAAGTTTGAGCCACCGCACAAACCCTTTTCTGCATATCATTTTGTATAGCTCAATGCATTCACATCGTGAAACAATCTTAATTAAAACTAACTATTGCATTTATTTGTTTCTACGTTGTTAACAATACCTCTTTAGCACTAACTAAAAAGGGTAGCCGTCGCTACCCTCTCATTTTATTATTTTGAACCACCCAAGCACATTGGGCTGTCTGGAGCGAGTTGATTCTGCTCTTTCCATTCACTCGATGTATAGGTGTGCATAGAAAGCGCATGAATATGATTCGCAAGCTCATCAGCCAACACTTGATTGACTTGGCGATGACGACCAATAAGTCTCTGCCCTTCAAATTTTTCACTCACAATCACAACTTTAAAGTGGCTTTCTGAGCCAGCCGGTACATTGTGCATAAAGCTCTCATTGATCACTTTGAGCTCTATAGGCGAGAATGCTTCACGCAATTTGGTTTCGATTACTTCTTGCAACATCGTGCTTTACCATCAAATATGAATGACTATTAACTTTAAATCATAATATCCCATCGGATAAAGCTAAAGGTTTTAGTTTCCTCAACCGCTAGGTTTTGCGACAATTTGCTCATTGCACATTACCTAACGTTCCAACTATGAAAACTGAGCTTGCACTGCACGAGCGTACTCTTTCTTTATTTCGCTACCCAAAAAGAAGCACCGAAACCCTTCAAGCTTGGGATGCTGGCGATGAATATCTCATCAATCATATCGAAGAGATGGGATTAGAGCCCAATCAACACATTCTTATTCTTAACGATAACTTTGGCGCTTTAAGTTGCTGGTTCAGTTCAAACCATCGAATCACCATGATGAGTGACTCGTTTATTTCACAGACAGGAACTCGTGAAAACTTAGCGCTAAACCAGTGTAACCCAGTGTCTTTTGCCACAACTATCGAGCCAATCGCTAACGATGTTGATTTGGTCTTAATTCAACTACCTAAGAGCAATCGTCACCTCACTTGGCAACTCAGCCAACTGCGCTCAGCTTTAGCCCCATCGGTACCCGTTATCGCCGTGAATAAAGCCAAAGAGATTCACTCGTCAACACTCAAACTGTTTGAGAAGTTCCTTGGCGAGACTAAAACGTCTTTAGCTTGGAAAAAGCATCGATTAGTTTTCAGTCAAGCGAACGTTGCCAACCCTCAAGCTGTCTCACCCAACACACGTTGGAACGTCGACGGCGAGAGTATAGAGCTCAATAACCTACCTAATGTTTATTCGGGCGAGAGCTTAGACTTAGGTGCTCGATTTATGATTCAGCACTTACCGACCAACCCAAATCTAAAGCATGTGCTTGATTTAGGCTGTGGCAATGGCGTGTTATCGGTCAAAATGGGGCAACTCAACCCAAACATAAAATTGACCTGTGTTGATGAGAGTTTTATGGCTGTCGAATCGGCGAGACAAAACCTAATTCAAAACCTAGGCGATGACAGAGAAATAGAGTGTATTGCCAATAACTGTCTCGAAGGTCTAGAGAGAAATGACCTTGATATGATTATGTGTAATCCACCGTTCCACCAGCAACAAGCAATTACCGATCATATTGCTTGGCAGATGTTCTGTGATGCAAAGCAAATTCTTAGAGTTGGTGGGCAATTATTAGTTATCGGCAACCGCCACCTCGGCTACGATGGTAAACTCGCTAGACTGTTTGGTAAGTCAAACGTCAAAGTTGTGGCAGCCAATAAGAAATTTGTTATTTTACAAGCAACTAAATAGTCCACTATTATCTCTCTAAACGTTTGGTAAGCTCGAAGAGTTAACAATAAAGGAAATTACAATGAGAAAACTGGTTTTAGCCGCGTCAATGGCACTACTTACTGCCTGTGCAGCACCGCAGCAAGAACAAATCAACTTTATGCCTAAAGCCGTTCTGAGCAATAGTGACCTTGTAAAAGACGCTGCATTTACTTTGACCAGTAAAGACGTTCGCTCTGCACAGTATGTTGCACTTGTTGATAGCGGTCGTTCTAACATTGAACCTATCCACTCTAAGCAAAACGTCCGCATCTCGATTGAAAACGCATTGCTTGAGCAATTTAAGTCACAAGGTTTCCGTAGCACGGTAAGCAGTGAAAATACTATCGCGATTGAAGTTCAAGAAGCGCTGGTTTCAGTGAAGCATACCGTGATGGAAAACCAAATGGATGGCAAAGTAGTACTAGAGATCACCGCTGAGACACCACAAGGTAAACTGGTCAAGGCCTACACAGGTACAGCTAAGCGTACTGGTGCTCTAAGTGCTTCAAATGAAGATATCGAAGTTGTCCTAAATGATGTGATTAATTTAGTCCTTCAAGAAATCTCAAATGACCGAGAGCTTCAACAGTACATGCAGGAGCGATTCTAATGTTAAAGGTAGCAATTGCTTCGCTAGCGCTACTCAGTAGTCTAGCGATGGCAGGGCCTAAAGTTGAATTTGAAACCAACCTAGGTTCATTTACTGTCGAACTAAACCAAGAGAAAGCACCGCTGACGGTGGCAAACTTTCTAAAGTACGTGAAAGATGGCAGCTATGTCGGCAGTCAGTTCCACCGTGTGATCCCGAATTTTATGGCACAAGGTGGTGGTTTCGACAAGAACATGAAGTCGTTGCCAACTTACTCACCGGTAAGAAACGAAGCGTCTAATGGGCTAAAGAACAACACAGCAACCATTGCGATGGCGAGAACGAATAATCCTCACTCAGCAACTAGGCAGTTCTTTATTAACTTCGTTGATAACAGCTTTTTAGATTACGACCAGCGCCCACCGGGCTATGCAGTATTTGGTAAGGTGACTCAAGGATTCGATGTCATCCAAGGAATGGGTAAAAAACCAACACACTCAGTTGGTCGCTATCGTGATGTTCCAGTCGAGCCAATCATTATTACTAAAGCTACTCTTCTTAAATAATTCTCTTAGGCTCTAACCCACAAGTTAGAGCCTCATTCTTCTTGCTGACCAAAAAATCAAACAAGGATTTGTGTATGTCTTCTGACTCTCCCTCCATGTCTTGGCTAGAGACTATCCGCAGTTATATGGATAAACGCCTTATGTGGGTCTTTATGCTGGGCTGTTCGAGCGGTTTCCCATGGGTACTGATCGGTTCAAATATGTCCGGTTGGCTAAAAGATGCGGGATTAACACGCGCGGCAATTGGTTACTTTGGTAGTGTCTTCGCGGTTTACGCGATTAACTTTTTATGGGCGCCATTGGTTGACCGTGTCAAACTGCCAGTGCTACACAAGGTATTAGGCCAGCGCCGTAGTTGGATTTTCCTATGTCAATCTTTAGTGTTAGTAAGCACATTGTTTATTGCCGGCGTTGATCCATCCAAGAACCTAATGTTCACCTCGATGCTAGCGCTTGGGATTGCAATCGCTTCTGCCACTCAAGACATCGCCATTGATGCATACCGTATCGATACTTTCCCGAAATCACAATCGTCTAAGCTGCCACAAGCTTCTGCGATGGCCGTAATTGGTTGGTGGACAGGCTATTCACTTCCTGGATATGTTGCTTTCATCAACGCAGATACCATCGGCTGGAATGGTGTCTACTATGGCATGGCATTTATTGTCGGCATTTTGATGCTCTTTACTTTATTAGTCGGCGAGCCAAAAACCAACCGCGAGGCTCTGCAACACCAAGCAGAAGCCCGCCACAACAAAGTTGTCCATTCAAAAGTCGTTGCTTGGTTTAGTGTAACCGTTATTGAGCCTTTCTTAGACTTCTTCAAACGTAACGGTGTACAAGTTGCTATCACACTATTGTTGTTTGTATTCCTGTTTAAGATTGGTGAAGCCTTCCTCGGCCGTATGTCGATTACCTTCTATAAAGAAGTCGGCTTTAGCAACGAACAGATCGGCTACTACTCCAAGCTCATTGGTTGGGGAGCAACTATCTTCTTTACCTTAGTGGGAAGTATGTTCAACGTTAAGTTCGGCATTGTTCGCGGTCTCATGATTGGCGGTATTGCAATGGCGGCAAGTAACCTGATGTTTGCGTGGATTGCTAAAGTTGGTCCGAATGAACACCTATTCTTAGCCACCATCCTTGTCGATAACTTCACAACTGCGTTCTCGACAGTTGCATTTGTGTCATTCCTCACTGTGCTGACAGGCCAAGCGTTCTCTGCAACTCAGTATGCCTTGCTCGCTTCACTGGGTAACTTTGGCCGTACCACACTGGCATCGTTTAGTGGTGAGCTTGCTGATTACCTCAATGATTGGTCGCTGTTCTTTGTCATCACAGCCTTGATGGTGATTCCAAGCTTAATCATGCTCTACTCTCTACGTCATTACTTTACCGACCTACTCGATAAAGCAAGACAACGAGATGAGTCTGCCGACGCTGAACAAGAAGAAGCCACCTCAAAATAAACAAAAAGGCTTGGTGAATCACCAAGCCTTTTTCATTTGTTAGGGCTAATTATGGATACATGCCCTTGCCAAATAGATTAAACACCCTCGCGACGCCCTGAGTAAACAGCATAGGTTCAGTCAGTACTGTTAAGCATAAGCAGTCCTCACCTTGCTTAGTAAAGGGAGAGTGTTTAACTGATGCATCTTTAAGTAAGTAATCACCAACTTGGTACTCGCCATCTTCATCACTGAAGCTACCGTGTAATACAAGGGTCGATTCAAGTCCTTTGTGAGTATGTTGAGGAATTGCCACTCCCTCAGATATATACATCAGATTGACTCTAGCTTGGGTCGAGATCTCAATGGACGCGCTGTAAACCTTGCCGCCGTAACTTTTCCATTCGCCAATCTGCTCTCTAAAGCGAGTTAGCGACAACGGCAACCGAAACGTCTTATCATTGACTTCAATAAAGGTTGGTTTTCTGGCTGGTCTAAAAGGCTCATCACTTGGCTCTAAAGCTAAGATATTCGTTAGCATGTCATCAAAGCTATCGGCTGAATGCATAGAGGCGTTAGCTAATTCTTCCCCGCAACTCTCCTCTAGCTCACTGACCTTAGCGCGACATTTAGGGCAAGTCTCGATGTGTGTCGCTATTGTAAAAGCGCTCACATCGTCCAACGTACCTTGTGCATACGCTTCTAAAATAGATGTTTCTGGATGGTAACTCATAACTTATCCGCCCCTATCGTATCGCGTAGTTTTTCAACAGCTAACCGTAAACGGGACTTAACCGTTCCCAAAGGTATATCGAACATATCCGCAACTTGCTGGTGCGGCAGCTCTTCCAGATAGACCGCTTTGACCACCTCTCTTTGTGCCTCAGGCAAGATATCCAGATACTTAATCACCTGCTGTTTAAGCCGGTCCGTTTCAGGAGAATAATGCTCTACCAGATCAGGCGGGCAATAGTCGTTAGGCCATAAATCTTCAGAGTGAAGATGACAGTCTCGCCCTTTTTGCTTACGTAACGTATCAAAGCATAAGTTACGCGCGATGGTATAAATCCAAGTCGACAGAGAGCTTTTAGACGGGTCAAACAAGACACTCTTTTGCCAAACGATTGAAAGCGCCTCTTGAACAATTTCCATTGCGACTTGCTCATTGCCCATATGACGAAAAACAAACTGTTTAAGTCGAGGAGAAAAGTGGGTAAATATTACGGAAAAGGAAGCTTTATCTCTTTGCTTTACTTTCTCCATGCACAAATGCCACTCTTCTTTTGAAAAAGTCTGGGTATCTAAATTTTCCATTTTGATAGCCTTAGTTTCACTTTTTTCTGTTTATACGTCATAGACCGAAAACCGATCACTCCGCTACTATCTTTCTAAGCTCTTTTTAATATAGCTTACCGCTGCACGACAATTTGTTTCTAATGTAAGCTGATCAAATCGCTGTTTGCTCACAGGCAATAATTCTAACCAACGCTGACTGACCCAACTCGCATCATCAAAAAATTTGTGCTCGTAAAGGGTACCTAGATCTGGAAACTGTTGGTAGACCCGAACGAGCTCTGTTGTAATCCGCACGTCATTGGCTTCAATTCCCTCAGCGCTCCAACTGGGAAGTGTTTCTATCCGAGCAAATCGTAAACCGTCGTACTCAACCCGCACACTTTGAATCTTGAACTTACTTAATCCAGTGATTGATATCCCGAGTAAACCATCTTCAAGAAGCTCAAAGTCGATGATCTTCGCTAAAGTGCCTACATTAGATAACTCTTGCCCTTTAATTTCACTGTCGAAAAGACAGACACCGAATGTACCTTCTCCTTGCATTGCTTGCGATACGAGTCTCTTGTATCTAGGTTCAAAGATCCTCAAACGCATTTTTCCTTCTGGCAACACAACTGAACTCAGTGGGAAAAGCATAACTTCTGACATAAACGCTCTCATTCTATTTTGTTATTAACATTTACGTCACCTGCCCCCAACAAGATCATTCACCATATCTGTTGAATACATGACAGACATAAAAATATGAGCAAACGCTTGCGTAATCGATACCCGTTTCATTTTTTGTGCAACGTGTGATTAGTTCCGTTACATTTCAATTTTTAGTATGTTAATGAGATCTCGATCACCTGTTTTATGTTTTTTTACACATGTTGCACATGGCTTTTGAGAAATTTATCGCTATTATTCGCCTCAACAAAGCACGACACAGATTGTGCAACTAAACAAATATCCAATGAATATTGAATTAACATACATAGAGAGTTCCATTATGCGTAAATCACTTTTAGCTCTTGGTGTTGTAGCTGCAATGTCTGCACCTGCGATGGCTGCTGATTATTCAGACGGCGATATCCACAAGAATGACTACAAATGGCTTCAGTTCAACCTGATGGCAGCAATCGATGAGAAAGGTCCTGGTGAAGAATCTACTCACGATTACCTAGAGATGGAATTTGGCGGTCGTTCGGGCATCTTTGATCTATACGGCTATGTTGATTACTTCAACATTACTGGTGACTCTAGCAGCGACAAATCTGGTTCAGACAAACTATTCATGAAGTTTGCACCACGTATGTCTCTTGACGCTCTTACTGGTAAAGATCTGTCTTTCGGTCCAGTTCAAGAAGTTTACGTTGCATCAGAAATGATCTTCTACGGTGGTTCAAACGAAGGTCAATACAAAATTGGTCTTGGTTCTGACATCAATGCACCATGGTTAGGCAAAATGGGCCTAAACCTATACGGTAACTACGACAATGCACTTAAAGACTGGAACGGCTACCAACTATCTACTAACTGGTTTAAGCCATTCTACTTCTTCGAGAACGGTTCATTCATTTCTTACCAAGGTTACCTAGATTTCCAATTTGGCATGAAAGACGAGTACTCTCAGTCAAGCACTGGTGCTGCAATGTTTAACGGTATCTACTGGCACTCAGACCGTTTTGCTGTTGGTTACGGCCTAAAACTGTTTAACGACGTATACGGCTTCGAAGATGGCGCAGCTGTTCCTTGGAACCCAGCTCAAACCAATGACTCTTCTGGCGTAGGTCACTACTTCGCAGTAACTTACAAGTTCTAATTGAGCTTATAAGCGATAGATTTTTAAATGGCACCTTAGGGTGCCATTTTTATTGGCTTTCTCAATAGATAACCTTATGATCTTGGCCAAACCCACTGATTTTCTATCGTATGAATATTGTCGTTCTTGGTCCTGGTGCAATCGGCTCTTTATGGGCATCCTACCTCCATCATGCAGGGCACTCTGTTTCACTCTGGTCTCGACATGCAGAATCGACGATTCATATCCAGAGAGATGAGCATGCTTCAATTCAGTTCGGTAATCGCTCCAAACAAGCTCTTGAGCATGCGGACTTACTGCTAATCACGTTAAAGGCTCCTCAAGTCGAGGGAGCTTTATCTGAGCTTAAGCCATTAATTAACAAAGACACCATAGTTACCTTAATGCACAACGGCATGGGTACGGCAGAAGTCGTCTCTAAATTACTCATTAATAACCCTTTAGTTCTTGCAACGACCACTCACGGCGCGTATCGAAAGTCATCTCACCATGTCGTACACACGGGATTGGGCAAAACCGAGTTGGGTGGCTATAACTCAGCAGGCAAACAGTGTGAGTTCTTAGCTGAGGTATTCCAGCACGCTCTTCCTCAAGTCGTGTGGAACCCTAGCATTCTTGATGCACTTTGGAATAAGCTTGCCATCAACTGCGCAATCAACCCGCTTACCGCAATGCACAGGGTAGCCAATGGCGAGTTAGCACAAAGCCAATATCAAGACACCTTGCAGTCCGTTATTAACGAAGTCACCTTAGTGATGCAAGCTGAAGGGATCGACACCAACTCAGAAATGTTGAGTCAGTCCGTTGCTCAAGTCATTCAAGCAACGGCGAAAAACTTATCTTCTATGCAGCAAGATATTGTTCATCAACGCCAAAGCGAGATAGACTTTATTACTGGCTATCTGATTGAAAAAGCGCAGCAGCACAAAATAGCGACGCCGGTAAACCGCTCGCTGTATGACGCCATTAAAAACATCGAACAAGGTTGGAATTAACCATGACTAAAAAAGTCCTCGTCCCTATCGCTCCTGGCAGTGAAGAAATGGAAGCTATTACTATCATTGATATGATGGTTAGAGCTGGATACGAAACTGTGGTTGCCAGTGCCGACTTCGATGGTCAGTTAACCATGAAAGGCTCACGTAACATTACACTCACCGCTGACTGTAAACTGGTCGATATCGCTGATGATGAATTCGATGCAGTGATCTTGCCGGGTGGCGTTGAGGGGGCAGAAACGTTCCGCGACAGCACTGTTTTGGTCGAGATTGTTCGCCAGCAGATGTACGAAGGTAAGTTGGTTGCCGCAATTTGTGCCGCACCAGCTCTCGTTCTTGCTCATCACGGCCTATACAGTGATGCACTAATGACTTGTCATCCAAGTTTTGAAAGCCACATCAATGCGAAAAAATGGCGCGTTAAACGTGTCACTTACGATGTAAACCACAACCTATTAACCAGCCAAGGCCCAGGTACCGCACTGGAATTTGCCATGGAAGTCATCATCAATCTATCAGGCAAAGCACATGCGTGGACCGTTGCAGAGCCGATGGTGACGATACCGACGCTGCAATACCACAAACTGGGTGACGAATAATGTTTGACGTTCAAGCAGTGGCTGCGCAGTTCCCTGCCTTACTTCAGCAAGTTAATGGCCAACGCTTGGTCTATTTAGACAGTGCCGCGACTACGCAGAAGCCACGCTGTGTGATCGATGCGATTACCGACTATTACAGTCATCAAAATGCCAATGTCCACCGCGGTAGCCATAGCCTAACTGCGAAAGCCACCAGCCAGTTTGAATCTGCTCGCCAAACAGTAGCCGACTTTTTAGGCGCTTCGACAAGCAAAGAGATAGTTTGGACTCGTGGTGCCACAGAAGCTTTAAACCTGATTGCTCAAACTTACGCGCGAAACACGCTTAAGCCCGGAGATGAAATCTTAATCAGTGAAATGGAGCACCATGCGAATATAGTTCCATGGCAAATAGTGGCTGAGCAGACCGGAGCAAAAGTGATCAAGGTACCGATGACAAGCGAGTGTTCGTTTGATCTGGCTGCCTTTAAATCTCGGCTTTCTCCTCAAACTAAAATCGTCGCGTTGGCCCATATCACTAATGTAACGGGTACTCGCCAACCTATCGAACAAGTGATTGAGCTTGCCCATCAGATGGGAGCGATTGTTGTCGTGGACGGCGCTCAAGGGATCGTCCATGAGCAAGTCAACGTTGCTTCACTCAATGCTGATTTTTACGTTTTCTCTGGTCATAAACTGTATGCTCCGGCCGGTATTGGAGTGCTTTACGGCAAACTGAAACTGCTTGAAGCTATGCCCCCATGGCACGGCGGCGGCAAGATGGTAGAGAAAGTGTCATTTGAAGGAACAACCTACAGCGAACTTCCGGGTAAATTTGAAGCTGGCACACCGAATGTCGCGGGTGCTATTGCTTTAGAAACGGCTATCAACTGGTATCAGAGCTTTGACCAACTGGCACTTGAAGCGCATATCCACCAGCTAGTGTCAGCGGCATACACACGCCTGAACGCACTAGAAGATATTGAAATTCTTGGCTACCGGCCAGGTGCTAGTGTGCTCTCCTTTGTGATGGATGGGGTTCACCATCAAGACATCGCCACACTACTTGATCAACAAGCTATCGCCGTTCGAGCGGGACATCACTGCGCGCACCCTCTTATGGATGCACTCGGTGTTAAGGGAACCGTTAGAGCGTCATTTGCCATCTACAACACAATGGAAGATGTAGAGCGCTTTATTGCTGCGATCGAGAAAGCCGTTGATATGTTATAGCGAGAAGCGAGAAGCGAGAAGCGAGAAGCGAGAAGCGAGAAGCGAGAAGCGAGAAGCGAGAAGCGAGAAGCGAGAAGCGAGA
>NZ_JBHZSA010000006.1:0-63184 GCF_043642085.1 Vibrio hepatarius | reverse complement strand
AATTTGGAGGGTTGGCACTTAATGTCAACCCTTTTTATTTCAATAAATTACGCTGTCATCCTCGAGAGCGAGGGACGAGTGAATTGGGGATCTCTTAAAGCAAGTCGATGTTTTATAGAGATTCCCTACTCCTTCCTTCGTCAGTCTAGGGAATGACGGTATATAGCGTCGCTCTCCTCTCGAAGGGCGAAGCCCGCTCACGAATCTCGAAGGACGCAGTCCGCTCTTACACGCTACAGCTCATCAAAGGCTTCAATCGCCTCTGAAAGCTTCTTAACGCCGTGAATTTGCATTCCGGGAATACCGCCCTTAGGCATGTTTGCAGCAGGAACGATAGCTTTCTTAAAGCCGTGCTTAAACGCTTCATTAAGGCGCTCTTGACCACTTGGTACAGGGCGAATCTCACCAGCAAGGCCAACCTCACCAAACACCACTACATCTTTTGGTAATGCACGATCACGGAAACTAGAAAGCAGCGCCATAACCAAAGCAAGGTCAGCACTGGTTTCGGTAACCTTAACCCCACCAACGACATTGACGAATACATCTTGATCCGCCATTTGGAGGCCGCCATGCTTATGCAGTACCGCGAGTAGTAATGACAAACGGTTTTGCTCAAGACCAACAGCGACACGACGTGGATTCGCAAGTTGTGAATAGTCGACAAGAGCCTGAATCTCAACCAACAGAGGGCGAGTACCTTCCCACACCACCATCACTGAGCTGCCAGATGTCTCTTCTTCACCGCGTGATAAGAAAATCGCTGACGGGTTGCTGACTTCTTTTAGCCCCTGCCCTGTCATCGCAAATACGCCGAGCTCATTTACCGCCCCGAAACGGTTCTTATGGCTACGCATGGTTCTAAATCGGTTATCGGTACCGCCGTCAAGCAACACAGAGCAGTCAATGATGTGTTCGAGTACCTTTGGTCCCGCTAGAGTGCCATCTTTAGTAACGTGACCAACGATAAACACAGAGACATTGTTTTGCTTCGCGTAGCGGGTTAACGCCGTTGCCGATTCACGAACTTGCGCCACACTGCCCGGTGAAGATTGCACATCTGCGACATGCATAACCTGTATTGAGTCAATCACCATGATCTTTGGCTGCTCTTTCTCAGCGATCTGACAGATGCGGTCAACGTTGGTTTCAGAAAGCATTTTCAAGTTCTCTTTCGGCAAACCTAATCGAGAAGCGCGCATCGCAACTTGCTGGAGAGATTCCTCACCCGTTACGTAGAGCGTCGGCATTTGAGACGCGAGGTAACACATCGTCTGCAGCAACAATGTCGACTTGCCGGCTCCTGGGTTACCACCAATTAAAATCGCTGCACCGGGAACAACTCCGCCACCTAATACACGATCAAACTCTTTATAGCCGGTGGTAAAACGCGGCACTTCCTGAAGATCAATCTCAGACAGAGCCTGAACAAGAGTTTCACCCGAGTTACCCGCATACCCCGTTAAGCGCTCATTTCTCGCCGCTGCTGGGGATGCCGCCAGTCTAACCTCGCTAATTGTATTCCACGCACCACAAGCATTGCACTGCCCCTGCCAACGTGGAAAGTCAGCACCGCAATCATTACATACGTATGCTCTTTTCGCTTTTGCCATGTAACCTCAGGTATTAAAAATGGTATTTGTGACACAAACTGCACCATGGTACGTTTATCTCACATAGAAACTTGATTCGCTGTAACATATCACTAAAGATCTTAATATCAAGGCCGATATCAAGAGTAAGGAATACTCTAACAAAAAAATATGCAGCAGCCAGAAATACTCTCGTTAGCAGAGCGATTAATTCCAGCATACCATGCACAAGACTTCGAGCACCTTCTTAACCAAATGACAGAGGGTGAGCCTCCTTCGACTAAAATTTTGGTCAAGATGGAACTTAATCGCGTGATGGCACCTTGTACCAAGCCAATCGACCTACGTGGACGAGTAAAAGGTGAGTGTCGCTCTTATGATCTGGACGGTTTAAAACACTGGCTAGACGATGTTGCATTTAACGCATACCACAAAAACACCCGTAAATTTGGCGGCTATACCGAAGGGGTATGGGAAGCCCTAATCAATACCCATAACAACTTCCGCGTGATGCAAAAGCAGGGTAAACCTACTGGGACTGAAGTTGCAGCTAATCCTAACAGTTTGGATGTCGAGGCAATTACGCTCGGTTACGATCTCAAGCGCAAAGAGAACCGACTTAAGATCTCATCCCAAGTCGAAATAAAATTGGCTAACAACCAAGTGGTTAATGCGCTGACGGTTGATCTCTCTCCTTCTGGTGCCAAATTTAAAGCGCCTTCTGCTTTTGATTATAAGTTAGGGGAAGTCGTTGACGTAACCCTTATCGAGCTGCAGAAATCGGTTGAAATTGAAGGTATCGAACAGCCAATTCCCTATCGCATTGTCGGTATTGACGAGTCGTATGAAAATGATGCGGTTAAGTTTTTACGCCTACTTAAGCTCGACACCTCAAGCTTGGTTGAAAAGATCATTGAGCACCTGCTGCAAAGTGACGCACAGAAAGCTCGTCATGATAATCAAGATAAGATCATCCGTGCACGGGCGCGTGGTTTCGAACATACCTACTTAAAGCACACCTGTAATCTACCGGTGTTTTTCAGTGGCAATGAGCTAAAACTGGTCCTAATGACGGAAAATAACCGTCCTATTTGGCAATACTGGCACGATGAACGCAATCAACAAACGCTGAGTAGCCTGTTTCATCAACAGCGCATGTCGCAATTGACGACCGAGGGCGTCAAAGGTAGCAGTAACGTAATTTACTCCTTCACTCATCAACATAAAGAGAAGAGCTTGTTCTTTTCGATGATGATGCCTGAAGCATCGCGTGAGCTGCGCCAACTGTTTTGGCATGTGGGAGCGAAAAAAGAGAGTTGGAAAGCGTTCAGACTCTCTGTATTTGAACTATCGCCAGATGAGAGAAAAGAGTTATCACAACATTATAGTGAATTGGATCTGGAAGCAGAAACGCTGACTCATTGTGGCATCTTGCAAGAGATCTCTGATGACAACAGTCGCCATGATTACTTACTGACAGATAAGCCTCGTCTTGCGGCAAACGAATTAAACCCATTCCGCCATCTGCGTAATCCAACCACTAACCCAGCATGTATTTATTTTGACGCCCAATCTCGTCGCAGAGAACCGAGATATCAATTTAAGTCACCGCTACTGTTAACGGATATCCATGGTACAACTGTTGAAGGTGCTACTGTTGATATCTCTAAACATGGCGCCAACATTGCTCTGAGCTCCCCTAGTACACTCAAAGCCGGAGAGGCCTGCTTCATCAATTTCAAAGAGCTGCAGCTCTATGATAAGAACCTTCCACTTAGTGAAGTGCCTTATAAAGTCATTCGTATTAGCCCTAGTGGTAAACGCCTTCAGCTTGCGATTGAGGAATCGAGGCAAATCATGCGTACCATCACTTTCTTTGGTCGCTTGATTGAGCATAACCAAGACAAGCTGGTCGCTAAAAAAGAGCTGCTGCCAAGCAATGAACTGCTAGAAAGTCTGCATGATATCTTGCTGGATAAAATGGTCAGCTCACCACTCTATATTGAGAAAAGGGGTAAAAGCTTACGCCCTAAAGCGATTGGCGTGAATTACCCTCTTAGCTCGTATCTAACTATTCTGGCCAAACTTGGCGACGGAGCGAACTTCTCGTTAGCGCCGATATACAAAGGTCATACTAATACGTTGTTAGCGCAGCCAATGAAACGAATTGAAGGTGCTGAGCCGCAGTACCACGAGCTCTACCTTAGTGCGAGTAAGTTTGGTACCCGAATTCAGTCGGTCGAAGCTAAACTCTCCAACGAATTTGAGAGTGTTAAAGAGCGCATCAGTTTTATAAAGCGAGCACAAATGATGGGCGAGTTTTATGCAATTAGAATCTGTGGCGCTCCGGTTTTCAACCCAATAACCGCTCTAGTTCGAAAAGATCTTGATGAGCTGACGCAAATCAGCATGCATCAAGCACGCAGCTTAGAAAAAGAGATCAATAATATTGTCGGCTATGGTGAACTTACTGATATTACTGAAGAAGTATTGATTCGATTAGAACTAACAAATTAGTATTTGAGCAATAAAAAAGCGAGGTCTTAGCCTCGCTTTTTTATCAATATATGTCTTTTGCTTATGGTTGAGGCTTAAAGCTCACACGTTTTTGCTTAACAAGAATCGCCGATAAAATACAAATGATCCCGCCAAGTCCCACATAACGAACGGCACTCTTAGCCTGTTGCTCTACTTTTGGTTTGGCATGGTAAGCAATACCCAAACCAGCCGCATCCATCATCACTAAGTCGTTGGCACCATCACCGACCGCAATGGTATTATGTGGTTCAATCTCATACTCATCGGCAAGCTGTTGTAAGATATCGGCTTTGGTCTGCGCCGAAACGACCTCGCCCAGCACTTTCCCCGTCAACTTACCATCGACAATCTCGAGTTGGTTTGACTGCGCATGATCCAGTCCAAGCAACTCTTGTAAATAGTCTGAGAAGTAAGTGAAACCGCCAGAGGCAATCGCCGTCTTCCAACCGTACTGTTTTAATGTACCAATCAACTCAGGAAGATCCAGCATCAAAGGAAGCTGCTCGCGAACGGAACTTAAAATGCTTTCATCGGCGCCCGCTAATTTACCAACTCGCTGACGCAGGCTTTGCTCAAAGTCGAGTTCGCCTTGCATTGCTCGCTCCGTCACTTCAGAGACCTCTTCGCCAACTCCTGCCAGCTTAGCAATTTCATCAATACACTCAATCTGAATCGCAGTTGAGTCCATATCGAGTACGATTAATCCCGGCTTGGTCAACTCTGGCATATCATTCAAGGGCGAGTAATCAAGCTCAAGTGCCTGCAAAATCTCTTCGTGTTGCTCAGTAAGCTCTCCGGCCATTAAAGCAACCTCGTACTCGCCAACCTTCCATACATCGACAATGGCGTTGTAGTAACCTACAAAGAAGTCGATGTCTTCAAATTTGCTCGGGCAGAGATAGTGTCCAAATACCACCCAACCTGCTTTCGCTTTATCAAACTGAGTCGCAAGGCGGGTTTCTGGCAGACGATTAATTAATGGGGTATGTTTACGTATAGAAAGGGGCTTTAACGTGTCCATGTCAATTATTCCTGTAAAATCTCTCAACACGGTAACCTATTGCAATTTATCTGCGCAAGTCTCAATATGCTCTAAAGTATAATTATCCTCTATTTAGGTGAAAAATGGACTCATCTCTATTTTCTTTTCGTATCGCACTGAAAGTATTGGCAACGGCCTCGTTAATTGCCATGGTCGCTACTATTGGGATCAATAGTGTCAAAATTACGAAAGGTAATGAGCAGATTCAAGCCAACCAATTAGAGACCTTAACCGATATTCTTATCTCTCAAGCTTCTTTGTCAGCCGGCGATATGATCGTCACGCAAGATCAAGAACGTTTATTGAAGCTGACTAACCAACTGGCGAAAGATAGCCTCGTTGTTGATGCCACCATCTACGACGCAGAAGGGGTCAAGCTGGCAGCCAGCGACCAAGCAACCTCAGTGCGCGAAATTCTAGGTTTAGACACCCCTTTACAGACCGCACGTATCGGTAAACAACAACTGGTTGAACCGGTGCTGAAAGATGGCACGGTAATCGGATTTGTTCGCATTACCTTTGAAACTGGTAAGCTCACGGCGTTTTCAGATCACTACTACCGTAAAAGTGATCGATACATGTACACCATGGTTGGGATGAGTTTTATCGCCGGTTTACTGTTGACGCTGATTATCCGTCGTAAGCCGAATAAGCGTAAGGGTGAAAATTTATTGCTTAAAGATATGCAGTAAAAACCAGAAAACAAAAAAGGGTTGATGCCAAGCATCAACCCTTTTTTATTGGTCATCCCACAGGAAGAAAAGTGATAATTACTCTTCATCACCCAGAAGAACAGAATCGAGGGCAATGATCATCATATCGTTGAACGTTGTCTGACGCTCATCTGAAGTCGTTTGCTCGCCTGTTTTGATGTGGTCTGACACGGTACAGATAGTCAGTGCTTTAGCGCCGTACTCAGCACATACGCCGTAGATACCCGCCGCTTCCATTTCTACACCGACGATGCCGTACTTGTCCATTACATCGAACATTTCTGGATCTGGCGTGTAGAACAGCTCAGCCGAAAATAGGTTACCTACTTTCACTTCAATGCCACGAGCTTTAGCTGCATCTTCTGCCGCGCGCACCATCTTGTAGTCTGCAATAGCAGCAAAGTCATGACCTTTAAAGCGAATACGGTTCACTTTAGAGTCCGTACATGCGCCCATGCCGATGACAACGTCGCGAACTTTGATATCTTCACTTACCGCACCACAACTACCGACACGGATGATCTTCTTCACACCGAAGTCTTTGATTAGCTCTGTCGCGTAAATAGAGCACGATGGGATACCCATACCGTGGCCCATTACCGATACCTTACGGCCTTTGTAAGTACCCGTGAAACCGTACATATTGCGTACATCACATACCTGTACAACTTCTTCCAGGAAAGTTTCCGCAATGTATTTAGCGCGTAGCGGGTCACCCGGCATTAGTACGACGTCTGCGAATGCACCCATTTCTGCGTTGATATGTGGAGTTGCCATGATTTAATTTCCTTTTCTTAATCGGATATAAGTAAGCAATAAACAAAAGAATAGAGGGACAAGCCCTCTATTTGAAATATCTACTTAGAATTACAGGAAGTTTTTACCGTAATCCATTGGTGATGTACCAAAGTGGCTCGCTAACGTCTGACCAATATCAGCAAACGTATCACGTAGACCTAAAGAGCCCGCTGGTACTTTAGCGCCATAAACGATCACAGGAATATGCTCACGTGTATGGTCTGTACCTGGCCATGTAGGATCACAGCCGTGGTCAGCGGTAAGAATTAGCAGGTCATCTTCTTCCATCAGCTCCATCACTTCATGGATACGACCATCAAAGTACTCTAGCGCTGCTGCATAACCAGCTACGTCACGACGGTGGCCGTAAGCAGAATCGAAATCAACGAAGTTAGTGAACACGATAGTATTGTCACCTGCTTCTTTGATTGCTTCTTTGGTTGCTTCAAATAGAGCTGGGATGCCCGTTGCTTTAGTCTTCTTAGTGATACCACAGCCAGCATAAATATCAGAGATCTTACCAATCGAGTGAACTTCACCACTCTTCTCTTCAACTAGCTTTTGAAGAATCGTTGCTGAAGGTGGCTCAACAGATAAGTCACGACGGTTACCGGTACGCTCAAACTGGCCTTTACCTGGGCCAATGAATGGACGAGCGATAACACGGCCAATGTTGTAGTCTTCAAGCTCTTCACGTGCGATTTGGCACAGCTTTAGAAGGCGGTCTAGACCGAACGTTTCCTCGTGACATGCAATTTGGAAAACAGAGTCAGCAGAGGTATAGAAGATTGGTTGGCCAGTCTTCATGTGCTCTTCACCTAGATCATCAAGAACCTGCGTACCTGACGCGTGGCAGTTACCAAGGAAACCGTCTAGACCTGCACGCTCAAGAATGCGGTCTGTTAGCTCTTTCGGGAAGCTGTTTGCTTTATCAGTGAAGTAGCCCCAGTCAAACAATACCGGCACGCCTGCAATTTCCCAGTGGCCTGATGGAGTATCTTTACCAGAAGAAAGCTCAGCCGCATGGCCGTAAGCACCGATGATTTCAGCGTCAGCGTCAAGGCCAGGAGCAAAGCTACCTGTTGACTCTTTGTGCGCCATTGCCAGACCGAGCTTAGATAGATTTGGCAGTTTTAGTGGGCCACTACGATCCGCGTTGTCTGCCAAGCCTTTATCACATTGCTCTGCGATATGACCCATCGTATCTGAACCTACATCGCCAAAATCTTTCGCATCAGCCGTTGCACCGATACCAAATGAGTCTAAGACTAAAATAAATGCTCTTTTCATTGCTCTCTTCCTTTAACTGGCCGAGAGCAAAAGCTCAATCGACCAATCTAATAATAATAGTAATTCAACTCAAGATAGTTGGACTTGCAGCTAGGCATCAAGCAAGCGAATCCCCTGAGCATAGCTCGTCTATGTGACAGGGGCGGCCGGCGTTCCGGTGAGCGAGCGCAGTTAACGCCGCTGCAAGTTCAAATATGAAGAGTTTAAAGATCTTCCGCGCGAATCTGACGATACACTTCTGGAGTTGGCGTATATTCGCCACCAATTGTAATCGCTGCTTTCAGTGCGTTCGCCGCTTCTTGCCATTGCTCTTCATTGCGAGCATGAATAATAGCTAGAGGCTTGTCACTAGACGCTTGTTCACCCAAGCGAATAAAAGCATCAAAGCCGACTGCGTAGTCGATTACGTCCGTTGCTACGCGGCGACCACCACCCATAGAAACAACCGCCATACCGATTGCTCGAGTATCCATTGCTGAAACGACACCTGACTCATCAGCAAAGACTGGCTTGATGATGTCTGCTTTTTCTAGGTAGTTATCGTAGTTCTCAACGAAGTCTGCTGGGCCACCAAGGCCTGCAACCATCTTGCCGAAGCACTGTGCCGCTTTACCGTTATCGAGTACTGCCATCAGTTTTGCACGCGCGCTTGTTGTGTCATCAGCAAGTTTTGCCAATACTAACATCTCAGCACATGACGCCATCGTTACTTCAAGTAGACGAGGGTTACGGTATTCACCTGTTAGGAACTGAACCGCTTCACGTACTTCTACTGCGTTACCCGCCGAAGAAGCCAATACTTGGTTCATATCAGTTAGAATTGCCGTCGTCTTGGTACCGGCACCGTTTGCTACCGCTACGATTGACTTCGCTAGCTCTTCCGATGCTTCGTAAGTTGGCATAAATGCACCAGAACCTACTTTTACATCCATGACTAGAGACTCAAGGCCAGCTGCTAGTTTCTTAGATAGGATTGAAGCTGTGATTAGCGAGATGTTGTCTACGGTTGCTGTAATATCACGAGTCGCATATACACGCTTATCTGCAGGCGCTAAATCGCCAGTTTGGCCAATGATGGCAACACCAGCATCTTTTGTCACATCACCAAATACTTCGTTAGTCGGTGTGATGTTGTAGCCTGGAATTGACTCAAGCTTGTCTAGCGTACCGCCAGTGTGACCAAGGCCACGACCAGAGATCATAGGAACGAAACCGCCACATGCTGCCACCATAGGGCCAAGCATTAGAGAAGTGACGTCACCCACACCACCCGTTGAGTGTTTATCAACGATAGGACCGCCAAACTCTTTGTGGCTCCAATCAATCACCATGCCAGAGTCACGCATTGCACACGTCAGTGCGATACGCTCAGGCATGGTCATTTCGTTAAAAAAGATGGCCATTGCAAATGCTGCGATCTGACCTTCAGATACAGAATTGTTTGCAACACCTTGGATGAAAAAGTTGATTTCTTCGGCGGTTAGAATTTCGCCGTCGCGTTTTTTACGAATAATTTCTTGAGGTAAGTACATTAGATCCTCCCATGCTGTGAGCAGCAAGGTTGTAAGGTAAAGAGGTAATGTGGAGCAGCGAGTCACTACTCCACCAAACAGACTTTGTCATTATTTACTCTCAAACTATTTGGCGTTGCAGCTAGGCGACAAGTAAGTCCATTCCTATGAGCATAGAGGCTCTATGTGATTAGGATGAACTTACGCAGTCAACAACGCTGCGGCGTCAAATAGGACGAGAGAATTAGTAAGCTGCTGGATCAGCAGTCTCGTCTGTCACTTCTAATGTATTAAGTAGGTTAGTTAGCAGGCTTGACGCGCCAAAACGGTAGTGACGAGCATCAACCCAGTTGTCACCTAGGATTTCATCAGCCATTGCTAAGTATGCTTGCGCGTCTTCAGCTGTACGTACGCCACCAGCAGGTTTGAAACCAACAGTTTCTGCAACGCCCATATCGCGAATCACTTCAAGCATCATGCGAGCGTATTCTGGAGTTGCGTTTACTGGCACTTTACCCGTTGATGTTTTAATGAAGTCTGCACCTGCTTTGATACAGATTTCAGAAGCTTTCTTGATTAGCGCTTCTTCTTTCAGTTCACCTGTTTCGATGATCACTTTAAGAAGGATGTCACCACACGCTTCTTTACATTGCTTCACTAGCTCGAAGCCAACTTCTTCGTTACCTGCCATTAGAGCACGGTAAGGGAATACTACGTCTACTTCGTCCGCACCGTAAGCGACTGCTGCTTTAGTCTCAGCAACTGCGATTTCGATATCGTCGTTACCGTGTGGGAAGTTAGTTACGGTCGCGATGCGAACGTCTGGTGTGCCTTGCTCACGAAGTGTCTTCTTAGCAATAGGAATAAAGCGAGGGTAAATACAGATTGCAGCTGTGTTACCTACTGCTGATTTTGCGTCATGACATAGTGAAATAACTTTCGCATCAGTATCGTCATCATTCAGCGTAGTTAGGTCCATTAGTTTAAGTGCACGTAGTGCTGCTGCTTTTAAATCGCTCATTTCTATCTCCGATCAATATTCAAAAATTTTACTGCTCAACCTGTCTATTCAAGTTGGCGATGTAGTCATTAATGAACGGACTTGGTTCCTTGAAGACTCAGGGGTAAACAGCGAATTAACCCCTAATTGCTATCCTTGTCACCGCACAGTACCAGTTTGGTCTATGGCACAACAATCTTCGATTGCGGTGTCTAACGTATAAGGGCAATAGCCCTAGCAACTCTCGTTGCTGCCAGCGCCAATCATACTCCTTGTATTAATTATCGCTAGCGAAAAACATTTCAATAAATCTGAATGTATGAAAAGTAGTAAGCTGACATCACCTTGCCCAGCTTCCAACGTTTGATTCAAAAACGTTTCCCTACTTCCTACAACTATACATTATAGATATTCATCGAAAATCTGTAGTTGCTCATAGAGCGCAAACGGTTTGTATCTCAAAAAAGATTCTGTTTAACGTTTGCTCGATATTCAAACGAAAACAGCGTTGCCGTTCTAGGCTTAACCTAAAGCCCCAAACAGCAAATTTTTAGAAGCCAGAAAACAAAAAACCCCGTAGCACACCAAGTGTGACTACGGGGTTTTGTTAAACGGCGTCTATATAATCTAACTCTACTTTCTTAGAAAGATAGGAAGAAGCCAGCGATTGTCGCTGCCATCAGGTTAGATAGAGTACCTGCAGCTACTGCTTTAACACCCATACGAGCGATGTCGTGACGACGTGCAGGAGCAAGGCTACCTAGACCACCTAGTAGAATCGCGATAGAAGAAAGGTTTGCGAAACCACATAGTGCGAATGCGATGATTGCTTGAGTCTTCTCAGACATTACCGCACCTGTTGCAGGAACAACTTGTGCTGCATCACCAACGTAAGGTACGAAGTTTAGGTACGCTACGAATTCGTTTACAACCAGTTTTTGACCGATGAAAGAACCAGCGAATGTTGCTTCAGCCCATGGCACACCGATTAGGAATGCTAGAGGAGCAAACAACCAACCTAGTAGTAGTTCTAGAGTTAGGTTCTCCATGCCGAACCAACCGCCAACGCCACCTAGGATGCCGTTAACTAGTGCGATTAGACCAACGAATGCTAGTAGCATTGCACCAACGTTAAGTGCTAGTTGTAGACCAACTGATGCACCACCTGCTGCTGCATCGATAACGTTAGCTGGTTTGTCATCACCACCATCAATGTTGTTTTCCAAATCTTCGTCTGGAGTGTCAACTTCTGGTTTAATGATTTTAGCGAATAGTAGACCACCTGGTGCTGCCATGAATGATGCGGCTACAAGGTACTCTAGAGGTACACCCATAGATGCGTAACCTGCTAGTACACCACCAGCAACTGACGCTAGACCACCACACATTACTGCAAATAGCTCAGATTGAGTCATTTTAGGTACAAACGGACGTACTACTAGAGGTGCCTCTGTTTGACCTACGAAAATGTTCGCTGCTGCAGACATAGACTCGGCACGTGAAGTACCTAGTGCTTTTTGTAGACCGCCACCAAGAATCTTGATAACCCACTGCATCACACCGATGTAGTAAAGTACAGAAATTAGCGCAGAGAAGAAGATTAGCGTTGGTAGTACTTGGAAAGCAAAGATGAAACCGATACCGTCAACTGAGAAGTTAACTAGGCTGCCGAATAGGAAACCAGTACCGTCTTTACCGTAATCGATAACGTTTTGTACACCAGCTGAGAAACCAGCTAGAAGGTCACGACCCCATGGTACGTATAGAACGAAACCACCGATGATGAATTGGATAGCAAATGCGCCACCCACAGTTCTTAGATTGATAGCTTTGCGGTTATCAGACAGTAGTAATGCAATTCCTAGCAATACTGCCATACCGACTAGGCTCATAAACAGGCTCATAGTTTATGACTTCCTTATATGTTATTTATTGGCGTGTTACAAAATGGAGCTCAAAAAGCGGAGGCAATTATACTCATCCGGCCAATGATAAAGTAATGCCACCCTCACAGTTTCTAATAAGATTCATGGCCCGCTCACTCATTTACGTGAACTAGATCACCTTTAAGGCTTTAGGTAATCATCAAATGAACAATTTATTTAGAAATTATTCACAAATACCGAACGCTGAATTGCTATTTTTCCAAACGATTTCAGCAATCGTTTGCTTCGGCATTCCTTTGAGAGATGCGAGACAGGACAAGATTTCACCTATCATCTTAGGATGATTGGGCTTGCCCTGATAACCATTTAGTGGCATGTCCGGAGAATCCGTTTCTAGCACTAGCTTTTCAATTGGCAGTCTAACTATAGCTTGTCTGGTTTTATTTGCCCTTGGGTAGGTGATCACACCACCGACACCGATGAAAAAACCAAGCTCGATAAATTGCATAGCCTGCTGATAGCTGCCAGAAAAACCGTGCAAAATACCACCATATTGAAACTTTTCTTGCTTCAAAATTTGTAGCATTCGGTTATGTGTTTTCCGGCAATGGAGAATGAGGGGAAGTTGATAAGATGTTGCAAAACGGACCTGCTCTATGAACACTGTTTCCTGAAGCGTCATATCAACCTCAATCACCGAATCTAAACCACACTCACCTACCCCAACGCACTGATTGCCACGCTGGTTAAGCAGCTCTTTTAAGGTAGGCAATTCATCAATACTTTGTTGATCAAGAAAATAGGGGTGCATCCCAAGCGCATAATAGATATCGGTGTGGTCTGCCGCCATTTGGTGCAATTTGGCCCAATTACTTGAGCCAATAGATGGAACAACAAAGCGCAAGACACCTTGCTCATGGGCTAATTTCAGTTGAGACTCAAAGTCGTCTTGGAAGATATCAAAGTCGAAATGACAGTGGGTATCAAAAAGGCGCATTACTTTTGCGCCTTAGTTTTATCAGAGTTCTTAGCACTCGGGTCAGTGCGATAAGGAACACAGCTGCGCTTATGCTCGGGGGTCAATCCGAGAGACAAACACCACGCATCATATTTTGCTAATAGACGCTTCAACCAACTGCGCATTCCCATCCCCTTCTATTTCTGCTCTTCTCGCTTAAAGACTAGTTCAGTCGGTGTCGATTCTTCTTCTACAAAGTAATAACCCGCGCTATCAAACTTGGTTAAGTCTGCCACGCTCGAAATACGATTCTCAATGATGTAACGCGCCATCATGCCGCGTGCTTTCTTAGCGTAAAAGCTGATCACTTTATATTGGCCATTCTTACAATCTTTAAATACCGGCGTAATCACCTGCGCATCTAACGCTTTTGGTTTTACCGCTTTGAAGTATTCATTCGATGCAAGGTTGATAAGCACGTTATCGCCTTGGGCTTCGATAGCTTCATTGAGCTTATCAGTAATAACGTTACCCCAGAATTGGTAAAGGTTGGTGCCTTTATCATTCGCCAGCTTGGTGCCCATCTCTAAGCGGTATGGCTGCATCAAGTCGAGAGGCTTAAGTAAACCATACAGGCCAGAGAGCATGCGTAAATGCTCTTGTGCGTAAGCGAAGTCCTCTTCAGACAGAGATTGTGCATCTAGACCAGTGTAGACATCGCCTTTAAACGCAAGAATCGCTTGGCGCGAGTTATCCGTCGTAAACTCTTCACTCCACTCTTGAAAGCGGCCAACGTTTAAATCGGCAATCTTGTCACTCACTTTCATCAAACGTGCAACGTCTGCAGGAGTGAGCTTGCGACATACTTCAATCAGCTGTTTTGAGTACTCAACTAAATCTGGCTGAGTGAATTGCTCTGTCGCCAGTGGGGATTCATAATCTAAGGTTTTCGCTGGAGAAACGACGATTAACATGACTTTACTCTATCCATATCTTTGTTTTATTGAGTTTAGGGTACAAAAAAAGCCATGCATTGTCTGCATGGCTTTTTGAATCGTTTTGATAGGCAAATCTGATAACTATCGATTAGCTCTTTTTGTTCTGATCCCAAATACCATCTTCAAGCTGAGATTTCAGCTCAGGGAAATCGTTCGAGTCAAACGTTGGCACTTTGCCTTCATCTAGCTGACGGTTGTAGTCTTTAGCCAGCTTAATCACGATACCTGATAGTAGAAGAATTGCTACCAAGTTAACAATCGCCATTAGACCCATAGATACGTCTGCAAGAGCCCAAACAACTGGTAGTGACGCTACTGCACCAAACATTACCATGCCTAGCACGACGATACGGAAGATACCTAGGCCTGCTTTGTGGTTGTGCTCAAGGAAGATCAGGTTCGTTTCAGCGTAAGAGTAGTTAGCAATGATTGAAGTAAATGCGAAGAAGAAAATCGCTACTGCAACAAAGATTCCACCCCATTCACCTACTTGTGAACTTAGTGCGCTCTGAGTCAATTCGATACCCGTCACTTCACCATGCGGTACGTACTCACCTGACATCAGGATGATAGCGACTGTCGCAGAACAGATAACAATCGTGTCCATGAATACACCTAGCATTTGCACATAACCTTGCGATGCTGGGTGCGGTGGGTAAGGTGTTGCTGAAGCAGCAGCGTTAGGCGCAGAACCCATACCCGCTTCGTTTGAGAATAGACCGCGCTTGATACCGTTAATCATCGCTTGGGCAATTGCGTAGCCCAAGCCACCAGCTGCAGCTTCTTGCAGGCCAAACGCACTCTTAAAGATCAAGGTAAGAACCGCTGGAAGCTTCTCAATGTTCATCACCATAACGAACATTGCCAGTAGCAAGTATGCCAGTGCCATGATTGGAACCACTAATTCTGCTACACGTGCAATACGCTTGATACCACCAAAGATAACAACCGATGAAAGTAGCACAACTACCACACCTACGTAGGTGTCTTCCCATCCGAATGCGTTGTGCATCGCGTTAGCAATCGAGTTGGCCTGTACGGCGTTGAATACTAAACCGAATGCGATAATTAGGAATACCGAGAACAGCACGCCCATCCAACGCATACCTAGGCCTTTCTCCATGTAGTATGCAGGTCCGCCACGGTAGTTGCCGTCGTCATCTTTAGTTTTGTATAGCTGCGCTAAGGTACTTTCAGCGAATGATGTCGCCATACCTAACATGGCGATAAGCCACATCCAGAAAATAGCACCAGGGCCACCAGCAGTAAGCGCTACCGCTACACCGGCCATATTACCGGTACCAACACGTGCAGCTAAACTAGTACAAAGAGCTTGGAAAGAAGAGATACCAGCTTTGTCTGCTTTGCGACTGTTCTTCAATACTGAGAACATGTGGCCAAAGTGACGGAATTGGATAAAGCCCAAGCGGACTGTAAAGTAGATTCCAACACCGACTAGAAGATAAACAAGAATGGAGCCCCAAAGCAGGTCATTCATTAAATTAATTAAGTCTGTCATAACATCCTCATATTGAGTTTTCGCTGATCTTTGCTTCCAAGCCTTCCATCTGACCGCCTTACTAAGTGTCAAGATTGCTTAGTATTGGTATTGTTATATTGTGCAGTCTAGATCTGTAAAACTCGCCTCATGCTTCCATTTTACGTATCAGCGTATTTTTTGACGGGCGGATAATGCAGTGAAGAAAGACAAAAATCAATATGCAAACAAATTCATTAAAATGTTATTTTTCACTAGATAGTCACCTACAATTAACAGCAAAGCACACAAACCAACAATCAAAACAGAACATTTCATTAATTATTAATCAACATGCGCTGATTCATACTGCCAAGAATCACCTCAATATTCTTCTGGTGACAACACCTTGCTCTACAAGGCGTGCAGCTCACTATAAAAAATGACACACCGTAAAATGTAGGGCTATGCTCCAATTTTATATGTGCATAATTGAATTCGTCATCTCTGTGTCAAAATTCACACACGGAATTAACATACCGCGAAAGTCAATTTAATCGTTTTCGTTGAATCAAACGCTCAAAAAAACATCAGTCAACGCGACGTTTTTTGTGACTCCCTCGCACAATATGCGCAAAAACTTCATTGAAACGTAACAAATGAGAAACGAATCAAAGTTAGCCTAGTTTTAGATATGGTATTAAAAACATGCCCGATTGAAGGAAAGATGATCATAAAGAGGTAGCTTATGGAAGGCTTAAACTTTGACGAAATTTTCGAACAGGACTTACCAAAAGGAAGAGCTGGCCGCTCAAAACCGGTAAAACGTAAGTGGAGAGAGATCGAAGCCATTAAAGATCGCCAACGCTTACAAAAAGAGTTGATGGATATGGATATCGGCTATGATAATGTAAACGCAGTCGAATACTGATTACAAAAAAAGAGGCATTACGCCTCTTTTCCTATATTAGATACTTTCATGTGCATTTTGGTGGACGCGCTCAGCGATCTGCTGGTATTCCTCGGCGATGGTTTCACCGAACACAGGGTCGTCTTCGCACACTGTCCACTGCTCTTCGACGATTTGCCAATCTTTAGTGGTGAACGTTTCCATTAGATAGGGAAAGATGTGCTTCTCTTCCATTTCTAAGTGGTTCTTCTGCGCATTTAGGAATGACTCAAGCTGCTCAATGAACAGACTTTGTGGCACAACCGCGTCTTGGAGCACCATATCAACAATATTAAGAAACTCGTGCGTTTGCTCTGATAATGTTTTGTGCTCTAACTCTAGGTTATCAATTTCCTTATGATGACCGTAATGAGTCAAGTAATGGTGATATAAGATGTCCTCTTTAGGGTGATGTACCCGCTCAGAGTGATTTGCTAAGTAGTCGACAATCTCTCTTAACACACCATAGTTAACGCTGCGCTCATCTTTCAGTACCGCTAATTTATGGCGCAATATGGCCAGCAGGCGCACCATATAGCCATGCTCACGCTTGATTCTTTCAATCATCATAGTGCCTCTCCTTAACACTTACTTTTAATAAGTGTATTAGAGTATAAGAAGAGACGCCTTGATCTTGTTCAGATTTTAATCAGACACTTGTGAATAACAGCTACACATTGACCTGCATCGGAAGCTGCCATTGAATCGCGCTTTGCCCCTGAGAGGTCAGAATAGCATTAGTCTGAGAGAAGTGGCCGCAGCCAAAAAAGCCACGGTGTGCAGAAAGCGGTGACGGGTGAGGACCTGATAAAACATGGTGTTTATCACGATCAATAAAGCGACCTTTCTTTTGCGCATGTGCTCCCCATAAAAGAAACACAACCCCAGACTGATGTTGGTTGATTGCCTCTATAACTTTATCGGTAAAGGTCTCCCAACCACTTTTTGCGTGTGAGTGCGCCTTACCTTGTTCTACCGTCAATACCGTATTAAGCAATAGCACCCCTTGCTGCGCCCAACTTTGCAAATAGCCATGCGGCGGGATCTCAAACCCTTCAATATCTTGAGCGAGTTCTTTGTACATATTGACCAGTGAAGGTGGCGTTTTTACCCCAGGCAAAACTGAGAAACATAATCCGTGGGCTTGATTAGGGCCATGGTAAGGATCTTGGCCAATGATCACTACTTTGACATCGGCAAACTCTGTCGCCTTAAACGCATTAAAAACGTCCGACGCTGGCGGGAATACCACTTTTCCGGCCGCACGCTCGGCTTCCACAAAAGAGAGCGTTTGTTGAAAGTACTCTTGCTGCTTTTCTACACCAATAACATCATGCCAGGTAAGTGAGGTATTCATGACCCATTCCTTCTACTATATATGCGCTGTCATTGTCGCAAAAATAGTAGAAGGAACAAAGGAGTTAGTGTTTTTGAGGAGTACGGTAGTGACCTTGACCCGTAATATGTCGATTTGGCAAAGGTAGACGTACTGTGCGGCTCGAAACGTGCGAGTAAGTAAAAGGCATAGTGGTATCCTCATGTTGTGACTTCATAAAAAGCTATGAAAGATTAATGCCACATTTCCGCTAGTTTTTCGCTTAAGCTAAAGCTTGCAGGTGGAACTTACGCATCGTTTCGATCTCTTGAGGCCAAAGTTCAGGCTCTATCGTTTCAAGAATCAATGGGATAGCATCAAATCGAGCATCTTTAGAGATATACTCAAAGCAGTCCCAACCAATTTCGCCTTTGCCCAAGGCGTGGTGCCTATCGACCTTGCCGCCTAAGGCAATCTTTGAGTCATTAATGTGCATTGCACGTAAATATTGCATCCCGACTACACGATCAAACTCAGCAAATGTCGTTTCACAGGCATCAAACGTACTTAAGTCATAACCAGCGGCAAAGGTGTGGCAAGTATCAATACATACACCAACCCGCGACTTATCTTCGACTTGCTCAATGATCTCGGCGAGATGCTCAAAGCGCCAGCCTAGATTGGTTCCCTGACCCGCGGTATTCTCAATCACCGCAATGACATCAGGTACCGCTTGATGTGCAAGATTGATCGATTCGGCAATTCTCGCTAGGCACTCTTTCTCAGATATCTTCTTTAAATGACTCCCAGGATGAAAATTCAGTAAAGTCAGCCCTAGTTGGTTGCAACGTTCCATCTCATCAATAAATGCCGCGCGCGACTTTTGCAGCTTTTCCTCTTCTGGAGCACCTAAGTTTATTAGATAAGAATCATGAGGGAGAATCTGCTCGCTACTGAAACCCAACATTTTACAGTTGGCTTTAAATGCACTGATAGTGGCAGCTTCAAGGGGCTTAGCCACCCACTGACGTTGGTTTTTAGTAAATAGTGCAAAAGCATTGGCACCGATCTCACGCGCACGCAATGGCGCTTGGTCAACCCCACCAGCCGCAGAGACATGCGCACCTATAAACTTGTTACCCATTGCTTTTTTAATCATTGTTACTTAATCACCTTTCACTTTCAGTATGGCCCCCGAAAAACAGTTATTTAAAAGAGGGAGCTCAAATTTTCAACTCATTTTGTAGTAAATTTACAACAAAATGAGTTATTAAATATTTTTTATATTATCAAATAAATTGTAACTACGTTGTTTTCAAAGATTTTATTGATTTAGAACAAGAAAATAACCATCGGGAAATTAATGTTTTTGGTTGTTTTTTGACTTAAATCAATATTATCATAAGGGATATTCGCTATATAATACGTAGCTCACTAAAATTCGAAAATTAACACCAATTAACCACGTTAAGTGGACTAGGAGATAGTAATGATTCAAGGTATTCAAATCACTAAAGCAGCAAATGACGACCTACTAAACTCTATCTGGCTACTAGATAGCGAGAAGAATGAAGCTCGTTGTGTAGCAGCAAACTCTGGCTACGAAGCTGACCAAGTAATCGCAATTAACGATCTTGGCGACTACGAAAGCCGTGAAGTAGCTATCGAAACAGCTCCACGCATCGAAGGTGGTCAGCACCTAAACGTTAACGTTCTTAAGCGTGAAACTCTAGAAGATGCTGTAGCACACCCTGAGAACTACCCTCAGCTAACTATCCGCGTTTCTGGCTACGCAGTTCGTTTCAACTCGCTAACAACTGAACAGCAACGTGACGTAATCGCACGTACTTTCACTGAGTCTCTATAATTCTCAGTCACTGGTTTAAAAAACGGCGCTCATTGAGCGCCGTTTTTTTTGCTTGTGGCTATACCCTACTCTACTTGGCATGAGGTACAGTAGCATCATTCGTTATCACCTAGAGTGAACCCTATGCTATTGGAAGGCATTGAAACCTTACTTGTGTTAAGTAAAGCAAAGACCATGAGCCGCACCGGAAGCTTACTTTACATCAGCCAATCCGCCGTTAGTAAGCGTATCGCCAATCTGGAAAAGAAGTTGGGTAAAAAACTGATTGAGCCTTGTGGCCGATCGATAAAGCTGACCCCCGATGGCATTGCTTTAATTGAAACGATTGGCCCCTCATTCAATGAGTTACGCGGCCTAATCTATGAGCAGCAAGAGCTTGAGGACACCTCATTAATCACCCTAGACAGCTCAAAATCGCTCATTGCAGGTTACCTAGGCAAAACGATCGGTGATTATCTAAAACAAGATAAGTACTTAACAATAACGACCAATCACACACCGAGAATCGTCGAACGAGTCCAATCAGGTAAAGCGACAATAGGCCTATGTGCTGGCCAACTCCCTGCACAACATGGTTTGAAGGCATTCCACCTGTGTGATGAACCGTTTTTCATCGTCAGTGATAAACAGCCACACAAACTACCAGAGAGAGTCATCACCAATGACCTGACGAACCCATCCAACAGTTATCAACTTCCAGCTCTAGCCAAGTTAGGGATAAAACCGGCAATGGAAATGGATGCTTACACTGCCGCGGCTCAATTAGCCTTAGGAGGGGCGTCACCTGCACTGATCCCACTGTCTATTGTCAGAGCGCTAAACATACCGGATAGCCACTGTTTTCAGTTTAAGCAACTTGAGTCCTTGATTAGACCTATTCATATTTGTGTAAGGCAGAGTGTTTACCAATCTACAAGGGTTAAAACATTGATAGCAACCATTGCTGATGCTGTTCCCAAAGTAGCTTCGTCGCCATTAGCATAGACATGGTAATCACCAAAGGACGAATCCACTTTTGCCCTTTGCTCACCACCACTTTCGCGCCGAGCTGAGCACCGATAAAGCCACCGACGGCCATCACCAGACCCAGTTCCCAAATAGGTAAACCGGCCAAAATAAAAAACAGTAGCGCGGCGATATTCGACGTAAAGTTGAGCACCTTAGTGCGGGCTGTCGCATCGACAAGAGAGAAGTGACCAAGCGCGACGAAGCAGACGGTAAAGATCGAACCTGTCCCAGGGCCGAAGAAGCCATCATAGAACCCCACTCCGCCACCGACACTAAAAGCAAACATCGCTTCAGAGATTTTAGCCTTGCCCGATTGCTCTCTGGTTTTCGGCATCATTAAGAAATAGAGCGAAATGGCGACCAATAACAGCGGAATAAGGCTAGTTAGCACTCCCGCATCAATATACTGCACGGCCTCAGCACCGACAGCAGAGCCGATGAAAGTACAGGCAATCGCCAAGCGCATCTCTTTGATACTGACAATGCCGTTACGCACGAAATACCAACTGGCTGAAAAGCTACCAAATGAGCTTTGCAGCTTGTTGGTCGCGAGCGCCTGTGTCGGCGGAACACCTGCAGCCAGTAACGCAGGTAAAGTTAACAAGCCTCCACCACCAGCCATAGCGTCAATAAAGCCCGCCACGGTAGCAACAAAGAATAGGATGGTGAGAATTTCGAGTGTCAGTTCCATTTTCGATCGATCAGTTACAAGTCTCTAAGTGCAAAATACCATCAAGTTAACCATTCTTTTAACGAAAGATTAGACTTAAACCCATTCCTCTTTTTCAATAATCAGAAAATAAAAAAGCCCGCTCTAGTGAGCGGGCAATGAGGTTGTCATATAGGCTTCGTTGCGAGCCTACTGATTGTTATTACGCTTCGTTCTCAGCTACTTTAGCGTGTAGCTCCTGAACTGAAGTCACTGACGTTTTAGCGTCAGCGGTATGTGCCATACATACTGCAAATGCTGCGTTTAGCGTTGTCGTGTAGTTCACTTTCTCAGCCAGTGCACCGCGACGTAGAACTTTAGAGTCTTCAATCGCTTGACGGCCAGCCGCAGTGTTCACGATGTAGGTGTACTCGTTGTTCTTGATACGGTCAAGAATGTGAGGACGACCTTCGTGTACCTTGTTTACTAGACGTGGGTTAATGCCCGCTTCACCTAGGATAACTGCAGTACCATGTGTTGCGTCTAGCTGGTAGCCAAGCTTAGAAAGCTTAGATGCTAGGTCTACCACACGCTCTTTGTCACCTTCGCGAACAGAAAGAAGTGCACGACCACCTTCAGGGTAAACATTGCCACAGCCTAGCTCAGCTTTAGAGTATGCTTCAGCGAACGTTGCACCAACACCCATAACTTCACCAGTAGAGCGCATTTCTGGGCCTAATAGTGGGTCAACGCCTGGGAATTTGTTGAATGGCAGTACCACTTCTTTCACTGAGTAGTATGGTGGGATGATCTCTTTAGTAAAGCCTTGCGACTCTAGAGATTGACCAGCCATTACACGAGCCGCAATCTTAGCGATTGGCGCACCAGTTGCTTTAGATACGAACGGTACCGTACGCGCTGCACGAGGGTTCACCTCGATTAGGTATACTTGGTTGTTCTTAACCGCAAACTGCGTGTTCATCAGACCACGAACACCTAGCTCGAATGCTAGCTTTTCAACTTGCTCGCGCATTACGTCTTGGATTTCTTGGCTTAGCGTGTATGCAGGAAGAGAACATGCTGAGTCACCAGAGTGAACACCCGCTTGTTCGATATGCTCCATGATACCGCCGATAACCACGCGCTCACCGTCACAGATAGCATCGATGTCGACTTCAACAGCGTCATCTAGGAAGCTATCAAGCAGTACTGGAGATTCGTTCGATACGCTTACTGCTTCGTTGAAGTAGCGACGTAGATCCTGCTCATCGTATACGATTTCCATCGCACGACCACCCAGTACGTATGAAGGACGTACAACTAATGGAAAACCGATTTCACGAGATTTCTCTACCGCTTGCTCCATGGTTGTTACTGTTGCGTTTTCTGGCTGTAGTAGGCCTAGACGGTCAACGGCAACTTGGAAACGCTCACGGTCTTCTGCACGGTCGATTGCATCTGGGCTAGTACCGATGATTGGCACACCAGCTGCTTCAAGTGCACGAGCCAGTTTAAGTGGTGTTTGACCACCGTACTGAACGATAACGCCTTTTGGCTTCTCAACGCGAGCAATCGCTAGTACATCTTCCAGAGTTACTGGTTCGAAGTACAGACGGTCAGAGGTGTCGTAGTCAGTTGAAACCGTTTCAGGATTACAGTTAACCATGATTGTCTCGTAACCATCTTCACGCAGCGCTAGTGACGCGTGTACACAACAGTAGTCAAACTCGATACCTTGACCGATACGGTTTGGACCGCCGCCAAGAATCATGATCTTCTCTTTATCTGTTGGGTTTGCTTCACACTCGTCATCGTAAGATGAGTACATGTAAGCAGTATCAGACGAGAACTCAGCCGCACAGGTATCAACGCGCTTGTAAACTGGGTGGATGTCGTACTGGTCACGTAGACGACGGATTTCGCTTTCAGAAACACCTAGAATCTTAGATAGGCGCGCATCAGCAAAACCTTTACGCTTAAGTTTTTTCAGCTCGTCTTTGTTGAGACCAGCAAAACCTTTCGCTTTTAGCTCTTGCTCAAGCTTAACGATGTCTTCGATTTGAACTAGGAACCAACGGTCGATTTGCGTTAGGTTGAAGACGCCATCTACAGACATACCTGCGCGGAATGCATCCGCGATGTACCAGATACGTTCTGCGCCAGCTTCTTTAAGTTCGTGGCGAATAGTTGTTAGTGCATCTGGTGCATCTAGGTCAACCATTTCGTCAAAACCAGTCGCGCCAACTTCTAGGCCGCGAAGCGCTTTTTGTAGCGACTCTTGTTGGTTACGGCCGATAGCCATAACTTCACCAACAGACTTCATTTGCGTCGTTAGACGGTCGTTAGCACCTGCAAATTTCTCGAAGTTAAAACGAGGAATCTTAGTAACTACGTAGTCGATTGTTGGTTCGAATGATGCTGGTGTTGCGCCGCCAGTGATGTCATTTTGCAGTTCATCTAATGTGTAACCCACAGCCAGTTTCGCTGCAATCTTAGCGATTGGGAAACCTGTTGCTTTCGATGCTAGAGCAGAAGAACGTGATACACGTGGGTTCATCTCGATGATAACCATACGGCCATCTTTCGGGTTGATACCAAACTGTACGTTTGAACCACCCGTTTCAACACCGATTTCACGAAGAACCGCTAGAGATGCGTTACGCATCAGCTGGTATTCTTTGTCTGTCAGTGTCTGTGCTGGAGCAACGGTGATAGAGTCACCAGTGTGGATACCCATCGGGTCAAAGTTTTCAATCGCACATACGATGATACAGTTATCCGCTTTGTCGCGAACCACTTCCATCTCGTACTCTTTCCAACCGATTAGTGATTCATCGATGAGTAGTTCGTTGGTTGGCGACAGGTCTAAACCGCGACGACAAATCTCTTCGAACTCTTCTTTGTTGTACGCGATACCACCACCAGTACCACCCATAGTGAATGATGGACGGATAATACATGGGAAGCCAACCATATCTAGAACGCCGTAAGCTTCTTCCATGGTTTTCGCTGTATCAGCACGCGGACACTCAAGACCGATAGACTTCATCGCTTTATCAAAGCGAGAACGGTCTTCTGCTTTGTCGATAGCGTCAGCCGTTGCACCAATCATTTCCACGCCGAACTCTTTAAGTACGCCGTGCTTTTCTAAGTCTAGAGCACAGTTAAGCGCAGTCTGACCACCCATTGTTGGTAGTACTGCATCTGGACGCTCTTTCTCAATGATCTTACGAACCACTTCCCACTGGATTGGTTCGATGTAGGTTGCATCCGCCATGTCCGGGTCAGTCATGATGGTTGCAGGGTTAGAGTTCACAAGGATAACTCGGTAACCCTCTTCACGCAGTGCTTTACATGCTTGAGCACCAGAGTAGTCAAACTCACATGCCTGACCGATAACAATCGGGCCTGCACCTAGAATTAGAATACTTTTTAAGTCAGTACGTTTTGGCATTCTCTACTACTCCGAATTAAGCGCTGTGTTGTTTGATTAGTTCGATAAAGTGGTCAAATAGCGGCGCTGCGTCGTGTGGACCTGGGCTCGCTTCTGGGTGACCTTGGAAGCTAAACGCTGGCTTGTCTGTACGGTGGATACCTTGCAGTGAGCCATCAAATAGCGATACGTGAGTTGCACGTAGATTCTCAGGTAGCGTTGCTTCATCCGCAGCAAAACCGTGGTTCTGAGAAGTAATCATTACAACGTTACGATCTAAATCTTTAACTGGGTGGTTAGCACCGTGGTGACCAAACTTCATCTTCACCGTCTGTGCACCAGACGCTAGAGCTAGAATTTGGTGACCTAGACAGATACCAAAGATTGGTAGGCCTTTTTCTAAGAATACTTTTGTCGCTTCAATAGCGTAAGTACATGGTTCTGGGTCACCAGGGCCGTTTGATAAGAAAACGCCATCTGGGTTAAGCGCCAGCACTTCTTCAGCTGAAGTTTCAGCAGGAACAACCGTTAAGCGGCAGCCGCGGTCAACAAGCATTCGCAAGATGTTTCGTTTTGCACCGAAGTCGTAGGCAACAACGTGATATGGCAACTCGCTGTCGTCTTGCGCTTCAGGAAGTCCACCCTCAAGCGTCCACGAACCTTGTTTCCATTGATACGCTTCTTTTGTTGTAACTTCTTTCGCAAGGTCCATACCTTTTAGGCCAGGGAATTCTTTCGCTTTAGCTAGCGCTAGAGCCTCGTCTAGGTTGTTACCCGCAATGATACAACCGTTCTGTGCACCTTTCTCACGCAGAATACGAGTAAGCTTACGCGTATCGATATCAGCAATGCCGACGATATTTTGCGATTTAAGGTAATCAGAAAGGGATTGTTCGTTACGGAAGTTAGAAGCGATAAGGGGGAGATCGCGAATCACAAGGCCTTGTGCGTGGATTGAAGAAGATTCTTCGTCTTCGGAATTGGTTCCGGTATTGCCAATGTGAGGGTAAGTAAGAGTAACAATTTGTTGAGAATAGGAAGGATCAGTGAGGATTTCTTGGTACCCCGTCATCGAGGTGTTAAAAACGACTTCACCGACAGCAGAACCAACTGCGCCAATGGATTCACCGTGGAATACTGTCCCATCTTCTAGGACTAGCAGTGCTGACTTACTCAAGACAACCTCCAGAATAAAAATGCATTAAAATTGATTTAATTTGCAAATCTACCTTCCTGCAACACCTAAAAGTGCGTGTTTATGGAAATTAGACAAATTGGCGGTATTCTAATGACACTGGTCACAACTGTCAATACAGGCCTAAAAATAAATTTAGCATTTAGGGCACTTAAAGCAAAAAACCATTTTAGACCTCCAAAAACCCACGTTTAGTACCACTTTCATGGAGAGATGATTAATGATTTATGAATTCTAGAATTTGAAGATAATTTGAGATCACAGTTTTGCCCTCAAAAATTACGCAAACGTTGCACTACCATAGATCGCATTAACTTTTAGCTATAACAAACAAAAAATACCATCAAACCCATAAAAACAACAATAAACTCAGGGTGTATATTAAGATATTGCAATGCAACCTTCTTAACCACTAACGGCCAAAAACAAAAAGCGCCAGGCAAGCCCAGCGCATAATTATCTATTTATAAATTTAAGCCTGCTTCTAGCAATTAAGAATCTAGGCTAATAACAGCTATTATAGGTCGTTAAGCCCTAACACATCTGTCATTGTGTAAAAGCCTGCAGGTTTCTGCTTTAACCACACCGCAGCTTTAACCGCACCATTAGCAAAAGTCATACGATCTGTCGCTTTATGGGTGATTTCAACGCGCTCACCGATGTCAGCAAACATAGCAGTGTGCTCACCGATAATATCGCCGGCACGAATCGTAGCAAAACCGATTTCATCTTTGGTACGTTCACCAGTGATGCCCTCACGAGCATAGACTGCGACATCACTGAGTTGGTTACCCATAGCGCCAGCAATCGCCTCTCCCATACCAATTGCAGTACCTGAAGGGGCATCGACTTTATGGCGGTGGTGCGCTTCGACAATTTCCACATCACAGTAATCACCCATCACTTTCGCTGCTTTTTCTAGTAGCTTAAATACTAGGTTTACACCGACTGAATAGTTCGGCGCCATAACCACAGGTACTTGTTTCGCGATTTCATCGATCTGCGCGCGCTCTTCGTCAGAAAAGCCCGTTGTGCCAATCACAATGCTTTTACCATGCTGACGACACAGCTCTAGATTAGCGAGAGTGCTCACTGGCGCGGTGAAATCAATGATCACATCGAACTGCTCAATCTGTTTGGCAAGATCATCCGTGACAACAACATCAAATTTACCTTCACCGCACAGCTCACCTAAATCAACACCGACAAGTGACGACTCTGGACGTTCAGATCCTGCTGCGACTGCTGCATTTTCATTGTTGTACGTTGCTTTGACTAGGTTGCGTCCCATACGGCCCGCTGCACCTGCAACTGCAATTCTTACCATTGCGCTGTTCTCCATTCTTTTCTAGTCTGCGTCTTCGCAGTTATTCCAATCTGTCTCAATAAACTATCAACAATCGTCATCAGTGGCTAGAGTCTAAGCAAACTCTTTTATCACTCGCTCTAAAATTGGCACATTCGCTTCAGGGAAGGCGTAACCGGCAAGATTCGCAACCGCTACCCACTCGCCTTGCTGGCCTTCCTTGCCATAGGGTTGACCTTCAAACTGAGTCACCAAGATGAAATCAAACTTCAATGATTTATCTGGATAATCAAACTCTAGATGTTCGAACAGCTGCTGCTCAGTGGTGGTAATTCCGATCTCTTCTTCTAATTCGCGCACCATCGCTTGCTCGACAGTTTCACCTAACTCGACTTTGCCGCCAGGAAACTCCCAAAAACCACCTTTGTGTTTATCATCAGGACGCTTAGTAATAAACACCTGAGATTTATCTTGATTGAAGATGATTCCCGCTACGATATGAATTCGTTTCATCAGACTTCCTATTTACTTTCTATTGTCATGCCCTGCATTGTGGCCGACTGTTGTTAAGATAACCATTAGATACAAAAAGAGCCGCCTAAGCGACTCTTGATTATTTATATATCGATGCCGAATCAGTTAATCTGACCGTGGCATTGCTTATACTTCTTACCACTACCACATGGGCAAGGCTCGTTACGACCAACTTTACGCTCTTCACGTACCATTGGCTGATGCGCGTCTTCAGACTCTTCACCATCAGAAAGCGGGTTTTCCGCTGATGCATGTTGAGCTTGAGCACGACGTGCAGCTTCTTCAGCTTGAGCTTGACGCTGAGCTTCCATACGCTCAACTTCTTCTTGCTGCTGAACACGAACCTTAGACAGGATAGTGATCACATCTGATTTCAGTGCATCAAGAAGACCTTCAAATAGTTCAAACGACTCACGCTTGTACTCTTGTTTCGGGTTCTTCTGTGCATAGCCACGTAGGTGGATACCTTGGCGTAGGTGATCCATTGCCGCTAGGTGCTCTTTCCAAAGCGTATCTAGCGTTTGTAGCATCACTGATTTTTCAAAGTTACGCAGTACTTGCTCGCCAACAACGGTTTCTTTCTCTTTGTAAACCGCAATTGCTGTCTCAAGAATCTTTTCACGTAGCGCTTCTTCGTACAGCTTATCGTCTTCTTCAAGCCACTGTTTAACTGGTGCATCAATATCGAAGTCGTTCTTCAGACGATCTTGTAGACCTTCTACATCCCACATATCTTCTAGAGATTGTGGTGGGATATATTCATCAATTACCGCCGTTAGAACATCTTCACGATTGTGTTCGATCATCTCACTGATGTCTTCAGCGCTCATTAGCTCGTCACGCAGTTCGTAAACCACTTTACGTTGATCGTTGGCAACATCATCGTATTCAAGTAGCTGTTTACGAATATCGAAGTTGCGACCTTCTACTTTACGTTGCGCTTTTTCGATTGAACGAGATAGCATCTTAGACTCAATCGCTTCACCTTCTTCCATACCACTCTGGATTAGGCTCGCCATACGATCTGACGTGAAGATACGCAGTAGTGAATCTTCCATCGATAGGTAGAAACGTGAAGAACCGGCATCACCTTGACGACCAGAACGACCACGTAGCTGGTTATCGATACGGCGAGATTCGTGACGCTCAGTACCAATGATGTGTAGACCACCCGCTTCAAGCACTGCATCGTGTACTTTCTTCCACTCTGCTTTAATCTCAGCGATTTGTTCTGGTGTAGGATCAGTTAATGCTTCAACCTTCGATTGCCAACTGCCACCTAACACGATATCGGTACCACGACCTGCCATGTTAGTTGCGATAGTTACCGCGCCTGGAGTACCAGCGCTAGCAACAATTTCCGCTTCTTTCTCGTGGAACTTAGCGTTAAGTACGTTGTGCTTAATCTTTGCTTTTTTCAGTGCATTTGAAAGCAGCTCAGATTTTTCGATAGACACTGTACCAACAAGGCTCGGCTGACCTTTTTCAACACGCTCTTTGATATCTTCAATAATCGCGTTGAACTTATCGGTCTCAGTACGATAAACCACATCTGGCATATCGTTACGAATCATTGGTTTGTTGGTTGGAATAACCACAGTTTCTAGGCCGTAGATAGACTGGAACTCAAATGCTTCAGTATCTGCGGTACCTGTCATACCTGACAGTTTCTCGTATAAACGGAAGAAGTTCTGGAACGTGATAGACGCTAGCGTCTGGTTCTCGTTCTGAATCTTAACGCCTTCTTTCGCTTCTACCGCTTGGTGAAGACCTTCAGACCAACGACGACCTGGCATAGTACGGCCAGTATGTTCATCAACGATAACCACTTCGCCATCTTCGTTCACGATATAGTCGACGTTCTTTTCAAATAGAACATGAGCACGAAGTGCCGCATTCACGTGGTGTAACAGACTGATGTTAGTTGGTGAGTAAAGCGTATCGCCCTCTTCCATCAGACCATTTTTGATCATCAACTCTTCAACAAACTCTTGGCCTGTCTCTGTCAGGTGAACCTGCTTCGATTTTTCATCGACAGTGTAGTGACCGTCACCGCGGTACTCTTCAGAATCTTCTTGGTCTTGCTTTTGTAGGTGCGGAATCAAAGTATTGATTCGTGTGTATAGCTCAGAGCTATCTTCAGCAGGACCTGAAATGATCAGTGGAGTACGCGCTTCATCGATTAGGATCGAGTCCACCTCATCGACGATTGCAAAGTAACGTTCACGCTGCACACGGTCTTCCGCACGGAAAGCCATGTTGTCACGTAGGTAATCAAAACCGAACTCGTTGTTCGTACCGTAAAGAATATCCGCTTGGTAAGCTTCTTTCTTTTCTTGAGGAGGCATGTTTGGCACGTTAATACCAACTGTCATACCTAAGAATTCGAATAGGACGCGGTTAGTTTCCGCATCGCGCTTAGCTAGGTAGTCGTTCACTGTGACGACGTGAACCGCGCCTTTAAGTGCATTTAGGTAAGCAGGTAGGGTTGCAGTCAGTGTTTTACCTTCACCTGTACGCATCTCGGCGATTTGGCCAGCGTTTAGTACCATGCCGCCAATAAGCTGCACGTCGAAGTGACGCATGCCGTAAACACGCTTTGATGCTTCACGTACCGTCGCAAACGCTTCTGGTAGTAGCTTATCTAGCGTTTCACCCTGCTCTAAGCGCTGACGGAACTCAACCGTTTTAGCTTTCAATTCTTCATCAGAAAGCGCTTCAAAGGTCGGCTCGTAGTTATTAATTTCTTTTACAATCTTTCTCAGGCGGCGCAGTGTTCGGTCATTGCGACTGCCAATTACCTTTGTCAGTAGCTTAGTTATCATTTGCTATGAATCTCTCTTTATTCAGATCGGGCCCGATCTACTTTTAATGCCTTCAGTCTCTAACAGTTTTGAACTAAGAATACTGAGATAAATCACTTTCCTCAGATATTGTGATGAGAACTATAGATTTCAAGGCTTGTGTTACTTTAAGTGGCGCTTAGTTTATGAAATTTTGTCTCTAACAACCAATAACATAGTTATTTGTTTGAACCACTCTTTATTTTTTGTCGTTATATGAAGGAAGTTTACTCACAATAAGGATTTTTTGATGTCAGAGATTTCCCTATCTTCCCTTGGTCTCATTCACTAGAATAGAAGTGTCCGTTTTATTTGAGGCAGATTATGAGAGACCACCGCCCGACTCTTGGCGACGACATTATTGCTGATTCGAGATTATCTCAACTTCAGCAACACGCTAAAGAGATCATGATGATCAACAGTGAATTAAAAACGATCTTGCCGCGCGGAACGGAACAACATTGCCGAGTGGCAAACATACGTGATGGTCAATTGATCATTGAAGTGGCAAGTGCCAGCATCAAAATGAAGATCGATTATGAACGGTTGAATATCTTAAATCAGTTAAGATCAAAGGGCTTTGCTCGATTGATCGCTGTCTCTGTTCAGATCAACCCAGAACTGTATCGCGTAGATAAAACCAAGGCGGAACAAAGTAAACCGCGCGATCCTATTTCAGAAACGGCTGCTCAATATTTAGAGATGATCGCGTCAGGCGCTTCTCCGAAAGTGAAAGCTCGCTTAGAGAGCTTAGCCAAATTGGCTAAAAAACCTGACTAGCCCAATTCTACAGGCATAAAAAAAGCCAGACTTACGTCTGGCTTTTTTCTAATTCTTGTTACGCTAAAACCATGCTTGGTTCAGCGAACGCAACTGGAGATGTTGCTTCTTCTTCGAAGGTAACCCATTCCCAAGCTTCTTGATCAGCCAATACTGAGCGAAGCAATTGGTTATTTAGGCCATGGCCCGATTTGAATGCACGGAATTCACCGATGATTGGATGACCACACATGTAAAGGTCACCGATAGCATCTAGCACTTTGTGAGTTACGAATTCGTTTTCAAAGCGAAGACCTTCTTCGTTTAAGATGCGGTATTCATCTAAAACAATTGCGTTATCAAAGCTACCGCCTAACACTAGGTTTTGCGACTGTAGGTATTCGATATCACGCATAAAGCCGAAAGTACGTGCACGTGAAATTTCTTTAACAAACCCTTGAGATGAGAAGTCGAACAGTAGGTGCTGTTCATCTGCATCGATCGCTGGGTGGTTAAACTCAATTTCGAAATCCATACGGAAACCGTTGAATGGTACAAATTCAGCCCACTTATCGCCATCTTCAAAGCGCACTGGCTTTTTGATGCGAATAAAGCGTTTTGGTGAGTTTTGCTCTTCAATACCCGCTTGTTGTAGTAAGAATACAAATGGGCTGGCACTACCATCCATAATTGGAATTTCTGGTGCGTCAACTTCAACAACAATGTTGTCGATACCCATACCTGCAAGCGCGGCATTAAGGTGCTCTACCGTAGAGATACGCACACCAGCGTCGTTAACTAGTGCTGTACACAGCATAGTGTCACGAACAGATTCAGGGTCTGCAGGAAAATCTACTGGTGGATTTACGTCAGTACGACGGTACACGATACCTGTGTTTGCAGCTGCTGGGCGAAGAGTAAGCGTGACTTTACGACCAGAGTGGAGACCCACACCAGTTGTTTTCACCATTTCTTTCAGAGTACGTTGTCTGATCATCTGCTTGCCTCAGTAAATATGCTACAAATCACGGTCAATAAGCGATATTGACCGTGCATGCTACCACAAAATCGAACAGTGTCAAATTGTAGTGTTTTTAGTCAGCTTGACGACGTAAGAACGCAGGGATATCTAAATAGCCCTCTTTCTCAGGTTTTGGTGCTGCACTTTGGCCTGCGCCTGAACCTGATGGCGTTGTCGTTGGCTGAGGAGTAACCTGAGGTTTCTCTTGCAAAGTTGGTGCCGGCTTTTCTTCCACTTTATTGACTGTCTGCTGTGCAGGTGCCGTTTGTGGTTGAGTTTGAGGCTGAGCAACTGGTGCTACTTTTGCCTTGCCGCCCGCAACTAGCGTGATATCCGGTTTCTTCTCGTTACCAATACCTGTCGCTACAACTGTAACGCGGATTTCATCAGCCATATCAGGGTCTAATGAAGTACCGATTACCACTGTTGCGTTGTCTGATGCGAATGCTTTAACTGTGTTACCTACAGTTTCAAACTCATCTAGACGCATATCTAGGCCAGCAGTGATGTTTACAAGTACACCACGAGCGCCAGCAAGATCGATATCTTCTAGAAGTGGGCTTGAGATTGCCATCTCTGCCGCTTCTTCTGCACGATCTTCGCCTTTCGCAACGCCACTACCCATCATTGCATGACCCATTTCCGACATTACAGTGCGTACGTCCGCAAAGTCGACGTTAATCATGCCTGGGCGAGTAATCAGTTCCGCAATACCTTGTACCGCGTTCTTCAATACGTCATTCGCACTAGCAAAGGCTTCTAGTAGAGTAATTCCACGGCCAAGTACTTTAAGAAGCTTTTCATTTGGAATCGTAATTAGCGAGTCCACATGTTTAGAAAGCTCTTCAATACCTTGTTCAGCAAAAGCTAAACGCTTTTTGCCTTCAAAGCTAAATGGCTTAGTTACAACAGCAACAGTCAGAATACCTAGCTCTTTCGCTACTTCTGCAATTACCGGAGCTGCACCTGTACCTGTGCCACCGCCCATACCAGCTGCGATAAATACCATATCGGCACCGTTGAGCTCTTCTTTAATACGATCTCGATCTTCGAGAGCTGCGTCACGTCCTACTTGAGGGTTCGCACCAGCACCTAGACCTTTAGTCATATCGCCGCCAATCTGAATAACACTATTCACACTGGTTTTACGAAGTGCCTGAGCATCAGTGTTAATACTAATGAACTCAACACCTTCGATGGACTCACGCACCATGTGTTCAACGGCGTTACCACCACCGCCACCAACTCCAACGACTTTGATTACCGCGTCGTCAGACATTTCCATCATCGGTTCAAACATGTGTTATCTCCGTTTTTCCTGCTGCTCAGGTTAAAACTCTTTTTGTATCCAATTACGCACGCGATCAAATAAACTTGTCACTGAAGGACGAGAAGGCTCGTTGTATTCAGTTTCATCACTTATCTGGGCATCTCTTGCATAATGAAGTAGACCAACAGCCGTAGAATGATACGGCTCTTTTACGTAATCTGTTAAGCCGCTTACCTCTATAGGTTTGCCAACTCTAACTTGGTTGCGGAATACTCGCTCCGCACATTCTACCACACCGTCAATTTGTGCCGCTCCACCAGTGAGCACCACACCTGCTGCTAAGTGGTGTTTAATACCTTCTTCGCGCAGTTTCTCTTGAACGTTGTCGATAGTTTGGTTAACCAATCCAATGAGCTCAGTATAACGAGGCTCAATTACTTCAGACAGAGTCTGTCTTTGTAAACTGCGTGATGGACGACCACCAACGCTTGGAACATTAACCGTGTCATCTTTGCTGACTAGCTCACTAAGAGCACAGCCATATTTCACTTTAATTTCTTCCGCATCGCTCACTGGCGTACCGAAAGCAAAAGCGATATCACTGGTGACAGCGTTACCCGCGTACGAGAACACTTCAGTATGACGTAGCGCACCACCAGTCCAAATAGACACATCCATTGTACCAGCGCCGATATCAACGACACATACGCCCAGTTCACGTTCATCTTCTGTAATGACCGCATTACTTGCCGCCAATCCAGAATAAACAAGGTGCTCAACTTTAAGGCCGCAGCGCTCTACTGCCTTAATGATATTTCGTGCCATATCGTTATGACAAGAAATAAGGTGAACACTAACTTCCATTCGCACTCCTGATAAACCTAGCGGGTTTTTAATCCCTTCTTGGTAATCAATCGTAAATTCTTGAGGAATTACGTGGAGAATGCGTTGCTCGTCACCAATTTTAATTGATTTTGCGGTATGAATGGCACGGTCCATATCCTCTTGAGACACTTCCTCATCAGATATCGTTCCCATGCCTTTTTCAATACGGCTCGCAATGTGTCGCCCTGAAAGCGAAATGAACACATTGCTGATCTGGCACTCAGCCATCAGTTCTGCTTGGTCGACAGCGCGCTGAACCGATTTCACTACCGATTCAAGGTCGTTCACACCACCTTTATCCATCCCGCGGGAAGGACTGCTGCCTGCGCCAATAATATTGATTTGACCATCAGGCAATACTTCGCCTACCAGAGCTGATACGGTAGCAGTGCCTATATCAAGACCAACAATAATGTTGTCATCAGCGGTCTTAGTCATCTGTATTCTCTTGTTCTAACTCTTGCTCAGGGAACCATCCAATAGAGGCTCCCGTATCATACCTGAGGTCAATGTAGCTAACCCTTTCAGCATCGCTACCCAAATTCTTGTAAAGCGAGATAAAGCGCTCAATACGCTCTTCTAAAGATTCTTTGCCTAGCTCTAAGCGAATCCCGTTATCCAGAATAATTTGCCAAGCTCTACGCTCATTGAGAACCAGAGAAGTTATCGTTAAATGCAGTGCTTCAAACTTTGGACTAATATCTCGCCATACTTGCAGTACTTCACTACTTGTACCAAGCGGTCCGTATAGTTTTACACGATCTTCATCCAGTTGACCGATATCACCGTCGAAAACTTGACCGAAATCGTTAAGCAGAGCATTTCCATTCCAGATTGCTTCTGCGTGATGTTCTGTCAAAAAGACTTTTACGGTATCAGGCCACTGTTTACGAATTGAGGCATGAGAAACCCAAGGGATTGATTCTGCCATACTTTGCAGTACGTCAATGTCCTGAGACATGAATGTTCCGACATGCTCTAACTGAGCAAACGCTCGTTGAACGTCTCGCGCGGTAACATAATGCAGTTCGCCCTGAAGTACGATTTTTGATAGTGGCAGACGTTGATCATCCCACATCCAAGAAACCGTCGAGTAGAGGAGAGAGCCTATTAACAACAAGACCACTAGCAAGAAACTGCCTCCGAGGGCATGTTGTTTCACTAGTGGCGCAGAGGTTAAACGACGGCCTTCATTAAAAGCACTTTTAATCAAAGTCCATAGTCCTTGCTATTAGCTCGCTTATCTTTCCCTAACCCAATTCGTATATAGAGACTAAAGCACCTACTTTAACCTTCGGATTATACTGGGGTCAAAGAAAGTATCAAACATTGAAAGTGAGAAATTGCTACTTTAAATGCAATAAGTGCAGCAAATACTTAAAATTCGATGTTTTTGATTAAGCTTGGCTCATCTTATCGATATTTAACTCAAAAGCAGCGAGTTGTTTAGCGACTTTACCAACATCCCCTGCGCCTTGAGTTAGTACTAAGTCACCATCTTGTAAAACATTAGCGAGAACTGCAGGTAATGCCTTGCTTTCCGGTACAAAAATCGGATCCAGCTTACCGCGACTGCGAATAGTCCTACATAATGCTCGTCCATCAGCGCCAGCGATCGGTTTCTCACCTGCAGAATATACATCAAGCATGATCAATACATCGACTTGCTCAAGTACGTTGGCGAAATCGTCATAAAGATCTCGTGTACGGCTATAACGGTGAGGCTGGAAAATCATCACTAGGCGTTTATCTTCCCAACCATTGCGTGCTGCCTGAATCGTCACATCAACCTCGGTTGGGTGATGACCATAATCGTCTACCAGCATCGCTTGACCATTACCAGTATCAAACTCACCAAGGTGGTCAAAGCGTCGACCTGTACCTTGCGTGCCAGCCATCGCATTTAGGATTGCTTCATCTGAGATATCATCTTCTGTCGCGACCGCTATGGCTGCAGAAGCATTTAATGCATTGTGACGACCAGGGATATTAAGCGTGATATCAAGATCAGCCTTACCTTGGCGAATCACGGTAAACTTGCCTTGTTGGCCATTTTGACGGTAGTTGGCAATACGTACGTCGGCATCATCAGAGAAACCATAGGTGATCACCTGGCGGCTAATCTTTGGAATTAATTCGCGAACGACAGGATCATCAACACACACAATCGCTTGACCATAAAAAGGTAAGTTGTGCAGAAAATCGATAAATGTCTGCTTAAGTGTCTCAAAATCACCACCGTAAGTGTCCATATGGTCCGCTTCGATATTAGTGACAATGCTTACCATTGGCTGAAGATGAAGGAATGAAGCATCACTCTCATCCGCCTCTGCGATTAAGATTCGGCTCGAACCTAAACGCGCATTGGTACCGGCACTTTTAACTAAACCACCGTTAACAAACGTAGGATCTAAACCTGCTTCTGAGTAGATTTGGGTAACCAAAGCGGTTGTCGTGGTTTTACCGTGAGTACCAGCTACCGCAATACCGTGGCGGAATCGCATCAACTCAGCCAACATTTCCGCACGACGAACAACAGGAATACGTGCAGCGCGAGCTGCAATGATTTCTGGGTTCTCTTCATTGATCGCCGTCGACACCACGACCACACTCGCTTTAGCGACATTCTCTTCAGCATGACCGATGTAGATGGTTGCACCTTTATCAGCAAGTCGCTCAGTCACTGGATTCTCGGCAATATCAGAACCAGAGATTTGGTAACCTTCATTGAGTAGCACTTCGGCAATACCGCTCATGCCTGCACCACCAATACCAATGAAGTGAATGCATTTAACTCGGCGCATCTCAGGCACCATCGCTCGAATCTGAGCTAAATTTTGAGTATGTTGAACTGTCATGAATCTTCTCGTTATTTCGTCAATGCGATAATGGCTTCGGCTACCACTTTATCTGCATCTAACTTCGCTGCCGCTTTCGCTTTTGTTGCCATGGTCATTAGGGTTTCACGATCCATTGTCTGAATCTCTGTAACCAACTTATCCACGCTCAGCTCAGGCTGCTCTATCATTTTTGCCGCACCGCACTCGACCAAATGGTCTGCGTTCAGCGCTTGTTGTCTGTCTTTGTGCATAAATGGGACAAAAATAGCCCCAACACCTGCCGCTGATACCTCTGACACGGTCAGCGCACCTGAGCGACATACCAGTAAATCAGCCCATGTGTAAGCTTCTGCAACATCATCAATAAACTCTGTTACTTGCGCATTACTCACTTGATGTTGCTGATACGCTAGCTCAACTTCTTGTTGGCTATTTTTGCCCGCTTGGTGACGAATCTCATACCCTTCACCTAGCTTGGCCATGACCTCTGGTAGGGTCTGATTAAGGATGCGAGCGCCTTGGCTTCCACCCATCACTAAGATGCGAATCTTTCCATCACGCTGCGCCATTCTCTGCTCAGGAGCGTCAATCGCCACTACGTCTTCACGTACGGGGTTACCCACGACAGGCGCCGTTGGGAATGCACCAGGGAAAGCCTGAAACACCTTCTTCGCGATCTTTGATAGCCACTGGTTGGTTAACCCTGCTACTGCATTTTGTTCATGGAGTACCACTGGGATACCCAGCAACCAAGCTGCAATCCCGCCCGGACCACTGACGTAACCACCCATGCCAAGCACAGCAGCAGGTTGCCAACGTTTCATGTGCGCCTTAGCTTGCATAATGGCATTGATGATCTGGAATGGTGCTTTAATTAGCCGGCCAATACCTTGACCTCGTAGACCTTTTACTTTGATAAAGTCGATTTCAATACCATGTTTAGGTACTAAATCAGCTTCCATACGATCCGCGGTACCTAGCCAGCGAATCTCCCAACCTTGTGATTGTAGTTGTTTAGCAACGGCAAGGCCGGGGAAAACGTGACCGCCGGTACCACCGGCCATCACCATTAATCTTTTATTCTTTTTCATCATTTTCTAACTGTTGTTGATGCTTATCTGCAGCGACCAAACGACATTCATGATCGATGCGCAGTAGGATAGAAACGGCTACTGCCATAACAATCAAGCTCGAACCACCGTAACTGATCAGTGGCAAAGTCAAACCTTTGGTTGGCACCATTCCGGCCGCTGCACCGACATTAACCAGTGTTTGGAAAGCAAACCAAATACCGATGCCAAAAGCAAGGTAGCCACCGAATAGCTGCTCATTGTCGAATGCCTTACGGCCAATATATATCGCTTTAAGTACCAAACTAAAAATCAACAGCAATACTAAGACAACACCCACAAAACCGAGCTCTTCAGCCAGTACGGCAAATACAAAGTCAGTGTGCGCTTCCGGAAGATATTCGAGTTTTTGAATCGAGTTACCTAGCCCTTGACCAAACCATTCTCCGCGACCAAACGCCATCAAAGATTGCGTCAACTGGTAACCACTGCCGAATGGGTCTTCCCAAGGATCGAGGAAAGAAGTGACACGGCGCATACGGTAAGGTTCTATATAGATAAGAGTCGCGACCGACATCAAACCCACTACCATCAGCGCAAGGAATTGAGTCAGCTTCGCGCCGGCAATAAATAGCATCCCAAACAAGGTCACTAGCATTACCACGACCGTACCTAAGTCTGGCTGGAGAAGAAGTAAACTTGCTAAGGTAGCAAATACAATGATCGGCTTGATAAAGCCGCCAAAGAAACTTGAGCGTACCTCTTCGCTTTTACGCACAAGGTATCCCGACATGAAAATAAACAGCGACAGTTTTGCTACTTCGGCAGGCTGTAGGTTAAACAGACCAAGCGGGATCCAGCGAGATGCACCGTTAACGGATTTACCCGCGACAAGCACCACAACCAGCAAACCAATAGAGATCAGCAGTAACCAAGTACTGTATTGCAGCCAGCGCTTCATCGGCACTTGCAAAATAACCGACGAGGCTATAAGAGCAAGCACAAGAAATATCGCATGACGGAACATAAAGTGGAATGGCTGATCCGTTAGACGAGAACTGATAGGGAACGAAGCAGACGTTACCATAACCAATCCAGTAAGCATCAAGCCAAGGGATATCCATACCAACTGACGGTCATACAAAGCCTCTGGTGACGCAGTGGTCATCCAACGCTTAATACTGCTGAAAACATCTCGAATCTGCATAGTTCCCTAACAACTAAGAGTAGATTTTTGCTAGCTCAGTGAATGCATCACCACGGGCCATAAAATTATTGAACTGATCAAAGCTGGCACAAGCTGGAGACAATAACACCATGTCGCCTGATTCAACCTGAGGTGCAAGCCATTCAATAATCTCTTTCATCGAGGTAAAAGATTTCGCACTAGGGTGTAGAGGCATGAACTCGTCACCATCTTCACCAAAGCAACACAACTGAACATTCAACGCACTCAATACAGGCTTGAGCTCTGAGAAATCAGCCCCTTTACCGACACCACCGACTAGCAGATATAATTTGCCAGCTAACTCTAGCCCAGCCAATGCTGCTAATGTGCTTGCGACATTGGTTGCTTTAGAGTCATTGACCCACTTAACGCCATGATTATCAGCAACCACTTGGCATCGATGTGTCAAACCATTGTAAGACTTAAGGGCGTCAAGACCTGAAGTAATGTCGACACCCGACTCATTAAGTAGAGCCAAAACAACCAATGCATTGGCGACATTGTGTCGGCCAACTAGAGAAAGCGCTTGAGTTGGGCACAGTTTACGCCCAGCGATGGCTACATACTCAACGTCCCCTTCTGTGACTAAGTGATAGCGAGTCTGCTCGACTAAACTAAACTCAACCACATTGCAGTCATCATCTGGATAGGTTTGTTTGTCATCAGCATTCACCACGCAAGTTTTTGCATGCTGGAAAATGCGCAATTTCGCCTGACGGTAATCACTCATCCCATCGTAGCGATCCATATGGTCTTCTGAGAGGTTTAAAAACGCGGCTGCGGTAGGCTTTAATGACGAGGTCGTTTCAAGTTGAAAACTCGAGAGTTCAAGCACATACAGATCGGCATCAAGCTGAAGAAGATCAAGCGCAGGCACGCCAATATTACCGCCGACACCAACCTTGAGGCCGGACGCTTTTGCCACACAGCCAGTCCAATCGGTAACGGTGCTTTTGCCATTTGAGCCAGTAATCGCAATGACAGGTTTATCGACCTGCCATGCAAATAGCTCAATATCACCCACAACAGGAATGCCAGCTTGGAGTACTTGTTGAATCTCTGGCGTTGCGAGGGCAATACCAGGATTGGCAACCACAAGGTCAGCCTCAAGCAACCAGTTGAGATTCCAGCTGCCTGAGTGAAGCGCAACGTCTTCCGTTAGCTCCTCGCGTCCCGGCGGGCACTCACGAGTATCAATAACACGGATTTGTAGCGTTTTCGGCAGCGATTGTAAGTGTTTAACCACTGATAGGCCGGTAATACCAAGCCCTACAACCACTACCTTCTCAACATTTTCCCAGCGTTCCATTGTCATGAGTGAGATTTCCTTAGCGAACTTTCAGTGTTGCCAAACCAACAAGCACAAGAACGATAGAGATGATCCAGAAACGTACAATTACGCGTGGCTCTGGCCAGCCTTTTAATTCGTAATGGTGGTGAATTGGCGCCATACGGAAGATACGTTGGCCGCGCAGTTTGTATGAACCAACCTGTAAGATCACTGACAAGGTTTCCATCACAAATACACCACCCATGATCACCAGTACGAACTCTTGACGTACTAGAACGGCAATCGTACCCAGTGCTCCACCCAGTGCTAGTGAGCCTACATCGCCCATAAACACTTGCGCTGGATAGGTGTTAAACCATAAGAAGCCTAAACCTGCCCCGACAATAGCGGTACAAACAACAACTAATTCAGACGCTTGAGGAATATATGGAATATGCAGGTAGTTCGCGAATTGAACGTTACCCGTTGCCCAAGCAATCGCAGCAAAGCCAGCTGAAACCAATACCGTTGGCATAATAGCCAAGCCATCTAAGCCATCAGTCAGGTTTACCGCATTACTGGTACCAACAATCACGAAATAAGTAAGGACAATGTAGAGCAAACCTAGCTGAGGCATGATGTCTTTGAAAAATGGCACCACTAGCTGAGTCGCAGCCGTGTCTTTACCATGAGCATATAGTGCGAATGCTACCACTAAAGCGATGGCGGATTGCCAGAAATACTTCCAACGCGCAATTAAGCCATCGGTGTTCTTACGCACAACTTTGCGATAATCGTCGACAAAACCAACCGCACCGTAACCAAGTAATACTGCCAGTACAGCCCAAACATAAGGGTTGGATAAATCCGTCCAAAGTAAAACCGTGGTAACAATCGCAGTTAGGATCATGATCCCGCCCATAGTTGGGGTGCCGCGTTTGCTAAAATGGGATTCTGGACCTTCGTTACGGACTACCTGACCAATTTGCAGTAACTGCAGACGACGGATCATAATCGGCCCCATCCACAACGAGATACCAAGTGCAGTTAGAACACTGACAATCGCTCGAAAAGATAGGTATTCGAATAAACGGAAGAATGAAAAATATGGCTGTAGCAGCTCCGCGAGCCAAATAATCATGTGTACATCTCCTTGACAGCAGCGGCAACTTTGCTCATTCCAGCACTATTCGCCCCTTTAACCAATAAGGTTTGAGGCTCTTGGTGCTGTTCTATCTGCTGTTTAATAAAATCAATCATGCTCTGATGGTCTTCAAAATGAAGGCCACCACACTCTTCACTGATCGCTTTCGCGTCAGCGCCAAATGTAAGCACATATTCAAATTTGAATGGGGCAGCATGTTGTCCGACTTGACGGTGAAGTGCAAGACTTTCATCGCCTAACTCAGCCATATTGCCTAAAATTAACCAACGAACGCCCTTGAAGCCTGCAAGTAAATCTGCGGCAGCCTTCATCGCAGGAACGCTGGCATTGTAACTGTCATCAATTAACTTAATCTGCTGATTAAGTTCGATCAGTTCAACTCGACCCTTCACTTTATTGAGTGAAGCAAGGCCCGATTGAATCATCTCTAGGCTTGCTCCTAGCTCTAACGCTAAAGCTGTAGCCGCAAGTGCATTAGCCACATTATGTTGACCAATGATGCCAAGCGTTACCTTAATCTCACCCTGTGGGGTATTAAGCATAAAGCTCGCTTCCCCAATCTCATTCAGTGAGATATCCGCGGCAGTAAAATCAGCACTGGTATCTGTCAGAGAGAAAGTTTTCACTACCTTATCTGCCAGAACTTCTTGCCAGTAGTCGCCACCATTACTATCTAGGTTAACAATCGCAACCGAGCCTGCTTTAAGACCTTGATAGATTTCACCTTTAGCCTGTTTCACCCCATCCATCGAGCCAAAGCCTTCAAGGTGCGCAGCCGCAACGTTGTTGACCAAAGCGACATCAGGTTGAACCAAGTGTGTGGTATACGCGATTTCACCAATATGGTTAGCACCCAACTCAATAACCGCAAAGTCATCTTCAGGTGTGGAACGTAGTAGAGTAAGCGGAACGCCAATCTCATTGTTAAAGTTGCCGGCAGTAAACAGCACCTGGCCTTTTTGCTCCATGATACTCGCGATCATCTCTTTGACTGTGGTTTTGCCGCAGCTACCCGTGATCGCCACGGTTGGAGTCATACATGTCTGGTGCACGAGAGCACCTAATTGACCAAGCGCCAATTTGGTATCTTTTACCAACAGCTGAGGTACACCGTCACTAACAGGCTTGCTGACTAACAGTGCACCCGCGCCTGATTCAACCGCTTGATGAGTAAAATTATGGGCATCAAATCGTTCACCGACTAATGCGACAAACAGAGCCCCCTGCTCAATGTTACGCGTATCCGTTGAAACTGAATTGATCACCCTATCATTGCCGATAAGCTCAGCATCTAATGACTCAGCGATTTGACTTAACATTAATGAAATCATGCTTTTTGCTCCAGCAATTGAATCGCAGACTCACGATCTGAGTAATGAACCGTTTCATTCGCCATCACTTGATAGTCTTCATGCCCCTTGCCTGCAAGCAAGATAATGTCATCTGCATGGCTATTAGCTAGGGCGTATTGAAGTGCATCGAAACGACTGTGCTCAACAACAGCGGTATTGGGTTGGTTCATACCAACAAGCATGTCTTTAACGATCTCTGCTGGTGACTCACTGCGCGGATTATCATCGGTTAAAATAACTTGATCAGCTAAGCGTTCACCAATTTCGGCCATCATCGGACGTTTACCTTTGTCTCGATCACCGCCACAACCAAAGATCGCCCACAGCTGCCCTTGGCAATGAACTCGCAATGCATTAAGCGCCTTCTCAAGTGCATCCGGTGTGTGCGCATAATCGACCACGACCTTAGCTTTATTCTCTGCGGTAAAGAGTTCCATACGACCTAATACCGGTTTCAAAGAACTCGCGGTATCAAGAAGCAATTGTTTATCGATACCCAACGCCAATAAGGTCGTCATTGCCAGCAAAACATTGCTCGCATTGAATTCACCGATAAGTGGTACAACGCAGTCACCTACGCCAAACATGCCATCAATCGACAGTGTGATGCCCGACTCTGAATAGGCAACGCTTTTCGCCCACACGGCACGTTCGATCGTTGTCGGCTTAAGGGAAACAGCGATCGCGTTATCTAAACGCTCTACCCAGCACGCACCTACTTGGTCATCGATATTAATCACAGCGTTGTGACAATTGTGCTCACTGAATAAACTGAATTTGGCTTCAGCGTACTCTTCCATCGTACCGTGATAATCAAGGTGATCACGGCTCAAGTTGGAAAAGACACCCACAGCAAAGTCGAGTGCTTTTACTCGACCTTGAACAAGACCATGAGAAGAGACTTCTAGAGCTGTAAACTGAGCAGACTGTTGCTCTAGTTGATGCAAGGTCTGTTGAATTTCGATCGCGTTACCTGTGGTATTAGCAGCAGGTTGTAGGTTGTCTAAGAAACCATTACCTGTGGTGCCCATCACGGCTGCTTTCTTGCCAACAAGCTCAAGCCACTGCGCGATCAACTGGGTGATGGTGGTTTTGCCATTGGTTCCCGTCACGCCGATGACTTGGTGAGTATCTAAAGGGTATAAACGGCTCGCTAAAGCAGAAAGGTATTCGCTCAACTGCGCGACATAAATAACCGGAACATCGCCGATAAACTCAATGTTTCCAGCTGCATGTTGCTCACACGCTTCAGCAATAACGGCGTTGGCCCCCTTTTCAATCGCAGAAGCAATAAAACGGCGTCCATCAACAGCGTGTCCTTTAATCGCAACAAACGTTGTTCCTGACGTAACTTTGCGACTATCAAGCTCAAGGTGCTTAACGACAATATTAGCGCTCTTATCAGTAGAGATATCCAGCCATGAAGAGAGCAGTGCTGCTAAGGTCAGTTCCTTGGACATAGTAAACTCACTTAATCTTGTTTAAATCGATTTTCATCAGGCGCTACATTCAAAATCTGCAGCGTCCCTTTTAATATTTCTGAAAATACAGGACCAGCCACTAAACCACCGTAGTAGCTGTCACCTTGCGGTTCATTAATTACGACAACTAAAGCGACCCTTGGCTCGCTCGCTGGCGCAACACCCGCGGTATAGGCAAAATATTCATCACCATAGCCACCCGCAATCGCTTTACGTGAGGTACCCGTTTTCGCCGCCACTCGATAGCCAGGAACGGCCGCTCTAGTTGCAGTACCACCGGGCTGAGTCACGGTTTCAAGCATATCAAGCACCTTACGAGCGTTATCGTGATCAATCACTTGCTTAGCGAGGTTCTGCTGGTTGTTTTCAATAATATGGATCGGTTGATACTCACCTAAATTGCCTAGAGTTGCATAGGCGTGGGCGAGTTGAAGAGGGGTAATGGTCAAACCATAACCAAATGATAGCGTGGCTATTTCAAATTTTGACCAACGACGGCGGTTAGGGAAAATACCTTGCGTTTCACCCACTAGGTTTAAGCCAGATACTTCACCAAAACCGACTGAGCTATACATACCGAGTAGCGCTTCAAGCGGCATATCCAAAGCTAGCTTAGCGACACCGATATTACTCGACTTTTTAAGAATGGTTTGAAGATTGGCTTTACCCACCTTAGACGTGTCTCGTACGCGACTGCCACCGATCTGCATAATGCCGTTGCCAGTATCAATTATAGTGTTTTCATCGGCGACGCCATTTTCAAGTGCAGCAAGAACAACAAAAGGCTTTATCGTTGACCCTGGTTCAAACGCGTCAGTAATAACACGGTTTCGCATTTTAGCCGATTGAAGGTCTGAGCGATTATTCGGGTTATAAGATGGCGCATTAACCATCGCCAATACCGCGCCAGTTTTCACATCTAGGATAACCGCCGAGCCGGAAGTTGCACGGAAGTCAGCCACCGCCTGTTTAATCGCACGATAAGCGATCGCCTGAATGCGCTGATCGATAGTCAGTTCGAGCGGTTTGCCTTCTTCACGCTCTTCTAAAGAGATGTTTTCTACCACACGACCATAACGGTCTTTACGAATGATGCGTTTACCCGCCTCACCCGTTAACCATTTGTCATAGCTACGCTCAACACCTTCCAGGCCATGACCATCAATACCGGTCACACCGACTAAGTGGGCACTAACTTCACCAGCAGGGTAATAACGTCTTGATTCAGCTTTTAGACCAACACCAGCTAACTTCAGCTCACGGATATAGTGTGCCATCGCAGGGCTGACTTGACGTTGCAGATAAATAAAGCGCTTGGTCTTGTTGCGGTTGATCTTATCAACCATACCTTGACGCTTAAGCCCCAATACATCGGCAAGCGCATACCAGCGGTTAATGTCTTCAAGGCCACCTTCTTTAAAAATAGTCGCCGGATCGGCCCATACCGCTTCAACAGGAACACTCACAGCCAAAGGCTCGCCATTACGATCTGAAATAATTCCTCGCGCCGAGTGCAAAGTCTTAGCGCGAATCGAGCGCATATCGCCCTGTTTGATCAGGTTATCAGGCTCAATAATTTGGATATAAGCAATACGGCCACACAGTGCAGCAAACGCGCAGAACACAAAGAAAAGAACAAGATAGAAACGCCAACGAATAAGTGTCGCTGGCTGATTGTCTGATTTAGCTTCTGCTGGTTTTACTTTTTTGCTCATGGGAGATTAATGATGACTTCTTTGTCTGAGTCTGGACGTTTCATGTCCAGTTCTTTTTTGGCCACCGCCTGAACACGGCTATGTTCAGCCAAGGCGGTCTCTTCTAACAGTAAGTTACGCCACTCATTGTCTAATCTTTCGCGCTCGACCATGGTTTGGTCTTTCTCGGTGATCGCTTGACGAGTGTGGTGAGTAGTAAATACGACGCCCATTGCACTAGCAAAAATCAGTACCAGTAACACAAGTGGCACGCGCCCAACACTAACAATGTCGAGCGCAATTAATTTAGCTAGGTTTGGAGACGACTTACTCATTGCAGGTTAAAGTTTCTCAGCAATACGCAGAACAGAACTGCGCGAGCGAGCGTTCTCTTCAACTTCTTGTTTCGATGGTTTGATCGCTTTACCAACAGGCTTTAGATTGGCACTACCAAGGGCTTTGATCTGATCTTCCGTCATAGGAATACCATGAGGTACTTCAGGACCTTTGCTCTCTTTACGAATAAATCGCTTCACCATACGATCTTCTAATGAGTGGAAACTGATCACAGACAAACGACCTTCAGGCGCTAAAATGCTCGCTGCGCCTTTTAGTGCGGTATCAATCTCTTCTAGCTCACTGTTGATGTAGATACGGAAAGCTTGGAAAGAACGCGTTGCTGGGTGTTTTTTCTCTTTAAAGCTTTTCGGCGCGGCTTCTGAGATTAACTTCGCCAATTGACCTGTACGTGTCATTGGTTCGTTTTCTTCATTCTCACGGTAAGCAACAATCGCTTTAGCAATTCGACGAGCGTGTTTGTCTTCACCAAACTCACGGATAACCCAGGTAATATCATCAAGGTCAGCTTCCATTAGCCATTGAGAGACCGGGATTCCTGATGTCGGATCCATACGCATATCTAGTGGACCATCTTTCATAAAGCTAAAGCCTCGCTCTGCATCATCTAGCTGAGGAGAGGACACGCCAAGGTCAAGTAGTACGCCATCAACTTTACCGACAAGGCCATACTCTGCCGCATATTGCGCCATACCAGAGAAAGGACCATGAATAATAGTAAAGCGAGGGTCATCAATTTTACCCGCTTCTGCGATCGCTTGAGGGTCACGGTCAATACTGTAAAGACGACCGTTGTCACCTAATTTAGATAGAATCGTGCGGCTATGACCACCACGACCGAATGTTCCGTCTATGTAGATGCCATCAGGTTTAATCGCTAAACCATCGATAGATTCATGTAAAAGTACGGATATGTGTTTAAATGCTTCGGTCATAGTTATCTCATGTAGCTGACGCATTGACGAATTCTGACTCTCCAGTGTACTGATTTAGCGGCTTATCGCCACCTCTAGCGTGAGAGAACACGTGATTTTGCGCCAAGTTTAATCGTTAGAAAATAAATTAGGTCAATTAAAAGCAAAAAACCCATCATAACAATAAAGTTACGATGGGTCTCGAATAGGTGGAGCCGACACATAAGCCGGGTTCTGTTCCGCTTGCGCGGCGGTAGCCATTCGTCTAGGCCAGCAATCACTCACTGGCTCGAGCAACCTACCCGCCTCCTTACGCGAGCAACGCAATGTGGAGGCCTATTTGGTCTTGCTTCAGGTGGAGTTTACCCTGCTACGAACTATTACTAGTCGTCCGGTGCGCTCTTACCGCACCCTTTCACCCTTACCTGTGCCCTAGGGCCATCGGCGGTCTTCTCTCTGCTGCACTTGTCGTGGGCTTGCGCCCCCCAGGCGTTACCTGGCACCTTGCTCTATGAAGCCCGGACTTTCCTCCCCCTTGTCAGTCTCCCGAAGGACGTCAACGTCAGTCTCCTAAAAGGACCTCAACGTCAGTCTCCCGAAGGACATCAACAAAGCAGCGACTACCCAGTCAGCTCCGAGGGCGGATTGTATAGAGTTATCAGCTAAGTGTCTAGCGAGATCACAGATATGATGCAATGAGGGTGTTAACTGGACAAAAAACGTGCAGTTAATTATCTATAATTGGTCATGCCATAGAACGACGAAGGAATGAGTAGGGAATCTCTAACCAAAATAGAGATCCCCAACTCGTTCGTACCTCACTCTTGAGGATGACGATATGAAGTGACAAGTAGTTATCAAACTCGATTGTCATTTCCTCGAACTGCTTAGTCCAGATTATCCAAACCCCATTTGTAGAGCGCATTCTTTTTCAGATTGTAGATCTCTGCTGTCATCGCTGCGGCTTTTTTCAGTGGTAACTCTTTAGTTAAAATAGTTAAAGTGCGCGTCACTTCCTCTGGCAAGGTATCGTCCGCTTCAGCGCGATAGCCATGAATCAACAACGCCATTTCGCCACGCTGTTGGTTAGAGTCTGACTTAACCCACTCAATAAGCTCGCCGAGTGGCATCCCTTGAATGGTTTCAAACGTTTTGGTTAGTTCGCGGGCAAGTACCACTTCACGCTCTGCCCCAAGAATCTCTAACATGTCATCAAGCGAGTCAAGAATACGGTGAGGTGACTCGTAAAACACACAAGTACGCTCTGCCTTTGCAATTTCTAGAAACTTATCTTTACGGCCTTTGCTTTTCGCAGGCAGAAAGCCTTCAAAGCTAAAGCGATCGGATGGTAGGCCAGAGGCACTCAACGCAGTGATCACCGCACACGCCCCCGGTAATGGGACAACTTTGACGCCTGCTTGACGACATTGATTGACAAGATGGTATCCTGGATCACTTATTAATGGGGTTCCAGCGTCAGAAACGAGTGCAATTGAGTGCCCCGCTAACAATTTGTCGACTAGCACTTGCGCTTTTTGTTGTTCATTATGATCATGAAGAGCAAAAGTTTTAGTCTGAATACAGAAGTGAGACAACAACTTACCTGTATGTCGTGTATCTTCAGCGGCAATAAGATCGACTGTAGATAGAACTTCTATCGCTCGTTGAGTAATATCACCTAAATTGCCAATTGGCGTAGGTACGATATAGAGAGTTGGAACCTCTGTTGGTAAGGTTTTGTTATCTGTCATTTGTTTACCATCACTTCAACGATTAATATAGACACAATTTTATACGGAATTAGTAAAGAACTCATGGCCAAGAATAACCACAAGCGTCTCAGTGTAACACGCTTATTGACTCCTGTAGCACTCGCTGTCGCATTGGCGGCGTGTTCTTCTGCCCCTAAGACACCGCAAAGCGTCGATATTACTTTGGATCCAAACCAACCAACTCAGACCTATTTGATGCGAGCAGATAGCAGCACTGGTAGTTTGCAAAATGATTGGTTGGTCATGGCGCTGAAATCTGCAGTAGACAACGGAGATGTTGCTCAAGCAGAGCTACTCATCAAGCGTCTTGCTCGCCAGTCGCTTAGTGACATGCAGCAAGCGGAGTGGCAACTGGCCCGTTCCGAGTTACTGATCGCTCAAGAGAAGCCTCAAGATGCACTAGCGCAACTCAATTTCCGTCCGTCATGGCAGCTTGCTAATGACCAGTGGCAAAACTACCATCAACTGCGCGCCTCATTGTTTACGACTCTCGGTGATGACTACAATGCAACTAAAGAACTCTCTTTAGGCAGTCGATTTGCCTCAGAACAGGAGCAGCCACAACTGGCGCAGAACGTTTGGCGCAACCTTAGCCTAATTCCTGCAACTAAGTTAGAAGCGCAACGCGCACAAGAAACTAATTCAGTCTGGCTTGGCTGGCTTGAACTATCTGGCTACACCAAAACACTATCCAGTCACTTACCGGAACTGCAAAGTCAGATCGAGCAATGGTTAGCGGCTAACCCTAACCACCCGGCGGCACTTTATACACCGCAAAGCATTGTCGATATCTTGGCATTGGAAATGACTAAGCCAGTCAATACTGCGTTGCTGTTACCCCTGTCAGGCAAATTTGCGAAACAAGCACAACTGATCCGCGATGGTTTCATTCTTGAAATGATGAATGACGATGAGCGCGATGAAAATGCAACACTGACGGTCATTGATACCAACGTACAATCTGCTGACGAAATAAAGCTCGCGCTCAGTGACAAGCAAATTGACTCGGTTGTCGGCCCACTGATTAAAGATAACATTGAGCAACTGCAAGAATCTCTTGCGAGCTCAAACAGTAACGTCTCGGCACTAGCGCTCAACATTCCTGATGAAGTGAAGCCAGGAACCAATGTTTGTTACCTAGCCCTATCACCTGAGCAAGAAGTTGCTCAGGCAGCAAAACACTTAGCAGCACAAGGCTACCAATTCCCTCTAATCCTTGCGCCAAAAGGGCGTTTAGGTCCTCGCGTCGTTGAAGCTTTTGAGCAAGAGTGGAAAAAATACAGTGACAACAAAGTTGCGGTAAGCTTGTTTGGCGACAAACGCCAACTTCAGCGTGACATCAACAATGTATTTGGCCTACAAGCAAGCCAACAAAACATTGCTCAAATGGAGTCTCTACTGAGCACGCCACTTGAAAGCCAGCCACGTAGCCGTCGCGACATTGATTCCGTTTACATTGTTGCTAACAGCGCTGAGCTAACTTTGATTAAACCATTTATCGAAGTCGCGATTAACCCAGACACTGTACCACCAAAGCTGTACTCCAACTCACGTAGTAACAGTGGTCGCCACCAGTACGAAGATCTATCTGGCGTAATGTATAGCGATATTCCATTGCTCATTCATCCAGATGCCGCGCTAAAAGCGCAAATGGATCAGCTATGGCCTAAAGACTCAAATGCTGAAAAACGTCTCCAAGCGCTGGGTATGGATGCTTACCGACTAATGGAACATTTGCCGCAAATGAAAGTGGTCACTGACTACACCATTGATGGCAATACTGGTACGCTAAGCATTGACGAGAACTGTATCGTACAACGTGAAATCAGCTGGGCTGAACACGGTGCCAACGACTAAGCGCGCCAGCGGTCAACACTATGAAGCCGTTGCTGAAAAGTATCTTATCAGTTGCGGCTTAACGCTAATTGAGCGAAACTTCCTTGCTAAAGGTGGAGAGCTCGACCTCATCATGCGAGACAAAAGCAGCATTGTTTTTGTTGAGGTGCGCTACCGAAAGAGCCAAGCTTTTGGTCATGCGGCTGAGACTGTCACTCGCTCAAAAATACAAAAGCTAATTAGAACGGCCAATGTATGGCTAATGAAAAATGGCTTGTCCGTCTATTCAACTGATTTTCGCTTTGATTTAGTCGCCATTCACCAAAACGGTGAGCAAATCGAGTGGATAAGAAACGCAATAACTCAAGGATAAACAATGCTCGATAGCATTAAAGACAGCTTTACAGAAAGTATTCAGATCCAAATCGCCGCTGCAGAGGCGCTTCCAGATGCCATTACCCATGCAGCACAAGCGATGGTCGCTAGTCTATTGAATGGCAATAAAATCCTCTGCTGTGGCAACGGTGGCTCTTCTTCAAACGCGCAACAATTTGTTTCCTGTCTTCTTAACCGTTTTGAAACTGAGCGTCCTAGCCTACCTGGTATGGCTCTTACGGCGGACAATACAACCTTGACTGCCGTCGCAAATGACTACCACTATGAAGAGATTTTCTCTAAGCAGGTACGTGCCTTTGGTCAACCAGGCGATATTTTGCTGGCGATCTCTACTAGCGGTAACAGTAAGAACATTATCAAAGCCATGGAAGCGGCAGTAACGCGTGATATGACCATCATTGCACTCACAGGTAAAGACGGTGGTGAAATGGCCGGCTTACTCGGTGAGCATGATGTAGAAATCCGTATTCCTTCTCACAGAACAGCAAGAATTCATGAAGTTCATATGGTGACGCTGCATTGCTTGTGCGATCTTATCGACCAAGTACTATTCCCAGCGCACGAAGAGTAAGCTATGCATTCAATTAAGGCTTTATTGTTATCACTGTTTATCCTCTCCACAACAGGCTGTGCAGGCTTGTTTGTTGCGGGAGCTGCAACGACGGCAAGCATTGTTATCGACCCTAGAACCACTCAAGAAATTTGGAACGATAACAACATAGAGTTTGAAGTCGCCGGTATTGGCAATAAAGCCCCATTCCGCGGCAATGCTCGCGTGACTGCCAGCTCATATGATGGCACTGTGATTTTAGTGGGACAAGCCAATACAGAAGCGCTCAAGCGTGATTTAGAGTCCCAGACGCGTAAAATCAAAGGGGTGAATAACGTTCACAACCAACTTAGAGTTAAGCAGCCTTTATCTATGGGCGAAATTAGTCACGATAGCTGGATCACCACTAAGGTGAAATCGGCACTGCTGGCTAACTCTGATTTGAGTGGCGTGAAGATCAAAGTGATTACCGAAGATAGAGAAGTGTTCTTACTTGGTTACGTTTCACAGCAACATGCTGATATTGCCACTGATGTCGCGAGAAATATCTCGGGCGTTAAACAAGTGGTGCGAGCATTTCATTCCGGTGAAAGCGAAAGCTAAAATCAGCTAATTGAGATACAAAAAAGCAGCGTGATACGCTGCTTTTTTATTATTTGACGACTCTTAAGCTTGGGCGACCTTTTGGTCTTGGTGGCTCATCGTCACCACCATCGGTCACTTCAGAAGCCTCAAGCTCTTCAGATTCAGTGGCAACAGATAAAGGTGACTCTTCTGTTGCCATTTCCTCTTCGAAGATACCCTCTTCTTCATATTCACCCATGTATGCATCTTCTGGCTCAAACATTGTGCCAGCACCATTCTCACGCGCATAAATCGCTTGAACAGCATACAGTGGAACGATAACGGAATGTGGACGACCACTAAAACGAGCACTGAAAGTAATCGCTTCGTTGCCTAGCTCTAGATTTCCTACCGCTCTTGGTGCGATATTAAGAATGATTTGACCATCTTGGACAAACTCTAGCGGTACACGTACCCCTGGAAGATCTGCCGCCACAACTAAGTGTGGTGTTAAGTCATTGTCCACCAGCCAATCATAAAATGCACGTAGCATATATGGTCGGCGTGGTGTCATGTTTGCAATATCCATCTTCTCGCCGATTAACGAGTTAGACGCATTTCACGTTCAGCTTCAGTTAGAGAAGCTAGGAATGAATCACGCTCAAATACGCGGTTCATGTAAACTTTTAGCTCTTTAGAACCTGGGCCAACTAGCTCAATACCAAGCTGTGGTAGGCGCCATAGTAACGGTGCTAAATAGCAGTCAATTAGGCTGAACTCTTCACTCATGAAGTATTCGTATTCTGCGAATACAGGACCAAGAGTTAGAAGGTCGTTACGTAGTTTGTTACGCGCAGCTTCCGCTTCTTCAGCGTTGCCTTTAACGACTTTTTCAGCAAGCGTGTACCAGTTTTTCTCGATACGGTAGATCATTAAACGGCTGTTACCACGAGCAACCGGGTATACAGGCATCAATGGTGGATGAGGAAAACGCTCATCTAGGTATTCCATGATGATCTTTGAATCGTAAAGCGCAAGCTCACGGTCAACTAATGTTGGAACTGTCTTGTACGGGTTAAGTTCAATAAGTTCAGCTGGTAGATTTGCTTCATCTACTAGTTCAACTTCAACACTTACACCTTTCTCCGCTAGAACAATACGTACCTGATGGCTATACATATCAGATGCACTTGAGAATAGAGTCATCACAGAACGTTTATTGGCAGCTACAGCCATGGAGCCCTCCAGCACACTTACAAATATAAAAACAATGGAGGCTAAGCCTCCATTGTTAAGTTCAAAAATTGGGAATTAGCACAGTATGATAGCACAATTAGTGCACATCACGCCAATACTCTTTCTTCAGTAGCACAACAACGATAGTGAAGATAACTAAGAAGCCCATTACCCACCAACCTAGTGCATGACGCTCTAGCTTAACTGGGTCACCTGAGTACTCAAGGAAGTTCACTAGGTCGCGAACTGCGTTGTCGTATTCTTCGGTGTTTAGTTCACCCGTACCGTCAGACTCAACAGCAACAACCTTAGTCACTTCTTTACCGTCAACAACGTGCGTTTCGAAGATTGGCTTAGGAATGCCTTGTAGCTCTTCTAGAACATGAGGCATACCAACACTTGGGAAAACAATGTTGTTTACGCCAAATGGACGGCTTGGATCCTCATAGAAAGAACGTAGGTAAGTGTATAGCCAGTCTGTACCACGAACTCGAGCTACCAGCGTTAGATCTGGTGGTGGAGCACCAAACCATTTCGCTGCAGACTTGTCAGGAATCGCGTTTTCCATCAAGTCGCCCACTTTCGCTTCTGGGTCAAAGATTAGGTTTTCTTTTAGCAAGTCAACTGGGATACCAATGTCACGAGCAACACGCTCGTAACGTTGGTACTGAGTTGAGTGACAGGCGAAACAGTAGTTCATAAACAGTTTCGCACCGTTTTGCAGTGACGCTTGATCACTCAGGTCGTTGTTTGCTTTATCAAGTGGTACGTTCGCACCCGCTGCCATTGCCAATGAAGGCAGCATTGCAAATAAAATTACAATCCATTTTTTCATTTGAATGTCACCCTTTCTGGTAGTGGCTTAGTCGCTTCGTTCTTACTGTAGAAGTACAGCAGCACGAAGAACATGAAGTAGGCTAAGCTGAAGATCTGAGCTAGCAGCGTGTATGTTGGTGTTGCTGGAAGCGCACCAAGAATACCTAACGCAATAAAGCTGATCGTGAATTGGATGATATTGAATAAATGGAACTTACTGCGGTAGCGGTAAGAACGTACGCGACAACGGTCTAGCCAAGGTAGAACAAATAGAACCGCAATCGATGCCCCCATCGCGATAACACCTAGTAGCTTGTCCGGAACCGCACGAAGGATCGCGTAGAACGGAGTGAAGTACCATACAGGAGCAATGTGCTCAGGTGTTTTCAGTGGGTTTGCAGCTTCAAAGTTAGGCGGCTCAAGGAAGTATCCCCCCATTTCTGGGTTAAAGAACAGCACGTAACAGAACAAGAATAGGAAACCGGCAACACCGACCATATCTTTCACCGTCCCGTACGGGTGGAAAGGAATAGAGTCGATAATGTCGTACTTCTTAGTGTAATCCTTGTGGAATGGGAACTGAGTCTTGTAGTCGTCGCCCATTGTACCTTTAGGAAGCTTGGTTTCGATACCATCTGGGTTGTTTGAACCCACTTCGTGTAGTGCTAGTACGTGTAGAACGATAAGCAGCAGAAGTACGATTGGTAGCGCGATAACGTGTAGAGCAAAGAAACGGTTTAGCGTCGCACCGGAGATAACGTAGTCACCACGGATCCATAGTGTTAGGTCATCACCAATAACAGGAATAGCACCGAAGAGAGAGATGATTACCTGAGCACCCCAGTAAGACATCTGGCCCCATGGAAGTAGGTAGCCCATGAAGGCTTCAGCCATCAACACAAGGAAGATAAGCATACCGAAGATCCACAGTAGCTCACGAGGCTTCTGGTATGAACCGTAGATAAGGCCACGGAACATGTGCAGATAAACCACGACGAAGAACGCAGAAGCGCCTGTCGAGTGCATGTAACGCAGTAACCAACCGTACTCTACATCACGCATGATGTATTCGATTGAAGCGAATGCACCATCACCTGATGGTACGTAGTTCATCGTTAACCAAATACCCGTTAGGATCTGGTTAACCAAGACAAGCATCGCTAGTGAGCCAAATAGATACCAAAAGTTAAAGTTCTTTGGCATCGGATACTCAGAAAGGTGCTTCTTGTACGCATTCATTGCGGGTATGCGTTTTTCTACCCAATCAAGTAGAGCTTGCATTATGCCTCCCCTTCTTCGTCAACACCGATAAGGATTTTCGTATCGCTTAAATACATGTGTTTTGGAACAACTAGGTTCAGTGGCGCAGGAACGCCCTGGAATACACGGCCTGCCATGTCGAATTTAGAACCATGACATGGACAGAAGAAACCTGACTTCACACCCTGAACTTGTTCATTAAAACTGTCAGGTAGATAGGTTGGAGAACAACCAAGGTGTGTACAAATACCAACAGCGACAAAGTACTCTGGCTTAATTGAGCGGTAAGCATTCTGAGCATAAGTCGGTTGTTGTTCTTCTCCTGATGAAGGGTCACGTAATTGACCATCGATCGCTTTAAGCCCGTCTACGACAGTTTGTGCACGACGTACAACCCATACAGGTTTACCACGCCACTCGACACGAACCATCTGCCCTTCTTCAAGTTTACCGATATCAACTTCAACAGGGGCACCCGCAGCTTTGGCTTTTTCACTTGGGTTCCAAGATTTAATAAAAGGAACGGCGACTGCAGCTGCTCCTAGACCACCAACAACAGCTGTTGTAGCGGTTAAGAAACGTCTGCGACCGTTATTTAAAGGCGCATTGCTCATCCAAACATTCTCCCATTTGCTCCTTGTGGATTATTGTTATTCCGCTTAAAGAGCATGGCTAACAAAATACGAATTTAGTTGTATTTATTTGACGGCAAATGATAAATAAAACCCTACTTTTTGACAAGATAAAGCTACCTTTTTGTAACATTTGTGAGGTGAATCGCCAGTGAGGTCACAAAAGGAGATGAAGTAGGATAACTCAAACACTAAGTATGTGTCGGATAGGAGATTTTTTTGAGGGGAAAACAAAAAAGCCTGGCAGAAGCCAGGCTTTTGGTACCACATCCCAATGCAAGCATTGGAAGCGAATCTTTTCGAAAAAAGATTAACGCTTAGAGAACTGTGGACGACGACGTGCTTTACGTAGACCAACTTTCTTACGTTCAACGCAACGTGCGTCACGAGTAACGTAACCAGCTGCACGTAGAGTAGGACGTAGAGACTCATCGTATTCCATTAGAGCACGTGTGATACCGTGACGGATCGCACCTGCCTGACCTGAAATACCGCCACCTTTAACAGTAACGTATAGGTCTAGTTTCTCAGTTAGTTCAACTAGCTCTAGAGGCTGTTTAACAACCATGCGAGAAGTTGGACGACCAAAGTACTCATCAAGGCTACGCTTGTTGATTACGATGTTGCCGCTGCCTGGTTTAACAAAAACACGTGCAGCTGAGCTTTTGCGACGGCCAGTACCGTAGTATTGATTATCTGCCATTTTCGAAATCCCCGATTAGATGTCTAGTACTTGTGGTTGTTGAGCAACATGGTTGTGCTCAGCGCCAGCGTAAACTTTCAGCTTACGGTACATAGCACGGCCAAGAGGACCACGTGGTAGCATACCTTTTACTGCTAGTTCAAGAGCCATCTCTGGCTTGCGATCAATTAGCTTCTCGAAGCTGATTGATTTTAGGCCGCCAGGGAATTCTGTGTGACGGTAGTAAATCTTACCTTTAGCCTTGTTACCAGTTACAGTAACTTTCTCCGCGTTAACAACGATGATGTAATCACCAGTGTCACAGTGTGGAGTGTATTCAGCTTTGTGTTTGCCACGTAGGCGAGATGCAATTTCACTTGCTAGACGGCCAAGAGTTTTACCTTCAGCGTCTACAACGTACCAGTCGCGTTTTACAGTTTCTGGTTTAGCAACGAAAGTTTTCATGCTAATAATAACCCGTTCAATAATTAAATTTACACTTAAGGAGCTTTCGCTCCCACTGACTAAGAGTCCAGTCAACACCCCTTCGAGTGGTTGGCACTCTCGACCCGTTATGTCGAAATACCTTCGATAATAAGGTCTGCAGTAACGGTGGGTCGCAGGATTATAGAGAAGTCAGTAGAAAAAATCACCTCTTTTCGCAGAAAAAGTTCATTTTTTTTCAATCCCGCTCTGGCTTGGCGAGGAGTTACGCCAAATGCTCTTTCGCTAAATAATCATGACTTTGCATTTCAATCAATCTCGATTGACAACGTTTAAACTCAAACTCAAGTAATCCACCAGCATAAAGCTCTTCTAATGCCACTTCCGATGAGATAATCAGTTTTACATTGCGCTCATAAAACTCATCCACCAGTGCGATAAAGCGTCGCGCTGCATCATCAATGGTACTGTGCATTTGCTTAACGTCAGCCAGCAACACGGTGTGATAAAGGCGAGACATCTCGATATAGTCATTCTGGCTACGTGCTGACTGGCATAACTGCTCAAATGTAGCATGCAGCACATCTTCTGACGCTTGAATAACAGCAATCTCACGATGGTTGATATCAATACTTTCAGCACCGCGCTTGCCTTCACCGACCAGTTGCTCATAGTAGAGCGCCAAGTTTTCACTCGCCTGTTGGTCTAATGGGAAATGGTATATTTCCGCTTGCTCTAAGGTTCTAAGTCGGTAGTCGATACCACTATCAACATTGAGTATGTGGCAGTTTTCTTGAATCAAGGCGATAGCCGGGAGGAAACGCGCTCGTTGTAAGCCATTACGATATAAATCTTCAGGTGGGATATTAGAGGTGGCGACCAAAATCACCCCACGCTTGAACAGCGCTTGAAATAACGTACCCAAAATCATCGCATCGGTAATATCAGAAACAAAAAACTCATCAAAACAGATAATTTCCGTTTCAGATTTAAATTTGTCTGCGACTAACTCCAACGGATCGTTCACATCACCCAGAGCATTTAATTCATCGTGAACTCGGTACATAAAGCGGTGGAAGTGAACACGCATTTTCTTTTCGGTAGGCAAAGAATCAAAGAAAGTATCCACTAAATAGGTTTTGCCTCGCCCTACTCCTCCCCAAAAATAGAGGCCTTTCGGCGCTTGAGGTAGATCTGGAGATTTCTTGGAGAACCAACTCCGCCAACCACTTGGCTTCTCGACTGGCGTATTCAAGTATTCGAGAAATTCGTGATAGAGCTTATCAAGGGCTGAGACCGCTTGAAGTTGAGCTGCATCCTTCTGAAAACCATGTTCTTTTATGTCGTTGTTATAGATATCTAGTGGCGTCATCGCTTCGTTACCTAATGAAGAAGACTATGAAACTGCTATGTAGAGCACATGCATTTTTCTTTATTGGCTAAGGCTCTCATAGTACCATGTGAGTACAACATGTGTAACTAACCAGTAAAAAACATGTTAAATAACAATGATAAGGAGCTATTATGCCTTGGATGTATGCCCTCGTTGGTTTGCTTGTCGGTACCGTTTTAGGGGTTGTGATCTCTCGTTTGAGCACGCCTGGATATAAGAAACAGAAAAGTGTCCAAAAAGATTTAGAAACCGCGAAGTTTGAATTAGAGCAGCAAAAACAAGATCTTGCTGACCACTTTGCCCAATCAGCGGAAATGTTAGACTCACTAGGTAAAGAATACACTAAGCTTTACCAGCACATGGCAAAGACCTCAAGTGAGCTGTTGCCTAACATTCCAGAACAAGACAACCCGTTCGTTAAAAAGATTAACCAGCAATCTGAAACGCCAAGTGACGACGAAAGTGTCGAAGTCCTAGCTGATATTCAACCTCTTAACGAAGCGCCAAAAGATTATGCGTCTGGCTCAACTGGCCTGCTGAAAGAAGAGAAGAAAGAGATCCTAGATTCTCAAGATGTAGTGTCAGCGAAAGCTTCATAACCATTTCTTTGCTGAACTTTGCAAAGGTTTTTGAGTCATATTCCTAGCAGTGGCCATTGAATTCTTATTCTACGTATCAGTTTAAGAGAGTGTCCTTAATCAACTAGGAGTATCCGATGAAAAAACCTTTGCTTGCAGTAACTCTTCTATCTTTAAGCCTAAGTTCAATCATCACACCAATTCAAGCAACGGCAGCACTGCCTTTGTCTGTTGGTGGTGAACAATTACCAAGCCTAGCGCCAATGCTAGAGCGAGTAACCCCTGCAGTCGTCAGCATCTCCGTTGAAGGCACTCAAGTTTCGAAGCAACAGATTCCCGATCAATTTCGCTTCTTCTTTGGTCCAGACTTTCCCGCGGAACAGCGACAAGAACGTCCATTTAGAGGACTTGGTTCTGGCGTGATTATTGATGCCCAAAAAGGCCATATCATCACCAACTACCATGTGATTAATGGTGCAGAAAAAATTCGCGTCAAATTGCATGATGGCCGTGAATACGACGCAGAACTGGTTGGCGGCGATCAAATGTCTGATGTGGCGTTACTCAAACTGGAGAAAGCCAAGAATCTGACCGAGATTAAAATCGCTGACTCCGACAACTTGCGTGTCGGTGACTTCACTGTCGCAATTGGTAACCCATTTGGCTTAGGCCAAACCGTCACCTCGGGTATTGTTTCCGCTTTGGGCCGAAGTGGCTTAAACCTTGAGAATTTCGAGAACTTTATTCAAACCGACGCGGCGATTAACAGCGGCAACTCAGGTGGTGCTTTGGTCAACCTTAACGGAGAACTGATTGGTATTAATACCGCTATTTTAGGACCAAATGGCGGTAATGTGGGTATTGGTTTCGCCATTCCTTCCAATATGATGACTAATCTCACTGGGCAGATTCTTGAGTTTGGCGAAGTGAAGCGAGGTATGCTTGGTGTTCAAGGCGGTGAAATCACCTCAGAGCTTGCTGAAGCACTTGGCTTTGAGTCGAGCAAAGGGGCATTTGTTAGCCAAGTTGTGCCTGACAGCGCCGCAGATAAAGCGGGGTTAGAAGCGGGCGACGTTATTGTCTCAGTCAATGGCAAAGCGATTAACTCGTTTAGTGAATTACGGGCTAAGGTCGCCACCTTGGGCGCAGGTAAGAAAATCACTTTAGGTCTAGTCCGTGACGGCAAGGAGAAGTCTTTCGACGTTACCTTAGGTGAGCAAGCGAGTGTCAAGACGACCGCAGATAAACTGCATGAAGGGTTATCTGGTGCTCAGTTAAGCAATACCAATAGCTCAGATAAGGTTAAAGGAGTTAAGGTCACGTCTGTAGAAGCAGGCTCTCAAGCAGAAGCATACCAGCTCCTAGAGGGCGACATCATTATTGGCGTTAACCGTCAAAGAGTGAAAAACCTCGCTGATTTTAGAAAAATCGTCGAAAAACAATCAGGTGTACTCGCACTTAATATCCAACGTGGCGATCGCAGCATTTACCTAGTCATTCGCTAGCCCCACCTCAACACAAAATGCGATACAACCTCGAAACGACAGCTGCATAAGCGGCTGTCCTTTTATTATTTTCTCATCTAGTGCTATTCTTCACCAACTTATCCCTTTTATAACCATGACGAGGAAAGCATGCTGCAGTTTTTATTGCGTTCTGTTGGCTTAGGTATAGCGACAGCAGCTCTGTTGTTAGTAGCCGTGCCCTCTCTACGCACTAATATTCTTCCCCAAGATGTGCCCGAAGATCGCAGCATCGATAACTTATCGCAGATTTCGTTTAATAAGGCAGTGCGTAAAGCCGCCCCTGCCGTGGTTAACATCTATAGCCGAAAATACACTGAGAATGATCGCTCTAAGCTGCTTACCCAAGGCTTAGGTTCAGGGGTGATTGTTAGTGAGAAGGGCTACATCATTACCAACTACCACGTAGTGGCTCAAGCTGACCAAATCATTGTTGCGCTACAAGATGGTCGAGTTGCCGCTGCTCAGTTGGTCGGTAAAGATCGTCGCACAGATATCGCAATATTACGTGTTGAGGGAGATAACCTACCTGTTATCCCGCTCAACCCTGACTATTCCCCTATTGTTGGCGATGTCGTTTTAGCCATTGGTAACCCATACAACCTAGGGCAAACCACTACCTTCGGTATTATCTCAGCCACCGGTCGCTCCTCGATCAGTGCAGATGGTCACCAAGCCTTTATTCAAACAGACGCAGCCATCAATGAAGGTAACTCTGGAGGCGCCTTAGTCAATACCCGTGGTGAACTGGTCGGTATCAATACGGCGTCATTCCAGCAAGCGACTGAGCTTGAAACTTATGGAATTTCATTTGCCATTCCCTACGCGCTTGCCAACAAAATCATGCAAAAAATCATTGCTGATGGACGTGTGATTCGTGGCTACATTGGTATTGATGGCCAAGATATTAATTCGGTCACCTCTCGATTACTAGGCAGCGAACATTTGGGCGGTATCGTCGTACTCGGAGTGGACCCTAATGGGCCGGCTGCCAACGCAGGCTTTGAGCCGCAAGATATCATTCTAAAGATTAACGATCAGAAGATTAATGGCCGCCAAAGCGTTATGGATATAGTTACTGAGCTTCGACCGGGAACAGTGGTTGATGTCTTGATTCTACGCAAAGGGAAAGAACAGACCCTTCAAGTGACCATCGAAGAAGATACTCGGGATTAAGAGTCACGAGCGGACACAAAAGAAAACCCCATGCCTTGACATTAATGCCATTCGGATAAGCGCTAACGCTTATACCTAAACGGATATTTGGTCGGAACAAAGAGGACTGAACGTGGAA
>NZ_JBHZSA010000005.1:0-252705 GCF_043642085.1 Vibrio hepatarius | reverse complement strand
TCTATAAAGAAAGTAATTATTCGTATTGGTCACTTCGTTTCATTGAAACCTAATTTGAAACCGCTCTTTATTAAGAGGAATTTCTAATTGGATTATCATCAACGAGTGCCCACACAGATTGATAGGTCTATATTTTTAAAGAGCTTCTCTTCTTTTGTGATTTGCATCACTTCGGAAGAGGCGGCCATTGTAGCGAGTTAAGTTTTGGTGTCAACCACTTTTTTAAAACTTTTTTCAAACGTTTCCGCTTGGCTACTTAACCTTGCCAACCTTGCTTGAACCCTTGTGAGCTCTTGCCCTGTCGACGAGGAGGCATTATAGAGATCGCGCTCACATTGGCAAGCGTTATTTTGAAAAAATTGCAAAAATAACGGTTAACAGGCCAACTTTCATCCAAAGCCTTATTTATCCAACTTTACCCCTAGAAAACAAACACAATACCCACAGACTTATCCACATTTGCCATTTATTGATACAAAAAGGGCCGCTTTCGCGACCCTTCTCTTTCTATATATAAGCAAACTGGTCAGATTCCCGAACCATCTTGCTCTCTATCATCTTCATGAAGACCACATTCACGTTTCAAACCAAAGAAACGCGTTTCCTCTTCTGCCATTCCCGGTTCCCACTTCTTAGTGGTATGGGTATCCCCTACCGAAAGATAGCCTTCGTCCCACAATGGATGATATGAAAGTCCGTTCTCTTCTAAATAGTAGTGAACGTCTTTATTACTCCAGTCGATCACTGGTAAGAACTTGAACACACCATTTTGCACCGAGAGGATTGGTAAGTTGGTACGTGATTTAGATTGTTCACGGCGCAAGCCAGAAAACCACGTCCCCGCTTCTAACTCATCTAAAGCACGGCGCATCGGCTCCACTTTATTAATCTTGTTGTACTTCTCTATGCCATCGATACCCTGTTCCCACAATTTACCGTAGCGTGCTTCTTGCCAGTGTGCGCTTTCTGCAGAGCGGTACACTTTTAAATTTAGTGTTAGCTGTTCGCTTAATTGATCAATGAAGCGATACGTCTCTGGAAATAAGTAACCAGTGTCCGTCAAGATAACTGGGATATCTGGTTTCTGTTGAGTGACAAGATGTAGCATGACCGCAGCTTGAATACCAAAGCTGGACGATACTACAAACGCACCTTCTAGGTTTTCGAGTGCCCAAGCAACTCTTTGCTGGGCAGTTAGCTGTTCTAACTCCGCATTAATTTCTGCAAGACGGAGGATCTGCTCCGTCTTAGTTAATGAGAGCAGTTCTGCTAACTTCGGTTTGGAAGCGACAGAATCAAGCATGTAAGTCCCTCTTAGATACTTTAACTTCTTGAATGATGCCAGATCGTATTGTGAAGTCGCCAAATCCTTCATCAGTTTCACGCTCTTTAGCCCAACGGCCAACCAGTTGATCAATTTCTTCAAGTATCTGTTTGTCTGTGATGTTCTCTTTATACATCTTTGGAATACGTGTTCCCGCTCGGTTACCACCAAGGTGAAGGTTGTAGCGACCAGGCGCTTTACCCACTAAGCCAATTTCAGCCAGCATTGCACGGCCACAACCATTTGGACAGCCTGTGACACGTAAAATGATATTCTCTTCTTTTGGCAAACTGTGTTTCTCAAGAATGCCTTCAACATCCGTAACAAACTGAGGTAAGAAGCGTTCCGCCTCTGCCATTGCTAAAGGACAGGTTGGGAATGCCACACACGCCATTGAGCTTTTACGCTGTTCACTGACACTGTCGTCAATCAAGCCATGCTCACGAGCAATCTTCTCTATCTTAACTTTCTGGCTCTTAGCCACACCAGCAACAATTAAGTTCTGGTTCGCTGTCATACGGAAATCACCTTTATGGATCTTGGCAATTTCAGCAACACCGGTTTTCAGTGGTTTGCCCGGGAAGTCCAGTAGACGACCGTTTTCAATAAACAGCGCTAAGTGGTGTTTACCATCGATACCTTCAACCCAACCGATACGATCGCCACGATCTGTGAACTCGTATGGACGGCTATCGCCAAACTTAACGCCAGCACGCTTTTCTACTTCCGCTTTAAATACATCTATACCAACACGGTCTAGTGTGTACTTAGTTTTAGCATTCTTACGGTTTGAACGGTTACCCCAATCTCGCTGAGTTGTTACTACTGCAGCTGCAACATCAAGTGTCTTTTCTAATGGAACAAAGCCAAAGTCATCGGCACGGCGCGCATAAGTAGATGTATCACCGTGAGTCATTGCTAGACCGCCACCGACTAGGACATTAAAGCCCACCAGCTTGCCGTTCTCACCAATCGCCACGAAGTTAAGATCGTTAGCATGAACATCAACATCGTTCTGCGGCGGAATCACAACCGTTGTTTTGAACTTACGAGGTAGATAGGTCTTACCTAGAATTGGCTCATCATCGTCGGTTGTTTCTACCTTTTCACCATCTAACCAAATTTCTGCATATGCTTTGGTCTTAGGTAATAGATGCTCACTGATCTTTTTCGCCCATTCGTAAGCTTCTTGGTGCAGCTCAGATTCAACTGGGTTAGTGGTACATAGAACATTTCGGTTAACATCACCCGCTGTCGCGATGGAGTCGATACCAATGCTATTCAATGTTTGGTGCATTAACTTGATGTTTGGCTTTAGCACACCATGGAACTGGAACGTTTGACGAGTTGTCAGGCGAATACTGCCATACAAAGATTGCTCTGTAGCAAACTTATCAATCGCTAACCATTGCTTTGGCGTGATAATGCCACCTGGCATACGAGCTCGAAGCATTACGTTATGCAAAGGCTCTAACTTTTGCTTAGCACGTTCGTTTCTAATATCACGGTCATCTTGTTGATACATACCGTGGAAACGAATTAGCTGAAAGTTATCTGCGGTAAAGCCACCCGTAATTCTGTCTTGAAGATCTTGCTCAATCGTCCCACGAAGGAAATTACTTTGTGTTTTTAGACGTTCGTTATCGGAAAGCTTTCCTAACTCTTGGTCTAACACCACCTGCTTATTATTGTCAGTAGAAAAAGTCATTAGTACACATCCCTTTGGTAACGTTTCGCTTTACGCAACTCATTAATAAATTCTTCAGCATCATCACGCGACATCTTGCCTTGTTGTTCCGCGACAATAACTAGTGCTTCATGGACATCTTTAGCCATACGAGTCGCATCACCACATACATAGATGTATGCACCTTCTTGGACCCACTGCCACACTTGCTCTGCATTTTCTAAGATGCGATGTTGTACATAGACTTTTTCAGATTGGTCACGACTAAACGCGACATCTAAACGGTTAAGCACACCTGACTTTAGGTACTTTTGCCATTCAACTTGATATAGGAAATCTTGAGTGAAGGTACGGTCGCCAAAGAATAACCAGTTCTTACCTTCCGCATCACGATTGTCACGTTCTTGAATAAAGCTACGGAAAGGGGCAATACCTGTTCCCGGGCCAATCATAATTAATGGCGTACTGTCATCTTGTGGCAGTTTGAAGTTATTGTTGTTTTCAACAAACACTTTCACTTCACCGCCTTCTTCTAGACGTTGAGATAAGAAGCTCGACGCACCACCAAAGCGTTTTTCATCACCTTTGTCATATTCAACCAAGCCCACTGTTAGATGAACTTCTTCATCGACTTCAGTTTGGCTTGATGCAATCGAATATAGACGCGGCGTTAAACGACGAAGTAGGCCAACTAGTTGCTCAGCAGAAAGTTTGGTTTTCTTCTCAGCAAGTACATCAACAACTTGAGTGTTACCTGCGTATTCGCGAAGCTTATCTTTGTCTTCCACCAGCTTCTCAAGCTTTTTACTCGCTGATAACTCAGCAAACTTAGTCACAAGCTGCGGGTTAGCGGCCGTAATTTCATATTTGCTGACAAGCGCACTGTGAATTGAAAGGCTCTCACCATCAACTTCAACACTCTCTACACCAGAAAGGCCGACTTTATTAAGGATTGCATTGGCCAATTCAGAGCTGTTTTCAAACCAAACGCCCAAAGCGTCACCTGGTTGATAGGTTAACCCTGACTCATCTAAGTCAATTTCAACGTGGCGAACATCTTTGCCTGAATCACGACCAGTAATTTTTTGGCTAGTCAGCAAAGTGGCCGTGTATGGGTTCTGCTTATTATAAGGAGAGTGGCCAGGTGCCGCTTGACCTACCGGTAGTTGAACCACTTCAGCTTCAGCGCCTGAAGAGAGTGCCTCTTTTACTTTATCTAGTGCTTTTGCGCGCCACTCAGAAGCTGGTGCTTCGTAGTCGACATCGCAATCAATGCGGTCGATAAATGGTGTCGCGCCTAACTTAGATAAAAAGGCATCAAAGTCTTTGCCCGTTTGGCAGAAAAATTCATAGCTTGAATCGCCCAAACCAATCACGGCATATTGTAAGTTTGGTAATTTAGGCGCTTTCTTTGACTGCAAGAACTCATGTAGCTCGATTGCGTTGTCTGGCGCTTCACCTTCACCATTCGTTGAAGCGACAAAAATGACATGCGTTTCTTTGGCGAGGTTTTTACCCTTGTAATCGCTGGCATCAAACAGCTCAACGGCAATACCTTGAGCTTTTGCTTCTTGCTCTAATGCTTCAGCGACACCTTTCGCGTTGCCCGTTTGAGAAGCGAAGATAATTGATAGTTTACCTGCTGGCTTGGCTGCCACAGCTGCCGCAGCCTGATTGATCGGCGCAGATGCCGCCGCTGGTTGAGCTTGTGCTAACCCCCAAAAATAACCACTTACCCATGCAAGCTGCTGAGAAGATAGATCAGTGACGGTCTGCTGTAACGAGCTAAGCTGCTGATCATTCAACGGCGCTGCGATTGACGGTAGTTCTTGTGGTGTGTTTCCTTGAGAGGACACATTCTTGTTTAAAGACATGGTCTCGACATCCCTATTCATTGCGTGATGATAGATTAACCACTCTCTTTAATAACAAGAAAGAATAGAAGTGAATGTTTTATAACTTTTTGAATTAAAGAACGGAGAAAGTTTAGTCAGCAGCGGCTATTTCGCTTCGACACGAACCTGCTTAAACCCTACCGCCATAGCTGATTTTGAAGCGAGGTCGAGATCAACATAGTGGCACTCTTCTCCGTGAGAGTCTGTCAGGAGCACAAACCCACCTCGGGCATGACGAAATTCCACTATCCAACTCCCCTCTTGAGCGGAAGGTTCAATAATGGCTTCAATGAGTTGCTGCTCTCGATAAAGATTTCGAAGTTCAGTAATCGTCATGAGATTCCTTTCTCTGAGGCTAAATACACTATTCCTTACTAAGCATGGTCAATCAGAAAAAAAATGCTAAATGAAATGAGCAGATATAATGAATGGATATAAAAAAACGCCGCTTTAGAAAGCGGCGTTTTAAGCAATTGAGTATCGCAATTAAAATGCGAATTCAGCACCAAGGAAGAAACCATTAGCGAAAATAAATGGCTTGCCTAGTTTTGAGCTTTCATCGGCAGTGAAGATATCTTTAGACTCTAAGTCGATCACGCGGTAGCCACCACGAATCGCTAATGTATTAGAGCCTAGTGGTAGGCGGTACTGCATACCTGCCATCAAGTCAGTACTCTTGATGCCACTGCTGTCACCGAAGTTCATCTCACCGATAATATCGAAGTTGGTATTCGGTACAGTCAACTCTGCATAGCCATACCAAGCCCAAATCGTTTCATCAAAAGTACGCTGTTCACCTGTCACAGCTTCAACATATTTGGTATTACCTAAGTCACTGACCGTAATACCCGCATCAAAGTGCATCAGGTCATGCTCAAGGATTCGGTAGTAAAGTGTCACATCTAGCTTATCAAATGCCATGTAATCAGCATCAACCGAACCATAACGGATACGAGCATCTGGCACATACTTAACATCATGTTCAATCGCCGCATATACAGTAGGCGTGGTCGTGCTATCACGTTTCGCTTCATTGACTTCAGTGCTCGGCCACCACATCTCTGCGCCTAACTTAGTCGTTAGTGATGATTCAGCGAAGGCTGATGTAGAAATAACAGCAGCTAATGCAGCGACGGTTTTCAAACCCATGAGGTGAACTCTCCAAATATTTGCGTCAATCAGCGTGACCAGACAAGCTGTTGATGGCTAGATAAATATGACATTGCTCAAATTCTATCATATTCAATCGTCTAGCCAGCAAAATTTATCTTACCAGATGCAATTATCTCGGTTGAGCGACATGGTTTTTGAAAAACCAGATACCCAGAGCAATAACAATAAGCCACGGGATCAGTTTAATCACAGCGCCAATCATCCCTAGCAGCAACATAACAACCAATGAAAAAGCCACACCAGCAAATACCGTTACCATAGTTACGCCAGTAACCAATAGTGTCGCCACAAATACCAAAATAAAGATCAGTTCAAACATATGATTCTCCTTAGTTCTCACTCAATCTACTTTCAGGATGTATGCCAACTCCAACAACAAAGCTAAACAATTGAATTTTAAGCAATAAAAAAGATCACCAATAAATAGCGCTCTTTTTTATTATTCAAGTTGGTAAATTTGACCAGACTTAGTGGTATTTTTTACACATCTAACTCTTTTGGTATTTTAGCCAACGCAGCTTCAACGACCTCGATACCCGAACCCGGTTTATGAGCATTTTCACTAATGTAACGACGCCATTGACGTGCACCCGGCATGTTTTGGAACAAACCAAGCATATGACGAGTGATATGCCCCAAGTAAGCACCATTCGACAGCTGTTGCTCAATGTATGGATACATTTCTTCAACCACTTGAGTGCGCTTTTTAATTGGCTTATCTAAACCAAAGATTTGCTGATCGACCTCAGCAAGAATATATGGGTTCTGATAAGCTTCACGACCAACCATCACACCATCAAGATGCTGCAAGTGCTCTTTAGTCTCTTGTAACGTTTTCACGCCACCATTGACAGCAATAACTAAGTGAGAGAAATCTTTCTTTAGCTGATAGGCACGTGGATAGTCTAGAGGTGGAATTTCACGGTTCTCTTTCGGGCTAAGACCTGACAGCCAAGCTTTACGAGCATGGATAGTGAACTGCTCACAGCCACCTTTCTCAGACACGATAGAAACAAAGTCGGTCAGAAACTGATACGAATCCTGATCATCAATACCAATACGCGTTTTAACGGTTACTGGTACATCAACCACATCACGCATTGCTGCAACACACTCTGCAACCAGCTGAGGCTCGCCCATTAGGCATGCACCGAAGCGGCCGTTTTGTACACGGTCAGACGGGCAACCAACGTTTAAGTTAATCTCATCGTAGCCACGCTCTGCTGCCAGCTTGGCACAAGTTGCCAAATCCTGAGGGTTTGAACCACCTAGCTGTAGCGCTACCGGATGCTCTTCTTGGTTGTATGCAAGGAAGTCACCTTTACCATGAATGATCGCACCTGTAGTGACCATCTCTGTATAAAGCAGAGTTTCGTTAGTCAGCAAACGGTGGAAGTAACGGCAATGACGATCCGTCCAGTCCAACATAGGGGCGACTGAAAAACGGGATGATGGGTGCATACCAAGAACCTCTTTTAAATTCAAAAACATAGCGCACATCCTGCCGCTTTGTATTGTTCTACATTTTAGCCTTTTTGGGGCATTTGGGGATCAATTTGGGGACGAATCCCTCCTAACTGACAAGGTGGCGGATTATACAGAGCAACCACGTTAGCTTCAACGAGAGCAAACGAGCCAAATCATCAACTCATTTCGAAACCACTTATGAATTAACCATAGCTAAGCCTATACCAAGACAGATTGAGGCTCCAATGTTCACATTTTTCATTGATAAAGTAATCGGTATAACCAGCACCAAATGCAAAGCCCACGACAATCCATGACTCCCGGTGAATTGAACCAAGCTCTGCTTCCATCAAGTGACACTATTTCCGCAAGCGATAGATAAAGGGGAGAAGAGAGAGTTAGATAAGCTAGTCGAAAATAAGTTTGTGACAATCGATAAAAAGGGAGGAAGAACAGCACTAACGCTGACCTAATTTCGATAATCCGCTAACTTGTGACACTACGCGCCACCCTATAGGGGGGCGCTAGTTGTCACATATGGAGATTAGGTTGCTCCCGTAGGAGATATGTAGTCCTGCTATTATAAAGAACAAATAGAAGCTTCTTTGACCTTATTAATCAGCCAAACGATCGAAGGATCAACATTTCTCGATTTTGACCAATAGATCGATGCTGCGACTTTTTGACGAATGAAGTCATTTTCCAATATTTTCAAATTGAACAAATCAATATTCGCAACCGCCATTTTACGAGAGAAAATAGCCAAACTATCACCATCTTTAACTGAAGATAGCAACCCCCAATAACTAGCAACCTGCCTTTTCACTTTTCGCTTCCTTAACACCTCTAAGCAGTTGAGAGAGAAGCTTTCGAAAAAGCTAGCATTGTCAGAGAGACTTGAAAGAGTAACGTGTTGATTGTTTAAGAACTCCTCCTTTGAAATAGTTCCTTTCGAAAACAATGGGTGGCTCTTACCACAAACCACTACCAACTCATCATCATAAAATGTTTGAGCCTTAATAAAAGGTGGGGGTTCGACGACCCCTTCGATGGCAATATCAATACTACCTCCTCGTAACATATCTTTAGTCTTTTTGGTGCTGTGGTTTTCAACCAGAAGCGTTATATGTGGAGCTTCTTCCTCAACTATCCTAAAAAGCTCTGGAATCAGAGTGTGCTCAAAAAGACTGATAGTGGAAATTCTAAATACACGCTTGCTCGACTTAGGGTCAAATTGAGTCCTTGTTGCTGATAGTGCGTCTAACCTTGAAATTGCATCCGCGATATCAGGGTATATCTCTAACGCAAATTCTGTCGGCCGAACACCTAACTTTTCCCTTATGAAAAGCGGGTCATTATAGATCCCCCTTAGCTTAGCGACGCTTTGACTGACTGATGGCTGAGTGATGCCTAATCTCTTAGCTACCTTCGTATACTTTCGCTCTTCAACTACTGCTGCAAAAACAGCCAATAAGGGGTATTCACTTGGTCTCATATTTATATTTAGTCGGTTAGATATAAAAATTTTTATATCTGATAGTATCTATTTTTTATCTAAAAAAATTAGACTCATCAGTCATTTATGGATTGTCACACTCCAAAAAAGTCCAAATACAGCAATATCTACAAATCAATGTACGAAGGATGTACACAATGAAAAAAATAAGCTTCTTAGCAGCGGCGATTACATTGGCTCTATCCGGTTGTGGTAGCGATGACTCTAATCACTCCAATCCTACACCAACTAATCCGACTCCGACCATTCCGATTCCAGTACCGCTCCCTGAAATTGTCACAAATATATTTATTGATTCAGCTGTTGAAGGTATGTATTACACAACTTCATCCGGAATCTCAGGCCTCACAGGTACTGAAGGTCAATTCACGGCAGCTAATAGCGATACCATGACTTTCTATATTGGTGGTGAAAGTGGCCTGAAAGTAGGCGCAGCCTCAAACCGTGACGTATTAACACCATTTGAAGCGGCTGGTAAATATGATCGAGCTCTTAACCTAGCTATCCTCCTTCAATCATTGGACAATCAATTTGGCTCTTCTGGTGACGATACATTAACCATCCCTAATAAACTTCAATCACCAAGCGAGGCAACACTTGCACTACTAAAAGATCTCAGTCTAGATGACCGTACTTCTGTAATTACTTTCCTCACTGCAATTGGAGTTGATAATAAATTCATCACCACTGAAGATCAGGCTCTTGCCCATATGGATGATTCTTTCGGTACGGATTCAAACCTTGTTCGAGGTTCAGATAAAGCAAACCCTTTTGTAAAAAAAGATGGCTCTTACATTCGTTCAATTACAGTTAGGCAGTATGACATTGATGACCCTGTAAATGCACCTCAAGCAAAAACCCTCTTAGTACATGCTGATAAAATGCTACCTACAGCTGTGTTTGAGAATACCCGCGGTATGCCTTACTTCACTTTCCAAGACACAGCAAATGGTCTTGTCATTGTAAATGACAGTGATACTTCATACTCAGGTACTGATGCTGAGGGACTTATTTACTGTGAACTAGAAGACAGCCGCAACTATGGTGATGGTTGTGAAAACTCCTCTGACCCACTGTTTAAGCTGTCTGCAGGATCAGGCCCATTCTCATACTTACTGCTTGATAAGAGCAAAGAGAATAACACGCCAACTTCAGAAGATTATGGCTGGGAACCGTTTATAGAAAATGGTACGCAGCAAGATCTAAACCACTACACTCCAACAGTATTAATTGATGATCGAAATGCTGGCGCGGCCAATCCTGCATACCAGTACGAAACTCACTCTGGTAGTTATGACCCAGTAACAGGAATCTACACTCAAATTCGCACAAAAACCGAGTTAACAGATCCAACTAATGAGAATAGTGCAGCGAGTCGCATCGAAGAGAGCCTAGACTTTTACTACCATGTAAACTCTCCATCTGATGAAAAATATGTTGATTTCCAAGGTACTTGGAAAGAAACTCAAATCTGTGATGATGGTTCGAATGTTGCCGAGTTGACTTTTGTATTTGATGGCTCAGGCTTAACTATGTCTGGAACCGAATGTAACGGTTCTAACCTAGAAACTATCACTGGTGAGGTTCACACTTATTCAGATCTAGCAACTATCGATTACTGGTGGTTTAACCAAACGGGTCGTGAGTCAAAAGCTACTCTAACAGAACTAAACTCAGTAACACGATTCTGCGATCAAGACAATTATATCGCTGGCAATCCTTGTTCTGCAGAATATTTCATTAAATGGGAATACCAACCTGCCGGGGCGAACTGGGATGAAGGCCTACTGATTCGTCGCAAAATGGATAATACAGGCAATACTAACGGCACTAGCATCATGCAAAAAATTAAAACAAAATTAAATAAGGTGAACTAATCTACCCGAAATCAAAGGCCCTGCATCGCAGGGCTTTTCGCGTTATTTCCCACTAATATAACCAATAAACAACCCTTCTAACCATCTAAGACCATATCTCAAGATATAAACTTATTTATACCTTGTATTTACAAACTTTCACCTAGGAAAGATAAGATTTCCTGATTTTAATTTCTTACCCCGCATAAAAACTCCCTAAGTAATAACTAAATTCAAGATAAGACGGACGTATAAATAATGAAGAAAATAAGCTTCTTGGCAGCGGCGATTACACTAGCTTTGACTGGTTGTGGCGGCGGTGACGGCGATAGCAGTGGAGGAACACCAGCCCCCTCTTATGAGATTAACGATACGTTAGTTCAAGAGAGTTTGCGTATCGCTCAATCTGGTTTCTTTAGAACTGGCAGATTTAACAATCAAACAAAATTCACTGAAATTATTGATAATGACCCATTTGGACCTGATATTCCTGATGCTGGAGGTTACTGTAACTATCTCTTATGCCCTGAGTCTATCGGTTTAAGTATTGAAGAGTCTCAGCTTGTAAGAGATAACCTAGAGTCTTTCTCTGAGTCTGGTGGTGGTACGGTACGCTACCGTAATATCAATGAGGTTAACGGAGTTGACCTAGGTAATCCTGTAGACAGTGATGGTCAGAGCCGTCTACAAACAATCATTATCAATAACAACGAAGTTCTGACCCCAGAGCGTCGCCAAATGATCCTCGATGCGGTTGCTCAGATTCAAATCGATGCAGGTGTGAAACTGTTCAATGACGAGATTTTGGACATCGACCTTTCTCAAATCACTGTTGATGAGTATGTAGAGGATCTGAATGCACACACGTTGACCTACCGCAACCAAAACCAAAACACTTGGGTTGGTAACACTTACCACGATGGCGGTGCAATTAAGTACGACGCTTCAACTGCGACTGACGACAATGATGACCTAAAAGACAACAATAGCTATGAGAAGTTAGTTGATAAACATGGTGTTCGCGGCGGTATCATCATTTCTTGGGGTACTGCAATGGCAACAACTGAGGTCGGTTGTACTGTTGCATCTGAGAATGGGGCGATTGTGAAAGCCAACGTCTCCGGCTTCCCGTACATCGGCAATGAGTTTGGGTTTACCGTAGATAAGAACGGTTACGCCACAAACTCTAACTTTAGCTGGGTGAACCTTGGGCAATACACAAAATACTGCCACAACATCCATTTCATCGACCAAGAGATAATCCTACACGAGCTTGGACATGCCGTTGGTTTGTATGAGCACTTTGATGGCTTTGGTCACGGCGCGGTATGGGATGAACGCGCCAAAGCAGTGCTTCGCTCTCTGTACAATACGCCAGTTGGCACACCTTACGACCAAATGACGGTTGTTGAGTAATAAACGCTTAAAGGGTGGTAACTAACCCACCCTTTCTCTTTTGCCGAAAAATTCGACTTTTGTACCGTTACAATGTAATCAACCAATAATTAAGGCATGTGTAGTGAACTAGAAGTACATCCAAACTAAAATGACTTTTCGTCAACTGGTAGTCTTAATTTTAGGTATCGAGTCATCTATAAGATTACAAACCTGAAATACTATCGCCTCTATTATAGTCTTCGACGAGGTCATCATCTTCTAAATCAATGAGCTCATTTGCCGCCTGTTTCTTAGCGTTAGAAGTATAAATTAGCGTATCTGTAACCTGTTCCAACCACTGCTCATCGACTTGGTAGTTGGTATCAATACCGAGGAAGATTTGCTTGATCTTGGTTTTGATGGCTGCATTGAGAAGATAGGGAGATGAGTTAAATAAATCCATGATGTTTATTTAAAATTTACTCATTGAGATAATGGGGCTCAAATTTTTGATAATAAACAGGTCATTGAAGAGGCACTTCGTCCCATCAAAAAAGAGCTACCTTATAACGCTCTGATTAGAAAAGGATTAATTTTACAATCCTGTTAATCCAACATAGGGGCGATTGAAAAGCGGTTAGCCGCGAATTTACTTGTATTATCAGGTTTCATAAAGTGAGTATCGCTGTACAGTGAGCATCGTGGTCAAAACAGAATCCGCGATTATACACACAGATAGGAAAACATTCAGGAAAAAGACGCTAAGCCGATGCAATCGAACCATTACCTACGCCTAACCCTCTAAATCGTACTAACTAAGCTTCTGATTCTAAGATAAAAACAGGATTCCTAGCTTTTGACCACCAGCAACCCAAAAGCCACCCCAACTGCACAACAACAATTAAAACCATGATTTTAAAAGAAATAAAACCACAAACATATGTAGGCGGTTTGCTTTAGTACTATTTGGCCTACTGGTAACCCAAAGCTTCCAGACCTGAACTTAGTGCTGGTAAAGACTTATAACGATTCTTCTACGCGTTTCACGTTCTACATGACTTATTGATAACTAACGGAATTATTAAGTGCTCATTTTATAAAAGGTAACTATCCTAAGAGGACACGAAGTTAGTGATGCAGTAAAGGAACTACCGCAATGCTCAAGGAACAAAATGATAAGCCCGTTGTGTTGGTTGTTGATGACATCCCCGACAACATTCACACCCTATCTGGCGTTTTATCTGACGACTACCGAATTAAAGCCGCAACCTCTGGTGCCAAAGCGATTCAAATTGCCAATAGCAAACCGCAGCCTCATCTTATTCTGCTCGATATTATGATGCCTGAAATGGATGGTTATGAGGTTTGCTCGCAGCTGAAATCAAATCCAATGACAGCCGATATCCCAATCATTTTTGTTACTGCTAAAGCGGAAGTAGTGGATGAACAAAAAGGCTTTGAGATGGGTGCGGTTGATTACATCACCAAACCGATTAGTCCACCTATCGTGCAGGCACGAGTTAAGACTCATATCGCGCTATATGACCAAAATCTCTCACTTGCGAATCAGGTTCGTGAACGTACCGCACAATTAGAAAGCAGCCGCCTTGAGGTCATTCAACGCTTAGGCCGCGCGGCAGAGTACAAAGATAACGAAACCGGTATGCATGTCATACGCATGAGCCACTACTCAAAGATTTTGGCTCAGCAGCTTGATGTAAGTGAACGTTGGATTGAGCTGGTCTTCCAAGCCTCTCCGATGCATGACATTGGTAAGATTGGCATTCCTGATGCGGTATTACGCAAGCCAGGTAAACTCGATAAAGATGAGTGGGAAGTGATGCAGACTCATGTCCAGATCGGTGCAGACATCATTGATAATGGTGACTCACTCCTACTGCAAATGGCACAAGAGATCGCGCTTTACCACCATGAAAAATGGGATGGCAGTGGCTACCCACATGGCCTAAAGGGCGAAGAGATCCCTCTCAGCGCCCGTATTGTTGCTATTGCTGATGTCTTTGACGCACTCACCAGTGAACGCCCATATAAAAAGGCTTGGCCAACAGAAAAAGCGATTGCACTACTCGAAGAAGAAGCGGGGGCGCACTTTGACCCGAACTTAGTGCCGATATTTATTAATCAGCTAGACCAATTACTAGAAATAAAAGAGTCATTTAAAGACGAATTTTAATTTCCCCTATTGAGGCAAGAATGGACTCCGTAACAAACTACTCTTTCGATTCAAAACGCATCCTAATAGGTTTTATCCTCGCGTCTTTGTTGCTACTTGGTGCGGGAACAATGGGATGGATAAGCTTGAATAATCGCTTTGAGACCATTGACCACTATGCAGATAATGCTCAGTTACTCTCGACGTTAGATAGCATTAAGGTTATCGAGCAAAGCTATATTCGTCTTGCTGAGCCTCAGCTAGCTGAGAAGATGGCAAACAAAGTAAGCCGAGCGCAGCAGCTTGCAGAAATTGCTGTCAATAATGGCGCCCCTGCTTCAACGCCAAGCATAATCACTCAATACCAGCAGCAGTTTGAACAGTATGTCGACCTTAGTCAGCAAACTCTTCAAGCTAGGCAATCCTTGGCACAAGTAGGAGAAAAGACCGAAAGCTTAGTTCAACAACTGCAAATCGATCACGAGGATTATATTGAGTCCGGCATTACTAATATCGATCAGCTACGTAGCAAAGTCGATCATGAGTCTGATAATGCTATTCAAGCCCATTGGCTAGTCAGTTTGATTGCGAACTCACAATCGAAACAGAAAGCCTACATGGTGACCGACAAGCAAGAGACATTAAATGCGGCGCAATTTGAATTAAACAAAGCAGATAAACTACTTTCTCAACTCGAACCACAACTCGATGATGAGCAATCACAAAAGCTACTGGCGCTGATAAAGAATTCGAAGAACCGCTATAGTTCGGCACTGGTGCAACTGCGTAGTTGGAGTAACCTCTCTAAGCCATTGCAAGCAAATATCTCTGCGCAAATCGAACGCTCAAGTAATGAGTTGCTTAGAGTCTCCACTGAGCTCAGAACGCACTTACAACAGAAACTAAAGGTTAGCCAACAAGCGGTCTCAGGCCTACAAGCGACCATTAGCGATAAATTATCGATCAGTTCAAACCTGTTACTGCTGCATACCGATATCAACAATGCTCAACAAAGCGATAAAGATTACGCTATCGCCCAAGAATCAGAGCGCCAATCAGTATTAAAGCAAGAAGTGCAAAGCAACCTTTCGTCCGCACTTGCATTACTTGAGGCTCTCTACGAACAAGTGGTCACTCAAGACGAACAGCTACAAATTGATACCCTGCGTCAAACAACGCAAGACTACCTGAACTTATTTAATCACTTAACTGTTCTGCGCAGCGAAAAGTCTCAACTTGAGTTAGCACTGACTCAAAGTCATCAAGCGATCATCGACAGCATCCTGCCAGGCTTTGAAAGCCAACTGGCCGAAGTAGAGGATTCGGGTAATATCACCACCAATCTAGCGGTAGGCGGAGGGATTTTCTTATTTACCTTATTACTGCTCGGGTTGCTGGCCAATAAGTCTCATGCTGCTCTAGAGCGATTTGCAGAGAAACTGGCAATTGCCCGTGATGAGGCTAACTCAGCCAACACTGCTAAGTCCGACTTTTTGGCCAATATGAGTCACGAAATCCGTACACCGATGAACGCCATTATCGGTATGAGTTACCTAGCCCTAAAAACAGATTTAACCAAAGCGCAGCGTAACTATATCCACAAGGTGAAATTGTCCGCTGACTCTCTACTGGGTCTGATTAACGACATTCTCGATTTCTCTAAGATTGAGGCTGGTAAGCTCGATATTGAAAACGTCGATTTTCATCTTGAGAACGTACTCGACAACATCACTAACCTTGTTGGCCTGAGGGCATCTGAACGTGGGTTGGAGCTACTGATCCATATTGAACGTGACGTACCGACAACCTTAGTCGGTGATCCACTGCGTCTTGGACAGGTACTGATTAATCTTGCCAACAACGCAGTGAAATTTACCGAAAAAGGTGAGATCAAAATTTCAGTGCGCGTGGCTAAAAGACATGGTGATGACGTAGTGCTAGAGTTCAGCGTCCAAGACAGTGGTATTGGTATGACACCAGAACAAACCGCCAAGCTGTTTAGCAAATTTACCCAAGCCGATAGTTCAACAACCCGTAAGTACGGTGGTACAGGTCTTGGGCTCGCCATCAGTAAAGAGCTCAGCCAATTAATGGGCGGTGATATACGAGTCGAAAGCGAATTTGGCCAAGGCTCGTGCTTCTCTTTCTCGATTGCGACCAAAGTCAGCCATGCATTAAAGCAAGATAACATCAGCATGCCCGTTGAGCTGGGTAAATTAAAAGTGCTGATTGTCGATGATAACGCCAGTGCTAGAGTCATCGTCGAAGACATTTTGCACTCGCTACAGTTTGACGCGCAGAGTGTCAGCAATGTCGATGATGCCCTGCTCGCCTTAGAAACCGCTAGCCAACAACAGAGCCCGTACGATTTGCTGATTTCTGACTGGCAGATGCCAGGCAAAGATGGCATCGATTTAGTCGAGTCGGTTTATCAACAGTTCCCAGATAACCACCAGCCTAAAATTCTTATGCTCACCGCGTATGGGCGAGAAGATCTCAATGATGCATTTATGCAGCGCGGATTAACCACGCCGAATATTCTTGATAAACCCGTCACTGCTTCTCATCTGTTTGATGCGGTTATTGCTCTCTATGGAGTGGCTAATACCCGAATCAGCCGAAGTGAAGCGCAAGAGCAGCACCAGTTAGCCAATATACAACAGCTTGCTGGCGCGCACTTATTGTTGGTAGAAGACAATGAGATAAACCAAGAGCTGGCAGTTGAGCTGCTCGAAGGGCAACAAATTAAAGTGACTGTAGCTGAAAATGGTCAAGAGGCGGTCGACTTCTACAAGCAGCATGACTTTGATGGCATTTTGATGGATTGCCAGATGCCAATTATGGATGGCTACGAAGCGACGCAATTTATCAGGCAGACTCTCGACGATCAGATGATGCCAATTATCGCTATGACGGCTAACGTGATGGAGCGCGATAAGCTCAAGGCACAAAACGCCGGGATGAACGATATTATTGCTAAGCCGATTGATGTCGGCACCATGTTCAGTACGCTCGCGAAATGGGTCACGCCTAAAACACCCCTGGCTGCTGTGGTCCAAACTAACCAGCCCCAACAAACACTGCCTGCGATAGAGGGCATAGATATCAAAGCGGGTCTTGCTCGTACGAGTGGCAATGCCAACCTATATAAAAAGTTACTGATGCGCTTTGCTGACACCTATATCGATAGCTCAGCAGTAAACAGTGCGCTGAGCAATGATGATTTAGCCGCACGCAAGCGCAACATACACTCTTTGAAAGGTGTGGCTGGCAACATTGGCGCAGACAGTATCCATCAGTTAAGTGCGAAGCTAGAACAAGACCTCGACAATGAAACTCTGCGACAAGAACTACTTAGTACGCTTAATCAATTAGTCTCTCGAATTGAAGCGGCACTATTAGCCGTGCAAGTTGCACCGCAAGCTCAGGGCACAAAAGCGCACAACTATGAACCTGACACGTATCAAGAGCTCTTTAATGCGATTGAGCAAAGTGACACATTGGCAGTCACTATCATCAACGAGCTAGAATCTGGGGCACAAATCGGGTTGTCCGCAGGCGAGCTTTCTTCGCTTAGCCAAGCATTGGAAGAGTTTGATTTTGAGAGAGGATTAGAGATCTTAGCCACAAGCCAAAAGTGAGTTATCAGCAATTTACGCTAAGTAGGTATCGTTTTTTTCGTAGATAAGGTAACTTATACGCCTTAAGTTACCTTCAGTTCTATTCATTTCCAGAATGAGTAACTTACTGACACAGCTATTAGATATTACCAAATGAGGAACGATAAACCTCGATAAATGGTATATTATTAAAAATGTCCATTGGTAATGGTGATAAGTTTGGACCTGCAGTTAGTAAAACAAATAGAAGAGATATGCACTGCCCGTGGCGTAAGGCTCACGACTCAACGAAAACGTGTGTTTGAGCTGATTTGTGCAAGCCCGAAAGCATCCAGTGCTTATGAGCTATTAGAAGAATTGAAGCTGAGTGAACCTCAAGCAAAGCCACCAACGGTTTATCGTGCATTGGACTTTTTGCTCGAACAAGGATTCATACATCGCGTTGAATCGACCAATAGCTACATCCAATGCTGTTCTTGCAATGCTCATAAACATTATTCGCATCTATTGATATGCGATAAATGCAGTAACGTTATTGAACTACAAGATGATAGTTTGGTAGCCTTGTTGGCAGATAATGCAGAAAAGCATGGCTTTACCATCATTAATCACGTGATTGAATCACACGGTATTTGTCAGTCATGTTCCTCTGACAAAGCGAACTAAAGATATAGAAGAAGATTATGCGCGCTGAATTTGTAAACCCGTTTTTAGCATCATTGATGAATGTTTTAAAAACGATGGCTTCACTGGAATTGAAGCCACAGAAACCTCGTGTAAAGAAAGATGAAATTGCACGTGGGGACGTATCAGGTTTAATAGGGATGGTCGGCACGCAAAGCCGTGGCTCGATGTCTATTACCTTTGACGAAAGCCTTGCTCTAGAAATCATGCAAAACATGCTAGGCGAGCGCCCGAATGGTTTAAATGACGAAGTGACCGATATGGTTGGGGAAATCACCAACATGGTGACTGGCGGTGCGAAACGTATCCTTGCGGAAAGTGGTTTTGATTTTGATATGGCAACTCCTGTTGTTGTATCAGGTAAAGGCCATACCATTCGCCACAAATGTGAAGGCTCGATCATCATCATGCCTTTCTCATCTCAGTGGGGTAATGCATTCATCGAGATTTGTTTCGAATAATCGAATACTTTGATGTTGAATTAGATATAAAAAACGCTTCCTTAGGAAGCGTTTTTTATTTTTAGCCGATGATGCCACGCTCTTGTAGCGCAGCAAGGCAGTCATCGACTAATACCTCAATACTTTTTTCACCCGCCAGTAAGTCTATTTCAGGATTCAGTGGCACTTGATACTCAGAATCAATACCTGTGAAATTGCTAATCTCTCCTGCGCGCGCTTTCTTGTATAGTCCTTTCGGATCACGCTGCTCACACACATCAAGCGACGTATTAACAAACACCTCAAGAAACTCGCCTTGTGGAAGCATTTCTCTTACCAATTGCCGTTCCGCGCGGTGCGGTGAGATAAACGCCGACAAAACAATCAGACCTGCATCAGCCATTAACTTAGCCAACTCACCAATACGACGGATGTTCTCGCGGCGATCTTGCTCAGAGAAACCAAGATCACTACATAACCCATGACGAACGTTATCACCATCTAATAGATAAGTATGGTAACCCGACTTCGCTAAGCGAGTTTCCAGTGCACCAGCAACCGTTGATTTGCCAGCACCCGATAATCCAGTAAACCAAAGCACAACTGGCTTCTGTTTTTTAAGCTGAGAACGAAACGTTTTGTCGATCGCATGTTGATGCCACACTACGTTTTCGTCTTTAACGGGAGTCTCCGTCGTCATAATTGCGTCCTTTTAAAACGGGAAGAAGATCGGGATAAGCGTTAACACTAGTACAGAGTAAACAATTGAAATAGGAATCCCGATTCGAACATAGTCCGTTAATTTATAATTACCTACGCTATAGACCAGTAAATTAGTCTGATAGCCATAGGGAGAGATAAAGCTTGCGCTAGCACCAAACAGCACTGCCATAATAAAAGGCATCGGGTCGACGCCATAGCCTACCGCCATGCTATAGCCAATCGGAAAGGCCAAAGCTGCTGCCGCATTGTTGGTCACAAGCTCAGTCAAAATCAGCGTTAACAAGTAAGTCGCGACCAGTGCGCCAAATACTCCCCAACCGTTAAAGCCTTCAATAAACATCTGGCCTAAGCTGACCGATAAGCCAGTCGATAACATAAGTTGGGCAATAGAGAGTGCAGAACCGACGATAACGACAATATCGATCGGGAAACGGCGACGTAATTCACCCAGTTGAATCACTCCGCTAAACAGAGCAGCCAGTAAATAGACAGATAGACCTTTAATCAGTGGCACCATATCGAGCAAAGCTAATGCAATCACACTCGCAAAGCCCACCAGCACCAGCGCTGATTTGTTGGCATCTAAACGAGCACTAGAATCTAAATCATTGATTAATACAAACTCTTTGCGATGCGCTTGCTTTTCTTGCTCAAAGCGCTTACCTGGTACTAGCACCAAGGTATCACCCGCATTCAAAGTGATGTTACCTAAGCCACCTTGTAAGCGCTCATGACCACGACGAATCGCAACGACAACCGCATCGAAACGATCGCGGAAGTGACTCGATTTTAAAGTCTTATTACAAAAACTGGCCGATGAACTCACCACGACTTCAACGAAGCCCTGGCCATTTAAGTGGTGCTGACCAAATAGCGTTAGACCTTGAATTTCTTGCAACGTCGCAACACTTTCAATATCACCACAGAACAGCAACCTATCTCGAGCTTGCAAGACAAAGTCAGGCTCGACGGATGGCATCGTTTCTCCATCACGCACCACTTCGGCTAAAAACAGTTTTCTTAACGCGCGCAGATTGTTTTCACTAATACTGCGTCCAACTAATGGCGATCCAGGCTCTACCCTTGCCTCTAAGAAATAAGGCAGTTCATCTTGGTTTTGATCATCATAGTTCGGCAGTAAGTAACTGAGCGGGATCAAGATCAACAAGCCGCCAGCCAACACTGACAAACCGATCATTGTCGGAGCAAAAAAGCTCAAACTTGGTAAGCCAGCATCTTCAACAAAGCTATTAATGATCAAGTTGGTGGAGGTCCCGATCAAAGTTAAGGTACCACCAAGGATCGCGGTGTAGGAGAGCGGAATTAGCAGTTTCGACGGGGCATGTTGTTGATTGCGCTTAATCGCACTAATCAAGGAAACAACCACTGCTGTATTGTTAGTAAATGAAGACAATAATGCCGTCGATAAGCCCAACTTCGCCACCACGGTGCCTAAACAACCAGTGGACAAAGAGCGGCCGACCCAACTAATTAGGCGGGTTTTTTCTAGTGCTGCTGACGCTAAGATCAGCAGCACTAAAGTTAACAAGGAAGAGTTAGTGAAATTGGTCGCTATCTCACTAACGTCAATCATGCCCGCCAGAAATGCAATAAATGCAGCGCCAGCAAAGATATGACTTGGCTTGATTCGCGTTGTCAGTAAGCAAGTCACTATGCCGAGTAAAATTGCTAATACAAACCCTTGCTGCCACATAACGCTTCCTTGTAACTCTGAGTGTTTACTTGAGCAATTGACTGATATCTTTCGCTTCCCAGTGCGGGAAGTGCTTACGAACTAAAGCATTAAGCTCAAGTTCAAACGCTGAAATATCGGCCGTTTTGGTTTCGACACTAGATAGACTCTCACGCACTAGACCTGAACCGACGGTAACGTTGGTTAGGCGATCAATGATGATAAAGCCTCCTGTGTCTTGGCTGGCTAGATAGTTATCCAGTGCCACAGACTCGGTTAGCGTCCACTCACACAATCCAATACCATTAAGTGGTAACTCAACCGCACTGTGGGTCGACAGGTTATTGATATCGTATTGATGACGAATGGATTCAACGCGACCTACGGTTTTCTTACCCGCGATCTTGATGTCATATTCACGGCCCGGCTGTAGCGCTTGCTCAGTCATCCATACCACATCCGCAAGCAAGTGATTGCTCGACTCAACCTGTGCATTCTCCAGCACAATTAAGTCACCACGGCTGATATCAATCTCATCTTCAAGCGTCAGCGTTACCGCTAGACCCGCTTGAGCCTGCTCTAAGTCACCATCAAATGTCACAATGCGAGCCACTTTCGATGTTTTACCAGAAGGTAGTGCTTTTACTTCATCACCTACCTTCACAGAGCCTGCTGCAATCGTGCCGGCAAAACCACGGAAGTCGAGGTTTGGTCGGTTAACGTATTGAACAGGGAAGCGGAACTCGCCGACTTCTTTGTCCTGGTCAACATCAACATTCTCAAGAATCTCGAGTAACGACGGGCCTTCAAACCAGTTTAAGTTTTGCCCTGCTTCCACCACGTTATCGCCCTCTAGAGCAGACAGCGGCAGAATCTGAATGTCAGTTTCACCTTGCAGGTTTTTCGAGAACTCTAAGTACTCATCACGAATTTGCTCAAAACGATCTTGTGAGTAATCAACCAGATCCATTTTGTTTACCGCGACAACAAAGTGCTTAAGGCCTAATAGGTTTGAGATAAACGAGTGACGACGTGTCTGATCAAGCACACCTTTACGCGCATCAATCAAGATCACCGCGAGATCACAAGTAGAGGCACCTGTCGCCATGTTACGTGTGTATTGCTCGTGTCCTGGGGTATCCGCAATGATGAACTTACGTTTTTGAGTCGAGAAGTAACGGTATGCCACATCAATGGTAATGCCTTGTTCACGCTCTGCTTGCAGACCATCAACTAACAATGCCAAATCTGGACGCTCACCGGTTGTACCAACACGTTGGCTATCATTGTGAACTGCCGCTAGCTGATCTTCATAAATTTGCTTAGAGTCATGCAGTAAGCGGCCAATCAGTGTACTTTTGCCATCATCTACTGAACCACAAGTTAGGAATCTAAGTAGTGATTTGTATTGATGTTGTTTTAGGTATCCTTCGATACCAAGCTCTTCGAGTTGAGCTTCAACTGCGCTATTCATTTTCTTTCCTTAGATCCTAATTAGAAATAACCTTGACGCTTTTTCAGTTCCATCGATCCTGACTGATCGTGGTCGATCGCTCGTCCTTGTCGCTCACTTGAAGTCGCGACTAGCATCTCTTCAATAATGCCAGTTAGGGTATTTGCCTCTGACTCAATCGCACCCGTTAATGGGTAGCAACCAAGAGTACGGAATCGCACACTCTTCTCTTCGATTTTCTCACCCGGTTGAAGCTCCATACGATCATCATCAACCATGATCAGCATGCCATCGCGCTCTACAACGGGGCGCTTGTCCGCTAGGTAAAGCGGGACAATTTCGATGTTCTCTAGGTAGATGTATTGCCAGATATCCAACTCAGTCCAATTTGATAGTGGGAAGACACGAATGCTTTCACCCTTGTTGATCTGCCCGTTATAGGTTTTCCATAACTCTGGGCGCTGGTTCTTTGGGTCCCAAGTGTGGTTTTTATCGCGGAATGAATAGACACGCTCTTTAGCACGAGACTTCTCTTCATCACGGCGAGCACCACCAAATGCAGCATCAAAACCGTACTTGTTCAGCGCCTGTTTTAGGCCTTGAGTTTTCATGATGTCAGTATGCTTCGATGAGCCATGAACAAATGGACTACAACCCATAGCGAGACCTTCTGGGTTCTTGTGAACCAAAAGCTCAAAGCCATACTTTTCTGCGGTACGATCGCGAAATTCGATCATCTCTTTGAATTTCCAATCGGTATCTACGTGCAGCAACGGGAATGGAATCTTACCTGGGTAAAATGCTTTACGAGCAAGGTGTAGCATCACCGATGAATCTTTACCTATCGAGTACATCATCACTGGGTTATCAAACTCAGCGGCAACTTCACGGATGATATGAATACTCTCCGCTTCTAGCTGCTTTAGGTGGGTTAAACGTTCTTGGTCCATGTTAGTGCTTCCTTTAAGGCTCATCATGAGCTTCGACTAATCAAATAATGAGTTATGCAAATTGGCGTTGTTGAGGTTGTTGCTGTGGCTCTGGAGTGAACCACGCGAGCTTCTCTGAAAGTGACACCACTTCGCCAATGACGATAAGAGAGGGCGATTGCGCGTCTTTAGCAAGTTCAGCTAGTTGAGCAAGCTGACCTTTAAAAATTCTTTGAGTTGATTGAGTACCGCGTTCAATAATGGCGATCGGCGTCTCTGGGTTGCGACCATGTTCAATCAATTGGTTTTCAATGTACTCGGACTTCATCAGCCCCATGTAAATCACCAACGTTTGATTGCCACGAGCGAGCGTTGACCAATCCATCTGATCGCTTTCTGCTTTTAAATGGCCCGTAATGAACATCGCGGACTGCGCATAATCACGGTGAGTCAATGGAATCCCTGCATAAGCAGTCGCACCCGCTGCTGCGGTAATGCCCGGAATAACTTGAAATGAGATACCAGCATCAGCCAGCACTTCGAGCTCTTCACCACCACGGCCAAACATAAATGGATCGCCACCTTTAATGCGAACTACGCGATGGCCTTGCTTAGCAAAGGCGACTAATAGCTGATTGGTTTTCTCTTGTGGGACACTATGGTGACCAACGCGCTTACCGACACAAACTAAAATGGTGTCGCTTGGTACTAGCGCCATAATCTCATCCGAGACAAGGTAGTCGTACAAAACCACGTCGGCTTGCTGTAAAAAGCGAATCGCTTTAAGTGTCAGTAGTTCAACATCACCCGGCCCAGAGCCGACAAGCGCGACTTCACCTTGACCAAGGAGACTCTGCCCTATTGAATTTAGATCTGTTCGATTGCTGCGCTGTGCGTGCTGACTACTCAATGGGAATTGAGAGATCGTATCCTTGCTCGCCATAATGTCACCCTTTCCATTTCTCTTTGGGCATTATGGCGTTGTAGTTATATTACCGGAAATTCTAAAATTTCATTTTTTATATCAATTTCTGATAAGAAGATTTGTTATAAGTGATTACGAATTGATCATTTTTGAGAGACTCTAGGCAGAACGCCATAAAGTAATTGGTCAAGATCACACTTTACTATTCACTGAAGTCATTGTTTCATGCCGTTTTGTTACATTAAGCGACGTCTAACTTAACGCTATCGGAGCTTAAAAATGAAAGTAGCAGTGAAACCTCTGTCTCTTGCTGTACTAGGTGGTATGTTGACTATGGCTGGCCCAGCTATGGCAGATACAATCAAACTACGCATTGTCGAAACGACTGACATTCACACTAACGTCATGGATTACGACTACTACAAGGACAAACCGTCACAAAAAATTGGTCTAACTCGTGCCGCTACTCTAGTTAAGCAAGCTCGTTCGGAAGTCGAAAACAGCGTTCTTGTTGATAATGGTGACCTTATCCAAGGTAGTCCAATGGGTGACTACATGGCAGCTAAAGGCATTGAAGCTGGTGAAGTACACCCAGTTTACAAAGCAATGAACCAGCTAAATTACGATGTAGGTAATATTGGTAACCATGAATTTAACTACGGTCTTGAGTTCCTAGCTGAAACTATCAACGATGCTGACTTCCCATACATCAGTGCCAACGTTTTTGATAAGAAAACAGGTAAGCACTACTTCAAGCCATACATCATCAAATCACACACCTTTAAAGATGTAGACGGCGTTGAACATGAAATTAAAGTGGGTTACATCGGTTTTGTCCCACCACAAATCATGGTTTGGGATAAAAAAAACCTAGAAGGTAAAGTCTTCGCTAAAGACATCAAAGAGTCAGCTGAAGAGCTTGTTCCTCAAATGAAGAAAGAAGGCGCTGACGTAATCGTTGCGATCCCTCACTCTGGTGTTGCCTCTGATCCATACAAGCACGGCGCTGAAAACTCGACTTATTACCTTGCAGAAGTTGAAGGCATTGATGCGATTGCGTTTGGTCACTCACACGCCGTATTCCCAGGTAAAGGCTTTGACAACATTCAAGGCGTAGATAACCAAAAAGGCACTATCAATGGTGTGGCATCAGTAATGCCGGGTCGCTGGGGTAGCCACGTGGGTGTTATCGATCTTGAATTAAAAGAGAAAGATGGCAAGTGGACTGTGGTTGACGGCCAATCTGAAGCTCGCCCTATTTTTGACAAAGCTAGCAAGAAATCTCTAGCGGAAGCAGACGCGGATATGGTTAAAGCACTAGAAGGTGACCATAAAGGCACGCGTGAATTCGTTAACCAGCCAATTGGTAAAGCGAATGATGTGATGTACAGCTTCTTAGCACTGGTTCAAGACGATCCAACAGTACAAATCGTTAACCTAGCGCAAAAAGATTATGTTGAGCGCTTTATCCAAGGCGACCCTGACCTATCTGATATCCCAGTGCTTTCTGCAGCTGCACCATTTAAAGCGGGCGGTCGTAAAAATGATCCAGCAAACTTCACTGAAGTTGAATCTGGTCAGCTAACATTCCGTAACGCGGCCGACCTTTACCTATACCCGAACACGCTAGTTGCAATGAAGGTAAGCGGTAAAGAAGTGAAGGAGTGGCTAGAGTGTACAGCAGGTCAATTTAAGCAAATTGACGTTAACAGCACTGAGCCTCAAAGCCTGATAGACTGGGATGGTTTCCGTACTTATAACTTCGACGTTATTGACGGCCTGAACTACCAAATCGATGTGACTAAGCCAGCGAAATACGATGGTGACTGTAAGCTAATTAACGATGGCGCAGAGCGTATTGTTGGTCTAACTTACCAAGGTAAGCCAATCGATATGAAGCAAGACTTCATTATCGCGACGAACAACTACCGTGCATACAGCAACAAGTTTCCTGGAACTGGTTCTGAGTTTGTCGCTTTCGACTCTCCAGATGAAAACCGTTCTGTTATCGCTTCTTATATCACTCGTGTAAGTAATGAGAAAGGCGAGTTCACGCCGAGTGCAGACAACAACTGGACATTTGCACCAATCAAATCTGATAAGCAGCTAGACATCCGCTTTGAAACTTCACCAAGCGATAAAGCGGCGAAGTTTATCGAAGAGAAAGGTCAATACCCAATGAAACGTGTTGGCACTGACGATGTTGGTTTCGCTGTATACCAGATCGACCTACAGAAATAATTTCTGATTGGAAGCACTCAAAGCCGCGACCCCAAGTTGCGGCTTTTTTGTATTTTCATCCCTCTCACACCCTGAGAAGGATTTACGCTACACTCTTGGCTATCACTTTTATCCACTGAATTTGACTATGTTTGACGCTTTCCAACAGCAGTTGGCTAATAACAGCTTTACCCAGCAAGAAATTACTCAGTTATCTGACAGTGCACAATTTATTGAGCTTCCTACCCGGCATATTTTGCTTCATCAAGGGGAAGTCGCCTCGGAGATACACTTTCTGATTGAAGGCATCTGTCACTCGGCCTATTTAACCGATAAAGGCAAAGAGTTCAGTAAAGAGTTCTATTGGGAAAATGATTGGATAATTGGCTTTGAAAGCCTCATCAAGCAGCAACCATCACCTTATTTACTTGAATCTCTTACGCCTTGCTCAATTCTGTCACTGCCGATAGAAACGTTACGCGTTTGGCGCGAGGAGAAGCACAGCATTTATCTTAAACTGCTCGAAACTCAACTGATGTATAAAGAGAACAAAGAGCGCTTTATGCTGCTTTACAGTCCTGAAGAACGCTATGAACTGTTCTGTCAGCACTATCCTGAGCTACTAGAGCGATTGAATGATTACCAAATTGCGGCGTATTTGGGTATCACTCCGATCAGTTTAAGTCGGATCAAAAATCGTCAATAAAGTTAACAATTGTTAATGCAGCCGAGGTAGTGGCTTGCTAGATTCGCTTTATCACTTATTGAAGACGAAACCGCATGATCACTTGGCAACTTACCCCTTTTTCAGATTTAACCACCAACCAGCTTTATCAACTTCTCAAGCTCAGAGTTAACGTATTTGTTGTTGAACAAACCTGCCCTTACCCTGAGCTTGATGACAAAGACCACCAAGCGGGTGTCCACCACCTATTGGGTTACCAAGGTGAAGAATTGATAGCCTGCGCTCGATTACTGCCAAGTGGTATCAGCTACCCATCGGTTAGTATTGGTCGTGTAGCAACCGCAGAAGCTAAACGTGGCGGCGGACTTGGTCATCAACTACTCCAACAAGCATTGCAAGGATGTGAATTGTTATGGCCAGGTGAGAGCATCGAAATTGGTGCACAAGAGCATCTTGCTAGCTTCTACGAAAAACATGGTTTCGTTCAAACGTCAGCAATGTACCTTGAAGACGACATACCGCATATCGATATGAGATTGGATAAGTAACACGATGCGTTCGGCTACCTACTCTGCAATCCTACTATTAGTATTCGGTAACTTAGCGGCGTCGCTATCCGACGTAGCAGTAAAGTTGCTTCATGGGGAGGTGTCGGCGTTTCAATATATTTTTATTCGCCAGTTGTTATCGACATTGGTTATTGCGCCATTTTGGTGGCGACAGAGCAAACAACAACGCGCACTGACACATCCAAAAATAAACCTATTGCGCGCCCACCTGATCATCATCGGCAGCGGCTGCATGGTTGTCGCGATTACCCATCTAACATTAGCCACGGCCAACGCCGTATTCTATGCTGCACCATTGGTGATGTTGCCGCTATCAGCGTTATTACTCAAAGAAAAACCAAGCGTGCGTCGAGTAGGTGCAACCCTATTTGGCTTTGTTGGTGTGATGGTCGTATTAAGACCGACTGAGTTTCACTGGGCTGCCATGTTTGCATTAGGCACAACGCTGACCTTAGCCTTATTTAACATTACGGCACGTAAGCTACCAGCAAGCCAAAGCGTCATTAGCACACTGTTTTGGACATCTCTGCTTTCTTTGCCGGTGTCGGTGTTATTAGCCACGCTCCATTGGGCGCCAATATCACTCAATCAGATCCTACTTATCTTAACCAGCGCAGGACTGATACTGGCCTACAACGGGCTGGCAGTAATGGCCTATCGACGCGCTCCGGCGAATAACATTGCAGTGGCGGAAAATTCGGGATTAGTCTTTGTCGCGCTGTTTGGCATAGCGTGGTTTAACGAAGTGCCTAACTGGCTGACAACATTAGGGATAGTAATGATCATACTCCCCCTAATGCCTTGGAAGGGACTGCTCGATGGTCTAAAACATCGTGGCGGCTATTTACTACGGCCAAAGCCACCATCAGATAAGCGGAAAAACATCACAGACTGATTGTTCTTCTCTAACTGTAAAATATCAAGTTGGCCGCTCTCTTCGAGCTTAAATCGCACCAACTGGCCTTGCTTGATTCGGCTAAGAGGTTTATCGGAACCTTCGACCTTAACCAGTGCATTCAAGTCTGACATCGCTAAGCCATTATTGCGGAAAACCTGAGCCAGCGTATCACCACTTTTTACTTCATACTCTTTCCAAGCATCTGAAGCTAACGACTGTTGCTCGGCACTTTTTTGTTCGCTTAAGCTGCGAGTATTGATATTCACTTCAACTCGTTGAGATGGCGTAGTGGCAGTTTCCTCTTGTTGCTGAGGCTCCGGTAAAGGAATAACAAGCAATATCAGCAACAGAGGAACTAACACCATCAATGCACGCTGGTGTAGTTTTGGCAGCACATTCCATTTAGTCAGTACTTGCTGTTTAATCTGTTGCCAATCAATCGAGCTGAACTTTTCTTTCGCTAGCTCTAGGTAATCCACTTGTTGCTTCTTTTTCTTTCTGCGATTCATCGCACCTTCTCTCCAAACGGGCTGCGCTACCAGTATAAAAAATCAAGACCTTATGAGTATAGGAATTTTCACACGAGCAGGTCATTACTCGCCAAAAATTGACAAATAGCATGCTGAAAGTCGATCTAAATCTCACATTACAGCTAGCCGCCGCGTATCAACCCACTGACGTTTCCTCACGCGGCTATTACTGGTATCCTTTACCCTTTATACACCATATAAAGAGAGACACCATGTCTGAAGTTAAATTTGAGACTGTAGAGCAGAAAGCAAGCTACGGTATCGGTCTACAAATGGGTCAGCAACTAGCTGGTTCTGGTCTTGAAGGTCTAAACGTTGACGCTATCGCTGCAGGTATCGCAACAGCACTAGTTGGTGAACAGCCAGCGATCGAGATCGACGAAATCAACAACGCACTACAAGAGCTACACACTCGCGTAGAAGCAGCACGTCAAGAAGCAGCTAAAGCAGCTGCAGCTGACGGCGAAGTGTTCCTAACAGATAACGCTCTACGTCCAGAAGTGACTGTACTTGAGTCTGGTCTTCAGTACGAAATCATCACTGAAGGTACTGGTGAGATCCCAACTTCTGACAAGCAAGTACGTGTTCACTACCACGGTGAGCTAACAGACGGTACTGTATTCGACAGCTCTGTATCTCGCGGTCAACCTGCTGAGTTCCCAGTGACTGGCGTAATCAAAGGTTGGGTTGAAGCTCTTCAACTAATGCCTGTAGGTTCTAAGTGGAAACTATACATCCCTCAAGACCTAGCATACGGTGAGCGTGGCGCAGGTGCAGCTATCCCTCCATTTGCTGCTCTAGTATTCGAAGTAGAGCTACTAGACATTCTTTAATCGATAACGATTAAGCATATTTAAAACGGCGATACCTAGGTATCGCCGTTTTTATTTATAGAATTAACACACCCATAGCATTTCACGCGCCATTAGGTATATGATGCGGAATGACGTTAAACAAAATTATAAGGAAATGATATGAAAAAGCGCGTCGTAGTCACTGCTGCACTGGTTCTTGCTCTAGTAGGGTGTCAGTCAACAAGTGATCAATCACAAACAGAAGCGACTTCTACCAATTCAGCATACAGTTCACTTGCAACAGCAGCGCTCACCGGAGCGATTAGTGCTTGGGGGCAACAAGGTGCTGCTGATACCGATCTTGCAGGGCAAATCCAGCAAGCAACCAATGTCACTTCAGACCAAGCAATTGGTGGTGTGGGTTCTCTGTTAGCACTGGCACAAAACTCTTTAGGCTCAAGTCAGAATCAAGAGCTCGGTTCGTTGATCCCAGGGTACGATGTTCTTGAAAGCACTGGCTTATCAAAAATGATCACTGACAGCGGTGCAGTAGACAGTGCATTCTCAGCATTGGGCATGGACCCAGCGCTAGTGAGCTCATTTACGCCTTTAATCATCAATGCTCTTCAGGCTCAAGGTGCCAGCAGCGGGCTGACTTCAGCTTTAGCAGGGATTTGGCAGTAAGAATAACTGGTGGGTTTATTGAGAAGAGGTCGATAAGCATATCGGCCTTTTTTAATGGCAGAGTCGAATTGCAGATACAAAAAAAGCCGAGCTAATGCTCGGCTTTTTTTGTTCTTACGAACCTGATTACTCAGCAGCTTCTTCAGCAGCTGGGCGATCTACAAGCTCAATGTAAGCCATTGGAGCTTTATCACCAGTACGGAAACCAGCTTTTAGGATACGAGTGTAACCGCCCTGACGAGCAGCAAAACGTGGACCTAGTTCGTTAAACAGTTTTGCAACTACTTCGTTGTCACGAGTACGTGCAAATGCTAGACGACGGTTAGCAACGCTGTCAGTCTTAGCTAGTGTAATCAAAGGCTCAACTACGCGACGTAGCTCTTTTGCTTTTGGCAGTGTAGTCTTGATAACTTCATGACGTACTAGAGAGCTAGCCATGTTGCTAAACATCGCTTTACGATGTGAGCTGTTGCGGTTGAGTTGACGACCACTCTTACGATGGCGCATGACCTAATCCTTCTAACTTTATCGATTAATCTTCAGCGATAGACGCTGGTGGCCAGTTTTCTAGGCGCATGCCCAGAGACAGACCACGTGATGCAAGTACGTCTTTAATCTCAGTAAGAGATTTTTTACCAAGGTTAGGCGTTTTAAGTAGCTCAACCTCAGTACGCTGTACAAGATCACCGATGTAGTGAATCGCTTCTGCTTTCAAACAGTTAGCAGAGCGAACTGTTAGTTCAAGATCGTCTACAGGACGCAGTAGGATCGGATCGAATTCTGGCTTCTCTTCCTTCTCCTCAGGTACACGTACATCACGAAGATCTACGAACGCATCCAATTGTTCAGCTAGGATAGTAGCTGCACGACGGATTGCTTCCTCAGGGTCTAGAGTACCGTTCGTTTCCATATCGATAACAAGCTTGTCTAAGTCTGTACGCTGCTCTACACGAGCTGCTTCAACAGAATAAGCAATCTTGTCTACTGGGCTGTACGTAGCGTCAACCAGTAGGCGGCCAATTGGACGCTCATCTTCTTCAGTATGGATACGAGCCGAAGCTGGAACATAACCACGACCACGTTCAACCTTGATACGCATAGCGATCTCAGCGTTGTCATCCGTTAGGTGACAAATAACGTGTTCAGGGTTAGCGATCTCTACATCACCATCATGGGTGATGTCACCTGCAACCACAGGGCCCGAGCCTGATTTGTTCAAAGTAATGAACACTTCATCTTTGCCTTCGGCAACGCGTACAGCTAGACCTTTAAGGTTTAGTAGGATTTCAAGAATATCTTCCTGAACGCCTTCTTTAGTGCTGTACTCATGAAGTACGCCTTCAATTTCTACTTCTGTTACAGCACAACCTGGCATAGAAGATAGAAGAATACGGCGAAGTGCATTACCAAGAGTATGGCCAAAACCACGCTCTAATGGCTCAAGAGTTACTTTTGCGTGAGTCGTGCTAACTTGTTCGATGTCAACAAGACGTGGCTTAAGAAATTCTGTTACAGAACCCTGCATTGTGTCCTCTCTTTAGTTTAAACCTTACTTAGAGTAAAGCTCGACGATCAATTGTTCGTTGATGTCAGCAGATAGATCTGAACGCTCAGGCATACGCTTGAACGTAGCTTCCATCTTACCAGCATCTACTTCAATCCAAGTTGGTTTTTCACGTTGTTCAGCAACTTCTAGAGCCGCTTTAATACGAGATTGCTGTTTAGCTTTCTCGCGGATAGAAACAACGTCATTAGCCGCAACTTTGAAAGAAGGAATGTTTACAACTTTACCGTTAACTAGGATAGCTTTGTGGCTAACTAGCTGACGTGCTTCTGCGCGAGTTGCGCCAAAGCCCATGCGGTAAACTACGTTATCAAGACGACCTTCAAGAAGCTGAAGTAGGTTTTCACCTGTGTTGCCTTTAAGACGTGCAGCTTCTTTGTAGTAGTTACGGAATTGTTTTTCTAGAACGCCGTACATACGACGAACTTTTTGCTTCTCACGAAGCTGAACGCCATACTCAGATAGACGACCGCGACGAGCGCCGTGTACACCTGGTGCGTTATCAATTTTACACTTGGTATCGATCGCGCGTACACCAGACTTAAGGAATAAGTCAGTACCTTCGCGACGGCTAAGCTTCAGCTTAGGACCCAAATATCTTGCCATGATCTTTCTCCAGTAATCTAAAAAACGTTATACGCGACGTTTCTTAGGTGGACGACAACCGTTATGAGGGATTGGTGTAGCATCAACGATGTTTGTGATGCGGAAACCAGCAGCGTTCAGTGCGCGAACAGTAGATTCACGACCTGGACCTGGACCCTTAACCATAACTTCCAAGTTCTTTAGACCGTACTCTTTAGCCATTTCAGCACAACGCTCAGCAGCAACCTGTGCAGCGAACGGAGTAGACTTACGAGAGCCACGGAAACCTGAACCACCTGCAGTAGCCCAAGCTAGTGCGTTACCTTGACGGTCAGTAATGGTTACGATTGTGTTATTGAAAGAAGCATGGATGTGCGCAACACCGTCTGCAACTTGTTTGCGAGCGCGTTTACGCGCGCGAGTTGGTTGTTTAGCCATTGTACTCTACCTTCCCGATTATTTCTTGATCGGCTTACGCGGACCCTTACGGGTGCGAGCATTGGTTTTAGTACGCTGTCCACGTAGTGGTAGACTGCGACGATGACGAAGACCACGGTAACAGCCAAGGTCCATAAGACGCTTGATGTTCATTGATACTTCACGACGTAGATCACCCTCTACAGTGTATTTAGCTACACCATCACGCAGTTGATCGATCTGTTCTTCAGATAGTTCACTGATCTTAACATCTTCAGCAATACCCACTTCAGCTAGGATAGCTTGAGAGCGAGTTTTACCGATGCCGTAGATTGACGTTAGTGCAATCACAGCATGTTTTTGATCAGGAATGTTAATGCCTGCTATACGGGCCATTATTCACTCCTAGTGTTTCATAAAAGAATTAGCCGCAGCAAAGCCCGTTATGGATACGCTGCGGGATACTACTTCTTTTGCACGCAAAAGGTAGGCCGAGGAATATACTCGACACTACCTTATATTTCAAGTAAAAATTTCTGCTAATTAGCCTTGGCGCTGCTTGTGCTTTGGCTCACTGCAAATCACGCGAACGACACCGTTACGCTTGATAACTTTACAGTTACGGCAGATTTTTTTAACGGAAGCACGAACTTTCATTGCTAAACTCCGTAAATGAAATCTGAGTCTACCGCCGAATTAACGGCCATAGCCTTTCAGATTTGCTTTCTTCAACACAGAATCATACTGTTGAGACATCAGATGAGTCTGTACCTGTGCCATAAAGTCCATGATAACAACAACTACGATTAGTAGTGATGTACCGCCGAAGTAGAAACGTACGTTCCACGCGACCATCATAAACTCTGGAATCAGACAGATAAAGGTAATGTAAAGCGCACCAGCAAGGGTTAAACGCGTCATTACTTTATCAATGTACTTAGCTGTCTGTTCACCTGGGCGGATGCCGGGTACGAATGCACCGGACTTCTTCAAGTTATCTGCTGTTTCACGCGGGTTGAAAACCAACGCCGTGTAGAAGAAACAGAAGAAAATAATCGCTGCTGCATAAAGCATTACATACAGAGGTTGACCTGGGCTAAGAGCCAAAGACACGTCAGTTAACCAACCGAACGCGCTGCTCTCACCGTTCTGACCGAACCACTGAGCCAGTGTTCCTGGGAACAGGATAATGCTTGAAGCAAAGATTGCTGGAATAACACCTGCCATATTAATTTTAAGTGGCAAGTGAGTGCTTTGCGCAGCAAATACCTTACGACCTTGTTGACGCTTCGCGTAGTTTACAACGATTCGACGCTGACCACGCTCCATGAAAACAACGAAGTAGATAACTGCAAAAGCTAGTACAGCAATCAACAGCAGAAGAAGTACATGCAATTCACCTTGACGCGCTTGCTCGATTGTTTGACCGATTGCAGAAGGCAATCCAGCAACAATACCTGCAAAGATTAGTAACGAAATACCGTTACCAATTCCACGCTCTGTAATTTGTTCACCTAACCACATTAGGAACATGGTACCGGTTACTAAACTTACGGTCGCAATTAGCGTAAACATGGTTTGGTTGATAACAACCAGATTATCGACCATGTTTGGTAGGCCTGTTGCGATACCAATAGCTTGGAATGTTGCAAGTACAAGCGTGCCGTAGCGTGTATATTGGCTGATCTTACGACGGCCTGCTTCACCCTCTTTTTTGAGTTCAGCTAACGCTGGATGAACTACAGTTAGCAGTTGGACAACAATAGATGCCGAAATATACGGCATGATGCCCAACGCTAATATAGATGCACGCTCAAGAGCACCACCGGAGAACATGTTAAACATTTCAACGATGGTACCTTTTTGCTGTTCGAACAAATCGGCAAGTACAGCAGCGTCAATACCAGGGATCGGCACAAAAGAGCCTGCTCGGAATACTAAAAGTGCACCAATTACGAATAATAAGCGCGACTTTAGTTCACTTAAGCCGCTCTGAGCACTACGAAAATCTTGACCTGGTTTCTTAGCCATCTGTACCTCGTTCCTCGAGATTATTCCTCGATTTTACCGCCTGCAGCTTCGATTGCAGCTTTAGCGCCTTTAGTCACACGTAGACCTTTAACAGTCACTGCTTTGTTAATTTCACCAGATAGAACAACTTTTACAAATTCGATGTTCTTAGTGATAACGTTAGCAGCTTTAAGGCTGTTTAGATCTACTACGTCACCAGTTACTTTCGCTAGCTCAGCTAGACGAACTTCAGCAGACACTAGGCTCTTACGAGAAGTGAAACCGAATTTTGGTAGACGTTGTTTTAGAGGCATCTGACCGCCTTCAAAACCTGGACGAACTGAACCGCCAGAACGTGACTTTTGACCTTTGTGGCCACGGCCACCAGTCTTACCTAGGCCAGAACCAATACCGCGACCTACGCGCTTAGCAGTAGTCTTAGCACCAGCAGCTGGTGATAGAGTATTCAAACGCATTCTGATTACTCCTCAACTTTAACCATGTAGTAAACCTTGTTGATCATACCGCGAACGCACGGAGTATCTTCAAGTTCTACTGTGTGGTTGATTTTACGAAGGCCTAGACCTTTAAGACACGCTTTGTGCTTAGGTAGACGACCAATTGAGCTTTTAGTTTGAGTTACTTTAATAGTTGCCATGGTGTTCTTACTCCGAAATAGATTCAACAGTTAGACCACGTTTAGCAGCAACCATTTCTGGTGACTTCATGCTACCTAGTGCATCGATCGTTGCACGAACGATGTTGATAGGGTTCGTAGAACCGTATGCTTTAGATAGTACGTTGTGTACACCAGCAACTTCTAGTACTGCACGCATAGCGCCGCCAGCGATAACACCAGTACCTTCAGCAGCAGGCTGCATGTAAACTTTAGAGCCCGAATGGCGACCTTTCACCGGGTGGTGAAGAGTGCCTTCGTTAAGCGCGATCGTAGTCATGTTACGACGTGCTTTTTCCATTGCTTTTTGAATCGCTGCAGGTACTTCACGAGCTTTGCCGTAACCGAAACCTACGCGACCGTTACCGTCACCAACTACTGTTAGTGCAGTGAAGCTCATGATTCGACCACCTTTAACCGTCTTAGATACACGGTTAACTGCGATTAGCTTTTCTTGCAAATCATTCGCTTGAACTTGTTGTTCTTTAGCCATCTTCCAACCCTACCTTAGAATTTCAGACCAGCTTCGCGAGCAGATTCTGCTAGCGCCGCTACTCGACCGTGGTATTGGAAACCAGAACGATCAAATGCAACTGAAGCTACGCCTTTTTCAAGAGCGCGCTCAGCAACAGCTTTACCTACTGCTTTAGCTGCATCGATGTTACCAGTGTTCTTAACTTGCTCACGGATCGCTTTTTCTACAGTAGAAGCTGCTGCGATAACCTCAGAGCCGTTAGCTGCAATCACCTGTGCGTACACGTGACGAGGAGTACGGTGTACTACTAGGCGAGTTGCACCCAGTTCTGCAATCTTACGACGTGCACGTGTAGCACGACGGATGCGAGATGCTTTCTTATCCATAGTGTTACCTTACTTCTTCTTAGCTTCTTTAGTACGCACATTTTCATCTGCGTAACGAACACCTTTACCTTTGTAAGGCTCAGGCTCACGGTAAGAACGAATGTCAGCCGCAACCTGACCAACAAGTTGTTTGTCACAACCAGTGATCACGATTTCAGTTTGGCTAGGACATTCTGCTTTGATACCCGCTGGCAGCTCGTGCTCAACTGGGTGTGAGAAGCCAAGTGTTAGGCCTACAGCGTTGCCTTTAATAGCAGCACGGTAACCAACACCTTTTAGAGTTAGCTTCTTAGTAAAGCCTTCAGTAACACCAACAACCATGTTGTTAACTAGAGCGCGAGCAGTACCTGCTTGTGCCCATGCATTAACAACACCTTCGCGTGGACCGAAAGTAAGATTGCTTTCTTCCTGAGCTACAACTACTGCGTTGTTAAGAACGCGAGTTAGTTCGCCTTTAGCACCTTTTACAGTGATTTCTTGGCCGTTTAGTTTCACCTCTACGCCAGCTGGAATAGCGACAGGTGCTTTAGCAACACGAGACATAGTCTACTCCTTATTAAGCTACGTAAGCGATGATTTCACCACCAAGACCTGCTTTACGTGCAGCGCGGTCTGACATAAGACCCTTGGAAGTTGAAACGATAGCAACACCAAGACCACCCATTACAGAAGGAAGATCATCTTTCTTCTTGTAAACACGTAGACCTGGACGAGAAACACGTTTAAGTTGCTCGATTACTGGTTTAGCTTGGAAGTACTTAAGAGTAACTTCAAGCTCAGGTTTAACTTCGCCTTCAACAGCGAAATCAACGATGTAACCTTCAGCTTTTAGTAGTGCAGCAATTGCAACTTTAAGCTTTGAAGAAGGCATTTTAACAGCAACTTTGTTTGCTGCCTGACCGTTACGAACGCGGGTCAGCATATCCGAAATCGGATCTTGCATGCTCATATGATTTACTCCAAATGATTAAGTGGCAATTACCAGCTAGCCTTACGAAGTCCAGGAATCTCGCCTTTCATGCAAGCTTCGCGAACTTTGATACGGCTTAGACCGAACTTACGTAGGTAACCGTGTGGACGACCAGTTTGGTTGCAACGGTTGCGCTGACGTGATGCACTTGAATCACGTGGAAGAGATTGCAGTGTAAGAACTGCGTTCCAACGATCTTCTTCAGATGCGTTTACATCGCTGATGATAGCTTTAAGCGCAGCACGCTTTTCAGCGAACTTAGCTACTAGCTTCGCACGTTTTGCTTCACGTGCTTTCATTGAATTTTTAGCCATAACAGTAACCCTTCACCTTACTTACGGAATGGGAAGTTAAAGGCAGCCAGCAGAGCTCGGCCTTCCTCATCAGTACCAGCAGACGTCGTAATAGTGATGTCTAGACCGCGTACTTTATCAACTTTATCAAAGTCGATTTCCGGGAAGATGATTTGCTCGCGAACGCCCATGCTGTAGTTACCGCGTCCGTCAAAAGACTTAGCGCTAACGCCACGGAAGTCACGTACTCGTGGAAGAGCGATGTTAATCAAACGCTCAAGAAAATCCCACATACGTTCGCCACGCAAGGTTACTTTACAACCGATAGGGTAGCCTTCGCGGATTTTGAAACCTGCAACAGATTTACGCGCTTTAGTGATAAGTGGCTTTTGACCAGAGATCGTTGCCATATCAGCAGCTGCGTTTTCTAGCAGTTTCTTATCGTTGATTGCTTCACCAACACCCATGTTAAGGGTGATTTTCTCGATTCTAGGGACTTGCATGACGCTTGTGTAGCTAAACTGTTTGGTCAGTTCAGCGACTACAGACGACTTGTAGTAATCATGCAGTTTCGCCATAGTAGAACTCCAAATTACTTCTATTAGTTAGAAACGATTTCGTTGTTAGACTTAAAGAAACGTACTTTCTTACCATCTTCAAAACGGAAACCGATACGGTCAGCTTTACCAGTAGCTGCGTTAAAGATTGCAACGTTAGAAGCATCAATTGCTGCTTCTTGTTCAACGATGCCACCTTGTTGACCTAGAGCCGGAACCGGCTTTTGGTGCTTCTTAACAAGGTTGATACCTTCAACGATAACTTTACCGGTTGCTAGAACCTTAGTTACTTTACCTTTCTTGCCTTTGTCTTTACCAGCAAGAACGATTACTTCGTCATTACGACGGATTTTAGCTGCCATTTCTACGTGCTCCTTACAGAACTTCTGGAGCCAGTGAAACGATCTTCATGAACTTATCGCCACGAAGTTCGCGTGTCACAGGACCAAAGATACGTGTACCGATTGGTTGCTCAGTGTTGTCGTTCAACAATACGCAAGCGTTTCGGTCGAAGCGAATGACAGAACCGTCAGGACGACGTACGCCTTTACGGGTGCGCACTACCACCGCCTTCAGAACGTCACCTTTCTTAACTTTACCGCGAGGAATTGCTTCCTTAACAGTAACTTTGATAACGTCACCGATATGTGCATAACGGCGGTGAGAGCCACCCAGAACCTTAATACACATTACGCTGCGTGCGCCTGAGTTATCAGCTGCGTCCAGCATACTTTGCATTTGGATCATGTTAGTGCTCCGCTAAATATAAAAAAAACTAGACCCTCTCGGGTCGGGCTGCCTCTTTAAAAGGGACGCGAATTGTACCACCCTTTTTTAAGATTGGGTAGTCAAAAAATAAACGGCTCCAAAAATATTTTTGGAGCCGTTTAATTTCATAGAATTAGCTAAGATTAACCTTTAGCTTTTTCTAGAACTTTTACCAAAGTCCAAGACTTAGTCTTAGACATTGGACGACACTCTGCGATTTCAACGCTGTCGCCTAGGCCACATTCGTTGTTCTCGTCATGTGCGTGTACTTTAGTCGTGCGCTTTACGTATTTACCGTAAATTGGGTGTTTAACCATGCGCTCGATAGCAACTACGATAGACTTGTCCATCTTGTCGCTAACAACACGACCTTGTTGAGTACGTTTTACTTCGCTCATTATGCGCCTGCCTTCTCAGTCAAAACAGTTTTCACACGTGCGATATCACGGCGTACAGCTTTCAGAGTATGAGTTTGCTGTAGTTGACCAGTCGCAGCCTGCATGCGCAGGTTGAACTGTTCACGTAGCAAATTCAATAGCTCAGCGTTAAGCTCTTCAACGCTTTTCTCGCGTAGATCTTGTGCTTTCATCACATCACCTGCTTAGTTACAAATGTAGTTTTGAATGGCAGTTTACGAGCCGCTAGGCGGAACGCTTCACGTGCCAATTCTTCAGGTACACCACCCATTTCGTACATAACCTTACCAGGTTGGATTTGGGCTACCCAGTACTCAACGTTACCTTTACCCTTACCCTGACGAACTTCAAGTGGTTTTTCTGTGATAGGCTTATCTGGGAACACACGGATCCAGATTTTACCTTGACGCTTAACGTGACGTGTCATTGCACGACGTGCCGCTTCGATTTGACGAGCAGTTAGACGACCACGGCCAGTAGCTTTAAGACCGAATTCGCCGAAGCTTACATCAGTACCTTTAGCTAGACCACGGTTACGACCAGTCTGAACCTTACGGAACTTAGTACGTTTAGGTTGTAGCATCTGTCGACTCCTTACTTACGGCCTTTGCGCTGCTTCTTAGGCTTATCGCCTTTAGGCTCTACAGCGTTAGCTGCTGGCATACCGCCTAGAATCTCACCTTTGAAGATCCAAACTTTAATGCCGATCACACCGTATTGAGTGTGAGCCGAAGAAGTTGCGTAATCAATGTCAGCACGTAGAGTGTGTAGAGGTACACGACCTTCACGGTACCACTCTGAACGTGCAATTTCAGCGCCGCCTAGACGACCACTTACTTCTACTTTGATGCCTTTAGCGCCTAGACGCATAGCGTTTTGTACCGCGCGCTTCATAGCACGACGGAACATAACACGACGCTCTAGCTGAGACGCGATGCTATCACCAACAAGCTGTGCATCTAGCTCAGGCTTACGTACTTCAGCGATGTTAATCTGCGCTGGTACACCTGCGATTTTAGCTACAGCTGTGCGTAGTTTTTCTACGTCTTCACCTTTCTTACCGATTACTACGCCTGGACGAGCAGTGTGAATAGTCACACGGATGCTCTTAGCAGGACGCTCGATAACGATGCGTGAAAGTGATGCTTTTTTCAGTTCACTTGTAAGGAACTGACGTACCTTGAAGTCGCCGTCTAGGTTGTCAGCGAAATCTTTGGTGTTAGCAAACCATGTAGCATTCCAAGGCTTAACGATGCCTAGACGAATACCATTTGGATGTACTTTTTGACCCATTGCTTACTCTCCTAGTCTCTTAGCGATCTGCAACAACAACAGTGATGTGGCTAGAACGCTTCAAGATACGATCCGCACGACCTTTAGCACGAGGCATAATACGCTTCATGATCGGGCCTTCATCTACGAAGATTTTTGCGACATTTAGATCGTCGATATCTGCGCCTTCGTTGTGCTCCGCGTTAGCGATAGCTGACTCAAGAACTTTCTTGATCAGTTCAGCAGCTTTTTTGTTGCTGAAAGTCAGGATTTCTAGAGCCTGGTCTACAGATTTACCACGAATTTGATCCGCAACTAAGCGAGCTTTCTGAGGCGAAATGCGAGCAAAGTTATGTTTAGCTAGTGCTTCCATTATCTACTCCTTAACGCTTCTTCGCTTTCTTATCCACGACATGGCCGCGGTAAGTACGAGTTGGTGCGAATTCACCCAGTTTGTGACCGATCATTTCTTCGGTAACGAAAACTGGTACGTGCTGACGACCATTATGGACAGCGATGGTCAAACCAATCATTGATGGGATGATCATTGAACGACGGGACCAAGTCTTAATAGGCTTTTTGTCTCCGCTTTCCACCGCTTTCTCTACCTTCTTCAGCAAGTGTAGGTCAATAAATGGACCTTTCTTGAGAGAACGTGGCATGGCGATTCCTCTTTATATAGATTACTTGTTACGACGACGTACGATGTACTTGTCAGTGCGTTTGTTCTTACGAGTCTTGAAGCCTTTAGTTGGCTGACCCCATGGTGAAACTGGGTGACGACCACCAGATGTACGGCCTTCACCACCACCGTGTGGGTGGTCTACTGGGTTCATTACCACACCGCGAACGGTTGGACGAACACCGCGCCAGCGGTTAGCACCAGCTTTACCAAGTTCACGTAGCATGTGCTCAGAGTTACCAACTTCACCGATTGTTGCACGGCCTTCAGAAAGTACTTTGCGCATTTCGCCAGAACGTAGACGGATAGTTACGTATGCACCGTCGCGAGCAACGATTTGAGCATATGCACCAGCCGAACGAGCTAGCTGACCACCTTTACCAGGTTTTAGTTCAACGTTGTGTACAGTTGAACCTACTGGGATGTTACGCATTGGTAGAGTGTTACCAGCTTTGATTGGTGCATCAACACCTGACTGGATAGCATCACCTGCGTTAACACCTTTAGGTGCTAGGATGTAACGACGCTCACCGTCTGCGTACAGAACTAGAGCGATGTTAGCGCTACGGTTTGGATCGTATTCAAGACGCTCAACTTTCGCTGGGATACCGTCTTTAGTACGTTTGAAGTCAATTACACGGTAGTGGTGCTTGTGACCACCGCCGATGTGACGTACTGTGATACGACCGTTGTTGTTACGACCACCATTCTTAGAGTTTTTCTCTAGAAGAGGTGCGTATGGCTTGCCCTTGTGTAGGTCAGCGTTAACAACTTTAACAACGTGACGACGACCAGGGGAAGTCGGCTTACATTTAACAATAGCCATTCTTAACTACTCCTGTTATTCCGCGCCGCCAACGAAGTCAAGATCTTGACCTTCTTTCAGAGTAACGTACGCTTTCTTAACGTCGCTGCGGCGACCTTGGCGTAGACCCTGACGTTTGGTCTTACCCTTAGTAATAAGAGTATTTACAGACTTAACTTCAACTTCAAATAGCTTTTCTACAGCTGCTTTGATCTCTTTTTTAGTTGCATCTTTAGCTACTTTGAAAACGATAGTGTTCGCTTTCTCAGCTGCCATAGTTGCTTTTTCAGAGATGTGCGGTGCACGTAGAACTTTTAGGATACGCTCTTCAGTGATCATGCTAGCATCTCCTCTACTTGTTTAACTGCATCAGCAGTAATTACAACTTTGTCAAACGCAATTAGAGAAACTGGATCAATACCAGCTACGTCACGTGCGTCAACTTTGTATAGGTTACGAGCAGCTAAGAATAGGTTCTCATCTACTTCGCTAGTCACGATTAAAGCGTCAGTTAGCTCAAGCTCTTTAAGCTTAGCAACTAGTTCTTTAGTCTTTGGTGCTTCTACTGAGAAGTTATCAACAACGATTAGACGCTCTTGACGAACTAGCTCAGAAAGAATGCTCTTCATAGCACCACGGTACATTTTTTTGTTTACTTTTTGGCTGTGATCTTGTGGCTTCGCAGCAAAAGTAACACCACCTGTACGCCAGATTGGGCTACGGATTGTACCAGCGCGCGCACGGCCAGTACCTTTTTGACGCCATGGCTTAGCGCCACCGCCAGAAACTTCTGAACGTGTTTTCTGAGCACGAGTACCTTGACGAGCACCTGCTGCAAACGCAACAACTACTTGGTGTACAAGAGCTTCGTTAAACTCACGTCCGAAAGTAGTTTCGGAAACAGTTAGTGCATCAGCACCTTTAACCATTAGTTCCATTACTTACTCCTGAGACGTTATGCTTTAATAGCTGGTTTAACGATCACGTTACCGCCAGTTGCGCCTGGGACTGCACCTTTAATAAGAAGCAGATTGCGCTCAGCGTCAACACGTACGATCTCTAGGTTTTGAGTCGTTACACGCTCAGCACCCATGTGACCTGCCATTTTCTTGCCTTTAAATACGCGACCTGGAGTTTGACATTGGCCAATAGAACCAGGAGCACGGTGAGACAATGAGTTACCGTGAGTCATATCTTGAGTACGGAAGTTCCAACGCTTAACAGCGCCTTGGAAGCCTTTACCCTTAGATGTACCAGTAACGTCTACTTTCTTAGTATCGTTGAATAGTTCAACTGTTAGCTCAGCGCCAACTGCGAACTCTTCACCGTTTTCCAAACGGAATTCCCAAAGACCACGACCTGCTTCAACACCAGCTTTAGCAAAGTGACCTGCTTCTGGCTTAGATACGCGGTTAGCTTTCTTAGCACCAGTAGTTACCTGGATTGCTGCGTAGCCGTCTGTATCAAGTGTTTTAACTTGAGAAACACGGTTAGCTTCAACCTCAACAACAGTTACTGGGATAGAAACGCCTTCTTCAGTAAATACGCGGGTCATGCCCACTTTACGACCGATTAGACCAATCATTCTTCTAATCTCCCTTAACCTAGGCTAATTTGAACGTCAACGCCCGCAGCAAGGTCTAGACGCATTAGAGCATCAACAGTTTTGTCTGTTGGCTCAACGATGTCGATTAGACGCTTGTGAGTACGAATTTCGTACTGGTCACGTGCTTTCTTGTTAACGTGTGGAGAGATAAGAACTGTGAAACGCTCTTTACGAGTAGGTAGTGGGATTGGACCACGAACCTGTGCGCCAGTGCGCTTAGCTGTTTCAACGATTTCCGCTGTAGAAGCATCGATTAGTTTGTAATCGAAAGCTTTTAGGCGGATACGGATACGTTGGTTCTGCATGAGACAGAGCTCCAATATTAAAAATTACACAAACAATATCGCCACTCAGACTCGTTAAGACGAGAGAATGTACGATTGATTTATGTGAAACCGTAACTTCCAAGATTAGGAAGTATTGTCAGTTAATTTTCGATCAACTACCCCTACATACCAGAATCACGTCTGGGGATAGTTATTCCGAAGAATAAGTAGCTAATTGTATTAACCGCGAACATAAGCTGAGTCTACATTACCTAATAAATCCTTAGATTTATTAGCTCCTCTTCGCTCATTGGTTCACAACTGGATTAACCAGTGGGCTGCATTATACAGATCACAGTTTCACATGCAAGTGCTGTTTGAAAATTAATCGCGTAAGGTGGAAGAAAGGTATGAGTGTGTTGAGGCTCTGTTAAAGCGAGTCGAAATCTTTGTGAGATTCCCTACTCCCTCATTCTTCGGTCTATGGAATGACAGGCTAATACCTTTCATCGAGGATAAGCGCCCGTTACAGCTACCCACCCCGCTACCAACACACTCTTTTTCGTAGAATGAAGTCCGCTCTCGCCTTTAAAAAAACAAAAAGCGCAGACTGAACTCCAGTCTGCGCTTATAGATAAGGTTAGCGAGCAATTATACTAGACGCTGACGTACCGCTTCAAACAAACATACTCCAGATGCCACCGAGACATTTAAGCTTGATACGCTACCTGCCATAGGGATCTTGATTAGGTCATCACACGTTTCACGCGTTAGACGACGCATACCGTCACCTTCTGCGCCCATAACAATTGCCAACGGACCCGTCAGTTTAGCTTGGTAGATATCATGAGTCGCTTCACCCGCTGTACCCACAAACCAAACACCCTGCTCCTGCAGCGCGCGCATAGTACGAGCTAAGTTTGTGACTCGTACTAGTGGTACAGTCTCAGCTGCGCCACAGGCAACTTTACTTACTGTCGCGGTAATGTTTGCTGACTTGTCTTTCGGTACGATAACCGCAGCCACACCAGCTGCATCCGCATTACGTAGACACGCGCCTAGGTTATGTGGGTCAGTCACGCCATCAAGCACAAGCAACAGCGGCGCTTCATGCTTAGCCAGAATGTCATCGAGATCATTCTCGTTCAGCTGCTTGGCTGGCTTAACGCGAGCCATAATACCTTGGTGGTTGGCACCACGCGCTTTGTCATCCAGTGTCTTACGCGTCATCTGTTGAATAGAGACACCACACACTTGCAGATCATTTAGAATCGGCATTAGACGGTCATCTTGACGCCCTTTTAATACAAATGCTTCGATAAAGCGCTCTGGTTCACGCTCTAGTACCGCTTTTACTGCGTGAATACCGTAGATAAATTCGTTACTCATTTAAAAACCTGTTGGGTTAAATTCTTTACTGCGCCGGTTTATTGGTACGCTTGGTTTTCTTTGGCTTGCTGCCTGGCTTTTTCTTACGAGCCTTAGTCACTTTAGGCTTTTTAGCCGGACCTTTTGACTCTGACTTTTCAGGTCGTTTAGTCGGCTCTACCTCTGGGCTCGCTTTGGTATCTCTACCCTTAGTTGCAGCACGCTTTTTCTCTTTGGCTTTTCTCTTCGCCTCTGCCGCTCGTTTCTTGGCGGTCTTCCCTTCGCCGCGTAGCTTACGACTTGTTTCGACTAATTCAAAGTCAATTTGGCGATCATCAAGGTTTACCGCCAGTACTTTCACTTTAACCGCATCACCTAAACGGTAGATAGCACCAAAGCTTTCTCCGATAAGTCTTTGACCAATTGGGTCAAATTGATAGTAATCGTTGGCTAGCGCTGAAATATGCACCAAACCATCAATATGCAAATCACTTAGTCGTACAAAGAAACCAAAACCAGTGACATTGGCGATCACGCCATCCAGCTCTTCACCAACATGGTCCTGCATGTATTCACACTTAAGCCAGTCTGATACTTCACGGGTGGCATCGTCAGCGCGGCGTTCAGTCATAGAACACTGCTCACCGTAGAAATCCATATCATCAAACGAGTAATGGTAGCCACCAGTTGGTGTCCAGCGATCTTTCAGCGTGCCATTTTCTTTCGCAATAAGGTATTTGATTGCACGGTGCAGCAATAAGTCAGGGTAGCGGCGAATTGGTGAGGTAAAGTGCGCATAGCGCTTCAATGCTAGACCAAAGTGGCCACAGTTATCGGCGTTGTATACCGCCTGCTTCATCGAACGAAGCAGCATAGTTTGAATTAGCTCTTTATCTTGGCGCTCAGCAATCAACTTAACCAGATCGGCATAATCTGTTGGTGATGGCTCCAAGCCACCATTTAAGTGCAGACCCAGCTCACCAAGAAAATCGCGGAAACCTTGTAGACGAAGCTCACCCGGTGATTCGTGAATACGGTATAGCGCCGCCTCTTTCGCTTTCTCTACTAAAGACGCAGAAGCGATGTTGGCCAGAATCATACACTCTTCTATCAGCTTGTGAGCATCATTACGAATCACAGGCTCAATACTGTCGATTTTACGTTCCGCATTGAAGATAAACTTAGTTTCAACTGTCTCGAACTCAATCGCGCCACGATTATCACGAGCATGCTTGAGCACTTTGTACATTTTATGCAGCTCTTCTAGATGAGGAACAACTGGCTCGTAACGAGTACGCAACTCTTCATTCCCTTCAAGAATGTCGTGTACTTTGTTGTAGGTTAGACGAGCATGCGAGTTCATCACCGCTTCATAGTGCTTGTAACCCGATAGCTTACCCGTTTCCGAGATAGTCATCTCACACACCATACATAGTCGGTCAACCTGCGGGTTAAGTGAACATAAGCCATTTGATAGCACTTCTGGCAGCATAGGCACGACTTGCGATGGGAAGTAAACCGAGTTACCACGGTTAATCGCTTCTTTATCTAAGGCTGAATCTGGGCGAACGTAATAACTTACATCGGCAATCGCAACCCATAGACGCCAGCCGCCACCTTTCTTCTTCTCACAGTAAACGGCATCATCGAAGTCACGGGCGTCTTCGCCATCGATAGTCACCAGCGGCAAGTCACGCAGATCAACACGACCGACTTTCGCCTCTTCTGGTACTTCTTCACCTAGGCCTTCAATCTGTTTGTCGACCGCCTCTGGCCATTCATGTGGGATCTGGTGAGTGCGAATCGCAATCTGTGTTTCCATACCCGGCGCCATGTTTTCGCCAAGCACTTCAACCACTTTACCCATCATGCCACGTGAGCGCGAACCTCGGTCGGTAATCTCAATCACCACCACATTACCCATACGAGCTCCTGCGCGTAGCTCATTTGGGATTAAAATATCTTGGCTGATACGTGAATCATCAGGTACTACATACGAGTAACCGTACTCCAAGAAGAAGCGACCGACGATTTGAGTTTGACGCTCTTCTAAAACGCGCACCAATCTCCCTTCCTTACGGCCACGTTTTGAGTTATCAGTTGGCTGCACCAGCACATAGTCACCATGGATGATGTTTTTCATCTGGTGATGCGGTAGTACGATGTCATTATCTTTGCCGACACTTCCTTCTGGACGTACCCAGCCATGGCCATCTTTATGACCAATCACATAGCCTTTCACCATTTCGAGTTTTTCAGGCAATGCGTAACACTGGCGACGAGTAAACACGAGCTGACCATCACGCTCCATAGCACGAAGCCTACGACGCAGTCCTTCGTAGTGATCCTCTCCTGAAAGCTTCAGCGCTTCAAACAGGTCATTGCGGTTCATCGGAACCCCTGCTTGGCTTAAGAATTCAAGAATGTACTCTCGGCTAGGGATCGGATTTTCATAATTTTCCGATTCACGAGCTGCAAATGGGTCATTATGGGTATTGTCTGACATAGGCGCGCCTAATTAAGAAGGAAGGGAATTAAATCTAGTATATCCGAGTACCCGTTCTAGGCACAGGTAAGTCGAGTTAAATTCCTCATTTTTCCGTACCTTTTTCATAACTTGGCATCTCTTTTAACAATCCTTTACGCCATACGATAACGATCACATTTCGATGCAAGTGACAGAGCAAACGATTGCAACAGGTAAAGAAAGGGGTATGATTCAGAAAAATTTTACTCCCCTTTTTACTACAGGTATCTCTATGAGTATGAAGCGCACACTCCTTGCGACAGCCATTGCCAGTCTAGGTCTGTTTTCAATGTCAGCATCAGCCGCTGAAAAAGCCGATCTAATGATCACGGACGCTATGGTATTGACCATGAACCAAGACAAAACGGTTTATCAAAACGGTACTGTAGTCATTAAGGATAATAAGATCCTCGCCGTTGGTGATAAGTCACTCGAAAAGCAATACGACGCAAAGAAAGTGCTGGATGTTGATGGTGATATCGTGATGCCGGGCCTGATTAACACTCATACTCACGTATCGATGACCGTATTCCGATCACTAGCGGATGATGTGCCAGATCGCCTGCACCGTTATATCTTCCCACTCGAAGCGAAGCTTGTTTCACGAGACATGGTGCGCATTGGTGCCAACCTAGGTAACGTTGAAATGGTTAAAGGCGGCGTTACTACTTACGCTGATATGTACTACTTCGAAGATGAGGTAGCCAAAACTGTCGACCAAATTGGCATGCGCGCAATTCTTGGTGAAACGGTGATTAAGTTCCCTGTTGCCGATGCTGCTAACGCAGAAGAAGGCATCAAGTACGCGCTTAACTTCATCGAAGAGTACAAAGACCACCCACGTATCACTCCTGCGTTTGCACCGCACGCACCGTACACTAACACGACAGAAGTTCTGCAGAAGATCGCGAAACTATCTCTTGAGCTTGATGTACCTGTGATGATTCACCTTGCAGAATCACACCGCGAAGAAGAGAAAATTGCTGAGCGTGCTGATGGCATGTCACCGGTTCAGTACATGGATAGCATCGGCGCGCTAAACAAAAACCTAGTTGGTGCGCACATGATCTTGGTTGATGACCAAGACATCGAGCTGGTTAAGAAATCGGATATGGGTGTTGCACACAACATGAGTGCCAATATCAAATCAGCAAAAGGCGTTTCTCCAGCATTGAAGATGTACGACGAAAACGTACGTATTGGCCTAGGTACTGACGGCCCAATGTCAGGCAACACTCTAAGTACCATTGATGAATTCAACCAAGTAGCCAAAGTTCATAAGCTAGTAAACAAAGACCGTGCAGCAATGCCACCAATCAAAGTGATCGATATGGCGACGATGGGCGCAGCAAAAGCACTGCACATGGAAGACAAAATTGGTTCACTAGAAGCAGGGAAACTTGCCGACATTATCGTCGTTGATACCAAAGCACCAAATATGGTTCCTGTTTACAACCCATATTCAGCATTGGTTTACTCAGCTAACTCAGGCAACGTTCGTCATACGATTGTTGATGGTAAGATCCTAATGAAAGACCGCAACATGCTAACGGTTGATGAAGATAAGATCCGCGAAGAAGCGTTAGAATTCACCAAAGTTGTTCGCGAGACAGTGATCGAATCAGGTGAAGTGGTTCAGTAATCACATCCCAAAAATGACAATGCCCAGCAAGTGCTGGGCATTTTTGTTTCTAGTGCAACCGACTGAGTGCAGGAAGTCTGTTGCTTTCGATAGTCTATATGTTTACCAGAAAGTATCGCGCTTTTTAGCTCGGGCGATAATGTTCTGTGGCATTCGCCTCTCTAGCCCTTGCCTCAAGACACTGATTCGTTTGTGGGTTCTTTGGTCAGCGGTGACCGAATTGTATAACCAGCGATAGGCATCTTCGTAATCAAGCGGACTACCATAGTCACGCAGCAATAACTCAGCAAGATGAATACGCGCATTCAAGTTGCCCATCGCCGCTGCTTCACGCAGGTAGGGAATCGCACGTTCTTTGTCTTGCTGGACGATGGTACCACGAGAGTAATAACGACCAATCTGCTCTAGCGCGGCAGGTAAACCTTGATGAGCGGCGTTTTCCATATAGTAAAGGCCAAGCTCAACGTCCTGCTCCACACACACGCCCCACGCTAGCATATCACCATACAAAAATTCATACGCTGGTAAGCTAATGCGAGTGGCACGCGCAACGATATCTTCAACTAGCTGACAGCTATCAGCCTTGACTCGTTCTAAATGTTGGTTGTTATTAATCAGTTTAATTAGTTCAGCTTCGGTATAGATAGCTATTGGCTCACCAATATCCGGCGAATCATTCGCCTGAACAACCGATGCGCTCAACGCCAATACCATCGAAGCCGCTAATTTCCTTAGCTTCATTTTCTGCACTCTTTACTTCGATTTCTTCTCTGCCACCAAATAGGCTCATTTGGCAGTCAGTGAGTTATTCGCCACTTAATGCGGCAAGCTTGATACCTGTATCGGCAAGCATTGATAACTCTTTAATCAAAATTGCCGCCTGTTGGCAAATTGTTGCCGTAAGCGCCTAAGATCGCAAGAAAAAAAGCTCAAAAAAAAGCCAGCGATAAACGCTGGCTTTTTTAACTGTCTGAACAATCAGAGATTAAGCACCGTATGGGTGAACCTTAATGATTGTTTCATTACGGTCTGGACCTGTAGAGATGATGTCTACTGGTACACCCGTTAGTTCTTCGATACGTTTGATGTAATCAAGAGCAGCTTGTGGAAGCGCATCGATTGATTTAGCACCAAATGTTGTCTCAGACCAACCAGGCATTGTTTCGTAGATTGGCGTTGCTTCTTCGAATGACTCAGCAGCCATTGGAGAAACTTCTAGGATAGCGCCATCTTTCATCTTGTAACCAGTACAGATCTTGATCTCTTTAAGACCATCAAGAACGTCTAGCTTAGTTAGACACATACCCGTTAGAGAGTTGATTTGGATTGCACGACGCATTGCTACTGCATCAAACCAACCTGTACGACGTAGACGACCAGTCGTTGCACCAAACTCGTGGCCAACATCACCTAGGTGTTTACCAACTGGGTCTTGCTTATCTAGACCGTCGTATAGTTCTGTAGGGAATGGACCTGAACCAACGCGAGTACAGTACGCCTTAGTGATACCAAGGATGTAACCGATGTGACGAGGACCGAAACCAGAACCTGCAGCAACACCACCAGCAGTCGTGTTCGAAGAAGTTACGTATGGGTAAGTACCGTGGTCGATATCTAGTAGCGTACCTTGAGCACCTTCGAACATGATCTTGTCGCCGCGCTTACGTGCTGCGTCTAGTTCGTCAGTTACGTCCATAACCATTGAAGTTAGTAGATCTGCGTAACCCATGCACTGCTCAAGTACTTCATCGTAGCTTACTGTGTCAGCTTTGTAGAAGTGCTCTAGTTGGAAGTTATGGAATTCCATTACTTCTTTTAGTTTCTCAGCGAACATTTCTTTATCGAAAAGGTCACCAACGCGTAGACCGCGACGAGCTACTTTATCTTCGTAAGCTGGACCGATACCACGACCGGTTGTACCGATAGCTTTCGCGCCACGAGCGATTTCACGCGCGTTGTCGATAGCGATGTGGTACGGAAGAATTAGAGGACAAGCTTCAGAAACGAAAAGACGTTCACGTACTGGGATACCGCGCTCTTCAAGAGGCTTCATTTCTTTAAGAAGTGCTTCAGGCGATAGTACAACACCATTACCGATAACACATTTTACGTTATCGCGTAGGATGCCTGATGGAATTAAGTGAAGAACGGTTTTCTCACCGTCAATTACTAGTGTGTGGCCTGCATTGTGACCGCCTTGGTAACGAACCACATATTTTGCATCTTCAGTTAAAAGGTCAACAATTTTACCTTTACCTTCGTCACCCCATTGGGTGCCCAGAACGACTACGTTATTTCCCATCTTTCCAGTATCTGTTGCTAGTTAAAAATGGATTCTAGCACTGAATCACATTTCTTGCAGTCATTTTTTAATCATGCAGACGTAATATGGTGGAAATCCATTTGGGCTGAAATTAACACCGAAACAAATCAGCTAGTTAGCCTCAACCATGGAAGGTTATGCTGACTTAGCGTTACTCATCAGCATATATCTTAACGCTGAATTTGCCATGAATGTCGATACCAGCACGGTACATTCCCGAACTGTTCATCGCAAAATGAAGCTCACCCTGACCATCAACGGCAATAAGCCCGCCTTCGCCGCCCATCTGTTTCAGTTCACCTTGAATGACGGCTTCACTCGCGGTGTGGACATCTTCTTTTAAGTAACGCATTCGAGCTGCGACATCACCCGCTACAGTTTTACGAATAAAGTACTCACCCATCCCCGTCGTCGAAACCGCGACGTTGCCATTTTCGGCGTAGGTACCCGCACCAATGATTGACGAGTCCCCTACTCGGCCATATTTCTTGTTGGTCACGCCGCCCGTACTGGTCGCGGCGGCAAGGTTGCCCTGTTGGTCTAATGCCACCGCACCGACTGTACCGTACTTCTTATCATCAGGATATTTAGACTCTGATAATGCAAACAGCCCTTTCTCTTTCATCGACAGCAACTGGTCATAACGTCGGTCAGTAAAGAAATAGTCTTGCTCGGTAAACTGATAGCCTTGCTCAAACGCAAACTCTTCGGCACCCTCGGCTATCAGTAGCACATGATTACTCTTGTTCATTACATCACGGGCTAGCTCAATGGGGTTTTTGATATGACGAACCCCAGCGACAGCGCCAGCATCAAGCCCTTTACCATGCATGACCGAGGCATCCATTTCGACCATCTCTTTGTGAGTCAGCACTGAGCCTTTACCGGCGTTAAAGTTCGGCGAGTCTTCCAACACCTTAACCGCAGCAACAACCGCATCAAGCGCGTCACCTGACTGAACTAGAATGCTATGCCCAGCACGAACCGAAGCTTCAAGGTCAGCTAAGATTGACGCCTTGAGTTCATCACTCATTTGCTCTCGTAGAATGGTTCCGGCTCCGCCATGAATGGCGATTGAGAATGGTTGGCTCATTGATTGGTCTCCATCGGTATCACTGACCCTATATACATTTAAATAACAAAAAAGGCGTTTCCCGTACAGCGGGAAACGCCTTTTAATATTTTAGCTATCAGCTAACGGATTAGTGAGAACCGCAGCTACCACCACCGCAGCAGCCGTCTTTTTTCTCTTCACCGTGGTCGTGGCCTTCGCCACCACAACAACCGCCTTCGTGATCGTGGTCGTGATCATGACCACAGCCACCAGCTTGATGTACGTGACCGTGTTCGATCTCTTCTGCTGTTGCTTCACGTAGTGCTACAACTTCAACATCAAATGTCAGAGTTTGACCAGCAAGCATGTGGTTACCATCAACAACAACTTCGTCGCCATCAACTTCTGTAACTTCAACAGGGATTGGACCTTGGTCAGTATCCGCTAGGAAGCGCATACCTACTTCGATCTCTTCAACACCTTGGAACACGTTAGCAGGAACACGTTGAACAAGTGCGTCGTTGTGCTCGCCGTACGCTTCTTCTGGAGAAACCGTTACCGAGAACTTAGCGCCCGCTTCCTTACCTTCTAGTGCTGTTTCAAGACCAGTGATTAGGTTGTTGTTGCCGTGTAGGTAATCTAGAGGCGCATCAGTTGTTGATTGGTCAACAACCACACCGTCTTCTAGTTTTACTTGGTAAGCAAGACTTACTACTACGTTCTTTTCAATTTTCATATTTACTCCAAGGAGAATAAAGGACCGTTGTATTCACAACGGTCTGTAAACTTTCTACGTCGGTTATTATGGGGATGATTTAGAGAAACTCAATCAATCTGGTTTAAAAATACCGATCATTTCTTGTCCACTGTGTTCAGCGGTCTCCACAGATTCTGGTGTACGTTGGTCTTGGTGACCACATTCCACACACTCTACTAACTCAATATTGTTCTCTATCCACCAGCGTAGCGTGTCTTGTTGAGCACACTTAGGGCAGCTGGCGCCTGCGATAAATCGTTTTTTCATCTGTTTATTTCACTAGTCTATTCCCAGAAGTTCTTCGCTTGTTGGTCACTTTCCATTTCACGACCAAAAATCTCTTCCAGTTCTTTACGGGCTTCTTTGGCTCTTTGGGCCAATTGTTTGTCATCGTTATGCTGAGGTAACAACTCTTTGAGCATAGCATTATCGAGCTTTCTAAAATGCGCTTCCGCTCGCTTTGCTTGATATGGGTGCATACCTAGATCTATCAATGCCTGACGACCTAAGTCTAGAGCGCCTAGGAAGGTCTCACGCGAATAGCTTTCTACACCGTGGCTAAGCAATTGATACGCTTCAACACGACTGCGGGCACGCGCCAGCAGCTTAAGATTAGGGAAGTTAGTCTTACATAGCTCGATAATCTGCATGATTTCGTCTGGTGAATCAGTACAGATGATCATCGCTTCGGCTTTGTCTGCCCCTGCGGCGCGCAATAAGTCCACCTGAGTCGCATCACCGTAAAACACCTTATAGCCATATTTACGCAACAATTGAATTTGGCTGGCATCACTTTCCAATACCGTGACTTTGATTTTATTGGCATACATGAGACGGCCAATAATCTGACCAAAGCGGCCAAAGCCTGCGATGATAACGCGTGGCTGTTTGTTGACGATGTCTGACTTCAGCTCAGCAGTCGTTTCCGCATTCAGCCCTCGCGCATACCATTTGCTTTGTGCCATTAAAAGCAAGGGTGTCGTAACCATAGACAGACTCACCACAACCAGTAAGAAAGCGGTTTGCGATTGGTTAAGCAGTCCTTCACTCGCTGCAGCGGTAAAGATAACAAAAGCGAACTCACCACCTTGGCTTAAAATCGCCGCCATTTTACTGCGCGACTTAGCACGGCTACCGGCCAATCGAGCCAGTAGGTAAAGAATCATCCCTTTGACGATCACAAGCCCAATTACCGCAGAAAGCACAGCCAGAGGTTCAAGCGCTAAGAGGCCAAGATTGACCGCCATACCGACCGCAATAAAGAACAAGCCAAGCAGCAAACCTTTAAACGGTTCAATCGCAATTTCTAACTCATGACGATATTCACTTTCCGCAAGCAGCACCCCTGCGAGGAAAGTACCCAGTGCCATAGAAAGCCCAAGCTGTTTCATCATCAAGGCGATACCAATCACCAACAGTAGCGCGGCAACCGTAAAAAGCTCACGGACACCACTTAACACCACATAGCGAAACAGAGGTCGTAATAGGAAGTGACCACCCACCAACAAGCCACCAACACCCGCTAGCATCCACAGTGCATCAAGCCAATCACCTGCGGTGTTGCCTGCCAAAATAGGCAGCAGAGCCAACATAGGGATCACGGCGATATCTTGGAACAGCAATACCGCAAAGCCTGACTGCCCGGCTTCTTTGGCGCCAAGTCCTTGTTCTTCAATTACGCGCAACGCAATCGCAGTAGAGGAGAGCGCTAAGCCCATGCCGATCACTAAGCTGGTTTGCCATGAGGTACCAGCGATATACGCGACACTGGCCAGCACTAAGGTCGTCACCACAACCTGAGCGCCACCAAGCCCAAGTATTGGCCCTTTCATTTGCAGCAGTTTTTTCGGATTCAGCTCGAGACCAATTAAAAACAGCAGTAACACCACGCCGAACTCAGCGAAGTGAAGAATAGCATCAACATCGCTTATCAAGCCTAAGCCCCACGGACCAATCGCGATCCCGGCCAGTAGATAGCCTAGTACCGAGCCTAAACCCATTCTTTGCGCCAAAGGAACAGCAACCACCGCAGCGGTTAAGAAAATCGCACTGCTTTGAAGAAAATCATTTTCTAATGCCATGCTACCCTCCTACTTGTTCAGAATAGGACATCAATGGGTCATTTAGCCATTGACGGTAGCGCTCAGCATGTTGATAACGTTCCATCTCAGAAACGTTGCGCGCCCAATAAAGCACCAGCGGTTCAATCCAATGCATCTGGCACAGCGCTGCGGTTAACTCGAACGGCTGTAAGATCTGTGAAAGCGGATAGCGGTTATATCCCCCCTGACCAAACGCCTCTTCTTTGCCTCCGGTGGTAATAACACTGCGCCAATACTTGCCTTTTAATGCTTCACCATTACCAAACGCAAAGCCTTTACCTATGACTCGGTCTAGCCATTCTTTTAATAACGCCGGACACGAGTACATATAAAGAGGATGATGAAAGACGATCACATCATGTTCATTGAGCAACTTATGCTCCGCGCTGACATCGATAAAAAAGTCTGGGTAATGAGCATAAAGATCATGCACAGTGACATGCTCAAGAGATTCCACTTTCTTAAGCATCATTTGATTGGCAACAGAGTCTCGCGATTCTGGGTGTGCGTAAATCACCAATACCTTAGGTACATCAGAGGGTAAATTCGGCATTCCTTGGACAGCAATCCTTATATTATTCATAGCCAAACATGACTGTATTTATTGTAATTTATCGTTATCAGTTTGTTATACGTTGTTAGGCACAATAACGCAACGATCGACATAGCTAGTCAAGTAACCTACTATTCGACGCAATACGAGCAAAGACAAAGCACAAGATTATGATTACCTTCTCTGGCATCCAGCTTCTGCGCGGTGGCAAACCACTGCTTGAACAAGCCTCTGCAACCATTCACCCAGGCGATAAAGTCGGCCTTGTGGGTAAGAATGGTTGTGGCAAATCCACTCTATTCGCCCTGATTAAAGACGAACTTTCTATTGATGCTGGTAATTTTAGCAAACCGGCTCATTGGGAGATGGCGTGGGTAGCTCAGGAGACCCCTGCGTTAGAGCGCAGCGCCATTGAGTATGTCATTGATGGTGATCGCGAATACCGTCGTCTAGAGTCTGATTTAACCGATGCTGAGCAAAAAGATAACGGCACCTTAGTTGCCGAGATTCACGGCAAAATTGAAACTATTGGCGGTTACAGCATTCGCGCTCGCGCCGCAGAGTTACTCGATGGTTTAGGCTTTAGCCAAGAGCAAATGAGCTGGAGCTTAACTCAGTTTTCCGGTGGTTGGCGTATGCGTCTTAACCTAGCTCAAGCGCTGCTTTGTCGCTCTGATCTTTTGCTCCTCGATGAGCCAACCAACCACTTAGACCTTGATGCGGTAATGTGGTTAGAACGCTGGCTACAGAACTACCCAGGCACCTTGGTTCTTATCTCGCACGACCGAGACTTTCTTGACCCAATTGTTGGCCGAGTGATCCACGTAGAGAATCACCAGTTGCACGAATACACCGGTAACTACTCGTCGTTTGAAGACCAGCGAGCACAAAAGCTGATCTTGCAACAAGCTCAATTTGAAAAGCAGCAGAAACAGATGTCACACATGCAAAGCTACATTGACCGTTTCCGCTACAAAGCGTCTAAAGCGCGCCAAGCACAAAGCCGCATTAAAGCACTGGAGCGCATGGAGAAGGTTCTGCCCGCTCAATTGGATAACCCGTTTAGCTTCCAGTTCCGCGACCCAGACGCCCTACCTAACCCAATCATTATGATGGACGAAGTATCGGCTGGTTATGGTGACAACCTGATCCTTGAGAAGATTCGTCTAAATCTGGTACCGGGTAGCCGTATCGGTCTGCTTGGTCGTAACGGCGCAGGTAAGTCGACGCTGATTAAACTGCTATCACGCGAGCTTAATCCTCAAGGCGGTGACCTGACCTATTCTCAAGGCGTCAAGATTGGCTACTTTGCTCAGCATCAGCTCGAAACTCTCCACCCAGAAGAGACGCCGCTGCAACATATGATGCAGATCGCCCCAGATAAGAATGAGCTTGAGCTGCGCAACTACTTAGGCAGCTTTGGTTTCCAAGGTGACAAAGCACTAGAGAAAGTGGCACCGTTCTCTGGTGGTGAAAAAGCTCGCTTAGTGCTTGCGTTGATCGTGTGGCAAAAGCCTAACCTGTTGCTGCTCGATGAGCCAACCAACCACCTTGACCTTGATATGCGCCAAGCGCTGACTATGGCGTTACAAACGTTCGAAGGTGCAATGGTGATTGTTTCGCACGACCGTTACCTACTGCGTGCCACGACCGATGACCTTTACCTGGTTCACGATCGTCAGGTGGCTCCATTTGATGGTGATTTGAATGATTACTACAAGTGGCTGACTGAACAGCAAAAAGCAGAACGCCGCGAAGCGCAAGCACAGCAACCAGAGAAGAGCAGTGAGAACAGCGCCGCAGCGAAAAAAGACCAGAAACGCCGTGAAGCAGAGTTCCGTAAGCTGACCGCACCAATTCGCAAAAAGCTGACAAATCTAGAAGCAAAAATGGATAAGTTAGGCACAGCATTAGCTGAGGCGGAAACGCAATTGTCGGACAACAGCCTTTATGAAGCCGAAAATAAAGCTAAACTTAACCAAGTACTCGCTGTTCAGGCTAACAGCAAAAGTGAACTTGAAGATGTCGAAATGGAGTGGATGTCTCTCCAAGAAGAACTAGAACAAATGGAACAGGAGTTCAATAGCCTATGAGTTCAAAGCACGTCGAAATTTCTTTAACTCTTGAACGCTTATGGCAATTCAGTTTGCAGTATTACAGTGTGCGAGAGGTCAAAGAGGCGTGCTTGAATCTTCAGAACCAATTTAAGGGCAACGTGAACTTATTGCTGCTGCTCAAATGGCTTGATGAGCAGCAGATCTGTTTCAGAGAACAAGACTGGCACCGCGTTGAGGAGTGTTTAGGTCGTTCTGAAGCATTACTGCTCAGCTATCGTGAATTGAGGCGTAAACTCAAACTCCACCTCCCCGATACGCTCTATCGAGAGTCACTCCAATTTGAACTGCAATTAGAAAAACAGCAGCAATCTGATCTGGTTGACTGCATCAACAGTATTCATCTAGAAAAGAATCATAGCGAACCGCTTGTCTTGCGCTATTGTCGCCAACTCGGCGGCGAACAGCTTTACTCGGCCTTTGCAGAACCAATCAATAGTATCGCCAATCTATAAGCTCCACAGACCCTAGGACTTTTATGACACAATTTGTTGCGGCTAAAGGACTCACCAATCCACACCTTCAAACTCTAGCGCCACGATTTATTCGTAAGAAAGCGCTATTTGAGCCGGTGTGGCAAACACTTGATATCCCTGATGGGGACTTTCTCGATATTGCTTGGAGTGAAGACGTCGCTCAAACCAATGGTCAACAGGCCAAAATTGATAAGCCGATTTTTGTCCTGTTTCATGGCTTAGAAGGCTGTTTTTACAGTCCGTACGCCAATGGTTTGATGGATGCCTTTGCCAAGCAAGGCTGGCTGTCGGTGATGATGCATTTTCGCGGCTGTAGCGGTAAACCCAACAAACTGGCTCGGGCTTATCACTCAGGAGAGGTCGAAGACGCACGCTTTTTCCTTGAGCACCTTGATACGCTCTTCCCCAACCAAACCAAAGTCGCTGTCGGTATCTCGCTTGGTGGCAATATGCTGGCTAACTATCTAGCCAAGTATCGCGATAATCCGCTGATTGATGCGGCGACCATCGTCTCAGCTCCGCTGGATCTCGCTGCGTGCTCTGAACGTATCGAACAAGGTTTTTCTAAGCTGTATAAAAACTATCTGCTCTCTTCGCTCAAAAAGAGCGCGCTACAAAAGCACCACCTCCTCAAAGGCGAGCTTGGCCTCAGTTACCACAACATCAAGCGAGTAACAAAACTGTACGAGTTCGATGACTTGATCACCGCGCCACTGCATGGCTTCAAAGACGCCGAAGATTACTACCACCAATGCTCAGGTATTCATCGTCTCAAAGAGATCACTTTGCCGACTCAGATCATTCACGCCAAAGACGATCCATTTATGACGGATGCGGTGATCCCGAAATATGTGCTGCCTGAGAACATCGACTATCGCTTGTTTGACCAAGGCGGCCATGTCGGTTTTGTCACCGGCAGCGCGATTAACCCACGCTTTTGGCTGGAAGAAGCTCTACCCGCCTACTATGAAAGTTTGGCGGTTTCGGCATAATAGCGAGCGTCTACAACGAACATAAAATCTAGAGGCATTTATGATTGTTCCTTGGCAACAAATCGATCCAGACACGCTGGATAACTTAATCAAAGAGTTTGTCCTGCGTGAGGGGACGGACTACGGTGCGATAGAAATTTCCCTGCAAAGTAAAATTGACCAAATCAAAAAACAGCTTGAGTCAGGAGACGCGGTGGTGGTTTTCTCTGAGTTACATGAAACGGTCGATATTCAACTCAAAAATAGATTTTAGAGAACTGCATACAGTGACGTCCAAGTAAAGCATGCTATAGTGGACGTCGATTACAGGAACGTACTCTCAGACAAGGTTTGTCATGTCAGCAAAACACCCTATTATTGCCGTTACTGGTTCGTCCGGTGCGGGAACCACTACCACCTCTGAAGCTTTCCGCAAGATGTTCAACATGATGAACGTTAAGCCAGCATGGGTTGAAGGCGACAGTTTTCACCGTTTCACTCGCCCAGAAATGGATGTTGAAATCCGTAAAGCTCGTGAACAGGGTCGCCATATCAGCTATTTTGGCCCGCAAGCTAATGACTTTGGTGGTCTGGCGGAATTCTTTCGTCAGTATGGTCAAGAAGGTACAGGCCAAGTCCGTCGTTATCTACACACTTTTGATGAAGCCGTCCCTTACAATCAAATGCCAGGCACCTTTACTCCATGGCAAGATCTGCCGGAAAACTCAGACGTTCTGTTCTATGAAGGTCTGCATGGTGGTGTGGTTGATGGTGATGTCAACGTCGCGCAACATGTCGACTTCCTAATTGGTATGGTGCCGATCGTTAACCTTGAGTGGATTCAGAAATTTGTCCGTGATACCCGTGATAGAGGACACTCACGTGAGGCAGTGATGGATTCAATTGTTCGTTCGATGGACGACTACCTGAATTACATTACACCGCAGTTTTCGCGTACTCATATTAACTTTCAGCGTGTCCCGACTGTGGATACGTCAAACCCACTTAACGCCAAAGGCATTCCAAGCCTAGATGAAAGTTTTGTGGTGATTCGCCTTCGTGGCATCAAGAATGTTGATTACCCTTACCTGCTGGCAATGATTGATGGCTCGTTTATGTCGCGCCATAACACCATCGTTGTACCGGGCGGTAAGATGAGTTTTGCGATGGAATTAATCGTACGACCTATTCTTCAACAATTAATCGAAACGGGAAAAATTGGCTAATACGCACGGCTAGAACACGATTACTTTTCATACCGTGATCATGTGCACAGTTTTGCGTAGTAAATACGTCGTTGGACCCGATTAAAATCAAGAAATCGTTTTCGAAAAAGGATACTATTTCTTACCGAAACACAAGATGGCTTGCAGCACTTGTAAAGTGCTCTTATCCTAGTGGGCCTATTTAAGGCTTTGCTAAAACATGGAAAGCGGCAAGCGTACCCTGCAGAGGAAGTGAGATATTATGGTTCTAGGTAAACCTCAAACCGACCCAACATTAGAGTGGTTCCTTTCACACTGTCATATTCATAAGTACCCATCAAAAAGCACGCTAATTCATGCGGGCGAAAAAGCTGAGACGTTGTACTACATCGTTAAAGGCTCTGTTGCGGTTCTTATCAAGGACGAAGAAGGTAAGGAAATGATCCTTTCTTACCTAAACCAAGGTGACTTTATCGGTGAGCTTGGTCTATTCGAAGAAGATCAAGAGCGTACTGCTTGGGTTCGTGCTAAATCTCCTTGTGAAGTAGCAGAAATCTCTTTCAAGAAGTTCCGTCAACTAATTCAAGTTAACCCAGACATCCTAATGCGCCTTTCAGCGCAGATGGCAAGCCGCCTACAAGTGACTAGCCAAAAAGTGGGTGACCTAGCATTCCTAGACGTAACGGGCCGCATTGCTCAGACGCTACTAAACCTAGCGAAACAACCTGATGCAATGACTCACCCAGACGGCATGCAGATTAAGATCACTCGTCAAGAGATTGGCCAAATCGTTGGCTGTTCTCGTGAGACTGTTGGTCGTATCCTGAAGATGCTAGAAGAGCAGAACCTAATCTCTGCTCATGGTAAGACAATCGTTGTATACGGTACTCGTTAATTTCGATTAACGAATCAGAATTAAAAAAGCCACCGACTCGGTGGCTTTCTTTTTATCTAACGAACACTGCTAGCCGTTAGTACTTTCGAAAATCTTATCTGCAGATGCCGCAACAAACCCTGGGTAAAGTTCACCATTTACCATTGGGTAACGCTTAGCAAATTCATAGAAACCACCTGGGATGATTTCAGTGCCTTCGCTAAACTGCACCGCAACTTTGTCTGCCATGGTTGAGGATTGTTCTAGCAGTACCTCTGGAGAGCCTTTCACTTCACCACCAAACTCGTTAATGGTAAAGCCTGCCTCACGTAGGTGATTATTGACGCCAACCACTTCCTCAAACACATTCAATTGGTTAACGCTAACAGTAAAGTGGTTAGCACCATAGCCATGCGCCGCTAACCAAGAAGCGTACTCACTCTCTGCCGCTAATGTTTGAAAATCTGCGTAGCTTAAGTCCCATAAACGACCGCCAGACAAGAATTCATGACCTTTTAGCTTACTGGTGTCCAATTGCTCAACCAGCTTAGTGACGATAGCTTGCAATGCTTCTGAGCACTCTTCCACTTTTAGCTCACTGATAAACACTTTTGGCTGTTTCGGGTCAGGATGTTCAAAGTGCTTGGCTACCAACTTCTTGCTTTCAAACAGATAGTCACCGCAAGGTTTGTAGCCAACGTCTAAGAAAGGCTGCGCTAAAGTTGCAATACCCAATGGCTCGACATTGAAAGTTCGTAACGCAATATGGTCGTTGATCAGCGTTTCATCTTCTTGCAGTAGTTGATGCACTTTTTCAGCAGAGGGACACAAGCGTTGAATATAGTCCTTCCATAACGATTGGAATAAAGCATCTGGCGTCATAACGCCTCCTTGTTTACGGTTGTTTACGTTATCGGGTTAGTCGTTATTATTATTGGTTAAGTTATAAAAGAGGCTACCAAACCGATTTGTCCAGATAATCAGTCTGATAGCCTTCAACCTGTGACGTTAAAAGCCTCCCAGCTCAGGGAGGAAGAAGGGAATGCCCTAACTTAGGTTCTTTGACCTAATGTTTTTTAAAGCTCTAGTCCCGGGCTCAATGTTGCGGGAAGAAGAGTCTCTCCGCCTTCCATTGATGCCATAGGATAAGCACAGTAATCCGCGGCGTAGTAAGCACTTGGTCGTAAGTTACCCGAAGCACCTGGGCCACCAAATGGTGCATCACCACTTGCGCCCGTTAGCTGGCGATTTCGGTTAACGATGCCAGCGCGAATGTGGTCAACAAAGTATTCCCACTCGCTGTCATCGGTAGAAACCAGACCTGCCGATAAGCCAAAGCGCGTATCGTTAGCTAGCTCGACCGCTTTCTCTAGACCTTGGTAACGAACCACTTGTAGCAATGGGCCAAAGTACTCTTCATCTGGTAGCTCTGCGATCGCTGTGACATCAATGATACCCGGAGTAACAAACGCAGCTTGACCCGCTTTCGCTTCAATCAAGCTCTCACCACCCAATTTTTGCAGATTAGCTTGCGCTGCAAGGATGAAGTCAGCAGCTGCTTTAGAAATTTGCGGCCCCATAAATGGTGCAGGTTCAGCAAATGGCTGATCGACACGAATCTTCTTAGTTGCGTCCACCAGTTTGCTCACCAACAAGTCACCTTTTTCACCCACAGGTACGTACAGACGACGCGCACAGGTACAGCGTTGGCCAGCACTGATAAACGAAGACTGAATAATGGTATAAACCGTCGCATCCACTTCACCGTAGTTTTCAGAAATAACCATCGGGTTGTTGCCGCCCATCTCTAGCGCCAGCATTTTGCCCGGCTGACCGGCAAACTGTTTATGCAGGATATGACCAGTGTTAGCGCTGCCAGTAAACAGCACACCATCAAGACCTTTTGAGTCCGCCAGTGCAATACCGGTTTCTTTCGCACCTTGTACGAGGTTAATTACCCCTTTTGGCAGGCCTACTTGGTCCCACAGCTTCATTGCAAACTCGCCAGTTAGCGGCGTTTGCTCTGAAGGTTTAAATACCACGGTGTTACCCGCAAGTAGCGCAGGAACAATGTGACCATTCGGTAGGTGACCTGGGAAGTTATATGGACCAAATACGGCCATCACACCTAATGGGCGGTGGCGAAGGACAATTTGATTGCCCGCGGCTTCACGCTGCGCTCCACCGGTACGGTCATGGTAAGCACGAATCGAGATAGCAATCTTGCCTGCCATCGCCGCGGCTTCTGTGCGCGTTTCCCAAATCGGTTTACCGGTCTCTTTAGCGATGATTTCAGCGATCTGCTCGCTGTTCTCTTTTACCTTTTCGGCAAAGGCGAGCACAATCGCTTCACGCTCAGCAAAGCTCATTTTTTTCCAGCCCACAAACGCGCTGCGTGCAGCTGAGACCGCTTGCTCAACTTGCTCTGGAGTGGCACTCTCACCTTGCCAGATGACCTCATTGTTATATGGGCTTTGTGAGTTCATCGACTCACCTTGACCTGCCACCCATTCACCTGCAATCCAATGTGTCATAACTTGTTCCTTCAAATTTGTTCTTAATCTCAGCGTTACTGAGCTAACATGCGAACATAGTCGCCTTCGTTCACTTTCAATGCTTGCGCGACTTCAGGCGATAGAATCACCGATTCTGACTCATGGTCATGAGCTGCTTTGGCTGCTGTTGCACGGAAGTCTTCAAACGAAGTATTAGAAATTAGGTAATCTTGAGAGCTGCTATGCTCGGCAATCGTCACCTTGGCACGAATAGAGTGACGCACGGATTCAATATTACGCACATCACACTCAACCGTTGGACCGCCATCAAAGATGTCGACGTAGTTTCGGCAAGTGAAACCTTCTTTTTCCAGTAGGCGCAGTGCCGGACGGGTATTTTCATGTACCTCACCAATCACCGCTTGCGCTTCTTTACTCAGTAAGTTGATGTAGATTGGCAGTTTCGGCATCAGATCAGCGATGAAGCCTTTCTTACCAATACCAGTTAGGTAATCAGCCATAGTAAAATCAATTGAGAAGAAGTGCTCTTGCAGCCACTGCCAGAATGGCGAGTTACCTTCTTCATCAGAAACACCACGCATCTCAGCGAATACAGTTTTTGAGAAGCGGTGCGGATGCTCTGCCATCATTAGAAAACGACATTTCGACATCAGACGGCCATTCAAGCCACCACGGAATGACGGCCTCAAGAACAGAGTACAAATCTCACTACAACCTGTGTAGTTGTTGCCGAACGTCAGTAGTTTAACGACGTTATTCACACCCAGTTTCGGTGATGAATGCACCACGGTACTGATGTGATATGAATAGAAAGGCACATCCCAACCAATGGATGCTTCGATACCTGTACAACCGGCAACTTCACCAGTTTCACTATCAAAGCCCACCATCAGATAGCCTTCATCACCTGGCTCTGATACCTCTGGTTTTGTGAAGCTATATTCTGAATGAGTAATACGGTTAGTTAACAGTTCTTCGTTAACTGGTAGAGATGTAAATCCATGACCCGACTCAACCGCACATGTGTGCAGCGCGTCGTAGTCCGACATTGCGATAGGGCGAACAACCAGCATCGATACTCCCTCCTGATGCGGGATACCAATGCTATCGATCATGTGTTCAGGTAGCACTGGTATTGAGGGAGCTATTGCAAAACTGCTCCCCCGGTTTGTTTAATTATTATTTAGCTAGCGTTGCTAGAGCTTTATCTAGGCGCGCTAATCCTTCTTCAATTTCTTCTTTAGTGATAACCAGTGATGGGGTGAAACGTACTACGTTTGCTCCTGCCACTAGCACCATTAGGCCTTCTTTACCTGCTGCAACCAATACGTCGCGAGCGCGGCCTTGCCAATCGTCATTCAGTGCAGCACCAAGCAATAAGCCTTTTCCGCGCACTTCTTCGAACATGTTGTACTTATCATTCAGTTTAGCTAAGCCTTCACGGAACAGCGCTTCACGCTCTGCAACACCAGCTAGTGTTTCAGGTGCGCTAACAACATCAACCACAGCTTCTGCAACCGCACATGCCAGTGGGTTACCGCCGTATGTTGAGCCATGTGTGCCGACTTTGAGGTGCTTAGAAAGCGCCGTTGTCGTTAGCATTGCACCGATAGGGAAACCACCACCAAGTGATTTAGCAGTACTTAAGATGTCAGGCGTTACACCCAGACCTTGGTATGCGTAGAAATTACCAGTACGACCGTTACCGGTTTGTACTTCATCAAAAATCAGTAGTGCATTGTGTTTGTCACACAATTCACGCACTGTCTGTACGAATTCGTCAGTTGGAGAGATGATGCCGCCTTCGCCTTGAAGTGGCTCCATCATGATCGCACAAGTGCGATCTGAAATGTGTGCTTTCAGTGCTTCAACATCATTGTACGGTAGGTGAGTAACATCACCCGGCTTAGGACCAAAACCATCTGAGTAAGCCGCTTGACCACCAACAGTCACGGTAAAGAATGTACGGCCATGGAAGCCTTGTTTAAAAGCGATGATTTCTGATTTCTCAGGACCAAACTCATCAGCTGCGTAACGACGAGCTAGCTTAAGTGCCGCTTCGTTCGCTTCTGCGCCAGAGTTAGCAAAGAACACTTTCTCAGCGAAACACACATCAGTGAGCTTTTTCGCTAAACGTAGTGCTGGTTCGTTAGTCATTACGTTACTTAGGTGCCAGATCTTCTGACCTTGCTCAGTTAACGCATTCACCATTGCAGGGTGACAATGACCTAGGCAGCTCACGGCAATACCACCAGCAAAGTCGATATATTCAGTCCCCTGTTGGTCCCAAACTCGAGCGCCTTCGCCTTTTACTGGAATCATTTCCATTGGGTTGTAACAAGGTACCATTACCTCATCAAACAAACCGCGTTCTACTTTATTTTCTACAGTCATTGCACATTCCCTCTTAATACCGCATGCATAGCGAATATGGTGTCCTTACTTCGATTCAATGAAATAAGATATTGTTTTGCTTTTAAGCAACTACGGCATTGTATTTACATTTAATTAACCATTTCAATAGTGGTTTATTCTTTTTAATCGCCACTACGAAGTCTGATACTCATGATCCTTGAGTATTTATGCATTACCCTTTCACATTTATGAAGCAATATATTCTTATATTAAAGATAAGCTATGGTTAATCTTAGTCGCGATAAGGGCTGAGAAGTAGGCGTGACAAACTCTACGCATACTTTTTCACAAAGTATCCATACGCAAGTTTATGAAGAAAATGTTAAGAAAAGTGATCTAAGTCAGGCTTTAACCGAATAGCAGACACTGGAATTGAGTGTTTTAAAGCGGCGCTCGGGCAATAAAGTTGGCAAGGATCTGATGACCTTGCTCCGTTTTAATCGACTCAGGATGAAACTGAACCGCATCAATCGGCAGGGTTTTGTGTTGATAACCCATGATTTCATCCATGCTGCCATCTGCCAGTTGCGTCCAAGCTGTCAGCTCAAAACAATCCGGTAGCGTACCGTTTTTCACCACCAACGAGTGGTAACGAGTCACGGTCAGTGGGTTATTCAAGCCAGCGAAAACACTGCGATCATTGTGAGCAATTGGCGACGTTTTCCCATGCATTACCTGCCTCGCTCGCACCACTTCACCACCGAATACTTGGGCAATCGCCTGATGACCTAAACAGACACCAAGGATGGGTAGCTTTCCGGCAAAGTAGTCAATCGCTGCCAGTGAAATACCTGCTTCATTTGGGGTACACGGCCCCGGAGAAATAACCAAGTGGGTAGGATTTAACGCTTCAATCTGCTCTAAGCTAATTTCGTCATTACGCACTACTTTCACCTCAGCACCTAACTCACAGAAGTATTGGTACAGGTTATAAGTAAAAGAGTCGTAGTTATCGATAATCAGTAACATGGTGAAACGAACAGCATTGATAAATTGAATGGTTAGGGGCGGTATTGTGCAGCAAGGAAGAATAAAGGCAAGTGCAAACGATAAAATAAGGCCGGCATAGGCCGACCTTATCTGTTTACAGCAAGTTAACTTACTTACGACGACGCCATAGGGCTAAACCAAATAGCGATATCATGGCACCAAAGCCAAATGAACCCGCCATGTTCAGTTCTAGCACTGCTGGATCGTGGTCTGAAGAGCGGAAGTGGTCGTTGTACTTAGGTAGATCACCTTTGTACTCTTCGTTGTAATCAAACAGTTTCGACTCACCACCATTGATGTGCCAGTCCGTTGCATCAACAAAGTGCTTCTCTAGGCTTGGGCTCATCAGTAGATGGTCAAGTGCGCCCACTTCATCATTGAATGAGTAGCTCCAGCTGTTTGGATGCGCTTTCGCCACTGCATTGATGTAGCCGTAGCTATCAGTGATCACAGCGCCTTCGTCGCCAAACTGAACCTGACCGTCGATGTAAGTATTACGCGCTGCTTTGATCGTCTTACCATACTTCTCTTGGCTGTAATCGGTCAGTACTAGTAGTGGATCTTCCTTACCGTAAGCGTTTAAGTCGCCCAGAATCACTTTGTGACCGTCGATTTCATTTAGAGCTTCACCTAGCGCAACAGCAGCTGCAACACGGAAGTTTTCACAAGAACCTTGCTTATCTAGGTCCTTACCACCTTGTCCACCCTGCTCAACTGGTGCTGCGTCTTCCCAACACTTAGAACCTTTAGATTTAAGGTGGTTAATCGCAACCGTGATCTTCTCTTTAGTGCCTTTCACTTTGAACGTCGGCGCTAGAGAATCACGCTGGTAGTTCTTACCATCCTCAATCACTTTACCATTGTCATCTAAAACTTCTGGCGCTTGCTGACTTGGCATAGGGATTACGCGAGAGTCTTTCAGCTTAACTACTTTCGGACGGTAGATTACGCCAGTAGTAATCACGTCAGTACCAATGTAGTCGTTCTCGTCCGTCACTTTATCGCCGTTAGAGTCGATAGCAACGATGTCGTAGCGGTCTTTCTTCTTCGCAATACGAGCGTTCAATTGGTCCACAAGCTGACGAATTGCACCACTATCACCAAAGCCGTTATTTTCGATTTCCATCAGGCCGATGATGTCGGCGTCTAGGCGTAGGATCGCATTAACGATTTTCTCTTGCTGTACTTCGAATTCTTCAAAACTATTCGCACCACGGTTATTACCATGTGGATTTGCATCTCCACCAAATGGCGAGTTGAAGTAGTTGAGTACGTTAAAGGTAGCAATACGTAAATCGCCCTCTTTCATATCGATATCTTCGGTACGAGGGTCATTACGAATAAAGCTTTCGCTGGTTAGGGTATTGGTTGGAATTAGGCGGTAATCACCGTAGCTGTAGGTAATCACACCTTCTAGACCGACAATGGTATCGTCGATACGGATGTAATCTTCTGTAGAGCCATCTTGGTCAATGTCAGTACGGCCGAAGTCTGGATAGTACGGAATTGCTCCATCGCCAGCCTTAGCATCTGACTCAACATACAAGCGGCGCTCTGCGTTTTCAATGCTTTGCTGTTTCGCCTCTTCTGAACCTGCAGGGAAGTTCTGGTTTGGCTGCATGCTGATACGACCTTGCGCCAGTACCATATTGTTACGACGCGCTGCGTAATCGTAGCCAAAGGTACGGGTAACGCGCATATCCAGAGCTTCTGTGGTGTTCACCAACATACCTTCGTAACGCTCTAGTGTGCGGTCGAAGTTTTCATCCGTTGCTAGGATTTCGATGTCTGTCGCCGTTGGAGCAGCTTGCTCGCCTTGTTTAACCCAGTTGTTGTTTTCTGCTTTTAGTTGGGTGTGATCGTAGTACTCTTGTACCTTACCTTTCACACACACCACATCGCCCGCTTGCAGATCAGAACTTGATTGATTGGTATGAACAAACAGACCTTCTGAAGTCTCTGGGTTGTAGTCGTCCGTTAATGCTTGTAGGTAGAAGCCTTTAGTCAGACCGGTTGTTACCGCACTGACGACACCTTTAACAAAAAACTCTTCATCTGTGATGTATGGGTAACCATTAATAAATGGAGAGGTATCACCTTCACCTTGGATCTCTTGAATCGAAGTAAAGGTTGGAGTCGCACCATCTTGTGTACAAGCAAACGGTTCTGGCGCTGTACCACCATCAAGAACGCCTAAGCCCTCGATGCTGTCTTTCGGAAGTGATGACCATTGAGAAGCGTCATAAGTAGAAGAAGGCGTCATCGCATCCGAGTTACGTACTAGTGTTACGTCTTTAGCGAAATCAACGTCACCCACAACACCTAGGACATCGTGCTCTACCCCGTCCTTTAGTAGTGCAACAGGATCATCACCGTTAAAGGTAGCCAATGAACCGTTTAAGATATCAGCGATATCTTTAATATCTTGACTAGCTTGAGTATTTGCTACGACCAATACACTTTCTGCAGCTAGCACCTGGCCATTCAGAGAGAGATGACTGTTCCAGTCACCTTTACCATTAGACTTTTTCGCTAGCTCGTAACCATCAAGAGAAACGGCTGTATCGCCAGTGTTAGCAATTTCAATCGCTTTGTTGTAACCACCACCTTCTACATATTGAGAGATGATGATGTCTGCCATTGCTGGAGACGAAAGAGCACCGGCTACCACTGCGGCAAGTAGCGTAGGAGTTAATTTTTGTTTCATGTTATCCACCATGCATCGCTTCCAATGTTACACATCAACTAGAAAGCGTGTTCCAAATCACTTTTAGCGTGACTACTTATTAATAAACCTTGCTCAGTGTTGACGTTTTTTATGAAACAAAAAATTACATTCAGTGACAGTGAGATTTCGATCTCATAGATATGCTGAATATTTGAAGCACCATCAAGTTTTCAACATATCGTGATAACAGAAGTTTCAAAAATGAGAATATCTAGCTGATATAAATCAGGTTTTGCTAATAAATAAAGCAATAGCTCTACTATTGCCTTGATTTTTAGGCATAAAAAAAGGCGCTATAAAAAGCGCCTTTTTCATAATCAAACCGATCAATTCAATCTATTGCGATCGTCGTCATCTTTTCGCTCAAACTCGCCTTCAAAGGTAGAACCTTGCTGTGAGTCGTCACGATGAAATGGATCCTGCTCAAATGGGCTTTGACCAAATTGGTCGCCTTGAAAGCTACCATGGAAGCCATTACTCCCCATCGACTTGACCACCATTTTACCCATAAGGTATTTGGCAATCATAGCTCGAGGTGCTGGCAATAGCACCAGCATACCCAATGCATCGGTCATAAAACCCGGAGTCAGTAGCAATACACCTGCAACGGCCAGCATCACACCTTCAAAGATTTGCTGAGCGGGAAGCTCACCCTGTTGAAGACGGTTTTGGACCGACATTAATGTTTGTAAACCTTGGCTACGCACGAGGGAAGCCCCAACGAATGCTGTAATCAATACCAAGGCGATAGTTGGCCACAGTCCAAGAAAGCCACCAACTTGAATAAATAGGCCTATTTCGATGATAGGAACAAAAATAAACAGTAGTAATAAGATAGGAAACACACGCCCTCCTTTGTTGTACTCAGTGTACGTGCAAGGCGGTTTGAGCTCAAATTAAAGCAGTAAAAAAACGTGACATGAAAGTGATAAAAAACTCAATTAAACCCTACCACTAAAGGGTTATTAATACTCTGTTCATATCTAACCAAATTTTGACTCAACAAAAGCAGAAAAAGGTGATCAAGTTACTATTTTTATACGCTAGGTACAGTATCATGTGCCACATAAGTCAGGACGGATTATACAGCCAAAAATTCTGCCGAATGGATTCTTACACTACAGAATGGCTAGAAATAAACTTTATTATCAGAATAAATTCCTAAGGATCCTGTATGGCTACCCTAACTGATGCTCCAAAAACGGCTAACCCTGCAACTCGTATCGAAGAAGACTTACTAGGCGAACGCCACGTACCAGCTGATGCGTACTACGGCATTCACACTCTACGCGCGATCGAAAACTTCAATATTTCAAGCACTACTATCTCAGACGTACCTGAATTCGTCCGTGGTATGGTGATGACGAAGAAAGCCGCTGCACTAGCAAACAAAGAGCTTGGTGCGATTCCAAAAGACGTTGCTAACTACATCCTAGAAGCGTGTGATTTGATCCTTGAAACAGGTAAGTGCATGGATCAGTTCCCATCAGACGTATTCCAAGGCGGTGCGGGCACGTCAGTGAACATGAACACTAACGAAGTTATCGCCAACGTTGCACTTGAACTGATGGGCAAAGAAAAAGGCCAATATGAGTTCATCAACCCGAACGATCACGTTAACAAGAGCCAATCAACGAACTGTGCATACCCAACGGGTTTCCGTATCGCGGTTTACAACAGTGTTCATCAGTTGATGGAAGCGATAGAATACCTAAAAGGTGCATTCGAGCTTAAAGCACAAGAATTCAAAGGTGTGTTGAAGATGGGTCGTACTCAGCTTCAAGACGCAGTTCCTATGACAGTGGGTCAAGAGTTCCACGCATGGGCAGTAACGCTAAACGAAGAAATTCGAGCTCTAGACTACACCTCTAAGCTGCTACTAGAAATCAACCTAGGCGCAACCGCAATCGGTACTGGTCTAAATGCACCAGCGGGTTACCAAGCAACGGCAGTAAAACACCTAGCAGAAGTGACTGGCCTAGAAGTGGTTCCAGCAGAAGACCTAATCGAAGCGACGTCTGACTGTGGTGCTTACGTAATGACGCACGGCGCACTGAAACGTCTAGCGGTGAAACTGTCTAAGATTTGTAACGATCTTCGTCTACTTTCTTCTGGTCCTCGCTCTGGTCTAAACGAGCTAAACCTACCAGAAATGCAAGCAGGTTCTTCTATCATGCCAGCAAAAGTAAACCCAGTTATCCCAGAAGTAGTAAACCAAGTTTGCTTTAAAGTTCTAGGTAACGACAACACGGTTTCTTTCGCAGCAGAAGGCGGTCAGCTACAGCTAAACGTAATGGAACCAGTAATCGCACAAAGCGTGTTTGAGTCTATCTCTCTACTCCACAACGCCTGTGTTAACTTGCGTGACAAGTGTGTTGACGGCATCACTGTTAACAAAGAAGTGTGTGAGAACTACGTTTACAACTCTATCGGTATCGTCACTTACCTAAACCCATACATTGGCCACCATGAAGGTGACATTGTGGGTAAAATCTGTGCAGAAACAGGTAAGAGTGTACGTGAAGTGGTTCTTGAGCGCGGCTTATTAACAGAAGAAGAGCTCGATGACATTCTTTCTGTTGAAAACTTTATGCACCCAACGTATAAAGCGAAACGCTACGAGTAATCGCAAAGCGACAAGGCCCCAAACGGGGCCTTTTTTAGGCCTTTATACGGTTAACCATACACAGTCCAAGGTCTTTATTTTCTGATTATCTAAACATTCAGACGGTGAGTTTTTAGATAATCAGAATCAAAATAACTTTATGAGGTAATTATTATGGTAGCAGTAGAGCTCTTTGTCGTTCTGCTCTTTATCTATTTAGGGGCACGAATCGGCGGTATCGGTATTGGTCTAGCAGGTGGTGCGGGTGTTATCGCCCTGTCGTTAGTATTGGGCGTACCAACCAGCCAAGCATTCATTCCTATTGATGTAATCCTGATCATCATGTCAGTGATTACCGCGATTGCAGCTATGCAAGTCGCCGGTGGTCTAGATTGGATGGTACAAGTGGCTGAAAACTTTTTGCGTAAGCACCCTGAGCGCATCACATTTTACGCGCCGATTGTTACCTTCTTGATGACATTAATGGCAGGTACTGGTCACACCGCATTCTCAACGCTACCAGTAATTGCAGAAGTAGCCAAAGGCCAAGGTGTTCGTCCTTCTCGCCCTCTTTCTATTGCGGTTGTGGCATCTCAAATCGCCATCACTGCATCGCCAATTTCGGCAGCGGTTGTGGCATTCGCGGCAATGCTGGCACCAATGGGTGTTGATTACCTAACGCTACTTGCTGTGTGTATTCCAACCACCTTCGTTGCCTGTATGGTGGGTGCGTTCGTTGCAAACTTCATGGGCTGTGAGCTAAAAGACGATCCTGTTTACCAAGAGCGTCTAGAAAAAGGCCTAATCAAACTCGCTACAGATGAGCAGCGCGAGATCCTACCGACGGCGAAAAAAGCAACGTACATCTTCCTAGCGGCGATTGGTTTTGTGGTTTGTTACGCAGCGGCAATTTCAAACTCAATTGGCCTAATCGAGAACCCAGCGCTTGGTCGCAACGAAGCAATCATGACGGTAATGCTTGCAGCGGCAGCAGCGATCGTAATGAGCTGTAAAATCGACGCAGGTAAGATCCCAGCTGCGGCAACATTCCGCTCTGGTATGACAGCATGTGTCTGTGTACTTGGTGTAGCATGGCTTGGTTCAACATTCGTAAACGCACACGTAGATGGCATTAAAGAAGTCGCAGGCGCACTACTAGCAGACTACCCATGGATGCTAGCAATGGTACTGTTCTTTGCCTCTATGCTGCTTTACTCACAAGGTGCAACGACAGTTGCTCTAATGCCAGCAGCGCTTGCAATCGGTGTAGCGCCACTGACAGCCGTTGCATCATTTGCAGCTGTAAGTGCTCTGTTCGTACTTCCAACTTACCCAACGCTACTAGCCGCGGTTGAGATGGATGACACAGGCTCAACACGCATTGGTAAATACGTCTTTAACCACCCGTTCTTCATCCCTGGTGTAGCAACAATTGCTTCTGCGGTAGCACTTGGCTTCACATTTGGTGGTCTATTTATCTAATCGCATCAAGCGAATATATGGGGAGCTTCGGCTCCCTTTTTTATTTTCTCCACCGTAAAAGTACTTAGCTCACATTTCATTTTTGACTTTAATCAATAAAAGCGCCGAAATTTAATCTTGCATTTTAATCCGGCGATATGAATAAAATTCCCTTATTATTAAACCACAGCCATTTTCACTTAAGCCAAGAAGAAAACTCCGCCAAACAAAAGAATATTAATCCGACTATTTCAAACAATTAGTCTCCACTTAATCTTATGTGAAAAACCACACAAAGGAAGGGTCTATATTTTTGTGAAGACCCACAAAGTTACCTTTCCAACCTCGGATTAAAATAGTCCCAACAGGCAAGAAGCCTATATAAGAATTCCAATTACCAATAACTTCCCTACAGAGTTATTTTATTTTTAATAACGATGAGTCGCTGATTCACTTTTATTTATCGGTATATAAATAAAAGTAAGGAGATAGCCATGACAACCCAAACTGTACCGACCGAAGAAAAAAAAGGTGGCTTCTTTGCCAACTTTAAATTCCCTTCTGCATACACCATTCTTTTTATCTTAATTGCTTTAGTGGCAATGCTGACTTGGATCGTTCCCGCAGGTCAATACGACCGTGCCATGAATGAAGACCTAGGTCGTGAGGTTCCTGTCACTGGCACCTATCAGACCGTTGAAGGTAACCCTCAAGGTGTGATTGATGTTCTGCTAGCACCGATTGATGGCTTCTACGACCACAATAGCTATGAAGCTGCTGCAATCGATGTTTCTCTTTTCATTCTTATCATCGGCGGTTTCCTAGGTCTAGTAACCAAGACAGGCGCAATTGATGCGGGTATCGAGCGTGTTACCCATCGCTTGCAAGGTAGAGAAGAGATGATGATTCCTATCTTGATGGCACTGTTTGCAGCCGGTGGTACTGTCTATGGCATGGCGGAAGAATCATTGCCTTTCTACACTCTACTGGTTCCTGTGATGATGGCAGCACGCTTTGACCCACTAGTTGCCGCAGCGACTGTACTGCTCGGCGCGGGTATCGGTGTACTAGGCTCTACTATTAACCCATTTGCGACGGTTATCGCTGCCAACGCTTCTGGCATTCCTTTTACCGATGGCATCATGCTACGTGCAATCATGCTAGTGATTGGCTACGGTATCTGTGTTGCTTACGTGATGCGTTACGCTCGCATGGTTCGTGAAGACCAAAGCAAGTCTATCGTTTACGATAAGTACGAAGAGAACAAGGCGCACTTCCTTGGCAACCAAGATGGCGGCTCTCTAGAGTTCACAACAACGCGTAAAGTTATCCTAACTATCTTCGGTGGTTCATTCGGGGTAATGATTTACGGTGTATCCGTTGCAGGATGGTGGATGGCTGAGATCTCAGCTATGTTCCTAGCGGCAACGATTCTTGTTGGTCTAGTGGCTCGCATGAGTGAAGAAGACTTTACCAATAGCTTTATCGACGGCGCTCGTGACCTACTGGGTGTCGCACTGATTATCGGTATTGCTCGCGGTATCGTAGTGGTAATGGACCGCGGTATGATCACCGATACTATCTTGTTCTCTGCAGAGCAAATGGTGACAGGCCTATCGTCTGTAGTCTTCATTAACGTAATGTTCTTCCTAGAAATTCTACTGTCATTCCTAGTACCTTCAACGTCAGGTCTAGCGGTACTAACGATGCCAATCATGGCACCACTTGCTGACTTTGCTGGTGTGGGTCGTGAGCTTGTGATTACTGCTTACCAGTCTGCTTCAGGTCTAGTGAACTTAATTACGCCGACATCAGCGGTGGTAATGGGTGGTCTGGCTATCGCTCGCGTCCCTTACGTTCGCTGGGTGAAATGGGTAGCACCACTGCTCGCGATTCTGACTCTGTTCTGCATCGTATGTCTAAGTATTGCCGCGCTAATCTAAGTTAATCGTTTCTTTTCCTTACCCGGCTCACAGGAAGTGAGCCCTCTCCCAAAGCCGCCCTAGTGCGGCTTTTCTCGTATCTAGGCTAGGTAAGACCCGTCTAGAGATTCCCTACTCTCTTCTGCGTCGCTCTGTGGAATGACCACAAATCTCCTTCTCACTACAGCACTGTCATCCTCAAGAGTGAGGAACGAACGAGTTGGGGATCTCTTAGCGCTCGTCGCACTCTTTTAGATATTCCCTACTCGCTCCTGCGTCGCTCTATGGAATGACCCAAATTAACTCCTTCGCTGAACTATGGAATGATTAATTCAAATAACACCATTCAATAAATCCTATATTTCCCGATATTTATTAATAAGAAAAACTATCGCTATTAATTAACTCTATTAATCAATCTTATTTTAGTGTTTGGCGTATTTTAAATAACCAATGTGATCCAGAACAAATTTATTATCAAAAGTTTTGTTACCAGAGGGCTAATTTACTATTCAAAACCACTTAACTAGGAACTTATAGTGCATATTTCTAATCTATTCACTTTTTTATCAAGCTATTTAAATTGAATATTCTTCCTGTTAAACACCGCTAATCTAATCCTACGCATAAAGTGATGCATAAACTTCCCAATAAGCTACCTAAATAGGGCATTCACATCCAGGCAACAAGTGAATAGATATTGTTAAAACCCTTGTAAATCAAGGCCTAGAGCATAAAAAACGAACTGTGATTGACCTCTAAGAATCCCCTGCCAACAGGCGTAATATGAATTCCAGAAACAAAATAAGTGAATAAATAAATTCACGCTTCTATTCCCTACAAATTAATTATTAGTTTTTTAAATTAAAACTAATTAAAGAAATATAAGAGAGATACGATCATGAGTAAGTTATACGTAGGTTCTGAAATCGGTCAATTACGTCGCGTTCTTGTTCACCGTCCTAGACGCGCTCTCACTCACTTAACACCTTCTAACTGTCACGACCTACTGTTTGATGATGTGCTTGCTGTAGAACGTGCAGGTAAAGAGCACGATGTGTTTACTCAAACGCTACGTGACCAAGGTGTTGAGGTTCTACTGCTGACTGACCTTCTTGCTGATACGCTTGCAGTGCCAGAAGCAAAAGATTGGCTGCTAAGCCGTCAGGTTTCTGACTACCGTTTAGGTAAAACATTTGCTAACGACGTGCGCTGCTACCTGGGTGACCTTCCAAACCTAGAGCTAGCGAAGATCCTAACCGGTGGTCTGTCTTACGCTGAAATGCCAATGAAGTCTTCTTCTATGTTGCAAGGTCTTCACGCGCCAACAGACTTCATCATTGAGCCACTACCGAACCACCTATTTACTCGTGACACTTCATGCTGGGTATACGGTGGCGTATCTATCAACCCAATGGCGAAACCAGCTCGTCAACGTGAAACCAACCATGTTCGCGCTATCTACCGCTGGCACCCAACATTCGCGGGCCAAGACTTCATTAAGTACTTTGGCGATGACGAAAACATCAACTACGACAACTCTACCATCGAAGGCGGTGACGTGTTGGTTATCGGTCGCGGCACAGTACTTATCGGTATGTCTGAACGTACTACTGCGCAAGGTGTTGAGCACTTAGCATCAGGCTTATTCAAACATGGTCAAGCGAAGCAAATCATTGCAATGGAGCTACCGAAACACCGCTCTTGCATGCACCTAGATACCGTAATGACGCACATGAACGAAGATACTTTCTCTGTGTACCCAGAAGTAGTGCGTAAAGACGTTAAATGCTGGAGCCTAACTGGTGATGAGTCTGGCGCAGTCAATGTCAAAGAAGAAGGCTACTTCGTCACGGCTATCGAAAAAGCACTTGGCGTAGACAAGCTAAACCTTATCACAACCGGTGGTGACAACTTCCACGCAGAACGTGAGCAGTGGAACGACGCGAACAACGTACTTACTGTGAAACCTGGCGTGGTTATCGGCTACGAAGGCAACACTTACACCAACGAGAAATACGACAAAGCAGGCATCACAGTGCTACCTATCCCAGGTGATGAGCTAGGTCGTGGTCGCGGCGGCGCTCGCTGCATGAGCTGCCCAATCGAACGTGACGGCATTTAAGTAACCAGTTGATTTGGCAGGAGGGAACTTTCTCCTGCCCCCTGCAAAGAGATAACAGCAATGACTAAACAAACTGTAGTTGTAGCACTAGGTGGTAACGCTCTTCTTCGCCGCGGTGAACCGTTAGAAGCAGATGTGCAGCGCCACAATATTGAAATCGCGGTAAAAACCATTTCTGAGATCGCTCAAGAGTACAACGTAGTACTTGTGCACGGTAACGGCCCACAAGTTGGCTTACTAGCCCTGCAAGGCTTGGAATACAAAAAAGTCGCGCCTTACCCACTAGACGTATTGGGCAGTGAAACTCAAGGCATGATCGGCTACATGCTGATGCAAGAATTCAAAAACCAAATGCCTAACATTAACGCTACTTGCATGTTGACCCAAATGACAGTCGATCCAAAAGATCCTGCATTCGCTGACCCAACTAAGCCAATTGGCCCAATTTACGAAGAAGCTGAAGCGCGTGAACTGGCTGAGAAGTACCACTGGACAATCAAGCCAGACGGCCAACACTTCCGCCGCGTGGTACCAAGCCCACAACCAACGGGCATTATCGAGCATGAAGCGATCACTGCACTTATCGAACAAGGTCACTTAGTGATTTGTACTGGCGGTGGCGGTATTCCAGTGAAACGTGAAAACGGCAAGTTAGTCGGTGTTGAAGCGGTTATCGACAAAGATATGTCAGCAGCATTCCTAGCGAAACAGTTAGACGCCGATGCACTGCTTATCCTGACCGATGCCGACGCAGTTTTCCTAGATTGGGGCAAACCAACTCAACATGCACTGCGTAGCACTACCCCAAGCGAACTGGCGAAATACCAATTTGATGCCGGTTCTATGGGGCCAAAAATCGAAGCATCGTGCGAGTTCATTAAGCAAGGCGGCAAAGTGGTGGGTATCGGCTCACTGCAAGATGGCCTGCAAATTCTTCAAGGCACAGCCGGCACTAACATCACTAAAGGCTAGGCCCTAAATAAACATTAGTTATTTAAAACCAATTACCTTGTGCGCTTTCTTACCTCTTTCCCTGCAACCAAGAGAGCGCATACAAAACAAAGAAGGAAAACATCATGGCTTTTAACCTACGTAACCGTAACTTCCTAAAACTATTAGACTTTACTCCACGTGAAATCCAACACTTCTTGGATCTTTCTGCGGAACTGAAAAAAGCAAAATACAACGGCTATGAGCAACCTCGTCTAAAAGGTAAAAACATTGCGCTAATATTCGAGAAAACATCGACTCGTACGCGTTGCGCATTTGAAGTTGCAGCATTTGACCAAGGCGCTCAAGTTTCTTACTTAGGCCCATCTGGTTCTCAAATCGGTCACAAAGAGTCAATGAAAGATACAGCTCGCGTGCTTGGTCGCATGTACGACGGCATCGAGTACCGTGGTTTCGGTCAAGAGATCGTTGAAGAGCTAGGCGCATACGCTGGCGTACCAGTATGGAACGGCCTAACAGACGAATTCCACCCAACTCAAATCCTAGCTGACTTCCTAACCATGATGGAACACGGCCGCGGCAAGCAGCTACACGAAATGAAGTTTGCTTACCTAGGTGATGCACGCAACAACATGGGCAACTCGCTAATGGTTGGCGCAGCGAAAATGGGCATGGACATCCGTCTAGTGGCACCTAAAGCGTTCTGGCCAGAAGAAGAGCTAGTAGCAACATGTCGCGAAATCGCTGAAGAAACAGGTGCGAAAATCACGCTTACTGAAGACGTGCAAGAAGGCGTTCAAGGTTGTGATTACCTATACACTGACGTTTGGGTATCTATGGGTGAAGCGAAAGAAGCTTGGGCTGAGCGCATCAACCTAATGATGCCTTACCAAGTGAACATGGACATGCTAAAAGCAACGGGCAACCCACATGTGAAATTCATGCACTGCCTGCCAGCGTTCCACGGCGAAGATACTACCGTTGGTAAACAACTAGCAGCAGAATACCCTCAACTAAAAGATGGCGTGGAAGTAACCGATGAAGTGGTTGAGTCTAAACACTCTATCGTATTCGATGAAGCTGAAAACCGCATGCACACAATCAAAGCGGTAATGGTTGCGACACTAGGTGATTAATCACCACTAGTCGCAGCTAATACTCAAAATAGTTGGAGCTGTAGCAAGGCAACAAATGAATGAGTCTTCCTGAGTTTAGTCCGCTAAATGATTGGAGCGAATGAATACAGTTAACGCCGCTACAGTTTCAAATATGAAGAGTATTTCTGCAGGGAAATGCGGGTGGCAGGATAAGGGATACATTTCTCTTTGAATAAAGCCCGCATTTTTTTTCATCGATGATTTGGTGATTTAAACACAAAAACGCCCTCAAGCAAGATCCACCAAAGGTTGATTAAAAGTTTCGAAAAGATGCGAAATTCGCATAAAAATCCAATTTTTGGATACTTTTCGCAAACGCTTGCGCGGCGTTTTTTTGTGCGTATAATCCTCCGCAATTTGTCTTTGGAGTGAAAAATGAAACTGCTGACCGCTACTTATCGTTGTACGAGAAAGCGCCCTGAATCAGGGACAGTTGCTGTTTTATTTTTCTCATTCAATCCAATTTAAGCCTCCTATTTTTAGGGGGCTTTTTTTTGTCTGTAAATCACGACTAGGAAACATTGCTATGGCGCATTCGTTATTTAATAAGCACATTATCTCCATCCCTGAGCTCAGCCGTGAAGAGCTAGAGCTTATCGTCGATACGGCAGCAAGATTAAAAGCTGAACCCAATCCGGAACTATTGAAGCACAAAGTAGTGGCAAGCTGCTTCTTTGAGCCATCAACTCGAACTCGCCTTTCATTTGAAACGGCTGTCGAACGTTTGGGTGGCAGCGTGATTGGTTTTGATAACGGTGGTAACACCTCACTGGCGAAAAAAGGCGAAACATTGGCTGACTCAGTACAAGTTATTGCTTCGTATGTGGATGCGTTTGTTATGCGTCACCCACAAGAAGGCGCAGCACGTCTGGCTTCTGAATTCTCTAACGGTGTGCCTATCATCAACGGTGGTGACGGCGCGAACCAACACCCAACACAAACACTACTCGACCTATTCTCGATCTACGAAACTCAAGGCACGTTAGACAACCTTAACGTCGCGTTCGTCGGCGACTTAAAATACGGCCGTACCGTTCATTCACTAACCCAAGCTCTGGCGAAGTTTAACAATGTCCGTTTCTTCTTCATCGCACCAGACGCACTGGCGATGCCGGACTACATCTGTGAAGAGCTTGAAGAGTCTGGCATTACATTCAGCATGCACAGCAATATTGAAGAAGTGGTGCCTGAGCTGGATGTGCTGTACATGACGCGCGTACAGAAAGAGCGTTTTGATGAGTCTGAATATGCTCATATGAAGTCAGCATTCATCTTAACAGCAGCAACGCTAGAGGGCGCACGCGATAATCTAAAAGTGCTTCACCCACTGCCACGTGTTGACGAAATCACAGTAGATGTCGACAAAACCAAACACGCTTACTACTTCGAGCAAGCAGAAAACGGCGTTTACGCTCGTGAAGCGCTACTGGCTCTCGTTCTAAACCAAACCATTTAATTGCAGGAGAGATATCATGGTGAAAGAAACTCAACTTCAGGTAGAAGCGATTCGCAATGGCTCTGTGATCGACCATATCCCTGCCAATATTGGTATTAAGGTGCTTAAGCTGTTCAAAATGCATAAGTCGAATCAGCGCATTACGATTGGTCTTAACCTGCCATCTTCAGCGCTAGGGGCGAAAGATCTGATCAAGATTGAGAATATCTATCTAACTAAAGAGCAAGCTAACCAGTTAGCTCTTTACGCACCGAAAGCAACGGTAAACCAGATTGAAGAGTACAAGGTGGTCAATAAACTCAACTTGGCGCTTCCTGACAGTATTGAAAGTGTTTTTGAATGCCCGAACAGCAACTGTATTTCACATGGTGAACCAGTAGAAAGTCGCTTTAAGGTGCAAGAAAAACATGACAATGTGCAGCTAAAATGTCACTACTGTGAAAAAGTATTCTCTCGTGAAATCATGACAGAAGCTCGCTAACACCACCCCATCTAGGTTGCGATTCCTCGCGATAAAATCATGCGGATATTTATGCCACCCTCGGAATAAATATCCGCAAACAGACAGAATTCACTCCTAATTACAGTTACTTGAATAGTTTTTTATTTGGCGATCCCATTCACAAAGCCGCATATACTTTGGTGGTAGACTAATAATAAAAATTAAGTCACCAAAGAGTGACCGCTCACAGATGGATTGCACTTACATGGATCTGAGTGCCCAAATAGCCACATGGACGATTGATTATTACGTCATGTTTTAAGGAGTTCTCATGAGTGAAACTCTAAACCCTAGTGTCATTGATTACAGCGAAGATAAAACGCTGACAGCTGCCTGCAAACGTTTATTACAGCAACAGAGTTTCACAACCCAAAATGAGTTGCGAGAAGCGTTGGTCAATATTGGTTTCCAAGGTATTAGCCAATCTACAGTATCCAGACTCCTGTCTCAGCTTGGGGTCGTAAAAGTACAAAATGCCTGCGGTAAAAAGGTGTACTGTATTACGGTAGAAACCGCGCCTGTGCGTGTTGAATCCTCTATTTCTTCTCAAATTGAGTTTATTACTCATAACCAAGCTATGGTGGTGGTTAAGACTCACCCTGGTAGTGCCCAGCTTGTTGCCCGCTTAGTGGATATTGACCCTCACACCGAGATCCTAGGCACCGTTGGTGGTAACGATACTGTGCTGGTTATTCCTAAAGATACCGACCATATCGACGCCTGTGAGCGTGTCGTTCGAGCAAGGTTAGGTGTCGCTTAATCTTTTAAGGCGGCAGCCACTCTAGCGCAGTCGCCTTTAGAGCAACCTCTCGAACTACAGAATAATTTTCTTAAGGTGAAACTTATTCCCCCTACCCTCTGTCTTATTGAGTTAAAATGATGAAAATTTAACTCAAGTGACTCTTTTATGCGCTTCGTCTTCTCTCTAATTTTGCTGTCTCTTTCTGTCATTTCCGCACCGGCAATGGCGCTGTTTGGCAATTCAAATTCAGCACCGAGCTTTGGTAATAGCAACAATACCTTTGTCCCTGTAGATGAAGCTTTTCAATTTAACGCTTTTCAGCAAGGCAATCATGTCCTGATTGATTGGCAAGTAAAAGACGATTACTACCTTTACCAACATCGTATTTCGGTCAGCGGCGAGAATGTCACGTTAGGCGATGTTGAGATGCGCGATGGTGAACCCTACAAAGATGAGTTCTTTGGTGAGGTCAACATCTACACCACGCCGCTGTTTGTTGAAGTACCACTGAGCAATTATCAAGAAGGTGCTCGCCTGATTGTTCAATATCAAGGCTGTGCGAAAGCTGGCTTCTGTTACCCACCAGAAACACGAGTTGTCGAGCTAACCAGCTTTGACTACCAGGAGCCAAGTGCTGTAATTCCGAGTCAAAAAGCAGCAGAGCCTCAAGTAACGCCCACTCAAGAAAGCACATCAACGCCTGTATCAAGTGAATCCAATCTAGCTTCAAAGCTTGGTGACAATTGGTGGACCCCACTGCTGTTTTTAGCTTTAGGTGTTGGTCTAGCATTTACACCATGTGTACTGCCGATGTACCCAATCTTAACCAGTATCGTATTGGGCAGCGGTAAACTCAGCCATACTCGCGCATTGGGTCTAGCCTTTATTTATGTCCAAGGCATGGCGCTCACATACACCTTGCTCGGACTGGTGGTGGCATCGGCTGGCATGCAATTCCAAGCAGCCATGCAGCACCCTTATGTTTTGATTGGTCTTAGTGTTCTGTTTGTCGCGTTGGCGCTTTCAATGTTTGGTTTGTATACCATTCAATTGCCAAGCAGTGCACAGACTTGGTTAAACAATCTAAGTAATAAACAGAAAGGCGGCAGCTCACTTGGTGTGTTTGCCATGGGTGCGATTTCTGGTCTGGTTTGCTCACCATGTACCACCGCGCCACTTTCGGGAGCACTGCTTTATGTCGCTCAAAGCGGCGATCTGTTTACTGGTGGTATTGCTTTGTATGCCTTAGCGATGGGAATGGGCATCCCGCTGATGTTAGTGGCCGTATTTGGCAACAAACTGCTGCCAAAAGCTGGTAACTGGATGGATCGTGTGAAGACTTTGTTTGGCTTTATCCTACTTGCAGCGCCTATCTTCCTCCTAGAGCGAATCATGCCTGAGCTATGGGCAACTGTGCTTTGGTCAGGGTTAGGTATCGCTGCCTTTGGCTGGTTATACCATGTTAAAAACTCACTGCCGTTTGGTGGTTGGAAGCAAAGCGTAGTCGGCATCATTGCTGTGCTTGGTCTATTTGCTTCAGCTCAACCAGCGCTGAATTACTACTTTGGTAACAGTGTGGTAGAGCAGAAAAGTCAGATTGAGTTTATCCAAATCAGCAATATTGAAGAGTTAAATCAGCAGTTAGTAAGCGCCAAGCTTGCTGGGAAACCCGTGATGCTCGATTTCTACGCCGATTGGTGTGTGGCTTGTAAAGAGTTTGAGAAGTACACCTTCCACCAGCCAGCGGTGGAAGCTCAGCTGAAAAACTTCGTTTTACTGCAAGCGGATGTCACGCGTAACCAACCGCAAGACATTGAACTACTGAAAGAAATGCGCGTGCTTGGCCTACCGACAATTGAGTTTTGGAATGCCAATGGCGAGCCAATTTCAAACGCTCGCATTACTGGCTTTATGAATGAAGAGACCTTCCTCAAGCATTTGGATAGCCATAACTTTTAAGCAATTCAAACAACGCCAGCGTCTATGCTGGCGTTATTGTATGTGGCAACAAACGAACCTTCGCGATCAAGTACCAACCAAAGTGAGCAAGTACTTATTTATTTTTTAAGGTTGGTATCTATATGCAATTTTGCTAATAAAACCCGATACAGTTCAGACTTTTAGCGGATAAATATTGTCCACAATCGTAAAGATGACAATAATTCCATTAACCAAACACTCATAAGTAGTTAACGTCATGGATTCGACTTACACCATTATCATTGCAGATGATCACCCGCTATTTCGTAATGCACTCTTCCAATCAGTGCACATGGCAGTGAGTGGTGCCAACCTGCTCGAAGCTGACTCTTTAGAGGCACTGCTTTCACTACTTAAAAAAGAAGATGAACCTGATTTATTATTGCTTGATCTGAAAATGCCAGGTGCCAACGGTATGTCAGGCCTAATCCAACTGCGTGCTGAGTACCCCGATTTACCGATTGTTGTCGTTTCTGCCAGTGAAGAACCCGCGGTCGTCACTCAGGTGAAAAGTCATGGTGCGTTTGGCTTTATTCCTAAATCAAGCGATATGCGTGAACTGGTCAGTGCACTCAACCAAGTCCTCAATGGCGACCCCTTCTTCCCAGAAGGCTTAATCACCAACAATGCAGCCTGTAATGATTTAGCTGAAAAAATAGCGACTTTAACACCTCAACAATACAAAGTTCTTGGAATGCTATCTGATGGACTACTCAATAAGCAAATTGCTTATGAGTTAAATGTATCTGAAGCGACTATCAAAGCCCATATGACAGCTATTTTCAGAAAGTTAGGCGTAAAAAATCGAACTCAAGCAGTAATATTGTTGCAACAGCTAGAATCTGAAATTTAAGTTACCAAAAATTACATTATTACTCTCAGAATTCTGTTAATATGAGGGCATCAGGCGACAATCTGATTTACCCCTCTGTTCGTCAACTCTGGGAGTACTTCTCTTGTTAAGCATCTTAATTACACAATTCGTTGTTCTTTGGGCGGTGATCGACCCAATTGGCTCCGTTCCCGTTTACCTATCCCAAACTCAGCATTTGTCCGCTAAACAGCGTCGACTGGTCGCATTAAAAGCGGTCGCTATCGCTACGGGGGTTTTGCTGTTTTTCCTACTCATAGGACAGTTGCTCCTCGAAGCAATGCAAATTCCATTGCCAGCCTTTCAGGCTGCAGGGGGGTTAGTGCTGCTGCTGTTCGCCCTTACGATGATTTTTGGTGAGTCTAAACCAGAACAGGAAACCAAACTGTCGAAAGAAGTTAGCCACTCAGATTTAGCGGACTTGGCAGTCTACCCATTAGCGATTCCATCGATTGCTTCTCCTGGCGCGATGATGGCGATTGTTATGCTGACCGATAACCACCGTTTTTCACTGATCGATCAAAGCATCACTGCCGGCGTCATGGTAGCGGTATTGCTAATTACGCTACTATTACTCCTCGGCGCAACCCATATTCAGAAATGGATTGGTAATGTCGGTGCAGCGATTATCAGTCGCGTCATGGGACTGATTTTGGCAGCGGTTGCAGTAAATAATCTGCTGATGGGGATCAAAGATTTCTACTTAGCCTAATAAAAATTGAGCGATTTAAAGATGAAACGTTAGACTTTAGGCTAATTTAACACAACGTTAACATCACAAAAATCAATACGCCTTTTACTAAGCGCCCGTTATATGGGCGCTTTTTGTTTTTCTCGCCGCGACTAAAGTTGAAAAGAGTTCTTGCCACCCCCTTGCTAATGTAGATGGTGAAACATTTTTTTAACAACCCATATCAATCGTAAGGAGGCGGCAATGGCATTTGAAAGTCAGGATAAAGCCAAAGCCTATTGGGATAAGAACGTAAAACTAATGATCACGTTAATGGTTATCTGGTTTGTCGTTTCTTTCGGCTGCGGCATCTTATTTGTCGATCAACTCAATCAATTTCAACTAGGTGGTTACAAGCTAGGATTCTGGTTTGCTCAACAAGGCTCAATCTATGCCTTCCTAGGTATTATTTTCTACTACGCGTGGAAAATGCGCCAAATCGACCGTGAATTCGGCGTAGATGAGTAAGGAGACACTCAGATGGATTTGAAAACTATCACTTACCTCGTTGTTGGTGCGACCTTTATCCTTTACATCGGTATTGCGATTTGGGCTCGTGCTGGATCAACTAAAGAGTTCTATGTTGCGGGCGGTGGTGTAAACCCAATCGCGAACGGCATGGCAACAGCAGCAGACTGGATGTCAGCAGCATCATTTATCTCTATGGCTGGTCTTATCGCCTTTATGGGTTACGGCGGCTCCGTATTCCTCATGGGTTGGACTGGCGGTTACGTACTTCTAGCACTACTACTTGCACCTTACCTACGTAAGTTCGGCAAGTTCACTGTACCAGAGTTCGTAGGTGAACGTTTCTACTCAAACGCAGCACGTATCGTAGCGGTTGTGTGTCTAATCATCGCATCAGTAACTTACGTTATCGGTCAGATGAAAGGTGTTGGTGTCGCGTTCGGTCGTTTCCTAGAAGTAGACTACTCTACTGGCCTACTGATCGGTATGTGTATCGTATTTATGTACGCGGTTATGGGCGGCATGAAAGGCATCACGTACACGCAGATTGCTCAATATTGCGTACTCATTTTAGCTTACACTATTCCTGCAATCTTTATCTCTCTGCAACTCACTGGTCACCCTCTACCTCAAATTGGTCTAGGGAGTACCATTCAAGGCACCGATGTCTATCTGCTCGATAGGCTCGATCAAGTGGTCACCGAGCTCGGCTTTAGTGAATACACCACCCAAGTCCGTGGCGATACGTTAAACATGTTTGTTTACACAATGTCACTAATGATTGGTACTGCAGGTCTACCACACGTAATCATCCGTTTCTTCACTGTACCGAAAGTACGTGACGCACGTACATCAGCAGGTTGGGCACTACTGTTCATCGCGATCCTATACACAACTGCTCCAGCGGTATCTGCAATGGCTCGCTTAAACCTAATGGATACAGTTAACCCTGCTCCTGGCCAACACCTTGCTTATGATGAGCGTCCTGACTGGTTTAAGAACTGGGAGAAAACAGGTCTACTAGGCTTTGATGATAAGAACGGCGACGGCGTAATCCAATACACATCTAGCGCAGCAACCAACGAGCTTAAAGTTGACCGTGACATCATGGTACTGGCTAACCCTGAAATTGCGAAACTACCTAACTGGGTAATCGCACTTGTGGCAGCGGGCGGTCTAGCAGCGGCACTATCAACGGCGGCAGGTCTATTGTTGGCTATCTCGTCGGCGATATCCCATGACTTAATCAAAGGCGTCATTAATCCAAATATCTCTGAGAAGAAAGAGCTGCTCGCCAGTCGAATCTCCATGGCAGTGGCGATTGCGGTGGCAGGTTATCTCGGCCTCAACCCGCCAGGCTTTGCAGCAGGTACGGTAGCACTGGCCTTCGGTCTCGCCGCATCCTCAATCTTCCCTGCGTTGATGATGGGTATCTTCAGCAAAGGTATTAACAAAGAAGGTGCAATCGCAGGTATGATTGCGGGTATCAGTATCACGCTATTCTACGTATTCCAACACAAAGGCATCCTATTTGTTGCTGACTGGAAATACCTAGAAAGCTGGGGTAGCAACTGGTTCCTAGGCATTGAGCCAAACGCATTTGGTGCAATTGGTGCGGTATTTAACTTCGTGGTAGCGTTCGCTGTATCGAAAGTAACAGCTGAAACTCCGCAAGAAGTTAAAGACTTGGTTGAACACGTACGTGTACCAGCAGGTGCTGGCGGTGCAGTAGACCACTAAAACTATACCTAAACCACAAAAGCCCCTATTGGGGCTTTTTTATTCGCTTAACTTATTCTAATAATTAGAGATTCCCTGAACCGTAGCAAGGAAGCATACGAATGCCATTGATTATATGTTCAGGGATTACGCAGACAAAATCGCTTAGAACAAGGCAAAGATTGCAGCAAGCTAGTTGCTCTACCTTCAAAATCTTTAACGAAGTTTTCAGCGATTTTAGCCAGTAAAAATGAACAGATAATTGATGGAATTAGTATTTTATGTTCAAAAACAAGCACTTTCTGATCGCATTATTGATCGCCCCGATTCTTTCTCTTATTGCCTATTTTGGTACTGACATGGCGCTGAGCGAAAAACCTCATGCCGCTAAAGAAGGGGAAACCTATAAGTTGGCTGCTAAATCAAACTGCCGCTATACCAGTGGTTTGTGCGATATGACTAATGGTGACTTTAAAGTGCAGTTCCGCTCAGAAAAGCTAACCGCGCAAGGGCTAGACTTATCACTAAAAGCGGCCTTCCCTCTTGAAGGCGTCAAACTATCACTGGTAGACAGCCAAGATCAGAGCGCGCAACCTATCGATATGGCATCGACAGATAGCACTGGACAACACTGGGCTGTATCTTTACCAAAACCGACTTCCGCAGAGAGCTGGCTACGCGTGGCCATCCAATCCGAAGGAACGCTTTACTATGGTGAGACGCAAACCGCTTTCGTTAAATACGAAACGCTGTTTACGGAATAGCGAGAAGCGAGAAGCGAGAAAAATATTTAGGGTTGGCGTTTTGCGTCAACCCTTTGTTTTTTTTTAATTAACTGTCATCCCCGAGAACGAGGAACGAGTGAGTTGGGGATCTCTTGAAACAAACAGGAAGCTTTATGAGATTCCCTACTCCTTCCTTCGTCAGTCTATGGAATGACGATAATAGAGCTCCCCCTAAACCCGATTCAACACCGCTCTCAATTTCAGCGGCTTAACAGGCTTAGGAATAAAACTAAAGCCATTCGACTTAATACCATCGAGCATATCATCGGTTCGATCCGCACTGATGATCACCCCTTCAAAGCTATCACCTAGACGCAAACGACATTGCTGCAACACTTCTAAACCCGTGCGGCCATTATCCAGTCGGTAATCAGACAGAATCACATCTGGCACCCAAGTTTCTTCGATGGCCTGGAGTGAATTCACCAAGTCTACCGCAGTGCGAACATCACACCCCCAGCGGCCAAGCAGATTCTCCATCCCAATCAAGATATCGGTTTCATTATCGACACACAGCACTTTAAGATGACTGAGATCTGAGACTGCACTCGCTGGCTCTGCTTTCACAGGGGCAATGACCTGTTCACTACGTGCCAAAGTAATCGAAAAGACACTACCTTCCCCCGGCCAAGAACGCATTGTGATTTGATGCCCCAGCACATGGGCGATCCCTTTGGAAATCGCCAAGCCTAATCCTAGTCCTTGATCTGAACGAACTTGCGTTCCGCGCTTAAACTCTTCAAAGATTTCTTGCTGCTTATCCTCGTCAATGCCCATACCGTTGTCCCACACATCGATACGAGCTTGGCTGCCGACGCGCCTAACACCAAGCACCACTTTCCCTTTCGGGCTGTAACGGAACGCATTGGTTAAGAAGTTTTGCACCACTCGTCGGAGTAATTTGGGGTCTGATGATACCAGCAACTGGCTTGGTATCATCGAAAACTCAATACCTTGCTGTTTAGCAAGGGCACTAAACTCAGCATTGAGGTTAGCAAGTACATCGTTAACCGCAAAACCATGCACATTAATGTCTAATTTTCCTGACTCCAAGCGAGAGATATCCAGTAGGTCACCGATAAGGTCTTCGGCTGCTCCTAAGGCACTTTCGATATGGTGCGAAAGCTGTTTGGTTTCCGCATCTTTGGCGACTTCCGACAATGAAGAAGCAAACAGACGCGCAGCATTGAGTGGCTGCATTAAGTCATGACTAACAGCGGCCAAAAAGCGCGATTTCGATTGAGATTCATGTTCCGAACGCTGGGTTGCACTAACCAACTTCTTATTCAGTTGTTCTAGCTCTTGAGTTCGCTCTTGAACGCGTTCTTCCAACGATTCATTGGCATCTTTCAAGGCTTGTTCCGCATCCCTAAACACCGTGATATCGGTAAAGCTCATTACAAAACCACCACCCGGCATTGGATTGCCCTGCACTTCAATCACTCGACCATCAGGACGAACGCGAGACGAAGTATGACGGGTGCCTTGTTCTAGATGGAACACTCTGCGACGCACATGCTGTTCTGGGTCACCTGGGCCGCATAAACCTTGCTCCGCATTGTGACGAATCACATCCGCAATCGGCCGGCCAACTTGAATCAACCCGGCCGGAAAGGTGAACAACTCCAAATAGCGTTGGTTCCACGCCACCAATCTGAGCTGCTTATCAACTACCGCAATCCCTTGGCCAATATGCTCAATTGCCCCTTGCAGTAATCCGCGGCTAAAGTCGTACAGCTCCGAGGCTTCATCAACGATGGTGGCGACTTCTTCAAGCTGCATATTTCGCCCTTGCAACGCCGAAGTAAGGACTAACTTAGCCGAAGAGGCGCCAAACACACCAGCCAGCACGCGCTCGGTATGACGAATCAAGGTGGAAGGCGCTTGCTGATTGGGCAATAAGGTTTCACGTTGTTGCTGCCAATATTGCCGAAACGCACTGCGAACACGCTGACGACCGACAAAGCGAGAGGCGAGCATTTCTAGCTCGCCGACGGTAACTCGACTCTGATAGAGGCTCATATTTTCGCTTTCTGGCAATGGCGTACCAACAAACGATGCCGACTGTAAGCGCTCACTTAGGCTTGCGCGGGTAAAGAGTGAAATCACCACATAACAAAGGGTATTCAGCGTAACGCTGAGTACGATACCCCAATCTGAATTTTTCACATCCCAGTTTTGCAGCAGCTCTGGCGGAGTAATCAGCCAGAGTAAGAAGTTATTCTCAGCCGACCCCGCCAGCATATCGGTTTGGCTCATCAAGGTAATCAGCCACAAGGTAAAGCCAACGGCTAATCCAACGTAGACCCCTTTTCGATTACCCTGACGCCAGTACATGCCACCAATCAATGCCGGAGCAAACTGAGTAATCGCAGCAAAGGAGAGGAAACCGATCGCAGACAAGGAATGAATACTGCCAAACGCTTGATAGAAGCCCCATGCCCCCAATAGCAAGAGTAAGATTAGTCCGCGACGAATGACCAACAGTAACCCAGAAAAATGACGATGAGTACGCTGTGATAACCGCATTCGGCGCAGCAACAGCGGCATAACCAAGTCATTAGAGACCATGATCGCCAAGGCAATGGTCGAGACGATTACCATACCACTTGCTGCTGACGTACCACCTAAAAACGCCAGTAACGCGACATCTTGAGCACCAACTGCCATCGGTAGGCTAATCACATAGGTATCAGGGCTAGCATCAGTCAACAAACCTTGCCCTACCCAAGCGATCGGCAAGACAAAGATCCCCATCAAAATAAGGTAGACAGGAAACAGCCAACGCGCAGTATGTAGGTCTTGAGCACGCTCATTTTCCACCACCATGGTATGGAACTGACGTGGTAAACAGACAATCGCCAACATAGTTAACACGGTATGAATCAGTAGGGTTGGTACATTAGGCGACTGGTAGGTTTGGCTGGCAATCTCAGCCAATTCAACATCACTGCGACTAAGGGCAAGGAAAAGAATAAAACAACCGACTGCAAGGAAGGCCACCAGCTTAACAATCGACTCAAACGCGATTGCCATCATCATGCCGCGGTGGTGCTCTGTATTATCAATATGACGAGTACCAAACAGCATGGTAAAAATCGCCAGCGCAGCAACTACAAACCAAGAAACATCAAAACTTGACCCTTCTAGATGCACTGGAAGCTCTGGAGCAATAATCTCTAACCCCATGGTGATGCCACGTAGCTGCAGAGCGATATAAGGTAATATGCCAGCGACAGCAATCAAGGTGACCACCACTGCCAGCCCTTGCGACTTGCCGTATCTCGCCGCAATAAAGTCGGCGATTGAGGTAATGTGCTCTCGTTTGGCGGTTATGATCAACCGAGCTAAGATTCGCCAACCAAAGGTAAACACTAAAATTGGCGCGATATAAATAGGTAAGAATGACCAAGGATTATTACTCGCTTGGCCGACCGTGCCGTAGAAAGTCCACGAGGTACAGTAGACGGCAATCGACAAGCTGTAAACCCAAGGACGCCACTTCGCGAGCCAAGTTTGACGTTTGTCGCCGTACCAAGCGATGAGAAACAGCAACCCGAGATAGAGCAGTGAAACCGTAATCACTAACCAACCTTGCATCCGATATCCTTATCTTGTGCGTATTTGTAACCACAAACAAAAAACCTCTCCAACTTGGAGAGGTTTCATTTAACTAAGGATAGCTAGTTAACTCAATCAGATAGGCTTAATTCTGTGCTTTAGACTCGGCTTTGATTGATTGCGTTGCATTGGCTTGTTGTGGGTCGAGCTTAATAAACAGCGCTAATACGCCCATGGCTGCCATCACCCAGAATACATTTGCGCCCCAATGCTCATAACCCCACCCACTTAGCGTCGTCATCAGCGCAATAAAGGCACCGAGTGGAATCGCGTTATACAGCGCCTGAAGCGCGACCATCTTACGCTGCTCACAGTGTTGGATATATTGAATCGCCGCAATATGGGCCATCGCAAATGTCACGCCATGCAATAGCTGGATCAGTACTAACGCCAACAAAGCGGTCGTCGATGCGGTCAATCCCCAGCGAGCAATTACGCCCAATGCGGCAACAACAAACAGTGCTCTTAAACTCCAACCTGCGAACAAACGCTTACTCAGTGCAAACACCGCCACTTCGGCCACGACACCTAGGCTCCACAAGTAGCCAATAATGTCTTCAGAGTAGCCTGCCCCTTTCCAATAAATCGAGCTAAAACTGTAATAGGCGGCGTGACTGCCCTGAATTAAGGCTGCCAAAGCGAGAAACTTAATCACTGGCAGTTCACGTAGTAACTCTGACAATTTTGGACGTTCAGAATCGACTTCTTCAGTCGTGACTGGCATCGGATTAGTGTTACGCATACTCAGGACTAACGCGCCCAACATACCTGCCAACGCGGTATACAGGATCATGTCAGTGCCAAACTTCGCCACTAAGAAGCCAACCACAGTCGAGCCAGCAATAAAGGCAACCGAACCCCACAGGCGAGTACGGCCATAATCGAGCATCTTAAGGCGTGAATAGTAGTTCGCCATCGCATCGGACAGCGGCACGATAGGACCACAGCAGAGGTTAAATAGTACCGTCGCCAGTGCCATCAGCCAAAAGCTTCCGCCAGCAAAGAAGTGGAAACCAACAAACAGCAATGCCGCAAAGCTTAACCAACGCAGTGCTGGCATAAGATGCTCAACCTTATGCAAACGAGGCGTCAAAACCATATTCGCTACACATCGCGTCGCAAAACCGATACCGACTAATACACCGATGTCGGTCGCTGACACGCCTTGCTCTTCAAACCACAGCGCCCAAAACGGCAAGTAAACACCGTAAGCAAAGAAAAAACCGACAAAATACTGGGAGATCCAGCCATATGGAGATGGGGTGAGCATCGCGACCTCTGAATGCTGAGTGAATAGGAACAGAACGGCGCCATTATCCTTACCTTTACTGTGAATAAAAAGGGAATAATCGTCACAAGTGAGTTTCCCTATTCTCACCATTTGCATCATTGGTAATAAATCAAATGAGCTTGTTTGAGCGATAGATTCGACCAAAGTCGTCTGGAAGAAAAATATAAATCACGCACACTTAGCAGATAGAAGATTGCGTGAGTAGGTCAGTATGCCAGACAAATTTAATATGCATTCCCCGCCTTTCGATCGACTTGATGCCCAGCAGCAAAACCGTCTGCGTAGCTCACTCGACGTGGCTTACTTTCGCGCCAAAGAAACCTTATTGCAGGCCGGTGACACTTGCCAACATCTGCATATTATTATCAAAGGCGCGGTTGAAGAGCGCTCTCAGGATGACAGTGAAATCTTCGCCCACTACGCCAACGAAGACTTGTTTGATGTGCGAGCGTTATTTGAAACCTCGGTCAAACATAAGTACATCGCACTCGAAGATACCCTTGCCTACCTGCTGCCTAAATCGATTTTCATTGAGCTGTACAACGAGAATGGCCAGTTCGCAGCTTACTTTGATAATAACCTTGCTCGCCGACAAGAGTTGATTGAAGCCGCTCAACAGCAGCAAAACTTGGCTGAGTTTATTTTGACTAAAGTCGATAGTGAGATTTATCACCCACCGATGGTGCTTGCTCCTGATCAGCCTCTTAATGAAGTGACCCAGACGCTTAAAGATAATGGCATCGATTCAGCATTAGTGCGTCTTCATGATACAGATGTACGACTGATTGACGATTCACACTCACTGCCCTACGGCATTATCACAAGAACCAATATGCTCCATGCGGTGATGCTCGACAATCACCCCCTAGATACCCCCGTTGGCAAAATCGCAACCTTTCCTGTGATTCACGTTGAGGACGGTGAGTTCCTTTTCAACGCCATGATCAAAATGACGCGCCACCGCGTTAAACGTGTCATGGTGGCAGATGGCAAAGACGCGGTCGGCATGCTCGACATGACCCAGATCCTCAGCGCCTTCTCGACCCATTCGCACGTATTAACCCTGAGTATTGCCCGCTCATCGAGTATTGAAGAGCTCGCCTTGGCCTCCAACCGCCAGCGCCAACTAGTTGAAAGCTTACTCAGCAATGGCATTCGCACGCGCTTTATCATGGAGCTGATTTCAGCGGTCAATGAGCAGATTATCGAAAAAGCCTTTGAACTGATTGTTCCCCCCGCCCTTCACGATCACTGCTGTTTGGTCGTTTTAGGCTCAGAAGGGCGTGGTGAACAAATCCTTAAAACCGACCAAGATAATGCGCTGATCATCAAAGATGGACTGCAATGGCACCAGTGCGAGTCCGTCATGGAAACCCTCACCCATACCTTGCAACAACTCGGTTACCCACTCTGCCCTGGCAACGTGATGATCAACAACCCGAAATGGGTCAAAACGCAAAGTGAGTGGAAGAGCACGATTAGCCAATGGTCGAGACCAAACTCCGCTGAGCAGGTGATGGATTTGGCGATCTTTACTGACGCTCACGCTGTTGCGGGAAATAGCAGCTTATTAGAACCGATTGCCGAACATCTTAAGCAAATCATGGAAGGCAACATGCTTGCACTGCAAGATTTCTCTCGCCCAGCGCTACAGTTCTCACTGCCGCTCACTCTGTTTGGCAATGTCAAAAAAGATAAGCAAGGTGTGGATGTCAAAAGCGGCGGCATTTTCCCGATCGTGCATGGCATTCGCACTCTATCGCTCGAATACGGCATCGAAGAAAAGAACACCTTTGAGCGCATAGAAGCCCTGCGCAATAAACGTATCTTGGAGCCAGAGACAGCCGATAACCTCAGTGAAGCGCTAAAATTACTGTTCAAACTGCGCCTCAACCAACAGCTGAGCAATCAGCACAGCCACAATCGTATCGACCTCAAGCAAATTGATCGAACCGAGCGTGATTTACTCAGACACAGCTTGCACGTAGTGAAAAAGTTTAAGCAATTCTTAGGCTATCACTATCAAATCAGAGACTAGAGGCAGCGGTATGAACTGGTTTCGACGACGCTATTGGTATTACAAACTGAAAGGCTCATCCTATCAGCCACTCTTCGCTTGCGTCGCTAAAGGGGAATATGTCTCGCTCGACTGTGAAACCACCAGCTTGGACCCTAATCGAGCCGAGCTAGTCACCATCGCCGCAACCAAAATCATTGATAACCGGATTATTACCAGTAAGCCATTTGAAGTGCGCTTACGTGCCCCGCAGTCGCTCGACTCAGGCTCAGTCAAAATTCATCACATCCGCCATCAAGATCTCGTCGATGGTATTGATGAGAAGCAAGCGCTTATCCAGCTATTAGACTTCATCGGCAATCGACCATTGGTGGGCTACCACATCCGCTATGACAAGAAAATTCTCGACCTCGCTTGTCGCAAGCAACTTGGCTTTCCATTGCCAAATCCACTGATTGAAGTGAGTCAGATCTACCATGACAAGCTGGAAAAGCATTTGCCGAATGCCTATTTCGACCTCAGTTTAGATGCGATCTGTAAACACTTAGATCTGCCATTACAGAACAAACATGACGCTCTGCAAGATGCCATTGCTGCCGCACTTATCTTCGTTCGGCTAACAAAAGGTGATCTGCCTAGCCTAAATCTGCCCTACACGCGCTAGTGTAAGCTTAGATCTAACTCTCAATTTCAAACATAGTTCGTTCATTTTTAAGCAGATTCCTCTCTCTCATCCTAAAGTCTAATTGTCGAATCTTCGCGTGTGATTGAAAGTTAAAGGCACAGGGATTTTACGACGTCAGGGTCAGGTGACCTTATCGTTTTAAACGGACACTTGCTCGATTCGAGTTGGATAGAGCACAAGGAGATAAGCAATGAGTGAAGCCCACATTTATCCGGTAAAAGAGAACATCAAAAAAAATACACACGCGGATAACGATACTTACCAAGCCATGTACCAACAATCTGTGACGGATCCTGTTGGCTTCTGGAGTGAACACGGCAAGATTGTCGATTGGATTAAGCCTTTCACTCAAGTTAAGAACACTTCTTTCGATACTGGCCACGTGGATATTCGTTGGTTTGAAGATGGTACGCTCAACGTATCTGCAAACTGTATCGACCGTCACCTAGCAGAGCGCGGTGATGACGTTGCGATCATTTGGGAAGGTGACGATCCAAATGATGATAAGACACTAACATTTAAAGAGCTGCACAAAGAAGTGTGTGAGTTCTCTAACGCACTGAAAGAGCAAGGCGTTCGCAAAGGCGACGTAGTTTGTTTGTACATGCCGATGGTGACAGAAGCGGCGGTTGCGATGCTGGCTTGTACTCGTATCGGTGCGGTTCACACTGTGGTATTCGGTGGTTTCTCTCCTGAAGCCCTATCTGGTCGTATTATCGATTCAGACGCGAAAGTCGTCATTACCGCTGACGAAGGTGTTCGTGGCGGTCGCGCGGTTCCACTGAAGAAAAACGTCGATGAAGCACTGACCAACCCAGAAGTGAAAACTATCGAGAAAGTGATTGTCATGAAGCGCACTGGTGGTGACGTAGATTGGCATGAGCACCGTGACGTTTGGTGGCATGAAGCAACAGCAAATGTGTCTTCAGATTGTCCACCAGAAGAGATGAAAGCAGAAGACCCGCTATTTATCCTTTACACGTCAGGCTCAACAGGTAAACCAAAAGGCGTACTACACACCACAGGCGGCTACCTAGTTTATGCGGCAATGACGTTTAAATATGTCTTTGATTACCAGCCAGGCGAAACCTTCTGGTGTACGGCTGATGTGGGTTGGATTACTGGCCACACTTACCTAATTTACGGACCACTGGCAAATGGCGCTAAGACAATTCTATTCGAAGGTGTGCCTAACTACCCAAGCACCAACCGTATGAGCCAAGTGGTCGATAAACACCAAGTCAACATCCTTTACACAGCACCAACTGCTATTCGTGCACTAATGGCGAAAGGCAATGAAGCGGTTGAAGGCACGTCGCGTAGCAGCCTACGTATTATGGGCTCAGTGGGTGAACCAATTAACCCAGAAGCTTGGGAGTGGTACTACAAAACTATCGGTAACGAAAACTCACCAATCGTTGATACATGGTGGCAAACTGAAACTGGCGGTATCTTGATTGCGCCACTTCCAGGTGCGACCGACCTTAAACCAGGTTCAGCAACACGTCCATTCTTCGGTGTTCAGCCTGCTCTTGTTGATAACATGGGTAACATCATTGAAGGCGCGACTGACGGTAACCTTGTCATCCTAGATTCATGGCCAGGTCAGATGCGTACCGTTTACGGTGACCATGAGCGTTTCGAACAGACTTACTTCTCTACCTTTAAAGGCATGTACTTCACCAGTGATGGTGCTCGCCGTGATGAAGATGGTTACTACTGGATCACTGGTCGTGTGGATGACGTGCTAAACGTATCTGGCCACCGTATGGGTACAGCAGAGATCGAATCAGCACTGGTTGCTCACGATAAGATTGCAGAAGCTGCGATTGTTGGTATTCCACACGATATTAAAGGTCAGGCAATCTACGCTTACATCACACTAAATGATGGTGAGTTCCCAAGTGCTGAACTACACGCAGAAGTGAAGAACTGGGTACGTAAAGAGATTGGCCCAATCGCAACTCCAGACGTACTGCACTGGACTGACTCTCTGCCGAAAACTCGTTCAGGTAAGATCATGCGTCGTATCCTACGTAAGATTGCAACCGGTGATACCAGCAACTTAGGTGATACATCAACGCTAGCGGATCCAAGTGTGGTTGATAAGTTGATTGCGGAAAAAGCTGAACTGGCTTAACTCACCGTTTAAAACAGCCTAATTGCAGCAAAGCCGTCACTCTTGTGGCGGCTTTTTTGATTGTTAGAGCACAAAACCGCCCCTTCAAATGGCTCGAAAGTGACCAGTTTTGTTACCTTGGTAGCAAAATCGCTCCCCTCTCCTGGGTGATTAGACCAGTAAATTGCTGCTAAATGCGCTGAATTAGCTATAATCTGGGTCTATTTCAAAGATCCAGACCAATTTCTTACAAAGAAATCATGCTGAATCCGCGATAATATGGGAATATCTAAGTTCGTCTCATGTATTAGGAAGATAGCGACACAATGGCAGCAAAATCACGCATTCTTGTCTTAAACGGTCCAAATCTGAACTTGTTGGGGCTACGTGAACCGGCACATTACGGTTCTCAAACGCTTGCACAAATCATCGATTCACTGACCAAACAAGCAGAACTTGCAGATGTAGAACTGGAACATCTACAGTCAAATCGCGAGTACGAACTGATTGAACGAATCCACGCAGCTTATGGCAACGTGGATTTTATCATTATCAACCCAGCAGCTTTCACACATACCAGTGTGGCACTGCGAGACGCCCTACTTGGCGTTGCGATCCCATTTATCGAAGTGCACTTATCTAATGTGCATGCCCGAGAGTCTTTCCGTCATCACTCTTACCTGTCTGATAAAGCAGAAGGTGTGATTTGTGGTTTAGGCGCTCAAGGCTACGAATTCGCTCTGTCTGCAGCAATTAAACAATTGCAGGCAAAGTAACTTAATTACTTTACAAGTAAACAAACACTCTGCAGCTCTACGGAGCTGTCTTATTCACAAGATAAAAGAGAAAGAAAAAATGGATATCCGTAAAATCAAGAAGCTTATCGAGTTAGTAGAAGAATCTGGCATTGCTGAGCTAGAGATCTCTGAAGGTGAAGAGTCGGTACGCATCAGCCGTAACGGTACAGCGGCACCAGCACCTGTACACTACGCAGCACCTGCGCCTGTAGCAGCACCTGCTCCAGCGGCGGCACCTGCTCCAGCAGCAGAAGCGGCAGCACCAGCAGTTCCTGCGGGCCACCAAGTTCTTTCTCCAATGGTAGGTACTTTCTACCGTTCTCCAAGCCCAGACGCGAAATCATTCGTAGAAGTTGGCCAAAGCGTTAGCGCTGGCGACACGCTATGTATCGTTGAAGCAATGAAGATGATGAACCAAATCGAAGCTGACAAGTCTGGCGTTGTAACTGCAATCCTAGTTGAAGACGGCCAACCAGTTGAATTCGACCAACCACTTGTTGTTATCGAATAATAGAGGCTCTCTCTTATGCTAGATAAATTAGTCATCGCGAACCGAGGTGAAATTGCACTTCGTATCCTTCGCGCATGTAAAGAATTAGGCATCAAAACAGTTGCGGTTCACTCAACTGCTGACCGTGACCTAAAACACGTACTGCTTGCAGACGAAGCCATTTGTATCGGTCCTGCTCGTGGTATCGACAGCTACCTAAACATCCCTCGCATTATTTCTGCGGCGGAAGTAACAGGTGCAGTTGCGATCCACCCAGGCTACGGTTTCCTATCTGAGAACGCAGACTTCGCAGAGCAAGTAGAGCGCAGCGGCTTTATCTTTGTTGGTCCAAAAGCGGAAACAATCCGCATCATGGGTGACAAAGTTTCTGCTATCACAGCAATGAAAAAAGCTGGCGTACCTTGTGTACCGGGTTCTGATGGTCCTTTGGATGATGATGAACAGGCAAACAGAGCGCACGCGAAACGCATCGGCTACCCAGTAATCATCAAAGCATCTGGTGGTGGCGGTGGTCGTGGTATGCGTGTTGTTCGCTCAGAGAAAGAACTAACAGAAGCAATCGCAATGACACGTGCAGAAGCAAAATCATGCTTCAACAACGACATGGTTTACATGGAGAAGTTCCTAGAAAACCCACGTCACGTTGAAGTGCAGGTTATTGCTGATGGCCAAGGCGGTGCTATCCACTTAGGTGAACGTGACTGTTCAATGCAGCGTCGTCACCAGAAGGTTGTTGAAGAAGCTCCAGCTCCAGGTATTACTGAAGAGATGCGTAAATACATCGGTGAACGTTGTACTCGTGCATGTCTAGAGATCGGTTACCGCGGCGCAGGTACGTTTGAGTTCCTATACGAAAACGGCGAATTCTACTTCATTGAGATGAACACGCGTATTCAGGTTGAGCACCCAGTAACTGAAATGGTGACTGGCGTTGATCTAATTAAAGAACAGCTACGTGTTGCAGCAGGTCAGCCACTGTCATTCACTCAGGATGACATTAAGATCCGCGGCCATGCTATCGAGTGTCGTATCAATGCTGAAGACCCAGAGCGCTTCCTACCTTCTCCAGGTAAGATTGAACGCTTCCACGCTCCTGGCGGTATGGGTGTTCGTTGGGAATCGCACATCTACACGGGTTACACAGTACCTCCTCACTACGATTCAATGATCGGTAAGCTGATCACGTTCGGTGAGAACCGTGATGTGGCAATTGCTCGCATGAAGAATGCACTAGGTGAAATGATTGTAGAAGGTATTAAAGTAAACGTATCGCTACAAGAATCGATCATGAATGATGAGAACTTCCAACACGGCGGTGCGAACATTCATTACCTAGAGAAGAAACTAGGCCTTCAGTAAGTGTAAAGTTACGAGAATACATTCTCTCTAGCAACTAGCAACTAGCAACTAGCAACTCTGATTCTATTTTAAAATGCTCACTTCGGTGGGCATTTTTGTTTTAGGGCATTTATTAACCTATAAAAACGCCCGTTTTCTGCTAAACTCTGCGCCAAATCACATCAATCAATGTAAAGAGCTCATACTCATGCCTTGGATTCAAATCAAACTCAATGCGACCAATGAAAACGCTGAACAGATCGGCGATATGCTTATGGAAGAGACTGGTGCGCTGTCTGTCACCTTTCTAGACGCGCAAGATACGCCTGTATTCGAGCCTCTACCGGGTGAAACTCGTCTTTGGGGTGATACGGATATCCTAGCGCTGTATGACGCTGAGGCGGACACTCAGTTCATTCTTGAGCAAACCAAGCTAAGTGGCCTACTAGCGGAAGGTTTTGCTTACAAAGTAGAGCAGCTTGAAGATAAAGATTGGGAACGTGAATGGATGGATAACTTCCACCCAATGAAGTTTGGTGAGCGTCTATGGATTTGCCCAAGCTGGCGTGAAATCCCAGAGCCTGACGCGGTCAACGTGATGCTAGACCCTGGCCTGGCTTTTGGTACCGGCACCCACCCAACAACAGCTCTGTGCCTAGAGTGGCTAGAAGGTTTAGACCTTAAAGGCAAAACTGTTATCGACTTTGGCTGTGGCTCTGGCATCTTGGCGATCGCCGCGATCAAACTGGGCGCTGAAAAAGTTATCGGGATCGACATTGATCCTCAAGCACTACTAGCATCAAAAGACAATGCCGAGCGTAACGGTGTTGCTGACCAACTTGAAGTATTCCTACCTCAAGACCAACCTGAAGGTCTGATTGCTGACGTTGTGGTAGCCAACATTCTGGCTGGCCCTCTACGCGATCTTTCATCGATTATTAAGTCTCTGGTGAAGCCAAATGGTGAGCTTGCGATGTCTGGTGTACTGGATACACAAGCTGAAGATGTTGCCAACTACTACCGTGACGAGCTTCACATTGATCCTATAAAAGAGCAAAGTGAATGGTGTCGCATCTCTGGTCGCAAGCAAGGCTAGATAAGACTTTGCGAGCTAATTGACTGATTTTTGGGCATTTTACGAAAACAATTTGTAAATGCTCAAATATTAGTCTTTTCACAGCGCAAAAAAATGCGTAAAATGCGCGCCCTTGCTGGTACTAAGCTGTGAAGACGTTTTGAAAATCGGAAACCACCAACTTAAGAACAATCTCATCGTTGCCCCAATGGCTGGCGTGACGGATAGACCATTCCGCGAGTTGTGCCTCCGCTATGGTGCTGGGATGGCCGTCAGTGAAATGATGTCGTCAAACCCAAAGCTATGGAAAACGTCAAAGTCGAAGCAACGCATGGTGCATGAAGGCGAATCGGGCATTCGCTCTGTACAGATTGCGGGAGCCGATCCACAACTTATGGCCGACGCTGCTCAGTTTAGTGTTGAAAACGGTGCGCAAATCATCGACATCAACATGGGCTGTCCAGCAAAGAAAGTGAATAAGAAGCTAGCCGGCTCAGCGCTGCTACAGTATCCAGATATCATTAAAGATATTCTGCAAGCTGTAGTGAACGCCGTGGATGTCCCTGTGACATTGAAAACCCGTACTGGCTGGGACACAGACAATAAAAACTGCGTCCAAATCGCTAAATTAGCCGAAGACTGCGGCATACAAGCTTTGGCCCTTCATGGGCGTACTAAAGCGTGTATGTACAAAGGTGAGGCCGAATACGACAGCATTAAAGCGGTAAAACAAGCGATCTCTATTCCGGTTATTGCTAACGGTGATATCGATAGCCCAGAGAAAGCTAAATTTGTCCTAGAGTACACTGGGGCAGACGCTTTGATGATTGGACGCCCTGCCCAAGGTCGTCCGTGGATTTTCCAGGAAATCCAACACTTTTTGGAAAACGGCACCACGATGCCTGATCTTCCGTATTCGGAAGTGAAAGACATCCTGCTTGGTCATGTGAATGCCCTACATAGTTTCTATGGAGAGTATTTAGGTCCACGTATCGCGCGTAAGCACGTTGGTTGGTACCTAAAAGAACATGAGCAAGCAAGTGAGTTTCGCCGTACCTTCAACGCCATCGACGCAGCAGAGCTGCAACTTGAAGCGTTAGAAGAGTATTTTGATAAAGCCTGAATAGTTGAAGCTACGGCTTCAAATATGACGGGTAAACGTTGCATCATAATTAAGAGAAGAGCTAGACCGAATATGTTCGAACAAAATCTGACTTCAGAAGCATTAACAGTAACTACAGTAACGTCACAAGACCAGATTACTCAAAAGCCTTTGCGTGACTCTGTTAAAGCATCTCTTAAAAACTACTTGGCTCAACTAAACGGCCAAGAAGTAACAGAACTATACGAATTAGTTCTAGCTGAAGTTGAACAGCCACTACTAGATACTATCATGCAGTACACTCGCGGTAACCAAACTCGCGCAGCAACTATGATGGGTATCAACCGCGGTACTCTTCGCAAGAAACTTAAGAAATACGGCATGAACTAAAGAAAAGTTCATAAGTATATCTTTTGAAAAGGGTTTTCCTTATTTAGGAAAGCCCTTTTCTATTTTATGTACCCTCATGTGTACCCTTGAGTAAATCCTTAACCTATTTATGAGCAATAAACCGATTATAGTTAGCAACTCGCAGTCACCCTATTGGCCTCACTGGTTCTTATTGGACAACTACCAAAGTTTGGAAGAATTGACTGTCACCGATTTTATTAATGAACTAGATTATCGACTGTTGTTATACCGGCAACCCACAAGAGAAAATGGACAAAAGCTCTGTGATAACCAAAGCCTTGAAGCTATCACCGCTGGAAACCCAATCTTAAACGACTTCTCCACCTCAGAAAGAAATGCTCGCCAATGCGAATCAGTCATAGCCCTCAATGACATCGACATCCTAACAATTTGCCAAGACTATCAATGCTCTCCCTCCCCAGCATCTCCAAGCTACCTACTGCCCCATCATTCTCAAAAAAAGCAAATGCTCCTGAGCATTGACCTTAGCAACGCAACAGATGAGTCCATTCTTAACTCAGCAGCTTCCATCATCGCCCAACAAAGAGTTCTTCAAAACATTCCTGAGCCTTGCTCCAAGATTAACAATCAAGCTTCAATTGGTGCTTTCAAGAAGCTCCTATCTTACAAAGCAATCCCCTATCTCGATCTACTTCTACATGCACGTGCACATAAATCACAGGGGACACAGGAATGGCGACCTATACACTATCCACAAGGCTCATTGACTGAGTTATTGTTTGGATACACGAAAACAACAGAGCAATTTAAAGACTCAGTAAAGCCGTTTTACCAAAAGACGCTCTTTTGTCAGCACACATTCTCAAAACTCAAATCAAACCTCCTAGCTGACCGAGAGTTAAGTCAAAGGAAACTGAAGCACCTATAGCTCATCTAAAAGGGGGGAAATTAAAATAAATTTCTCCCCCGACAAGCTCTGCCCAAGCAGTCATCATCAATCCAACTTAAATGAAGACAAACAGAGACTCTAAAATGTTGCTTAATTCATCGATTCAAGACCGTATCATTCGAGAAAAAGAGCGTCTGCGTATTACCAGTATTTCTCGCTCGCAAGCTTACCAACTAGAAAAACAAGGTCGCTTTCCTAAGAGAATGATTCTGGGTAGTCGTTCTGTTGGATGGAGGCTATCTGAGATTATGACTTGGGTTGATCAGCGAGCAATGGGGGTATAAATGAGCCCTATATGCAAGCTTGTTGCAAAAGCCTATCCAGTGACTGACTTGATTCGCCCCATAGAAATGCGGCGCAGACTGAAAGTAAGTCGCTCAACACTCTATCGTTGGACCAAAAGTGGAGCGTTTCCGCCTCCAATTGTTATAAACAAACGAACCGTTGGCTGGAGTGAAAAAGACTATTCCAACTGGCTGAACCGCTAACATCACAAAGAATTAGGCAGGGTAAACCTGCCTATTTTTCACTCATTGATGACACAAGATGAAACGCAAATGAAGGTTTTCAGCGGCTTTACTGATAATGACTCTAACCTTCAGCCCTTTAGTTATGCGTATCCGCAGCAGTCCGCACCAAATATGAGTGCAGGATATTTATATTATTTACCACCTAATAAACGCACAGAGCCCTTCATCTTTAATGAACAGATTTGGCAAGTTATGAGATTCAATGAAGGAGTGAGCAACAAAATAATGCGCAAAATAATGGAGCAGCTAAACGCACTGTTCAGTCACTACTCAAGGCTATTGATTGTTCGTATCGACTTCAGAAGCTACTTGTCTACGCCAAACAACAAAGCTATGTCTTCACTAATAGCCAAGCTAACTTCAAGGCTAAAAAGGCGCTACCGCTGTAACGTTGGCTTCGTTTGGGTAAGAGAACAAACGGAAGGCAACCCACACTACCATGCTGCGCTGATACTTAATGGTCACAAAGTAAATCACTCAGCCAGAGTTGTAAGGCTTGTAGAGGAGCTTTTAGAACACGATACAACAATGGGCTTCTATCTACCGAAGAACTGCTATTACCTAATCCACAGAAACTGTACTGAAAGCCAACAAGCCGCTATATACCGGCTAAGCTACCTTGCAAAAAATGCAACTAAGGGGAGCAGACCAAAGCACACAAAAGACTACTCAACAAGCAGGCTTGCTCACGCCAAAGTGAAATTAAACTGATCGCTCGAACAAAATTTCTCTATCAGCAATATCGGTTAACATAAAAGCAACAAACCAAATAATCCATAACAAACAAAATATTAGAGCCCTGTCTTTTTAAAACGATCGATCGGTAGCATTCTTAAAACCGATCGTTTTTTGAAACAAAGTATGGTTAGCATTTCATTAACAACGATTAAAGGGGGTGCATTACTGTCTCACTATTTGTCTTCAAACCTTATTATTTATGCCATCACCTGCATTAGCTCTGATAAACTACCGCCCATCACTTTTATGGGTTAAAGCACTACCATGGTCGAACAACATCAACAAGAGCTTAAGAAGCAGCTTTGGAACATCGCTAACACACTTCGTGGCAATATGGATGCGGATGATTTCCGTGACTACATCTTAGGGCTCATCTTCTACAAATACCTTTCAGATAAACTTAACCAATACGCTGAAGGGCTATTGTCCGAAGACGGTATCAAGTTTGCTGGTATTGACGAAAAGACCGAAGAAGGCAAAGAAGTATTAGACGCGATTCGTGAAGAAGCGATTGATAAGTTAGGCTATTTCTTTAACCCGTCAGAGCTATTCCATGTTGTCGCACAAGCAGGTGAGAACGGTGAGTTTATTCTTGATGATGTACGTGATGTATTAACGGACATCGAACAAAGCACCATGAGCTCTGATAGTGCTGATGACTTTGATGGCCTATTTGCCGAGCTAGATTTGCAGTCTAATAAGCTAGGTAAAACGCCAGACGCACGAAATAAGTTAATTGCTCAGGTACTCGTCCATCTTGATAACATCGACTTCCACCTACAAAACAGTGAAATCGATGTCCTAGGAGACGCCTACGAATATCTAATTGGTATGTTCGCTAGCGGCGCAGGTAAAAAGGCAGGTGAGTTCTACACTCCACAAATGGTTTCAAAACTACTCGCTAAACTGGTAACACTTGATAATCCTGTCGTGAAGTCAGTCTACGACCCAACTTGTGGCTCTGGCTCTTTACTATTGCGCGTAGCAAAAGAAGCGCAAAACCAAGACATCAAATACTATGGTCAAGAACGTAACCCAAGTACCTATAACTTGGCACGCATGAACATGATCATGCATGACGTCCACTACAAACGTTTCGATATCCAGAACGATGACACGCTAGAAACGCCAATGCACTTCGATGAACGCTTTGATGCTGTGGTTGCTAACCCGCCCTTCTCTGCACAGTGGTCAGCCAATCCGTTGCACCTTAACAATGACCGTTTCTCGGACTACGGCAAACTTGCACCAAAATCAAAAGCGGACTTTGCGTTTGTTCAGCACATGATCCACCAGCTCAACGACACAGGTACCATGGCAGTGGTACTGCCGCATGGGGTGCTATTCCGTGGTGCGGCTGAAGGGCATATTCGCCAACATCTACTCAAAGAGAAAAACTACCTTGATATCGTGATCGGTCTACCTGCTAATATCTTCTTCGGCACTTCAATCCCGACTTGTGTCTTGGTGTTTAAGAAAAACCGCCAAGTTAATGACAACGTACTCTTTATTGATGCCAGTCAGCATTTTGAGAAAGGCGCCAATAACAACTACATGCGTGAAGAAGATTTACAGCGTATTCTCAATGCTGTGACTAAACGTGAAAATATCGATAAATTTGCCTTTGTTGCGACCCAAGCTGACCTTGCTAAAAACGACTATAACCTCAATATTCCGCGCTATGTTGATACCTTTGAAGAGGATGAGCTTGTTGATTTATCCGCTGTAGCTAAACTGCTAGTAAAAAATGACAATGCGATGCTAGAAACCGATCTGACAATTGCAGGTTTCTGCTCCGAATTGGAGATTGATGCGCCGTTTGAGGAGCAAAAATGAACAATGCTCCAAAACTAAAATTCAAATCTTTTACCACACCATGGTTTCGTACCCAGCTCGGAGACATAACTTCTTTTAAGTCCGGAAATACTCCATCTAAAAATAATTCAAACTTTTGGAGAGGCGAGTATCCATGGATAAGTGCATCTTCAATGTACGGTCATTCATTTGGGAGTTCCGAGCACACTCTAACAAAAGAAGGTTTAAAGGCAGCTAAAGTTGCGGAAAAGGGAACTTTGCTATTACTTGTTCGTGGAAGCATGCTTTTCAACAAAGTTCCTGTCGGCATTGCAAGTCGCAAAGTAGCTTTCAACCAAGATGTAAAAGCTATCAATACACATGAGGTGACATCAAGCCGCTTCCTTCTATTGTGGTTTCTTGCGCAAGAAAACAGACTACTAAACATGGTTACTGGTACGGGGATTGGGGCTGGAAAACTAGATACTGACGAACTCAAGGGGTTATCTTTTGTATATCCCAAAGATAGGAAAGAGCAACAAAGAATCGTTGACTTCCTCACAACAATCGATATAAAAACCAGCCAACTAACAGAAAAGCACCGCCTACTCAAAGAATACAAAAAAGGCGTGATGCAGCAGGTTTTCAGCCAGCAGATCCGCTTTAAGGATGATGGTAAAGCGTATCCTGATTGGAAAACAGAAGCTCTCGGCAAGTACTTGGAACCCTATAAAGAGCTAGTACCAGCCAACACAGATTTACCAATTTTAACTTCTTCGAGAACAGGGCTTTATTTACAAGAAAGGTCTGTTATTAATGAAGGAGAGTATGGCGTTCTCCCCTTAGGTTATTTTACCTATCGTCATATGAGTGATGATTTAATTTTCAAGTTCAATGTAAACAGAGATTATGAGCGCGGAGCTGTCAGTAAAGAGTACCCTGTATTTAAGACTGTAGAAATGGACACATACTTTCTTGAGACAAAGCTCAATGAAGGCCATGAATTTAAACGCTTCGCTATTCAACAAAAGCAAGGCGGAACAAGGACCCGACTGTACTTTAAAAACTTAAAAGAACTAAAGTTGTCTTTGCCTTGTTTAGCTGAACAACAAAAAATAGCTCAATTCCTGCAATCCATCGATAGTAAAATCGATTTAGTTGCAGAACAAATCGAGCAGACAAAGCAGTTTAAAAAAGGCTTGCTCCAACAGATGTTTGTGTAATTCCTGCCATTGCGCCCATACGCTGGGGCGCTATGCAGTAGCAATCTAGGGTCCTAATACGTCATATGGCTTATCAATCAGAACAACAATTAGAAGATAACTTAATTACTCAGCTCAACACTCAGAGCTTTGAGGTCGTTCGGCTAAAAGACAACGCCGCACTCGAAGCTAATTTGAAACTTCAACTTGAGAGAGTTAACCACTGCACTCTAACTGATTCCGAGTTTCGTCAAGTATTGGGCAAGTTGGAACAAGGAAATATCTTCACTAAAGCCAAAACCTTGCGTGATCGCATCGCAGTGACACTTGATAATGGAGACTCTCTCCACCTCACATTGTTGTTTGATAAGGCAGAACAAAACCACTTCCAAATAGCGCAGCAAATAACAGTAAAAGGGACCTACACTAATCGTTATGATGTGACTATCTTGGTCAATGGCCTGCCACTGATTCAATTGGAGCTTAAGAGACGAGGTATTGAGTTAAAAGAAGCCTTTAACCAAGTAAAGCGTTATCAGAAGCACTCTTACAACGCCAATCATCGACTGTTCAACTACATCCAACTCTTTGTCATTTCAAATGGCGTTAACACTCACTACTTTGCCAACAATAGTGAGCTTTCAGCAAAACAAACCTTTGACTGGACGGACGTAAACAATATTAGAATTAGCAAGCTACATGACTTTGCGAGTGCTTTTTTAACACCTAAGCACATCACATCAATGCTAACGAAGTACATTGTGCTCAATGAGACGTTGAAGTGCTTAATGGTGTTACGCCCTTATCAGTTCTATGCAGTTGAAGCGATCATCAACCAAGTTAAGACTTCAAGTAAGAACGGCTACATTTGGCATACTACTGGCTCAGGAAAAACTCTCACGTCCTTTAAAGCCGCTCAGCTAATGACCGCTCTTAATGACGTTGATAAGGTAGTATTTGTTGTAGACAGAAAAGACCTTGATTACCAAACAGCCGAAGAATTTAATGCTTTTTCAAAAGGGTGTATTGATACAACAAGCAATACCCGCATTCTTTTCCACCAGCTACTTGATAAGCCCATCAAAGGCAGAGAAATCAACGAAAAGCGCAATACGAAGCTGGTGGTGACTACACTCCAAAAGCTAAACAATGTTGTTACCAAGAAGCGCTATCTAAAAGAGATGGCGTCTCTACAAGATAAACGCATTGTCTTTATTTTTGACGAATGCCATCGCAGTCAATTTGGAGATACACACCAGAATATTGTGAGCTTCTTTAATCGAGCACAACTGTTTGGCTTTACTGGAACTCCAATTTTTGCTGATAACGCTGTGGCAAAGAACTCGGTTAAAAGAACTACTCGTGACCTATTTGGAGATTGTTTACATCCGTATGTCATTGTCGATGCCATACGTGACAACAACGTACTCAAATTCGCTATTGAATACGTGGGTCGCTATCAATACAAAGACGGCTCCAACAACAACCTTGATATTGAAGTAGAAGATATCGATACCAAAGAGCTCCTCTGCTCCCCTACTCGATTAGAAAAAATAACCGACTACATCATTGCTCACCACAAACGTAAAACACACAGTGGTGAGTTCAATGCCATGTTCTGTGTTGCTGGTGTTCCTGAGCTCATTGCCTACTACGAGTTATTCGCTAAAAAGAAAACCGAGGGCAAACACAAGCTCAAGATTGCTACCATTTTTAGCTATGAAGCAAACGAGGAAGAAGAATTTGAGCTAGGTAACAGCGATGACAAACAAGTAAAAGAAGTTGCCGCCAAATACCTCAATCAAGGGGATAAGATAAAGCTCCACAGCAGAGAAAAGCTAGATGGGTTTATTAATGATTACAATCAGATGTTTGGGACGAGCTACAGCACAAAAGATAGTGACTCCTTTTACGACTACTACAAAAACATTTCAAAGCGTGTAAAGGCCAAAGAGATTGATATTTTGCTGGTGGTGAATATGTTCCTTACAGGATTTGACGCTAAGACCCTTAACACCATCTATGTAGATAAAAACCTAAAGCATCACGGTCTAATTCAGGCTTTCTCGCGCACCAATCGCATTCTGAACGAAACAAAGTCTCACGGGAATGTCGTATGCTTCCGTAATCTAAAGAAAGCCGCTGACGAAGCATTCACGCTGTTTTCCAATAAACGGCCGAAAGAAGTAATTGAAACACCTTCGTTTGATGAACTGATGGCAGATTTCAATAAAGCGTGCGAAGCCCTAAAAGCTATTACGCCAAATATAGACGCCGTTGACACCCTACCAGATGAAGAAGCGCAAAAGCTATTTGTCTTGCAGTTCCGCAAGCTAATACAACTTAAGAACATGCTAAGTAATTTTGCAGATTTCGATATGTCTTTAGCCGATATGGATGAACAGGAGTTCCAAGACTTCACAAGCAAATACGCAGACTTGAGTCGTCAAATCCGAGAATCCACCAGCAAAGAAAAAGTCTCTATCTTAGAAGATGTCGATTTTGAGCTGGAGCTACTGCACCGTGATGAAGTGAATGTTAGCTATATCTTGCACCTACTACGTGAACTGCACGAAGAAGAGAGCCAAGAAAGCAGAGAGAATAAGCGTCAAGTCATAGCCAATATCATTAGCTCTGATCCTGCACTACTCAGCAAGAAAGAGCTTATCGAGAAGTTTATGAATGAACACCTTGATGGCATTCCTGCTCACACTGACGTAGAGGAAGAATTTGAGTACTTCTGGGAACGTGAAAAACGTAAAGCTTTGGAAGTGATGGCTGAAGAAGAAAAGTTAAACACCGACAAACTACAGATCCTAGTGAATCGATACGAACTAAGTGAAGAAATGCCGCTGCGCGATGACTTTGCTGAGACTTTAGAAACCAAACCAACCATTCTACAACGCAAGAAAATTGTCGGCCGCTTAGCAGACCGATTTAAAGGGTTCGTGGATACGTTTATTGGTGGATTTTGAGAGTCTTACAACACAATCGTATATATATTGCCCCAATCAATATGAAATTGGTCACTGAACATATGCTACTTTTTTATTATATTAATCCAATATATTAGAATGAGAGTTTATATATGGATTATGCAGGATACAGGGATTCAGAGCTAGTCATAGGCTTGGTTGGTGCTGTTGGCGTCCAGCTCGATGAAGTATCAAAGTTAATAAGCGAAAGGCTGAGTCATTTTAACTATGACTGCAAAAACGTAAAAGTATCAAAAGATGTTATCGAGGAATTAGCTAGCAAAGATGACTCTACCACTCCCTACGATAGAATAGACAAGCTAATGACTGCGGGTAACTCTCTCAGGCAGCAGTATGGAGATAAATCGATTCTAGCAAAAGGGATCGCAGCTAAAATCAATCACATTCGGTCTCAAGAAGGCTTGAAAGACAGCCCCCTACCTCGCAAAGCCTTTATAATATCGTCTTTAAAAACTCCAGAAGAAGTTAAAGAGCTTCGGAAAATATACGCTAATGGCTTTTTTCTTATCGGTGTTTACTCATCAAAAGAAAGAAGACTTTCGTACCTGCAAAAAAACAAAAACATCTCTCCAGAACGAGCAAAAACGTTAATGTCGAGAGACAAAGACGAGTCAGACCAATTTGGTCAAAAAACTAGAGATACTTATCACCTGTCCGATTTTTTTATCAATCAGGATGGTGATAACGACAAACTTCAAAATGATATTTGGAGAATATTAGATCTAACATTTGGCCATCCGTTCATTACACCTACATTCGACGAGTATGCGATGTTCATGGCTTTTTCATCTTCTCTTAGATCAGCCGACTTATCTCGACAAGTTGGAGCCGTAGTAGCCAAAGACGAACAAATCATCGCAACAGGTGCTAATGATGTACCTCGGGCTGGTGGTGGCCTATATTGGCCAAAACTTGATGTGAAAGAAAAAGCGATTGTTGATGAAGCATCTGGTAGAGACTACAAAAGAGGTTTTGATTCTAACAAGAATGAGCAGACTGCAATCATCGAAGACATAATGAGTCGCCTGACAAAGTCAAAAGACACTAAGCTAAGCAGAAAACAGTTAGAGAACATTAAGGAAGTAATAAAAGTTAGTAAAGTTAAAGACATCACTGAATACGGTAGAATCGTTCATGCGGAAATGGAGGCAATATTATCTTGTGCTAGGCACTACATTAGCACGAAAGAGACCACTCTTTATTGCACTACCTTTCCATGTCATAACTGCGCTAAGCATATTGTCGCCTCTGGGGTCTCTAGAGTGGTATACGTTGAACCATACCCCAAGAGTAAAGCTACTAACTTCCACTCTGATTCAATCTCTTTTTATGAGAGAGAAGATGAAGGAAATAGCGTTATATTCGAGCCTTTCGTTGGTGTAGGACCTCGCTCATTCTTTAAACTTTTCTCTTTGAGCTTAGGTAGCGGGGATGTGCTCAAGCGCAAAGATAAAGAAGGCAACGCTACAACATTTGAAGCGGGTAATGCTACACTTAGGATGCAGATGCTTCCCTCTTCCTATATTGAGAGAGAAAGGTTCGCAGCATCTATAATTGAAGAAAAACTAGAGGAAAGCAGATGAAAACTCAGCAAAGTTCTACATTCAGGCAGCACCTTCGAGAGTCAAAAGACATCGTAACTAGCTGGCCAAATTGGAAAAAAGAGAGCTCACCTAGCAAAGTACCTTCTAAGTATTCTACTTTTTCTGAAAAAAAGCATGTCCAGCATGCAATCTAGCCGTTAGGTGGATAAAACTACCGACATAACAATAAGGCCGCTAAATAGTGGCCTTATTTGATCGAGGAAATTACAACTCAGTGGCTAAGTGCCTCTTCAACGCTACAGTAGCTGCAAGTGAATCCCCAATAACCATCTCATATAAACGTTAAGCTCTAATAGGAATAACATTCTCATTTGCCATGGACAGCATATCCAGATGCTCTAACCACATATCCAGAGCAGCCCTCTTTTCGGGTATATACTGACTACGATTATAAATAGCCATTACCCCTCCAAGACTGTGCCCCAATAGCTGCTCTACAATATGCGGCGCAACACTTAAATCATTCAACCGAGTAGCAAATGTTCTCCGTAAATCATGTAAAGTCCATTTTTCAGAATGCCCAAGCTGCTTCCAGAGCAAGCGCCCCTTTTGACTTACAGCTTCAGGCTGTTTTTCTTCTCCCAATATATACTCTTCATCAACACTAGCGACTTTAAGCTCTTTTAACCAAGGGACTAAAGATTCAGGAATAGGCCGTACAATCCGCTCACCTGTTTTACTGTTAGCTTGAGGAACAGTCCAGAGCATTGCCTCTAAGTCCCATTCAGACCATGTTGACAATCTAATTTCCTGACTGCGAGCACCAAATATCATCAACAATCGAACCAGCTTAGCGTAATATGGAAGCAGTTTGGTTCCTTCAGTAAAACACCACACATCAACCATCTCAGGAATAGATAAAACTCTATCTTTCTTTCGTTGTTTATTACCAACATCGGAAATATTTAAATCATCTAGAACACGGCTGGTGGCATAGCGACGGACTCTACAAAATCTCAAGGCTTGTTTAGCATTTTGGAGCACATATCCAGCGGCAACAGGTGCTGGACGTTGTTTACCTTGGATTCCTCTTTTAACTCGGTCAAAGCACTCCAGCCAGTGTCGCGTTTCCGTCTGCTCTAATGGTAAGTGTCCAATGTATGGATACAAATGACGTTCAAATTGCGCTCTGTGTTTACCAGCATTAGCCCTATTATCCTCGGCATACTCCACTAACCAGTACTCTAAGGCTTCTTTGACAGTAATTGGCTTAAGAGTTGCCGAGCGTTCTAGCTCGCGCTTGAGCTTAGGATCATGGCCATTGGCAAGCCACTCTCGACATTGTTTAGTTATATCTCTCGCTTTCAAAATTGAAAGGTCCGGATAATCCCCTAAATCTATTCTTTTATTTTTTCCTTCGACTTTATAACGGAACTGCCAGCGAACTTTGCCTTGTGGCGAAACTCTAGCACCCAAGCCGTTCCCATCTGAGTAGACGAGCGTTTTCTCTTGGGCTTTGTTTAGAAGGGATTTCAGTTGTTTATCGTACAGCTTTGCCATGTTTTCCTCTTTGGGTACAAAACCACTTAATATGTACCCCTATATGTACACAGAGTTAACCACAAAAATGAAAACAAACCAATACAAACAAATACAACAAAACCAACCAAACCCTTATACTAAAAGGATTTTGCGCATCACGTTAATACAAAGCAAAACCAACCAAAACAATAGATTTGATAATACGGCATGAACTAATCGTTCATTCGAATTCTTGATTTCCAAAGCCGGGCTCACATTTGTGAGCCCGGCTTTTTGTTGTCTGATATATTGTTACCAACAATGTCAGGTGAGCAAATATTCACCATTCTGTGATCCATTGCGATTGCACACCGCCAATGTAGCGATATAATAATCAATTACGTTTCGGTCTGGGCTCATCTACATGGTTGATATGCAAAGAGAAGAATGGCTTGGCTTGCTACTCAAAGAGCTGCCAGATCGTCTGATCGTTATCAACGAGCAAGGCTATGTCGTTGATAGCTTTAGTGAAGATAGCCAAAGCTGTATTCCCTACCAGACATGCCAACCACAACCTTTCTCTGAGCTTGCGCCTAGCGTTATCGCCCACCAGCTAACCAACAGTTTCGAGTTTGCTTTAGCAAAAGGACAACGCTGTAGCTTCCGCTATTCACTCAACCCAAGCCAACTGCTGCAACTGTCGATTGAGGCTTTACAGCAATGGGGAGAGGTCGAAGAACGCTGGTTTGAAGCGACGTTTAAACCAATCACGCTTTCCAATGGCAAGCGCTATGTGCTGTGGCAAGATCGCGAGATAACACAGTCTCACTTGCATGAAACAGAGCTAAAACGACTGGCCGAGACCGATGAACTGACCGGTATTTTAAACCGCCGCGCCTTTATTCATGGCCTAGAATGTGAGTTTAATAAGCCTGCCCCGTCTCTGTTATCCTGTTTAATGCTCGATATTGACCACTTTAAAGAGATCAACGACCAAGTCGGCCACCTTTCAGGTGATGAGGTGATCACTCAAGTTGCTCACATCTGCCAAGATTTAATTCGTTGCAGTGACTTTATTGGTCGTTTAGGTGGAGAAGAGTTCGGTATTGTATTGAGCCGTACCAACGCCATTCAGGCATACGACATTGCAGAGCGAATTCGCCAATCGATTGAAGCGACGCCGTGTCATGTTGATGGACATATTATCTATCCAACGGTAAGCATCGGTATTGCAGAGCTCAATAGCCAAGTCTCTTCGGTTAAGGAGCTTTTGGTTCAAGCAGATAAAGCAATGTACTACTCCAAGCAAACAGGCCGCAATCAGGTGACGATTTATTATCACAACCTGCCAGAAATCCAACCGAGTACCGAGATTAAGGCCAACATCCGCCGCGCTTCTTAACCGTCACTCTGTCAGTCCAAAAGCGACCTTTTTAACCAATAGATATGAAAAAAAGATAAGGACAGAGTCCTTATCTTTTGTCCGACTTATGCTTGAGGGGATTGAGCTGTCGAATTAGGTTGCAAGTTGGCTAGCGAAATTAATCTTTAAGTACTTTCACTGTGTAGCTGCCATCACGCTGGCGGTATAGGCCATGGATATCGGTTTCAAAACCTGGGTAATGAGCGCCAATCTCACACAGCATCTCTAAGAAATCCAATACTGGGCGTGAGCTATCCGTCACCATTTCACCTGGTAGCACCAAAGGCACACCTGGAGGGTATGGCAAAATCATATTGGCACTAGTGCGGCCAACCATATCATTCAGTTGGATCTCTTCCACATTGCCACTTAGCTCTTGTTGCCACGCTTTGTGAGGTGTCACTTTCATTTCAGGTAGTACATCGAAAGCTTTGAACATCAATTCAGGTAAGCGATATTTCTTAGTTAAATCATGAATACCTTGAGCTAGCTCTTGCACGCGCATACCTTCGTAGAAATGAGGGTCCTCTTGGTAGAGTGACGGCAACATATTACGTACAGTCAGGTTCAAATCGTAGCCGCGTTTGAACTCAGTTAATCCACGTAGCAATTGCATCGCTTTAGACTTGTCGATACCAATCGAGAATAGGAACAGTAAGTTATATGGGCCCGTCTTCTCAACCACGATGCCACGCTCATCCAAGAACTTAGCCACTAGTGTCGCAGGAATACCACTTTGCTCTAGCTCCCCCTCTTCACTCATCCCAGGAGTCAGTAGCGTAATCTTGATCGGATCAAGGTACATGTGGTCACTGTCGATATCTTTGAAGCCGTGCCATGTCTCTTTCGGGTCAAGCATCCAACACTCAGTAGTGTCGATATTGTCCGGCTGCCAAACATCAAAGAACCAGCTATCACTTTCTGCTTTAAGGCGTTTGATCTCTTTACGGAAGCGTACTGCGCGATCAATCGAGCTTTGCATCAAGCGACGTCCAGTGTTGCCACGCATCATCGCCGCTGCCGTCTCAGTCGATGCGACAATGCCGTATTGTGGCGACGTTGAGGTGTGCATCATAAAGGCTTCATTAAACGATTCCTTGTCGAAGTCACCTTTAATATGAATCATTGATGCCTGAGAGAATGCCGCCAGCAGCTTATGAGTCGATTGAGTTTCATAGAACACTTTACCCGGCATCGCGTCACCACTCATACCACACTTACCTTGGTAAATTGGGTTGAAGTTAGTGTATGGCACCCATGCGCTATCAAAGTGGATATGCTTACAATCTAACGATTCTTTAATGAACTGAGTGTTGTAGAGCAAACCATCATAGGTTGAGTTGGTAATCACCGCGTAGCTTGGCGCAGATGCTCCCGGAGTCGTCGCCACTTTGTCAGCAATCACTTCACGGCTAAATTCACTTTGTGGAATGCCACCCAAAATCCCGTAAGCGTTACGCGTCGGACGGAAGTAAATAGGCGTCACATCGCACATCATCATTAAATGAGTCAGTGACTTATGACAGTTACGGTCAACCAACACGGTACTGCCCGCGGGCGCTGAGTACATACCAACAATCTTGTTTGAAGTCGAAGTACCATTAGTCACGATGTAGGAGCTATCGGCATTGAAGGTATGGGCAATATACTCTTCAGCCTGTTTGTGTGGACCGGAGTGATCGAGCAATGAACCTAATTCAGGCATCGAGATAGAAACGTCCGCCTTGAAGGTATTTGGCCCGTAGAAATCGTAGAAGATGCTACCCGCAGGGCTTTTTTGGAACGCAGTGCCACCCATATGGCCAGGCGTACAGAAGGTGTACTTACCTTCATCCACATACTTAAATAGCGCTTTGGTAAATGGCGGCATGATCGCCGATTTGTACTCTTCGGTCGCTTGATTAATCTTAATCGCAATATCGTCAGCCATGCCTAGCGCATACTCGAAGAAATGTACGTTAAGACGTAAGTCGGTCAAGCTAATATCTAAGGTGGATTGGTCGTTGGCAAAAGCGTAAACCGGCAACTTCTCATTAAGCTGATTGATTTCACGACATAGGTCGAGTGAGTACTTGTCCCAGTCAAATAGCACACCACAAATACGTGGGTTCATTTCCAGCATTTTAATCAAGTCTTTATCATCGACAGGATAAACAACTTGGTAGCCAGATTGCTCTAGTACTTGATGAAGTTGGCGTACAGGCTCTTCTTTAAAGAACACGCCCATGTGATTCAAGATGGCAAATATATTCATTTGGAAATCTCCAAGACGAAAAAAGGCGCTCTTTGTCAATTAAGACAATGAGTAAGATGAGCGCCGTTAGGGGTATTAGGGTTGTCAGTTCAGTAGCGACTGACGCGATAAATTAATGGCTTGCAGGAGCCGTTGAGTCATTGGCATGCAGCTCGACATATTGAGTCAGGCCTGCTTTTTTGCTGTAGAACATCAAGATGACCAAAGACATGATGAAAGTCGCGGTTAATGTCGTGCCTTCTGCGCCAGCAAGAGCAATCATGCAGAACACACACGCGATACCAGAGAAGAACATCACAAAGCCGTTACGCGTTGTCATTCCTTCAAAGCGGATTAAGTTAATGCTTGAGTAGAAGTAAGGCAGCATGGTCAGTAGCACTGCATCAGTGGTTAACTGATTGAACAGGTCTGCCGTATGAGCGGTTTTAGAGCTAAATACAGTCAAAACCACCATTAGTACTGTCATTTTTAGTGAAGCGAGAATAAGGCCTTTTTTAGGCACACCATTTTTGTCTGCTTCACCATAGATTTTCGGGAAGTTGCCATCATTAGCAGCACGTTTACCCGCTTCGCCAACCAGCATCATCCATGAACCTAGAGAAGTGAAACATGCCAGAGCAGTGAACGCTGCAACAAACGGTGCCGTCCAGCTACCAAACAGCTCTGTGGTGGCCAATGCGAACGGAGCACCAGACGCAGCAACTTCAGATGCTGGGAACATGCCGCTGATCATCTGGGTTGAGATAATGTAAATCACCCCGGCAATACCAGTACCTAGCATGGTAGCTAAAGGTACCGTGCGTTTAGGGTTCTCAACCATACCTGACGATACCGCTGCCGATTCAACGCCAACAAATGACCACAGACAAATCAGCACAGCGGTAATAATCGCGTGGCTATCTGTCCCAGCCGAAACGTTCCAGTTTTGTTGATACAAGGCTGGGTCAAAGTGAGTCCAACCGAAGAAAGCAGTCCCTAACACAGGGATAAGAATCAGCGCTAGACCAAGGGTACATAGACGACTAACCCAGCTACCACCAAGTAAGTTGACCAAAGTAAACACCCAAACCGCAGCTATGGTTGCGATGCCCGCTGGAATAGGATTGTTCAACACTGGGAAGAAGACCGATAGATAAGAAACACCGGTAATGGCAATCGCGAGGTTACCAATCCAGTTAGCGTGGTAATAAAGTACACCGGTTTGGAAACCAAACACCGGAGAGACTTCACCCGCGTATGCAATCGGCCCACCCTCTTGTGGGTTTTTGGTTGCCAGTCTGGCGAAGACGAACGCTAAGCTCAGTGCACCAGTAATACAAATCATCCAACTAAATAGTGAAATAGAGCCCACCGTAGCTAGGCTAGATGGCAACAGAGCAATACCACTGCCCATCATGTTGCCGGCGACAACGCCCGTACAGGCAATCACACCGATTTTCTTTGTCGTTGATGACATAACGTCTCCAAGTTTTTCTACGAGCTCAAACGCTCAATCTGCGACTTAGTGAGATGTCATCACAAGCTTGCCTGTAATATCTCACTCGATTTGCCGTGCAGATTACGCTCAAAAAACCTAAAAGAAATAATGGTGAGGTTATTAATAAAATGATGATGAAATCATCATAAGCTTGATATAAACCTGACGATAAATTCAGTAAAAACTCTTTATTTACAATACATTACTAGAGAGCCCTAAATCCTCTCAGAAGTACGTTATAAAAAAATCAACTTATCAATCGGTGCTCGGCAATTGGATAACGGCCCCTCATTCGCTTCTCAATCCTTCCTTACTGATAATGTCATGGCGGCTTTTAGCTTCATCATTACAACTCGCTAACCGTTCGAGTCATTGATGCATTTATGGAAAGGATGGCGGCAACACCAATTGGGCTAGGTGAGACAAAAAAGCCCCCGCAGAGTGCGAGGGCTTGATTTAAAGTACTGTCTGTCTAGAGCAAATGAACCACTGACGGATGAACCGCACGGTAGAGGGCGTAATCCAATGACTTCAAGTTAGTGTAAAAGATCAGGTTCTCACACAACATATAAGTCTCAATAGCAGTGTCGATATAGAAAGCTTCACTGTAAGCTTCACTGGCTTGGTCCAAATCCCCCATCAACTCTGCATGTTTGCCAAGCAAGATATATGACAAGGTCGAGTCTCTCGTCGCTAACGCCTGATCTAAATAACGCTTAGCAAGATCCATATGATTACTTAAAGTTGCATCCAGCGCCAAAGCCTCATAGATTCTCGGCTGCACTGGCGAGGCTAATCTAGAGCGACTTGCTTGCAAGTTTTGACTCAGGGCATTAATCCGTGACTGATTCAATTGCTGCTCAGGTTCAAGCGCTTGTGCGACAAAGTAGGAAATGTAGAGTTCCGCTTGAACATACAAATTGTCAGGCTCGATTTGCACCACTTGTTCTAACAGATCCACGCCATGCTTGAACTGTTTCACATCCGATTGATTTAAATAGTGATTGGCTTGAATCAACAATCGCAACGCTTGTGCATCGTTAGGCAATCCAGTGACTAGCACTGTAGATTTCTGTTCTGGCTGAGGGATTTTCATCGCCTTCATTAGGTCCACTGCCACCTGACGTAAAATCACCTTCAAATGCTGGCTCGCAAGTGGGTACTGGCGACTAAAGATCACCTTCTCTGAAGAGTTGTTGCGGTATTCGACGACTAAAAACTCGCTACCGTTTTCATCCTCAACTCGCACAGAGATGGTTTTGCCCGGCAAGATGCCTGAAGTAAAGTCAGCTTTATCCAACTGCACCCGATAGGAACTCACTTGAGTGATATCCGACATCAGCTTTTGCGTAATCCCATCCGCCAGCTCGTGGTTCAACTGGCTATTGTTAAAGCCTTCCTGATATTGAAATTCAACCAGATGAGCATCAATTGCCTGAGTAATCTTCACCCCGGTTTGATGGTAGGTAAAAGTCGCAATGAACGCGATCAGTAGACTAATCCACAGGGCATTAAGAGCATTGTGTTTACCACGAGAGTTCAGGGTGAAATAGCCAGTGCGACGCTTTTGACATACCGCTCGCGTCAATGGCCCTGCCGGAAATGTCATCTCTGGCGAACCAATACCATGCACTGGTTCGTCATAGTCGGTAGTGTGCATCACATCTGATGCTTTCCCTTTGCCCAGCGGCAAACGCTCGAGAGACTCAACATTCGCCACTAGCTTGTAGCCACGTTTGGGTACTGTCACCACATAGTGAGTGTTATCTTCACGGCCATCTTTGAGTAATTTTCTCAATTCAAAGATAGACTGAGTGACGACTTGGTCCGTCACAATCGCTCCAGACCAGACATGCTCAATTAGCTCTTCGCGACAAAATACTTCGCCAACATGCTGAGCTAAAAACAGCAATAAGTTAATTAATCTTGGTTCAACCGAAACTTCCCTATCTTGGCGATATAGCTTATTTTCATCAACGCTTAGGACCCAATCGTTGATTTGAAAGTACATTCCGACCATTTGAAACTCTCAGCTCGTAAATTAAAAATGCGTTGCTGCGAATATGCAGCCGTTGGATTTTTATGCTGTCGACCAAAGGAAGGGATTATAGGCACGGGTATAAGTAAAACCTAATCAAGCCTAGCGGTAATAATGCAATCTTAGATTGTCATAGGCGGGAGTGGCTGCAAGAAATATGCAGCCAATGTCTAAAATATCGTCACCACTCAGTGATAAATCGCTCAGTGATATACTCAATTAACGATGGGGTTTGCACGAACTACGCTCACTCTCTAGTGCTGCCAAAATGGAGCAATGGCTTGCATCATCGTTGTCATGGCCACAGCAAGCGTCATTGATTTTCTTTAGCGCGGTACGTATTCGGGTCAGCTCGTTAATTTTTTCATCTATGACGCCAAGCTTGGCACTGGTAATCGCCTTCACCTCAGCGCAGCTATGCTCGGTCGCTTCGAGCTTGATACTCAATAGTTCACGAATCTCATCGAGGCTCAGCCCAAGGTCTTTTGCTTTGAGAATAAAGCTGACTTGTTTTTGGTTGTCTTCATTATAAAGACGATAACCTGACTCACTGCGACCTGCTGGCTTGATTAACTGGTTTTTCTCGTAAAATCGCAGTGTATCTGCGGTCACATTACAGCGTTTTGCCAGTTCTCCAATCTGAAACATAACTTTTCCTATTAACTGTTTCGTTACTTTTTACCGATAAAGACAAGCTTTTTGCAATTAATTTTGCGATGCCAAACGATTGCGCGAGCTTTTTTGTAATAAATTAGTTAGAATGTGCGCCATCAAACTCAGAGACTATTCTATCACCAGTATTTACTGGAAAGGTCTTTACCAAAACTGGCCAATATTCTGCTCAGCTAAACATAGCAATAGTAGAAACAAGTTCATTTTTGGCAAATATCTTTATCTTTCATATTAACTCTGTGACTTTGAGGAATTGAAGCATGACTAACGCTCGTCCTATTCGCCGCGCTCTAATCAGCGTATCAGACAAAACTGGTATTGTTGAGTTTGCACAAGCTCTAGCTAACCGTGGCGTTGATATTCTATCAACTGGTGGTACGGCTCGCCTACTGGCAGAAAAAGGCATCTCTGTAACGGAAGTATCAGACTACACTGGTTTCCCTGAAATGATGGACGGTCGTGTTAAGACTCTTCACCCTAAAGTACACGGTGGTGTACTTGGTCGTCGTGGTCAAGATGATGAAGTAATGGAAACGCACGGCATCAACCCAATCGATATGGTTGTTGTAAACCTATACCCATTCGCAGAAACCGTTGCTAAAGAAGGCTGTACGCTTGCTGATGCAGTTGAGAACATCGACATCGGTGGTCCAACAATGGTTCGTTCTGCAGCGAAAAACCACAAAGATGTGACTATCGTGGTTAATGCACACGACTACGACCGTGTTATCGCTGAAATGGATGCGAACGACAAATCTCTTACTCTAGACACTCGCTTTGACCTAGCTATCGCAGCATTTGAGCACACAGCCTCGTACGATGGCATGATCGCTAACTACTTCGGCACTATGGTTCCTTCTTACGGAGAGAACAAAGAGGGTGACGAAGAGAGCAAGTTCCCTCGCACCTTCAACCTGCAGTTCGAGAAAAAGCAGGACATGCGCTACGGTGAAAACAGCCACCAAGCAGCCGCTTTCTACGTTGAAGCAAACCCTGAAGAAGCATCGGTTTCGACTGCTCGCCAAATCCAAGGCAAAGCACTTTCTTACAACAATATCGCTGACACTGACGCAGCACTTGAGTGTGTAAAAGAGTTCGACGAGCCAGCTTGTGTGATCGTTAAGCACGCGAACCCATGTGGCGTAGCACTAGGTAGCAACATCCTAGAAGCTTACGACCGTGCATACAAAACAGACCCAACATCAGCTTTCGGCGGCATCATCGCCTTCAACCAAGAACTAGACGCTGAAACAGCAACCGCTATCGTTGAGCGCCAATTCGTTGAAGTCATCATCGCCCCTTCTGTATCAGCTGAAGCAATTGAAGTGGTTGCAGCTAAGAAGAACGTTCGCCTACTAGAATGCGGCGAGTGGACAACTAAGACAACTGGCTTTGACGTGAAACGCGTTAACGGTGGCCTGCTAGTTCAAGACCGCGACCAAGGCATGGTGTCTGAAGAGGACCTTAAAGTTGTATCTAAGCGTCAACCAACGACTGAAGAGCTGAAAGATGCTCTATTCTGCTGGAAAGTAGCGAAATACGTGAAATCAAACGCGATTGTTTACTCGAAAGGCGACATGACTATCGGTGTAGGCGCTGGCCAAATGAGCCGTGTTTACTCAGCGAAAATCGCAGGTATCAAAGCTGCAGACGAAGGTCTACAGGTTGAAGGCTGTGTAATGGCATCTGATGCGTTCTTCCCATTCCGTGACGGTATCGACGCGGCTGCAGAAGCAGGCATTAAGTGTGTAATTCAACCGGGCGGTTCTATGCGTGATGATGAAGTTATCGCTGCTGCAGATGAACATGGTATGGCGATGATCTTTACCGGAATGCGTCACTTCCGTCATTAGAGAGATACGAGAGCAACGAGTACGGTCAACAGCAATCACTCGAAGCTCTCTACTCGATACTCGAAGCTAAGCAATTTGATTGAAGGATTTAAAATGAACGTACTTATCATCGGTGCTGGCGGTCGTGAGCATGCACTAGGCTGGAAAGCAGCACAAAACCCAAATGTTGAGACAGTATTCGTTGCACCTGGTAACGCAGGTACAGCGCTTGAGCCAAAACTAGAGAACGTAAACATCGGCGTTGAAGCAATCTCTGAGCTGGTTGCTTTCGCTCAAGAGAAGAAAATCGAGCTAACGATTGTTGGCCCTGAAGCGCCGCTAGTTATCGGTGTGGTTGACGCTTTCCGCGAAGCAGGTCTGCCAATCTTCGGCCCAACTGAAGCGGCTGCGCAGCTAGAAGGCTCAAAAGCATTCACCAAAGACTTCCTAGCGCGCCACAAGATCCCAACAGGCGCTTACGCAAACTTCACTGAAATTGAGCCAGCTCTAGCTTACGTCCGCGAGCAAGGTGCTCCTATCGTAGTGAAAGCTGACGGTCTTGCTGCAGGTAAAGGGGTTATCGTTGCGATGACTCTAGAGGAAGCAGAAGAGGCAATCAAAGACATGCTGGCTGGCAATGCATTCGGTGAAGCCGGTAGCCGCGTGGTTATCGAAGAATTCCTTGAAGGTGAAGAAGCGAGCTTCATCGTGATGGTTGACGGTCAAAGCGTTCTACCAATGGCCACCAGCCAAGACCATAAACGTGTCGGCGATAAAGATACAGGCCCTAACACTGGCGGTATGGGTGCTTACTCTCCTGCTCCTGTTGTTACACCTGAAATCCATGAGCGTATTCTTGAAGAAGTTATCTACCCTACCGTGCGCGGTATGGACGCAGAAGGTCACCCATACACAGGTTTCCTATACGCAGGTCTAATGATCGACAAAGACGGCACACCGAAAGTTATCGAGTACAACTGCCGCTTCGGTGACCCAGAAACACAACCTATTATGATGCGTATGGAGTCTGACCTTGTTGAGCTATGCCTAATGGCGATCGACGAGAAGTTAGATGAAGCAGAGTCTAAATGGGATCCTCGCGCATCTATCGGCGTAGTCCTAGCGGCTGGTGGTTACCCTGCTGACTACGCGAAAGGCGATGTAATTTCACTACCAACTGAGCAAGCTGACGATCAGAAGATATTCCACGCCGGTACCGCAAATAACGCTGCGGGTGAAGTTGTGACGAATGGTGGTCGCGTACTGTGTGCAACAGCACTAGGTAATAGCGTTTCAGAAGCGCAAGAGAAAGCGTACGCACTGGCTAAGCAGGTGAGCTGGAATGGTATGTTCCACCGCAACGACATCGGCTACCGCGCGATTGCACGTGAGCAAGAGAAATAAATAACAATTTCAGTTTGGCTAACTGACTAGAAGTTAAAAGGCGCTCAATGAGCGCCTTTTGTTTATCTATTAAAGCCTAAACTTATTCTTCAATTAAGCTTGGACGCTCAATACAATCATGACTGTCGTCAGACAACATGAGCAGCTCATTCACAACCACTTTATTACTGCGTGTTGAACCAATAAACGCCGCATAGCTGTCAACCGATGATAAGCGGTTCACGACAAAGCTTGGCAAGGTTTCATTAAACTCCACCTGATCATAGCTCTTGCCATTACAAGCGTCAAAGCTGGTTCCATCCCAATAGCCTTGGATCAGTCTCATGCCATTGCTGCTTTGCTGCTTGGCAACATCCGCAATGTTGAGCGCTTCTTGCTTCAACCAAGCAATTTTATCCACCTTAAGCGGCAACACTCGCCCATCTAGCCTGTGTTGCTGATAGATAGCATCACCGTCTTTGTTAAAGCGCACATGAATACGATATGGCACTAGCTCTGCGTCTTTAAGCTGTTCACCTTCACGAATCAGTTCTCTCAGCTCACCCTCATCCCAGCGGTAGTCGGTTTTATACCAACCATAATCGCCAGCCGCGACATAATCGGCAGCGGTATGAGGGAAGGTTAAGCGCTCCGTGTACCAATATAAACTGGTCGCATCGCCCATCGTCTGTCCACCAGTATAATTGGAGAACTGATCAAGATTTGGCGTCGGTACACTCGATGAGCAACCGATAAGCAAAGAAGCGATTAGTGAAGGAAGAAGTATTTTTTTCATAGTCATAAAACAAATATACGCCAAGATAGGAAAGACTACCTTGGCGTATTATATACAATCTAGAGTGTAAAACTCTGAAATCAGTATTTAATTATTTTACTGCGTCTTTCAGTGCTTTACCTGCTACGAAAGCAGGAACGTTCGCTGCAGCGATTTGGATCTCGTCACCAGTTTTAGGGTTACGGCCAGTACGTGCTGCACGGTGGTTAACTTTGAATGTACCAAAACCAATTAGTTGAACCTGGTCACCCTCTTTAAGTGCGCCAGTCACACCTTCAAGAGTAGCTTCAAGAGCAGCTTTAGCTTGTGCTTTAGATAGGTCTGCTTTCTCTGCGATAAAGTCGATTAATTGGGTCTTGTTCATTAGGTTTCCCTTCTCATATGTTATCGAATTCAACTCACTCTAAATCATAAATGCCCTATCTGGCAAAGGTTTGTAAGCGATCTTTCGCTTTCATGACGTACTTTTAACCGTATTCTGAGTATTAACTCACAATTTGTTACTCTGGGAGGATCAGTTAATACTTGTTTTTAACCTCATTTGGCCTTATTTATACATCAGCAAAAGTCCGTAAAGCCTGATAGTGCGGGGCTTAAAGCGAATACAAAATGTCCACTGTAATCATGCACAGGTTCGAAAAGTCAGACTTTTCATGCAACGTTTATGGTGGAGATAAACCTACATAGGACACTTATGTTGTTGCTAACTATATACGTCTCTGTTGCGATTGGCGTATCGTTTATCTGCTCCGTCTTAGAAGCGGTTCTTCTGAGTATCTCACCAAGTTATATCGCTCAATTGCGTCAGCAAGGTCACCCTGCAGCGGACGCTTTGGCAAAGTTAAAAACAGATATCGACCGACCTCTGGCTTCGATCCTTACCCTTAACACCATCGCTCACACCATTGGTGCAGCTATTGCTGGTGCGCAAGCGTCTGTCGTATTTGGCAGTCAGTGGTTAGGGGTGTTCTCTGCGGTACTCACTTTTGCCGTTCTGCTGTTTTCTGAAATTGTGCCGAAAACCATCGGTGCAACATATTGGCGCCAGCTTGCGCCGATGGCTGCAACCACATTACGTTGGATGGTATGGGCATTAACGCCATTTGTGTGGTTCTCAGAACAAATCACTAAACGTCTAGCAAGCGGTCATGAAGCACCAAAAATGCGCGATGAATTGTCTGCAATGGCGCTACTAGCAAAAGAGAGCGGTGAATTTGCCGAAGGTGAATCGAAGATCCTCACCAACTTATTAGGGATTCAAGATGTACCTGTTACCCAAGTAATGACGCCACGTCCGGTAGTATTTCGCGTCGATGCAGAGATGACGATTAACGAGTTTCTGGATAAGCATAAAGAGACGCCGTTTTCGCGCCCACTGGTTTACAGCCAATCAACAGACAACATCATTGGTTTTGTCCACCGCTTAGAGCTATTTAAGATTCAGCAAGCAGGTTGTGGTGAGAAGCAACTTGGTGCTGTGATGCGCCCAGTGCACGTGCTATTCAATACGATCGCGCTACCAAAAGCGTTTGAGCAGATGATGGCTAACCGCCTACAACTAGCCATGGTGGTCGACGAGTACGGTACGATTCAAGGTATTTTGACTCTAGAGGACGTATTTGAACACCTAGTTGGTGAAGAGATTGTCGACGAAGCTGACCGCACCACAGACATGCAAGAGCTCGCTTTTGACCGCTGGGAAAAGTGGAAAGAAAAACACGGCGTTATCGAAAATCGCGATGACGACGATGAAGAGCCAATAGTACCTGATGCAAAAAAAGAGGAATAGGCTACGAGCTACGAGCTACGAGCTACGAGCTAATAATCGCTTCTCTGTAAGCTTTTAATCAAACAAAAAGAGTATCGAATTTGGCAACTCGATACTCTTTTTTAAAACTAGTGGCTAAAAACTTTGAACTAGCAGCGTAGCGTTCTAGAGTTGAACCCCGATATTACTTACGCCTTCATCACGCAACTCTGCTCGTAAGTCTTTAATCAGGTCGATATCACGCTCTTCGGCTTCACGCAGCGGACGGAAGATCGCCCATTGTACGTCCCACTCGCCACAAACCGCTTCATTCTGCTTCTGGTTCTCGTTAGTGATCTCTTCACCCGTTTGAGCCCCTTCAAGCTGAGCAACCGTCATCACCGACTGCTGACTTACCTTGTGCATATTCTCAAACAAGTAGTCTCGGTCTAGCAAGCCGTGAAGTAGGTGCGACAGCGAGACACACGCATCAATCGCTGGGTAAACACCGTAAAAGTCAAAGTCTTCAGAACTTGGAATGATCTCTTCAAGCTTTTCGAGTTGACGTTCAAAGTTCACTTTGGCCGTTTTAACAGTAAGCTGCTCCCAGATGCTATCCAACACATCGCGGTAAACACGCGCCTGCGCAAACTCTGTGCTATCACAAAACATCGCATAGTTTGGGTACATACGTTCACACAGGCTCGCCATAAAGGTAATCTGTTTCCATGGTTCTAACTTCTCAAGACGAAGCTGAAGAGGATTCTGTAGCATAGAGACTCTTAGGGTCTGTTGACCTAGTTGCTGAATTAGACAGCGAAAGTGTACTTGATAACCAGCAGGGAAAAAAGCAAGGCGATGAACAATTTCACTCATAAGTTATATCTACTAACTGAAGATAATCCATATTACCTCGCGCTATTAGATCAATTGACGCTACCTGATATAGAAATCACCTCTGATAAGGAACAAGCAACGATTCTTTTAGCTTCCCCACCCTTAGCGGCAAAGTGCTTTGACGAGTTTCCTAATGTCGAGTGGGTGCAATCTATCTACGCTGGCGTCGACGCGCTTGTTCCATGTCTAGAGAGCTTTTCTGGTGAGTTGACCAATGTAAAAGGGATCTTCGGCCAACAAATCTCAGAATACGTACTGGGCTATACCATTGAGCACTACCGCCACTTTACTTATTACCACCAGCAACAAACACAAAAGTCTTGGTCACCAAAGCCTTATCAATCACTAACAGGTAAAAAGATGGTGATTCTAGGTACAGGATCAATAGGAGCTTATCTCGCCAATGCAGCTAAAGCGTTTTCCATTGTGCCAATTGGCATAAACCGTAGTGGTATTCCAAGTAAAGGTTCGCCATTTGAGGCGACTTACCACATTCAGGAGTTAGCCACCGCTTTGGAACAAGCGGATATTGTCGTCAATACACTACCCAACACGCCTGAAACCCAACATATTCTAAATAGTGACAGCTTATCGCACTGTAAAGCTGCGCTACTGTTCAACGTTGGTCGCGGCGGCGCAATTGAGCAGCAAGGGCTACTAGAGTCACTGGAATCCGGCTCTATTAGCCACGCTTTCCTCGATGTGTTTGAGCAAGAGCCATTAGATAATTCACATCCTTATTGGCAACACCCGAATATCACCATCACACCGCACATCGCCGCTCTCAGCTTTCCTGAGCGGGTGATGGATATCTTTGCGGAAAACTACCAACGCTGGCGAGATGGGTTTGGTTTAATTAACACTGTGGATTTGGATAAAGGCTACTAGTGCCGAGAAAGATATATGTTGGATGATTTACTGCAGCAAGTAAGAGCTTGCCGATTGTGTGAAGAGAACTTGCCCCTTGGCGCTAACCCGGTCATACAAGCTTCTGAATCTGCAAAGTTATTGATTATCGGCCAAGCTCCTGGAACTCGTGTCCATGAAACCTCAATCCCTTGGAATGACCAAAGCGGTAGCAGGTTAAGAGAGTGGCTAGAGCTCGATAAAGAGACCTTTTACGACTCCAGTCAGGTAGCTATTATGCCGATGGGATTATGCTATCCGGGTAAAGGTAAAAGTGGAGACTTACCGCCAAGAAAAGAATGCGCCCCTAAGTGGCACCAAGCGGTATTAGATCAGCTACCCAATGTCGGCATGACGTTACTGATTGGCCAGTACGCACAAAACTACTATCTAAACGATAAGCCCAAGACTCTGACGGAAACCGTGCAGCAATGGCAGCGCTGGGCACCGACTTATTTACCACTGCCCCACCCTTCACCAAGAAACACATTATGGTTAAAGAAGAATCCATGGTTTGAAGCGGAAGTGGTGCCGTTTATTCGAGGCTACGTGCATCAGCACCTACGGAGCTAACTAACAGATATAAAAAACGGAGACCGAAGTCTCCGTTTTCAATTTAACTATAGATAGCGAGGGGATGATTACATCATACCGCCCATGCCACCCATACCGCCCATGCCACCCATATCAGGCATTGCAGGAGCGTCTTTAGCTGGAAGGTCAGTAACCATAGCTTCAGTTGTGATCATAAGACCTGCTACTGATGCTGCAAATTGAAGAGCTGAGCGAGTTACTTTAGTTGGATCTAGGATACCCATCTCGATCATGTCACCGTATTCGCCCGTTGCCGCGTTGTAACCGTAGTTACCTTCGCCTGCGCGAACGTTGTTAGCAACAACAGACTCTTCATCACCTGCGTTCTTAGTGATTTGACGGATTGGCGCTTCCATTGCACGTAGTGCTACACGGATACCAACGTTTTGCTCTTCGTTGTCACCTTCAAGGTTAGCAACTTTAGATGCTGCGCGAATAAGAGCTACACCACCACCAGCAACCACACCTTCTTCAACCGCTGCGCGAGTTGCATGAAGTGCGTCTTCTACGCGGTCTTTCTTCTCTTTCATTTCAACTTCAGTTGCTGCGCCAACTTTGATTACTGCAACACCGCCAGCTAGCTTAGCTACGCGCTCTTGTAGTTTCTCTTTGTCGTAATCTGAAGTTGCGTCTTCGATTTGCTGACGGATTTGAGCAACACGACCTTGGATCATTGCTTCTTCACCCGCACCATCGATGATGGTTGAGTTTTCTTTCGTAATCGTTACGCGCTTAGCTTGACCTAGATCTTCAAGAACAACTTTCTCTAGCTCTAGACCGATCTCTTCAGAAATCACTGTACCGCCAGTTAGGATAGCGATGTCTTGTAGCATTGCTTTACGACGGTCACCAAAACCAGGAGCTTTAACAGCGGCTACTTTCACGATACCACGCATGTTGTTCACAACTAGAGTCGCTAGCGCTTCACCTTCTACATCTTCAGCGATGATTAGAAGTGGACGAGATGCTTTCGCTACCGCTTCCAGAGTAGGAAGAAGTTCGCGGATGTTCGATACTTTCTTATCGATTAGTAGAATGAACGGGCTTTCTAGATCAACAGAACCAGCTTCTTGGTTGTTGATGAAGTAAGGAGATAGGTAACCGCGATCGAACTGCATACCTTCTACTACGTCTAGCTCATCTTGTAGAGCCTGACCTTCTTCAACAGTGATAACGCCATCACGACCCACTTTTTCCATCGCTTCAGCAATAATGTTACCTACTGTTGCGTCAGAGTTCGCAGAGATAGTGCCCACCTGTGCGATCGCTTTTGTATCAGCACATGGTACAGATAGCGCTTTTAGCTCTTCAACAGCTGCAACTACCGCTTTGTCGATGCCGCGCTTAAGATCCATTGGGTTCATGCCTGCAGCTACTGCTTTAAGGCCTTCGTTAACGATAGCTTGAGCAAGTACTGTTGCTGTCGTTGTACCGTCACCCGCAGCGTCGTTTGCTTGAGACGCTACTTCTTTAACCATTTGTGCGCCCATGTTTTGGAACTTGTCTTCAAGTTCGATTTCGCGCGCTACAGATACACCATCTTTAGTAATCGTTGGTGCACCGAAAGATTTGTCTAGAACTACGTTACGGCCTTTAGGACCTAGTGTTACTTTTACTGCGTCAGCCAGAACGTTTACACCCTCTAGCATTTTAATACGTGCGTCGTTACCAAATTTAACGTCTTTAGCAGCCATCTTTTATTTCCTTTAAATTCTTTGTTTAATGATGCCAATATCATCCATTCTATAATCGTTCTTGCTTGCTAAAATCCTCTATAACTGCGTTAAGAATTTCGCAATTAGACCCACTAGTAGACTTCAATTCTTGCCTTGTTCTAGTGGATTTTTTCAGCGCAATTTTCCGTTTCTCGAATGAATGGTATTTGCATAGGCTAATATTTGAATCTGAGCAAAAAACTACTCAATGATTGCTATTACTCAACGATCGCCATGATGTCGTTTTCAGACATAACTAGCACTTCTTTACCGTCGATTTTTTCAGTCTTAGTACCGTAACCTTCAGCGAAGATAACCGTGTCGCCAACTTTTACGTCCAACGGCAGCACTGTACCGTTTTCTAGAATGCGGCCTTTACCTACAGCTAGAACTACGCCGCGAGTCGATTTCTCTGCAGCAGAACCAGTTAGAACGATGCCACCAGCTGACTTAGATTCAACTTCTTGGCGCTCAACGATAACTCGGTCGTGTAATGGACGAATATTCATCGGGTGTCTCTCCTGAAAATTTCCATGTTTGATTTGATAAATGGCTTTCAAAGCCTTGTGGTAACTATATGAGGGACAGATTAAGTAAACCCAAGGGGAGATAGAATTTTTTTTGTGATCGAGTTCAGAGATGGGGTAAATGGGTAGTCATATCGACTAAGTAGAAAATAACCAACAATTTAAGAAGAAAGAATTAAGTGGCAACTCAGCGCCACTCATCCAATAAGATAACATCAGCTAACGGCTGCTTGTCTGATTCAACAACATCGCCATCTAACACGTCTTGAAATTTAGTCATTTGAGAAACCAACTCACGCATTAAGACCATATTAGCGTGGTTAGGGTTTTTGCAGGTGCTGACGACACGATCGATATGGCTTTGCTGCGCCCACAGCCTATCTTGCATCTCTACCGAAGCGGAGAGGATCATCTCTTCACACATGTCTTGCTTGAGTTGAGAGAAGGCATCGGGGTTATTTTGTGCAAGCTCCATCAACTCATCAAAAGAAGGTAATGTTTGATTGATTAATGGTGTTCTCATAATGCCTCCTAATACACTGATTGAAGTATCAGCAACTCATTTAAGGATAGGTGATCATGAAAACAATGGAAGATGGGATTATTCAGAGTCTCAAAAGTAAGAACGCTTAAGGCGGTGTAGGTTTAATCAGTCCTCAAGCGAAATCCGGTAAGCACAGCGCCTTTCACCTTGAACTATATGCTCTGTTCGTTCTATCAAGCAGTCAGCACCAAGTAGCTTCTTAAATACATTTAACTCTGACTGGCAAAGAGACGGGCAACGCGTCGCAGCTTTGCAGATCGGACAGTGGTTTTCAATCATAGTGTATCCAGACTCCGTCTTCTCTAACTCAGCCATATAGCCTTCTTGCTGGCGCAACTCAACTAGCTTAAGTAAACGAGCTTCCAGTTCAGAATACTCGCTTAACTGATTTAGGTAATTATGAAAGGTTTGCTTTTCCCTTTCATCGGCGACCTTTTGCAGCCCTTCTTTACCAAACAAGCTCTCAACCGCGTCTATGACTTGAATTGTGAGTTCACCGTGACGATCAGCAAATTCTTTGTGTCCCTCAGAAGTAAGCGACCAATGTCTGGTTGGTCGGCCAACTTTTACTTTACGGTCTTCAAAGGTAAGCACGCCTTGGGACTCAAGAGCTTGTAGGTGCTGACGAGCCCCCATTGTCGTCATAGATAACTCTTGCGCCAATTGTTTTACCGTAACCGCACCATTGGTTTTGATTAACTGTAAAATTTTATCCGTGCTTTTCATATTTACTTCCTCAATTACTAGGTAATTATGAGGGAAGCCATTTATAAAGCAAACGCTTTACATGTCTAAGGATGAGTCTGATACAAAGTACTTCATCGGAACCAGCGTTTTAGTTCGAGTATAGCGTTGGTATAAAACTTTCAACGAGTTAGGCAGCTCCTGGCAATCAATCGTCTTAAAGCCATGCCGTGCATAAAAGCCTTCAAGATGCTGATAGGCAAAGCAATAATCACCCTCAGCTAGCACATGCTGCAAGCAATAACACATCAATTCATGCCCGAGTCCCTGCCCCCTAAAATCAGGAACAACAAGCATCCCCGTCAGCAATCGATATTGTTCAATAGTTCGAAAGCGGACAACAGCAGCCATTTGGTTTGCCATGTAGCCGACCAAAGTTAGCTCATCCTTTTTGGCCTTGCCGGATGGATAAAAGGATTTGTATAGCCTCGCGACTAAAGGCAGCTTCATCGGGTCCAGTTGCTCAATCTGCATTGCACTCATTATCACCAATCTCGATTTGAGGTAGAATGAGCGCAGTTTAGATTACTCGATAAAACCAATGCAAATTACAGCTAACGCCGACCTACGCCCTTATCATACTTTTTCTGTTTCTCAGCAGTGTGCCTTTCTTGTTGAGATCAACTCGATAGATGAGCTAAAACAGGTCTACCTGAATGCGGAATGGAGCGCTTTACCTAAGCTCGTACTGGGTAAAGGCAGCAATATGCTCTTTACTGAAAAGTATCAAGGCATGGTGATCATCAATTCATTACTTGGCAAAGAAGTCACTGAATCTGATACTCACTGGCATTTGCATATATCTGGTGGTGAAGATTGGCCTTCTCTTGTCCAGTGGACGGTTGAAAGTGGTTATCCAGGTTTAGAAAACTTAGCTCTTATCCCGGGTTGTGCCGGCAGTGCACCGATCCAGAACATTGGTGCTTATGGTGTTGAACTAAAAGATATTTGTGAGTATGTCGATATTCTCTGTCTGGAGACCTTCACAGTTAAGCGCTTGAGCGCTTCGGAGTGTCAATTTGGTTACCGCGACTCTATTTTTAAACACTCGCTATATCAAAAGGCGGTGATCATTGCGGTTGGCCTTATACTCGCTAAAGATTGGCAACCAAATATCGAGTATGGACCTCTTAAATCTTTGGCTTCAACAGACCTTACCGCCCAACAGATATTTGATCGCGTACGCCAAATTCGTATGGAGAAACTCCCAGATCCAGCTGTAACAGGCAATGCTGGTAGTTTTTTCAAAAACCCGGTCATTTCTAAAGACCACTTTGAGCAATTAAAGAATCAATTTCCCGATATTGTTGCCTACCCTGCTGATAACGGAATGAAAGTCGCAGCTGGCTGGTTGATCGATCAATGTCAGCTAAAAGGCACGTCAGTTGGTGGCGCTCAAGTCCACCCAATGCAAGCGCTAGTGCTGATCAACCAGAACCACGCAACAGCGGAAGACATCATTCAACTTGCCGCTAAGGTTCGAACTGCGGTGTTAAATCGCTATCAAATCGAGCTTGAACATGAAGTTCGCTTTATGGGCGCGAAACAAGAAACCTACTTACAAGACATCTTGGAGAAGCAGTCATGAAGGACCACTCTGCAAAATTATCGATATTAAAAGCGCTTTCCAAAGGTGGCTTTCACTCAGGAGAAGAGCTTGGTGATCAACTTGGTGTTTCTCGCGCTGCCGTGAGTAAACATATCAAAGGCATTCAAGAGTGGGGCGTCGATATCTTTCGCGTACAGGGCAAAGGCTACCAACTTGCGAAACCAATGCAGTTGCTTGACCAAGAAGTATTAAACCAAGCCCTAGAGACTCCCGTAGAGCTTATTCCTATTATAGACTCGACCAACCAATACTTACTTGAGCGAGCAGACAGCTTAGAATCGGGGTCGGTATGTTTAGCTGAATATCAGGCTAAAGGACGCGGACGCCGTGGCCGAGAATGGGTTTCCCCTTTTGGTTCTAATCTATACCTATCGATGTTTTGGCGCTTAGATGCGGGTATGGCAGCGGCAATGGGACTAAGCTTAGTGGTTGGCGTTGCCATCGTTGAAGCACTAGAAGAGATTGGTTTAGAGGGCGTAAAGCTTAAGTGGCCTAATGATCTTTATTATCAAGATAAAAAGCTCGCCGGCATTTTAGTTGAGATGTCAGGTCAAGCAGGAGCTGCCGCAAACCTTGTTATCGGCATGGGTATGAACTTGATGATGTCTGATAAAACGGAAGGGATTACTCAACCGTGGTCAAGCCTGTCTGAAGTGGCTGAGAGTCAAAATATCGACCGCAACCAACTGGCTATCACTATGATTAAAACCTTGAATAAGTCGCTCGCTGATTATGAACTACAAGGAATGTCAGGCTTTGTTGAAAGATGGAATCGACTCGATAACTTCTTAGGACGCCCGATTCAACTTATCATGGGGCCAAGAGAGATTTCGGGCATTTCAAAAGGCATCAATGAGCAAGGCGCGGTTCTTTTAGAGACCGAGCAAGGAATCGAAAGCTATATTGGTGGGGAGATAAGTCTTAGAGCTTCAAGTAGCGAGTCTTAGGTCACTCGCAACTTTTTCGTTCTTTTGCTAATATCCCTGTCCACTTTAAGTAAAGGTTACCCATCCAACATGATGACTCATAGGAATTTATTCGAACAACTTCCTACTTTGGCGCAAGATCCCGCTCAATTCGAGACTTTATACGCAGCCAAAGACTTTCGAACTCGCTTAATTGAAGCGATTCGTCAGGCAAGTAAACGAATCTACCTTGTGGCTCTTTACTTAGAAGATGATGAGGCTGGTCGAGAAATTTTGACCGAGCTTTATCAAGCTAAGCAGCGCAATCCAGGCCTAGATATTAATGTCTGTGTCGACTGGCACCGTGCTCAACGTGGCTTAATTGGTGCTGACCCTGGCGAAACCAATGCTGCAATGTATAAGTCATTTGCCGAGAACTACGAACATAAGATCCCAGTTTACGGGATTCCAGTTCGTGGCCGCGAAGTATTTGGCGTACTGCACCTCAAAGGCTTTATTGTTGATGATCAAGTCATCTACAGTGGCGCAAGCTTAAACAATATCTACCTCAACTATAAAGACCGTTACCGTTTTGACCGCTACCATATGCTAAGCAACAAAGCACTGGCAGACAGTATGGTCGAGTTCATTCAGTCTGAGATGATTGAACACCCAGCTGTGAATGACTTAGCGTGTCCAAGTAAACCTGAAACCAAAGAGATCAAAGCACAAATTCGCCAACTACGCGCATCATTAGCTAAGTCGAGCTACCAATTTGAGTCGCAAGAAGTTTCAGCTGAACAAGTTGCTGTCACTCCTATCGTAGGTGTCGGTAAAAAGCGTAACAAGCTTAACCAAGGTATCAACCAACTACTTGCTCAAGCAAAAGATGAGATCTTCATCTGCACGCCTTACTTTAACTTCCCACGAAGCGTGGCAAAAGAAGTGAAGAAGGCGATCAAACGTGGTGTAAAAGTCACGATTGTTGTTGGTGATAAGACGGCTAATGACTTCTACATCTCACCAGAAGAAGATTTCCGTACCATTGGTGGCTTACCTTACCTATATGAGCGTAACTTACGCCAATTTGCAAAAGCGAACGAAGCGAATATTGCCAGCCGTAAACTCTCTATCCACCTTTGGAAGCACGAAGAAAACAGCTTCCACTTAAAAGGCATTTGGGTCGATAAGCGTTATATGCTGATTACGGGCAATAACCTTAACCCACGAGCTTGGAAGCTAGATTTAGAAAACGCTATCTTCATTCAAGATAACTATCATCATTTAACACCTCAGTTTGAAAAAGAGGTGGAAAATATTCTTCAACACACTGACCTAATCTGCACGTACAGACAATTAGAGAAGTTTGAAGATTACCCAGATGCGGTCCAGAAGCTGATGCGTAAGATTACGCGAGTGAAAGCGGATCGGGTTTTAAAGCAGATTTTGTAGCCAATATAAGGTTAGCTTGATATCACCATATATCGAGCTAACTCACTTCTGCAAAAGAGCCATTGTCTACATGTATATGCTAATATCTACCCAAGACTAATTAGAATAAGCTACTCATGGAAAAGCGTCACTGCATTTTTTACCACTGCTGTTACTTCTTTTGTATGCTTAGTTTTTTACTAGCGTGGACATATATTAGCTACCCGACCTTTCCGACAACTATTCTCTCTAGTCTACTTATTGTTAGTGGTGTCTTCTTCTTCAATTCCATAGTACTTCCCCCTCCGACATGCTCTATTTTACAATCACAAGTTAGCCGCATTATTCCGACGCTCTTAACAGGGTTTGGGATCGCATTTTTTGCTCTACTGCTGTTTAGAATCGACTATTCGCGACCAATATTGTTAATGGGGGGGATGCTAAGCTGTATTTGGTACATCAGTTTTTATACCCGTCAAGAAGCAAAGTGGAAAGCAACCCTATATTTAGTCGGTGATTTCCAACAATCACACGATAGACTAGCCAAGAAACTCACCTTAAAACCTTATGTTCACACGATGGATTTATCACGGTTAAAAGGAGGTATTCTCGTTGATATACAAACACCTTTTACAGAAAAGGAAGAGGGTATTATCGCCGATTGCTCCATCGCACAAATCCCTGTATACCATATCAGCCAACTTCAAGAGCGCTTAGATCATAAAGTATCTAGTATGTATTTATCTGATAGTACAATACGCGCATTACAGCCTTACTCGGGGTACTTTCGGATAAAATCAGTACTAGATTTTGTAATAGCTATACTCGCTATTATCATCACCTCTCCTCTCATGGCGATTATCTGCTTATTGATTAAGAGCCAGGGAAGTGGCTCAGTCTTCTTTAAACAAACGCGGGTTGGCCAAAACAACCAGGCATTCACACTATATAAATTTAGAACGATGCGTACTGAAACAAGGAGTGACACCGCTAAGTTTGCTTCAGAAGAACCAGAGCGTATTTCTAAACTAGGCCGAATTTTGCGTCACAGCCGCCTAGATGAACTACCGCAATTTTGGAATGTATTGAAAGGTGACATGTCAATTATAGGCCCAAGGCCGGAGCAACCCATTTTTGCAAAACAATTTGCTAAAGAGATTCCCTTTTATGACTACAGGCATATTGTAAAACCCGGTATCACTGGCTGGGCACAAGTAACGCAGGGCTATACTGACAATACGGAAAGCACCAAAGAAAAGCTCGCGTACGACTTCTACTATTTAAAGTATTTAAGCTGGCAACTAGATTTCGAGATTTATCTCAAAACACTTCGGGTGATGTGGATAGGTAAAGGAGCAGCCTAGCCTACTCCAATATCGAAAAATATTCTGACTTATAGCGATAGATATTGAACTTTTCTGAGACATCATTCGCTGCAGTTTTATATCGAGAGTAATTCAGCTTGAGCTCCATCAGCGCTCGACGAACATCCTCAATATTATTTTCAACGAGAAGGCCATTAGGGTTGCTAAGCTCAATCAACTCACTGCACCCTCCAACATCGCTTAAAATCAAAGGGATATTTGCGCTACCAGCTTCAATTGCAGACATGGGTAAACCTTCACTATCTGACAGCAATACAAAAGCATCAAATTCAGCATAATCTCGAAAGTTCTCAATTTCTCCAACCAACTCAACATTGGGCGAGCACCATGTCGATAATTCGTTAAAGTCAGGGCCATTCCCTACAATCGTCAGCTCAATATCTGCTAGGTCGTGAATTGCATCCATCAACAATTCAAACCTTTTGGGCTGGCATAATCGCCCAACACTCACAACTCGTAGTGATCTTCCTTTCTCCAAGCAAGTTGCCTTATTCACCATAGATGGGAAAGTAGCGTTTTGAGCTAATTTCAGCTTCCTTTCTGGGACCTTTATAACATCTTTAGCCCTAACATAATCACTATGAGAAACACACCAGACAATATCGGACAGCTTAGCCAATAGACGTTCTAAGGTAATATATACCGACTTAAGTGCTCCCCCGTTATATATGCATGACCAACCATGAGAGACATATACACATTTAAACGTGTACTTGAGAGAGATCAAACGAGCATATACACCTGCATTTGCTGAACTGGCAACAACGGTATCGACCTGATTGTGCGTCAGAAGTTGCGATATCTTACAAAGAGCTTTTATCGATAAACCTTGCTCTATTTCAGAGACAAAGTAACAAGGTATGTTAGGCAATGTTTTTGATAACCAACCGGGCTGGTTAGTAATGATGATAGGCTGAATTTCTCCATCTAGGAGAGCAATGAGTTGCGCCACCCACGTTTGAGCGCCACCCACTTCAGACTTTGTGATTAGAAATGCAACTTTTTTCATCTGTCCCTGCATAAATTTCCAACCACTGCGTTGAAACTGATTGAATCGAGTATTTATCTATTATATATCGTCGTGCTTCAGCACCATTAAAGTCATGTAATCGCTGAATAGCCACTCGTATTTTATCAGCTATTTCTAACGCATATGCAGATGGCGCAACTTCACCAAATAACTCAATATCTCCTTTTACCCCTATATTATTAGTCGTTACAACCATTCGCTCAGAAGCCAACGCTTCCAATGCCACTAATCCAAACCCTTCGTATAAAGAGGGAAGCACGAAAACATCACTAGCAGAAAACCAGTTCTCTACATCCTTTTTGGCTCCAACGAAGAATATCTTGTCGTTCAAATGACGCTCATCAACAAGGTTTTTCAAACCCTCAGACATTGTGCCTTGACCTACAATAAATAGTTTCAGTTTTCTTGAAAACTCTTCTTGCTGAGAAACTAACTCAAACGCTCGTATCAGCTCCGGATAGTTTTTCTCATCTTCCAAACGCCCAACCGCCAAAAGAAAAATATCGTTGCTCGCAATTTTCAACTCATCTCTAAATTTTTGGCGAGCATTGTCACGAAACTTAAACCTGTCGGTATCAATACCATTTCTGACCACGACTAGGCGCTCTTCTGTCATTGCCCCTGACTCTATAAAAGCACGCTGAGCATATTCACTTACAACGGTATTTATTGATGCTAATCTATCAGTAGCACGATATAGGAGTACTCGAAACTTTCCTCCTTCATATGAGCTATGTACTGTACAAATTAGCCGAGGCATACGAGCAATACTTCTTAGAATACGAGAAAAAATATTCGCATGATACATATGGCTATGGACAATATCGGGCCTAAATTCTTTCAATAGATTTCGAGCCCGATATAAAGCCACTAATAATCCCGACAACGTTTTATCCATCGAAAGTGAAAATATTTTTACTTGGCTAGAATTGGGAGCTACTTCCTTACGAAGGTTAAGCGACATAATTTGAACAATGTGTCCCTTTCTTACAAACTCATCTGCTAAGTCACAGACCTGCCTTTCTGCTCCGCCTAAGCCCAGCCCGGTGGTAACCAGTAAGATTTTCATCTGGTCCACCTAGCTAAGTCACTAATAACCTCGGTTATGCGTTTGCAGTTTGAGCCATCTTCAAAACTATGAAACATTCTTTTGACGCTAGAATAGTTTGGGTGAACATAGTCCGAGTCGAGGTTTTGTTCAATGGACTGCAGCAAACCAGTAACATCCTCAACAATTTCTCCTGGAAAGAGCTCATCTGTATCAAAAAGAAAACCGCGATAGTCTTGATAGCTCGATTTGTCATATTGAAAACTAATTACTGGCTTTCCCCTCAAGAGGAAGTCAATCCATACGCTGGAGTAATCTGTAATAAGCAAATCAGCTTTTAGTAGCAACGATTGGATATCATTAAAGTATCTGTTGAAATCGATAATACTGTGCGAGTCGGGCACACACCTTTTCTCCAAATATGGGTGTCCTGCGTAGAACAAAATTGCGTTGTGTTTATCTAGAAGTGCAGTAAGAGCTTTCAGCTCCCCCCTAGAGAATTCATAACTACCACTCTTCCTCCAAGTTGGTGCATACGCTATGATTTTTTTGTTTTGTGACATATCAACTAACTGTGCGACGTCTCGCCTCAACCCACTCGGCCAGCCGTAATTATCCTCTTGAAAAAATAAATCATTTCGAGGAATTCCAGTGACGAACACATCTCGTAAATTAGTGTGATAGTAAGTGCAGCAAGACAAGGCATCTACATGTGACGATACAGCATGATAAGGAGTGAACCATTTTGTTTTCACTATAGAGAATAGTCCTCTATGCACACTTTTATTGTCTAATGCGAGTTCTACTTTTTTATAATGAATCCCATGGTTGATATGAAAGCCTATTCGCCTCCAAGGAAAAATGGGGATTCTACCCGCTAAAGGGCCATGGTGATAAATCACAACACCAGAGGTAAACAAACTCATTAGCCCTCGGAAGGAATAGAGCGTTTGAACATTCCTACAGGCATCATCGTCATTATGCAGTTTGGATCTTCGGCTAGTAAGAACCACTATTTCAATACCATACTCACTTTGATGTTTGAGAAGGTACTTGTATAGAAAGGCGCAATTTCCTTGCCATTCATCATCATTAATACATGGAATAGCTACTCTCTTTTTATTCCTGAGAAACAGCAAATCTACCAATGCTAATATCATTCGAAGTGCTTTAAACATGAGCTTTCTTCCTTAGTACAAAAAAGCCGAACACTCGAAAGCACATAATGACTATTTCAACCGCCAACACTGAAAGAGCGACATTAATTGCATTAAGTGCGCTATAACCAAACAATGCACCTAACACTGTCAACTGAAGAGCACCTCCAATTAGGACACTTTTGTTTACTACGTCTAAACGGTTGATAGTCGAATAGGCAGGGTAACCGAAATTGATTCCGATAAAGCTAATAACGGCCGTAATGGCAAAAACCTTCAATAAAGCTGAAGCTTGTGCAAATTCAGCCCCATAGAGAAGCATGACGATCTCTTCAGAAAAATATGCAACCCCAAAGGCGACACCAATTACCACAGGTAATGTGTACGCGAGAAAAATCATCAGAAGATCATCCTTTCGAGCCCGCGCTAGATGCGGATAGAGGGCTTGACTTATTGGAGCTGTCGCAGCGATAAGAGCCTGATATAGTTTCTCTGCACAAGAGTATAGTGCTGCTTGATGGTAACCAGATACGCTTCCCACAACAAAGGTACTCGCACTAGTGTAGATGCTTACCGCAGTTCGAGAAGCAAAAAACGGTGCTGACGCCTTAAAGATACGTGAAACGTCATTAGCACTTGGCTTCGAAAACCTATAGCCTTCTCGATAAACTAGGCATAGGCTAATACATAAAGTAACCAAGTGACTAAAAGCGAAGAAAAGCAAAACTTTACCTTCATCACCTGGTTGGCGTACAAATAGAACCACCAAACTCAAATAAATCAATTTTGCTAACCCTACACTCAATACTATATTGCGCATTCTCTCAATGCCTTGGAAAAACCATTGAAGCTGGAAAGACTGGAAAAAAATAGATAAGACCACTGCGCCAAAAACTAATGGATGCTGAAATGCAACATCAGTAAAAACAGCACCGGTAAACACAATGACTAGAAGTAATACTACAGCTAGTAGTAACTTAATTGAGAACGCTGCTCCTAAATAATGAGAGAGCCAACCATTCAACTGCTTGTTTTGCGCAATGAGAGCAGGAGAAACAACAGAGAAACCGAAATCCGTTACGATAAATGCGAGGGCACAGACAGACAGCGCCACAGATACAATCCCAACTCCTTCAGTACCCAGAGTACGGGCTAGCAATGGCAAAACAATTAAAGGGACTAGATATTGAGTAATTTGCACTACGAACAAATAACCCACATTACTCTTAATTTGCTCCATGTAGTTACAATATTACTCCTTCATCTATGATGCTGCTAAATCTGCTCGCAAACTATACGCGGTCCCCTGCCCCTTTCCCCAACACAGTTTGAACAATGTAGATGAAATAACGTTTTATCGTCATCGATTCAATCATTCTTTGGTCCCATTCAGCCAATTTTTTAGGCGTCGACATATCAATCTCATTGACCTGCGCTAGACCTGTAATGCCAGGGCGAACACTAAAAACACTTCTCTCTTCGCGCTCTTGGATCAACTCTTCTTGGTTGAACAAACATGGACGAGGACCGACTAAACTCATTTCCCCTTTCAACACATTCCATAACTGAGGTAGTTCATCCAGCTTTGTTTTGCGAAGGAACGCGCCAAGCTTTGTCACTGAACTAGCACCAACTAAGTGAGTCGCTACCGATTTAGTTTCGACTGGCATAGTACGAAATTTCACCAAAATAAACGGCTGCTGGCTTCTGCCGACTCGAGTCTGCTGAAAGACAGGAGCGCCTGTATCGAAATAACCCAAGACACATATTACAATCAAGACAGGCCACAGAAACAGAAGACCGAAAAAAGCGAATAAAAAATCTAAAGTGCGGATCAAAATCATCTCCGTTTTAAAAACAACCAGGTATACGTAAATGGAAGAGCTATTTAGATTCTAAGTAGGTATCAACTGTTCTTTGAATGCCCTCTTCAAATGAAATAGGGGCAGACCACCCAAGTAGCGCCTTAGCCTTACTGCTATCAACTTGAAGGTTACCACATAGTCTTTGTGAAAGTTGTGGCTTACCAATAAGCTTGGCTGAAAAGTCGATGAATGACATCGGAATAGGTAGCAAACGAGAACTTTTATTCATTCCGCTAGCAACAGCATTTAGCAGTTGAGTTGTCGAGACATCTTCTCCATCTGAGACTAAAAATGTTTCGCCAGCCGCTTTAGGGTGAATACAACAAGTCAGCATAAAGTCTACCAGATTATCTAGGTAAACTAAGCTACGTCGATTATCTATTGCACCCAACGGCAATGGAATACCTTTCTCCACCCAGCGTATCATAGAAAGGAAGTTAGCTTTTACGCCAGGACCGTAAACCAAAGGAGGACGAATAATCACCACCTCAAGGCCCGTTTCTTTAGCTAATTGCTGAAGTTGAACCTCTGCTTCATATTTACTTAAACCATATGGGTCGTCTGGCGCATGGGTTAAATCGGGAGTGAATGGTTGATTTGGCTTGGTAAACTCACCATTAACCTTAATGGAACTAACAAAAACAAAACGCTTTACACCAGCTTGAGCTGCTTGCCTAGCAAGATTGAGCGTCCCTTCAGTGTTGGTTTCTCTATAGGCCTTTATCGCATCCGCTTTGGACTCTTTCATTTGGTGAACACGTGCGGCGCAGTGGACGACACAGTCAATACCTTCGAATGCACCAGACCAGTTAGTATTAGAGTCGATAGAAGGAGCAATATAATCTGAGTTGAGACTCAACTTTGAACTGCGTATAACACTAGTGACTGTCCACTCTTGACGCTTAATTTCTTTAAGTAACGCTGCTCCTACGAACCCCGTACTACCAGTGACTAAAAGGTTCATATACTCCTCAACTCAGACTATCATCATCTTATACACACATATATTTAATGACTGTCTAAGCCTTAACAGTGCGCTCTTTACCAATTTCTTGCGCAGGTTTATCAAGGTATTGTGTTTGATAACAGTAATTAGTAGCGTCAATAAACCCTTCTACACTGCCGCAATCGAATCGCTTACCTTTAAACTTATAAGCAATAACACAGCCTGATTTTGCTTGTGCTAGAAGTGCATCTGTAATTTGAATCTCACCGCCCTTGCCAGGCTTGGTATTTTCGATAATGTCAAAAATATCTGGCGTTAGAATATAGCGACCGATAATGGCCAAATTGCTTGGTGCTGTTCCTTGCTCTGGCTTTTCTACCATGTCTTCAACACGATAGATATCATCGCTAATTTTGCTACCAGCAATTACGCCATACTTGTGCGTTTCTGACTCTGGCACTTCTTCTACAGCTACGATCGAGCAACGAAACTGCTTAAACAGTTCAACCATTTGCTGTAGAACACCTTTATCTTCGTTAACACACAAGTCATCAGCTAAAACAACAGCGAATGGCTCGTCACCAATCAGCTCCTTACCAGTAAGAATCGCGTGGCCAAGCCCTTTCATTTCACGCTGGCGAACAAATGTAAAACTTGCTGCGTCGATGATTTGGCGGATATCTTCAAGTAAGTTTTCTTTATTGGTACCCTTAATTTGGTGCTCTAACTCATAATTTTTATCAAAGTGGTCCATCAATGAGTGTTTACCACGACCAGTCACAATACACATGTCTTCCATACCAGCTTGAATAGCCTCATCCACACCATACTCAATAAGGGGCTTATTCACTATTGGCATCATCTCCTTTGGCATAGACTTAGTTGCAGGAAGAAAGCGCGTACCGTAACCTGCAGCAGGGAAGAGGCATTTATTAATCATTGGTAAAACTTTCCATATCAATTGAGTTGGGCTAATTGTAAACGAGAAGCCTATTATATTGAAGGCTCTAGATTGCCGCAGTTATCAAAATTAAACTAGCCTAGACACTATCAGATGATTAAAATAGTCGAGTATAAAGAACAGCCTAGAACCTACTTTTATCAAACTGAAGAATATAATGATAACGCCGATCCAATCGTTACTAAACGCTAGCAGAAAAAACAAACGCTTTATCAGTATTGGCTATGATATCTTGGCCATTATCCTATCACTCTATTTAGCAATCGCGCTTAGACTTGGTTCTGCAACTTTTGCCATAGGCTTAGATGAGTTAGCAAGCTTAATGGCAACCCTGTTTGTTACAATCTATAGTTTTGTTCGTCTTGGCATGTATCGAGCTGTATTGCGTTACATGATGCTACCTGCTGTAGGGCACATATTTTTAGGTGTATTCTTATCAGCACTAACACTTGCTCTAAGTGGATTCTTTTTTCATTCGTTCATTCCGAGAAGCGTACCATTTATCTATGCTGGGTTAGCAATTTTAACCTTAGGTGGACCTAGAATCTTAGTTCGTACTATTTACTATCAATACTACAAACGCCAAAAACCTAACGTCTTTATTTATGGTGCAGGGGCGACGGGGCGAGACTTAGCTTACGCTCTCATACAAGGGGACGAATACCACCCTGTAGCTCTCTTGGATGATAACCCAAGTAAAGCAGGCCAAATAATGTTTGGTATTCGCGTTTATCACCCAGATGAATTCGAACACCTTCAGTCTCTATATCAGCCAGTGAAGTTATTACTCGCAATTAATAATATTAATAAAGGCAAACGCCTTAGATTAGTCGAAAAGCTATCAAATCTACCTATTGAGGTGCAATCAGTGCCATCTGTGGAAGATATTGCTGCTGGTAAAGCTACCGCAACTGATGTAAAAGATCTCGATGTTGCGGACTTACTGGGCAGAGCTCCCGTCGACCCTAATATAGAACTTCTCTCCCGAAATATTAGTGGCAAAAATGTTATGGTAACAGGAGCAGGAGGCTCAATTGGTTCAGAATTATGCCGCCAGATAATCACCCAAAGACCCAAGGTATTAGTTTTATTTGAATTAAATGAATTCAACCTATATAGCATTGATCAAGAATTAACAAATATTAAAACGAACTTAAACTTGGACACAAAGATTGTGTCTGCACTTGGCTCTGTGCAAAAAGAAAACCGCCTCGCGAAGCTTATGCAAGCGCATGGTGTCAATACTGTGTATCACGCAGCTGCCTATAAGCATGTACCGCTAGTCGAAGACAACGTTATCGAAGGTATCCGAAACAACGTTTTCGGCACTCTAGCTTGCGCTAATGCTGCGATAAATTCGGGTGTATCCGATTTTACCCTAATATCAACCGATAAAGCAGTTCGCCCAACCAACGTGATGGGTGCAAGTAAGCGTATGGCTGAATTGGTCCTTCAAGCACTTGCAGATAAACAAAACCGCACCACTTTTACTATGGTCCGTTTTGGTAACGTCCTAGGCTCCTCTGGTTCTGTGGTACCACTATTTAAGAAGCAAATACGCCAAGGAGGCCCAGTAACGGTTACTCACCCAGATATTATCCGCTACTTCATGCTTATACCTGAAGCTGCACAGCTAGTCATCCAAGCGGGGGCTATGGGAAACAATGGTCAAGTGTTTGTATTGGACATGGGTGAACCTGTAAAGATACATGACTTAGCTAAACGCATGATCCATTTAATGGGAATGAAGGAGTTTACACAAGGTTCAAATGAAGAGGGTGATATCGAGATTAAATTTACTGGTTTAAGACCGGGTGAAAAACTATATGAAGAACTCCTAATTGGTGAAAATGTAGAAGGTACTGGCCATCAAAAAATCATGACCGCTAAAGAGCATAAGCTCGGTTGGGATGAAATGGAGCCTTTACTGACAGAACTAGATACATGTTGCCATGACTTTAACGTTGAATGCATTAAACGTATTTTATTAGATGCTCCTACTGGGTATAAACCCGAAGTTTAGCTTTTAGCACTCCCCATAGCTTCATAGGATACTTTGACACAATCCATAGCCAGTTAGACTTTATTCCATTTTTATGCAAAGAGTATAATATTTCTTTATTAAGCAATAAGTTTGCTCTAAAACCTGAAGTACTCACCCCCCCTTCTCGCATTTTTACTAATGGTTGGGCGAGGTATTTAAGCTGATATTTTTCTTTTGAGAACAAACGAGCAATGAAATCAAAGTCGGCTGCAATCTTATAATCTAATGAATAAACACCCAGTTCAGTAAAACATTTTCTCCTCAAATACAATGAAGGATGCGCTGGCATAATACCCCGCTTAAGATTGCCATAGTTCGCAGATCTTGATGAGTAAAACCTAGTAATTGAGTTTAAGTCACCTTGTTTACAAAAAACAACATCGCCATAGACACCATCAATATTGGGTGAAAAAGCTTTAACTATATTATCGATAGTAGACTCATTCATTAATACATCATCTGAATTTAGAATACCTATAACGTCTCCAGTTGCTAATTCAATACCCTTATTCATTGCATCATATAAACCATTATCACGTTCAGAAATGTGAGCTTTTATCGTTGACCTATAATCCTCGATGATTTTATTAGTCTTATCCATTGAACCACCATCTATAACAATATGTTCAATATCAGTGTAAGACTGGTTGGCGATAGACTCTAATGTATCTCTAATCGTATTTTCAGAGTTAAAGCAAACTGTAACAATGGAAACTTTCATAGTTTTCAACAGTAAACCCTTGCAATCGAGCCCTTTCCTACAATTCGATATTCACTCAATAATGCAGGAATAACTACAGACTCCCCCTTACATAAATCTCTTTTCTCCGTATCAGAAATGATTGTGACCTGCTCAGATAAGCAGAGTAATATCTCAGGAGATGATGTAGTAAAAGTCATTGTTTTTCTAGGATTCAATACATCAAATTTAAAATCTTCTACTGGGATTGGGTAAACTTCGTGTCCCGATTGACTATTAATCGGTTTCATAAGCAAGCTTTCAAAAGCAATCGGATGAAATCTTGTATTTTTCACTAGCTCTTTAACATCAATATATTTAGGCGTTAAGCCTGCTCTTAAAACATTGTCTGAGTTAGCCATGACTTCCACCCCCAATCCATGGATATAGGCATGAGGGGTTTCAGCATATAAGAACATAGCCTCACCTGGTTGCAACTCAATAACATTTAAAAATAACGGAGCAAACAAGCCAACGTCTTCAGGGTAAAGATGAGAAAGGCGAGAGATAAGCAATGAAGCTTGGTATGCAAAATTGTCTTTATCTATTGTTTTTAACGAGTTAAGCAGCTGACTAATAGCCTGTACTTTAAACTCTCCCTCTAACCCAAGAATAGCTGCAAAAAAATCAGCAAGAGACGATGGGGTTGGGTCTTGTTTAAAGGGAAGAAAAAAAGCTTCTATTGCCGGAAGGTCAATAGCATCAAAGTTTGCCACGATCTGCTTAAACTCTCGAAAACCATTCATCGCCAGATAAGGAGTGAGAGCATAAACAAGTTCAGGTTTATGATTCGGATCCTTATAATTACGATTTGGGGCATCTAATGGAATACCTAATTCATTCTCGGATGCAAAGCCTATTTCGGCGGCGGCTTTCGATGGATGAACTTGTATGGATAACGGCTCTTCTGCCGCTAGAATTTTCATAAGAAAAGGAAGCGATGAGAAATTCTCCTTAGTTCCCTTCCCTAGCCAATAGTCTGGGTTATTAGAAATGGCATCACACAAAAAAACATCAACACCAGCTTGAGAAATACTGGAACTAGCGGAGGGATGAGCTCCCATCCAAATTTCAGCTTGGTGCTCAAAATTTGAATTATCAATAACGAAGTAGTCTCGAATCGCAGTACGACTTCCCCAAGGGAAGTTCTTAATTGGGTTCATTAATTTATAAATCATTAAAACTGACGCTCAGAAGTATAGAGCTATGCTTTAGCGCATAGCTCAATCTTTGGTTATGTGTTGATGCAAAAACGCTCAAAAGCTAAATTAACCTGATATTTCCTAACACTTTCTCAACCAAAGCAATAGCATCTTCCATTCGTTCAGCTTCCGCATAACAACGAAGTTCAGGAGCATTACCTGACGGACGTAAATGGATGATTGTTGCATTAGATAGCTCTAATCTTAATCCGTCAGTGTTATCAATACTAACAGCATTAACCTCTGACAACCCCAGGGAATCTAATAGCTGTTTAGTGTTTTGACGACCATTTTCCAATATCGATAAACTCTTTTCAGTCGCGAAGTTTTGAATACGGTCACTATGCGTGAAGCGCTGTGGTAGATTGTTTACTAGGCTTTCTATCGATGATTTTTTTGCTAAAGAAAGCAACATTAGCGCAGGTAAAACGGCATCTCGGGTTGGCAATGCTTTTAGTGGCTTCCCACTCACCGATATGTCACTTCCTAGCAAATATCCTCCATTAGCTTCAAAACCTGCAATTCTTTTATAAATTTTTGCTAATTCGGAAAATTCAGCGATGACATAAGGCGAGCCAATTCGTGTTTTAGACACAGCTTCGAATTCATGAGATTCAGCAATAATAGTGTTGCAGCTAACAGGAACTGCCAATGCTTCAATTTGAAGCGCTTGCGAACAAAGTAGGCCTAGGATATCACCTCTCAACCATTCACCGTTCTCGTCGGCAACTAAAGGACGATCACCGTCTCCATCGGTCGAAAAAATAAAATCTAAATTATATTGTTTCGACCAACTACGTGCTTTTTCCTTATCAGATTCAGCCACAGCTTCGGTATCAATTGGAACAAACTCATCAGTACGCTCCAATGAAATGACTTCAGCTCCAAGTGATTCAAAAAGTCCTTGGTAAATATCTCTCCCGGCACTTGAATGCTCATAAATACCAACACGCTTTCCTACCAGTAAATCTGCATCAAACAAATCAGTATAACGCGTTCGGTAAAGCTCAGCTGCTCGGAGGTCAATCGTTAACTCAGGTAGGTCATTGATGGCACTAAAGGGTACCTCCTCGGTTAAGATTGCCTGTTCATCTACCTTAGTGATCTCTCCGTCTGGGCGGTAAAACTTAATTCCATTGCGATCAAATGGGATATGAGAGCCAGTCACCATTATACAAGGCATATTATCTTGCATTGCGGTAAATGCGAGAGCTGGGGTAGGCACAACACCATAGTAAATGGCATCTACACCTGCATCGCTCAGAGCTTGAATGACTGCTTGCGCCATTGCAGGGCTGCTCGGGCGGTTGTCAATTGCCACAGCCATTTGATTGAAAGTAAAATTGTTACGCATTGAAGCGACAAATGCGTGAGTAAATGCAGCACAAACGTCCAAGGTAAACTGACTGACGAGTCCCCGCGCACCACTAGTACCAAATTGGATACCTGAAGCCTCAAGCACTTCACTACTGATTAATTTTGTTGCCATAATTTCCTATCTCAATAAGTAGTTAGTAATCGCCACCAAACTTAGATGTCTGCTCGTCAAAGCGAACAATATCATCTTCTTTCAAGTACGATCCGGAACGAACTTCTATAAGCTCTAAAGGCACTTGTCCTGGATTTTCTACGGAGTGCGGAGTCCCTACTGGAATATAAGTTGACTGATTTTCAGTAAGAAGGAAAGTTTCATCACCTTTTGTCACTTTAGCCGTACCTGACACGACAACCCAATGCTCAGCTCTATGGTGATGCATCTGCAGAGCTGTTTTCTCTTTTGGTTTAACTAACACTTGCTTCACATGGTAACGCTCACCTTCAGATACGGTCTCATGGGAACCCCATGGGCGATATACCTCTTGATGCTGCTGACACTCTGCTCGGTTTTGTTGTTTTAGATGATTTACAATCGACTTTACATCTTGAACCTTGTCTTTATCCGCAACTAGCACTGCATCTTTTGTCTCTACAACGATCAGGTTTTCGACACCAACGGTAGCAACAAGTTTATCTTGTGAATAAATATAACTATTCTGAGTCTGCTCAGTTAACACATCACCACGAGTTGCATTGCCCAGTTCATCTTTATCATTCACATCCCAGAGTGCAGACCAAGAGCCAACATCACTCCAATTAGCGTCCATTGGAACGACAACAGCTTTTTCTGTTTTCTCCATTACAGCAAAATCTATTGATTCGTCTGGGATCTGTGAGAACAGTTCTGATGACATACGAATAAAGTCTAGGTCATCAAAGTGGCTATCAAATGCACTTTCACATGCTTTCAAGATATCTGGTCGAAACTTTGCCAACTCTTCAAGATAAGTAGATGCTTTGAATAAAAACATGCCACTGTTCCACAAGTAACTACCATCCGCTAGATATTGCTTTGCCGTTTCAAGATCTGGCTTTTCGACAAAACTATCGACACTAAAGCCTCGGCTTTCATTCGCAGCAGTAACCGTAGCACCGGTTTTAATGTAGCCATAACCTGTTTCTGGTGCATTCGCTTTGATACCGAAAGTGACCATATCACCACGTTGTGCGTACGGAATTGCAGCTAATACCGATTGATGGAAAGATTGGGTATCTTTAATTACATGATCAGCAGCGAGAACCAACATCAATGCATCTTCACCTGAAGCTTGTTGTTCAGATAGGGAAAATTTGGCAGCTAGGGCGATAGCAGGGGCAGTATTACGCCCTACTGGCTCTAGTAGTATTCCACTATGATGACAATCAATACAGCGAAGTTGCTCAGCAACTAGGAATCGATGTTCTTCATTGCAGATAATAAACGGCGCTTTGTGCTCTAGACTCTCCATGCGACTTAGTGTTTGTTGAAGCATTGTTTGCTCACCAGTTACCGCTAGAAATTGTTTTGGGTACTTGGCGCGAGATAGAGGCCATAAACGACTACCTGAGCCGCCGGCCATAATTACAGGAATAAGCATAATCAACTCGTTGTTTTTAAGTAGGTGATGATTTGAGCTATTTTTGAAAATACCATTTAGTATGGATATGTACTTTATCGCTAGTCAATAGTTCATCTTTGTGACTCCAACAATAGCGAGAATGTTGTACACCCATGGGTAAATCCAATTCCGAGCGAGTGACAACGAGTTTATAAGCAATGGCGATATAATGAGTCGTAAACTCATTGCCAAATACATTGTCATCATATAGGTGTGTATAAGGCCCGAACAGTGTAGCTTGAGAGAGCTTAAACTCATGCCCAAGCTCCTCTAAAGTTAAACGAGCAAAGGCATCTTCCAGCTTTTCATCCTTAAGAACACGCCCACCGGGAACAAACCAGAAACCCTTAGCTGGTCGATTTAAACGCTCTCCAAGTAAGATTTGACCACTTTCGTCCTCAATAATTAAGTCAACTGAAACTAATGGCGTACTTTCAATCACTTGAGAAAAACGTTGTTTGCTTAAAAACATATGCTTTGTTTAAATCCTTATACTAGTTCTACCCTCGGTACTTTAGCCGCGATAATTTTCTTGATTCTCTAGGAACCACTGGTAAGTCATAGTTAAACCATCCTCTAGACTCGTCTTCGCTTCCCAGCCAAGGCTCTTTAACCGTGAAACATCCATTAACTTACGAGGAGTGCCGTCTGGTTTCGTTGTATCAAATTCAATTTCGCCTTCAAAACCCACCACTTTTGCCACAGTCTCAACGAGCTCGCGAATCGTACAGTCTACACCAGTACCTACATTTATGTGACTAAGCATTTCTTGCGTATTTTCTAGATACACCTCTTGGGCAAGATTCATCACATAAATCGAGGCTGCGGCCATATCGTCCACATGCAAAAACTCTCGCATTGGTTTACCGCTACCCCACGCAACGACTTTGCTGTCGCCATTCAATTTTGCTTCATGGAAACGACGTAACAACGCAGGAATAACGTGAGAATTTTGAGGATGAAAGTTATCATTTTCACCATACAAATTAGTTGGCATTACTGATCGATAGTTGCGACCATATTGGCGATTATAGGACTCGCACATTTTGATGCCTGCAATCTTAGCAATTGCGTAAGGCTCATTGGTTTCTTCCAAAGTTCCAGTCAATAAAGAGTCTTCGCGCATCGGTTGTTGTGCAAACTTTGGATAAATACAAGACGACCCCAAGAATAGTAAATCTTGAACACCATGCAGATGTGAAGAGTGAATAATGTTGTTTTGAATCGTCAAATTTTGGTAAATAAACTCAGCAGGGTACGTATTGTTAGCAACAATCCCACCGACTTTCGCGGCCGCAAGATAAACTTGATCAATATGGTGAGCCGCAAAAAACGCCTCGACGGCTAGTGGGTCTAACAGGTTAAGCTCATTACGATCTTTAGTAATAACTTCTACTGAAGAATCTTTAGATAGTTGACGAACAATAGCTGAGCCAACCATACCTTTATGACCAGCAACAAATACTCTTTTCATACTAGTTCCGATAATATAAATAGAAAAAGCAGAGCCCAAAATGAGGAGCTCTGCAATATAAACGAATCAGTAATACTGATTAATTAGCTTTCTAGTGAGATCGCAACATCAAATCCGTGTTCTTTTAGAACTGCGTGTTGTTTTGCCTTATCGATATCAGACGCAACCATTTCTGCACACATTTCTTCCACAGTGATCTCTGGAGTCCAACCAAGTTTGGCTTTCGCTTTACTTGGGTCACCTAGCAATGTCTCAACTTCTGCGGGACGGAAGAAGCGAGGGTTTACTTTTACAATGACATCACCAACTTTCACTTTTGGTGCTTTTTCTTCATTAATAGCAACCACAGTGGCAATCTCATCAACACCTTCGCTAGAAAACTCAAGTTCGATCCCCGCTTCCCTTGCTGACAAGCGAACAAACTCGCGTACAGAGATCTGCTTACCAGTGGCAATAACAAAATCTTCAGCTTGCTCTTGTTGAAGCATCATCCATTGCATTCGAACGTAATCTTTAGCATGCCCCCAGTCACGCAGCGCATCCATGTTACCAAGCTCTAAGCAAGATTCCAGACCTTGAGAGATGTTAGCGATAGCTCGAGTAATCTTGCGAGTTACAAAGGTTTCACCACGGCGTGGTGACTCGTGGTTAAACAAAATACCATTACATGCGTACATACCGTAAGACTCACGATAGTTAACCACAATCCAGTATGCGTACATTTTAGCTACAGCGTACGGAGAACGTGGATAAAAAGGAGTTGTCTCACGCTGAGGAATTTCACGGACCTCACCGTAAAGCTCAGAAGTCGACGCTTGATAAAAGCGAGTTTTCTTTTCCAAACCATTGATACGGATCGCCTCTAGAATACGGAGAGTACCCATACCATCGACATCGGCGACATACTCTGGAGACTCAAAAGAAACCGCAACATGTGACATTGCGCCTAGATTATAGATCTCATCAGGTTGAATCTCTTTAACCAATCGAATTAGATTTGAAGAATCTGTTAGGTCACCATAATGTAATTTAACATTAGATCCTGCGTTTACCAACGCATCAATACGCTCAGTATTGTATGATGATGCTCGGCGAATAAGCCCATGAACTTCATAGCCTTTTTCAACTAAAAGCTCTGCCAAGTAAGAGCCATCTTGGCCTGTTATACCAGTAATAAAAGCAATTTTTTTCATTTACCTAATATCTCTATAATTCGATTAGTATAATTGTCGATTGAATACTCTTCAGCTTTCTCAAAATTACTACTCTTTAAATAGCTGAGTTGCTGCTTTGAAGTTAATGAATCAAGTATTTTTCTTGCAAGATCCTTGGATGATTTTTTCTTGGTAGATTGTTTTATTGAATCAGCCAACACTTCTTCTATATTATTATGCCTAAATGTGAACGGTACACAACTCGCATTCATAGCCTCAAGAAGTACTAACGGAGAAGCTTCCGTTTCATAACATGAGGGAAACAAAAGTATATCAGAATCTCGATAAAATCTAAATACATCATCGGGGTTTACTCTTTCAACGTATCCAATGTTTCTATTTTCTATGAGAGTACGGAATTTTTTTTCCAACTCAACAGGTAACATCATTGAGCCTACGATAGTTAATTCGACGTCGACTATCTCACGCCTTATGATGTCAAATATATCGAGCACATGAAAAATACCTTTTTCAACCATAATATTTGACAAATATAGCATCTGATTTTTATAGCTAGCATCAACTTTTGAGAATGAAGACATATGAAAGTTAGGAACTAAATGAAATGGTACGCCGCTAATAATTCCGTCAAATTGCTTAGACATAAATAAATTAGGAATTAATATACCTTTAGCTTTCATCAATATAAGCCTAACAACATACCTTTCGAAGCTAAAAAGAGAACTGTAAAACTTATCAAAATCATTCCCATGAAGGTGAATGTAGGTATTTTTCCTTAGTAAAAAGCAAATAACAAAGAATGGCATGTCTTTAATAAAACCAATTCTAGTCCTAGAAATTGAAATGAGCACTGACTGAATAGAACCATAGTTAAATGCCATAAAATAAATTAACTTTATTATTCCAGTTAACATGATAAGAATTTTTGTCAGTAGTTTCAGTCCTTCACCGCCACTAGAAATACAAATGAATTCAAGTCGATTTTTAAACACCTCAAAACAACGACTTTGCCCTGTCTTTATACCATTGCCTGGTCCTATACATATAAACATTAAATTATCTTCTCAATATATGTTTATAGAATGAATGAGGTAATACATTTGCCTTATCGCAGTAACGTTTCATCAGCAGAGAGGTATAATCCCCACCGTTGGAGGACAAATAAGAAGAAAGCGTAACATCTTTTTCCAACATTGCCCTAACATCAAAAAATGGGTTAGGCTTGAAAAATTTCTCTTCACCAAAATTAATATAATGACTGACAGCTTTGAATCTGGATGAAAAACAAAAACCGACTTGCTTCTCGTAATATGACTGGCAAAATAGAGACGAAAAATAAATCTTAACAAGCGTCTTTCCGACTCTTTTATCAACTGGGAAACAATTGATTAACGACTCAAATAAAGAGCAATTATCCTTATAGTCATTTATTGCAAAAAAAAGCTCTTCATCGTAGTCTAACTCTTGTTCCAAATTAACTAACTTACCCTCTATAGATGAAAGCTCTGCTCTAAGAGCCACATTGTGCTCTAAAGATTCTTTATAAAGTAGTTGGAATTTTGACGCATACTTCTTTAGTTGATAGAAAGAGTTAAATGAAACCTGTTTGTCTAGAACAACAAAATCGTTTTCTGAACGTTTTCGATCTTCAAACGAATACTCTCCTAAAGCAATATCATCTTTAAATTTCTCATAAACAATAGAGCACAAATCATCGTTGTAATAATAACTATAATGAAGGTGCCTCGTCTTATTAATAGACTTTAGCTCTACTTTAATATCAAAATCTTTCTCTAAAAAAGCCAAATCCGTTTCAAAATCCTCCATTTTAATAACTTTAGAAACTATACAGTTTCCGTTTTCGTCATAAGCAAAATTACTAATTGTAAATTTACTTAAATCCTTGTACCTTAACCAGTCAGAGAAAGGCATTAAGTCTTTAGGTGGAATGAAAAAACTTGGGTCTTCGATATCTTGAGAAACCAAATCCCAATGCCTTTCCCACCAATACTTTCCAGAAGAGTCTGGCATAGAATAAATGTATAACGAGACAAGCATATCCCATGGATTTCTAACCGAAACAAATGAGAAGTATTGAGCCCAACAATCATCCCCCAAATATTCTTTTAACTCAAGCGCCGTACAGTGGTGATAATATGGATAATTCTGACTACTATATATAGACGCATATGGATCAAGGAGATCTCTAACAGCTTCACTTCCACATTTCCATTTACTAATAAAAATTATTTTCTTTTCTTCACATATCCGCATTATTCAATAACTCTTCATATAACTCGATATAGTATCTTGCTATTTTCTCTTCGGTAAATCTTTCATCCACCTTAATATCAAAATCAAAGACACTCTTATTTTCGAGAGCATTAATAATATTCAAAGATAATTGTTCAACATCATATGGTTCAATTAAGTGCCCTGTCACACCATCGATTACCATATCAGATACACCGCCAATATCGAAAGCAATAACAGGAGTATGACACGCTTGAGATTCAAGAATCGTATTTGGCAAATTATCTTGCATTGAAGGTGCTACAAATAAATCAACAGCATTATAGATAACAGACAATGATATTTCATCAGCAAACTTACCAATATAATTCGCTTTAATTTTGCCAAAGTGTTCACTCGGTTGCTGATCTGAACCGTAAATGACAAACTCTATATCAGCAGCCATATCGTTTAAGTTTAATTCATCAATCGCAGCTCTAATAAACCTAAAGCCTTTTCGAGGGTCATCTTTACTATTAAAAGCACCGAATAAAACTAGCTTTTTATCTAAAGGCAGCCCTAGCAATTCTCGGCAATACGTCTTATTCAAAGGTTTGAATATGTTGCGATCCAAAGTGTTTGGTATTACCGTATGATGGTTGTTTTTAAGTAATTCACTGTTTGATGCACACTCTTGCATCCAATTAGATGGGGATACAATATGCATGCTTTCAGGATATGATTTTTTCTTACGCTTAAATAAAGATAGATCAAAATCTTTTCCTGCATAGTGCTTAGGTCTGTTGTCTGAGTTGTAGCCTTGAATATAGCGCTCTGGATATTCTAAGTCATCATAATGCTCGGCCCCACTGAACGGCCACATATCATGTAATGTCCAGACAATAGGCTTATTTATTTTTGCTATGTCTTCAATGCGCATAAATTCAGCATTTATCCAATGCAAATTAACGACATCACAATCAGAAGAGTTGATTACATGATATAGTTTTGAGGGAAAAATATTTAAAGAGTGTAAAATAGGATTCGTTGATTTCCTTTGTATTTTTGCTATTTTTTGTCCTAACATATTAGCAAACATGTTATAGACCTTACGCTTTAAACTCACATCTCTGACAAAAGTCTTAGAGCTTCCTTTGGAATTAACAAGCATAGTCGCATCAATTCCCGCATTCCGTTGAGCTTCACAAATCCGACGAGCTGCTATATGAGCTCCACCACTACAATCTTGATAGCTTACATGTAATACCTTCATCGAAAAGCTTTCCTAATTAGTGTTTTCAACATGGCTCTTTTATTTCCTTTCACAAAAAACGTATATAAAATAACGACTAGCTTAGATAAAAGTGGGGTCGTCCTAAAAATTTCTTTTATAAAAAACTCACCATAATACTCTGTATTTTTAAACTCAATCTTTCTAAAGTTCATCAAATGAGCGTGTACAGACTCTAAACATGAATGAAAAGGAGATGTCACAGATATACCATCAAGACTATGTCTAGCGATTTTTGTCTTTAGTTTGTGGAAAGTGGCGCTTCGTTTATGTGCTCGCAGGAAGAAATCGTAGTCTGAAGAAATTCGATAGAATTCATTGTATAAAATTTCTTCATGTAAAATTCGTTTAATAACAGCCGACTGATGATTAAATGGCATTTTTGACATTAACAATGAAGAATCAGCGTGATGAGTATACTCAAAATCTGATTTAGTATAGATGGCATCAGAATAGTAAATATCAAATCCAGGATTTTCTGTCATTTCTTTTTCTATCTCAGAAAATGTATTTTCATCTATAAACGTATCACCAGCATTCATAAATATAATATAATCACCTTTAGCAAAACCTATACCTTTGTTCATAGCATTGTAAATACCGGAATCAGGCTCACTGACAAACTTAGTTACTATTTCTTCATATTCATTAACAACACTTACACTATTATCACTAGAGCCGCCATCAATAATAACCAACTCAAATTTGATATTGATTTGTTCCTTCAAATTATTAAGAGTGACATTGAGACTTTCTGAGTTATTATAATTAACAGTTATAACAGATATCATTACCCACCCTTATACATTGTTTCAAAGTCACTGCAAATATCCAAGTTATTGGATAATAGTAATTCAATAAACTTCTTGTGAGACTCTTTCCTTTGATTAGAAAACAATTCCATTCCATCAATATTTTTTTGCAAAACAGTCTTCACGAGAGCAGAACTTCTAATCTTACTAAACTCGTCTACAGTAATACTAGGAATTCCCATGACATCTGCTAAACCTTTAGTTCTAATATCATGCTTAATTAATAGAGCAGGCCTTGCGGCTTGTAATGGAATCATATTTCCGTGAATTCTCATCCCAAAAGAGAAATCACATGTCCGACAAAACTCAAGCCATTCTAAGAAATGTATAAAGTAACGAGATTTATTCTTTATCAAGTCTTGATAACCTTTGGGATATGCTCCTGAAAACGCCCCTCTATCCCTTAAAAAAGGAATTAATTCAGGACTTTGTAGTATGTAAAAGGATGGGTATTTCTTCAAGTAAGCCATCATTTTGTTCAAAGCTTTAGAGTGTTCATCAATTGACGAGCATTCAGTAATATGAGCTCTCAGAGTTGATAGTTTGTTTTCATTTAAAAGATACTTTGAGTGTCTGTATATATGTTCTGGTAATTGAGAATCAATGTTAATAAAGTTAGAAGGGCAGCCTGTAACCTCTGTGTTATAAATACCTATATCAGCAAGAGCCTTCTGTGTGAACCCATCTCTAAGGCTGAGCAAATTACCTCTCTTAGAGAGTAAATGTAGGAGGCGCTTAGTACTCTCACCCAGTCTCATTTTTCCATTTGAATGCTTAGTTTGAATCCCTAAACCAAATGAGAATACGGGGCAGTCGTATTTTTCAAGAAACTCATAACGTCGCCGATTTTTTTCTTCATCAACAGCACTTTCACTGACCCAATTCGCGCATGATAATATTATTTTCTCAACCTTCGTTCCTTTTTCCACATCTAAATCACAATTCCCTACAATTGCGTCATCTAAAGGAGTCATGTTTGCCAAGCCAAACCTGAAGGCAAAGTTTCCAAAGTTAAACCCACAGTGCTTCATTAAGTGAGGAGTTTGAAGTTGGTATGAGTTAGGAATACTATCATGAGACATTAAGTCCAAATACAATGTCGACATAGCTTTAAATTTGTCCATCAATCAAACAAGTGTACTCAAGATGATTTGAGTCAAAAAAATGTTTAAACTCTTTACTTAGCTTTTCTCTGTTTTCATCATATCCTTCCAGTTTTATAACTATTTTTTCTAAAAGGTTAGAATTTATTTTTTTGTAATTCAACTTTGAAAACTCTTTCGCACTAATGGTAGGAATGCACATTGTATCAGAAAGACCAGCAGTTCTTGTGTCATGAGTAACGACAATAGAAGGCACACCTGCTTGCAAAGGAATCATATTTCCATGAATTCTCATACCAAATGAAATGTCACAAGTCCTAGAGAAATCCAGCCATGGTTCAATCCCTGAAAAGTGTTGAGTTCTCATATTCAAAAGATCTTTGACTTGTGGTTTTATATTCAATAACCCTGGTATTTTATATGATAGGGGTATATCTCTAGTCTCTTTTAATAAAAATGGAAGCAACTCAGGGCTTTGAATAACGTACTGCCCTGATGATTTCGCTAGTATTTTTAGAATCTTTGCCAATACTAAAGAAGAAACCGCATTTCCTGCACTATACTCGCTAATATGATAACGTGTATCTTTCACATTAATACCGGACTCTAATAAATTCAGCGCCTTTTTCTTCACTCTATACCCGAGCTTATCGTCACCGTTAATAAAATTTGAAGGGCACCCTGTTACAACTACATTATTAATTCCATATTTTTCAAGGACTTGTCTGGTAAACTCATCTCTAACACTAATTTTTTCACTACGTTCAGAAAGAAGTGATATCAAGTTTTTAGTGTTTTTTCCTAATGAAAATTCATCTATTGAACCATGCGATTGTGCTCCGATAGCAACAGGAATTGTTGGGCAGTCCATTTTCTTAATAAGCTCATACCTTGTGCCATTAGCTTTTTCTTCATGCTCTGAAGTCCCTATCCAGTTCGCACATGACAATAATAGCTCACTAGGGTTTCCATTTTCTTCCAAAAACTTACGACAACCTCTCCAATTAATACGCTTATGATCTTTCACATTTACCATTTTTGAAAGGCCGTATCGGAATGCGTAGTTTCCTAAGTTAAACCCGCTATAGTACATTAAGCCATCCGTGTTTTCTTTATAAGACTCTTTAATACCATTTACATAAAGAAGATCCATATGGAGTTTATACATTCTTATCTCTAACCTTTTTCAATTTAATTTTATGAATAATTATTTACAGCTCAATTACTCTATCACACAATCTTTCCACTTGTTTTTCATTGTGAGAGACAAACAAAACTGTTTGATTACCTTTCAGTTTTTCAATCATTGCGTTTTCTGCTTTTTGTCTAAAACTAATATCACCAACACTTAATACCTCATCAATCATAAGTATATCTACTTCAGTAATTAGGCCTATCGAAAAGCCTAACCTTGACTTCATTCCTGATGAGTAAGTTTTAACTGGCTGATCAAAAAAAGCTCCTAACTCGGAAAACCCCTTAATCTCAAATAACGCCGCACGTGCTTCTTTCTTAGTAAGGCCATTTAGCATACAACTTATTATTGCATTATCTCGCCCACTAAGGTCTTGGCTAAAGCCTAGCCCAAGAGACAATAGTGACTTTGTCGTACCCTCTGGTGTAATTACCTTTCCTGAATTTGGTTGAAGGACCCCCGATGCCACTTTTAATAATGTTGACTTCCCAGCTCCATTTTTACCCGTAATACCAACTACTTCTCCTTTAGCTACTTTAAAAGATACGTCATCAAGCGCCCTATGAGTGAAACTTTTAAACAATCCTGTTCTGCTCTTATATTCAAGAACTACATTTTCAAATTCTAAAATAGTATCTCTCATGAAAAAATAAACCTAGTTAACCCATTATTGAAAACACGAAATATTATTAGAGATAACAGCGTAAACACAGATGAATATATCATTACCGGAAGAAACATTGATAAGTCAATAAATTTTGACTCAAGAAAAACCTCTCTATACATATATATAATCGATGCAAGCGGGTTTAAGTCTAATACCAATGTTTTAAGCGAATCATCCTGTATTGAATTTACATCCCAAAAAATTCCAGAAGCAAACATCAAGCCTAACATCCCCATATTTATTAGATTTGTAAAATCTCTTGCAACCGAAACCAAAATAGAAGAAAAAAGAGAAATACTGACTATGAATATATAAGTAAGTAGAACAAGAGGTATCAGTTGTAACCAAAATATTGTTGGTAAAATACCATTAAAAACCAAAATCACACAGAGTAAAGAGAATGAAATAAGTGACTTATATGCGCATTCCTGAACACTAGACATTGGAAAAACCCATTTAGGTATTGCTCTTTGAGATAGAATTCCCTTATTTGCCACTAACGATGTTGAAGCCGTTGTTACACTTTTTGAAAACCAAAGATATACTATCTTCCCTACAATCATAAATGAGAAGTAGTCATCCCCCCCACGATGAAGAATAAATTCGAACAATACGTAAAACAGAGACACGAATAGTAATGGTTCGATTATCCACCATAGGTAGCTTAGTGCAAGCTTGTTTGCTTGAGATTTCATTCTCATCCTTGCTAGCGTATCAGACAAAGATAAACACTTCTTAAATTCAATTATTTTTTTCATATTATATTAGTATGGGGCTTCTGGTTTATTAAATGTTCTTACATTCCCACTCTGGAAATTGCTGGCGAATTAATTTGTTTAGAGCTTTTTCTGATTCAGTATAAACCCGTTCATCACTATTGCCCTTTTCATCATATACCTTGCTGATTATACCCGCACCAACGGTCACATTGTTAATGCGGTCAATCACAATAAATGCGCCGGTTTGTGGTAATTGCCTGTACTCATCCATCGCTACGTTGTCAGTAAGCTTGATGTTAGTTAGCGCAATCTCGTTAAGCTCTAAACTTTCAGCATCTTCAGCATGTTTCTCTAGCGTGTTTACATCCACTTTATGGGCAATGCTTGCAACCTTGCCTGAACAGCTCTTAGTTGCAAATTTAAACAGGTATTCTTTGTGCGTCAGCATTGGCTGTTCACCCATCCAAACAAGATGAGCTTCGCACTGATTGGTCACTTTAGGTTCATGGCCGGTATGAACAATCATATCGCCACGAGAGATATCAATCTCATCTTCAAGTGTGATAGTAATCGCTTGACCTGGCTGTGCCATTTCTAGCTCGCCGTCGTGCGTAAGCACCGATTTCACTTTAGATGACTTGCCTGATGGCAGCGCTGTAACGTCATCGCCTACCTGAACTAGGCCTGACGCTAAAGAGCCACAGAAGCCACGAAAATCTAGGTTTGGTCGGTTCACGTATTGCACAGGGAAGCGCATTTGTTCTAGGTTTTTGTCCTTATCAACTTTAACCGTTTCTAGCAACTTCATTAATGTCGCGCCCGGGTACCAATCCATTTTTTCACTTGGTGTTACTACGTTATCACCTTTAAGAGCCGAAATTGGCACAAAACGAATATCATCAATATTGAAGTTCTTTGCCATTTCACGATAGTCAGCTTTAATTTGCTGGTATACCTCTTGGCTATACTCCATCAAATCCATTTTGTTGATCGCGACAATAATGTGTTTGATACCCAATAGAGAGCAAATATAGCTATGGCGACGTGTCTGCGTTTGAATACCGCGGCGAGCATCAACCATCACAATCGCTAAATCACAGGTCGAAGCACCGGTCGCCATATTTCGTGTGTACTGCTCATGCCCAGGAGTATCAGCAATAATGAACTTACGCTTATCAGTAGAGAAGTAGCGGTAAGCAACGTCGATAGTAATACCTTGCTCACGTTCTGATTGAAGACCATCCACAAGAAGCGCTAAGTCGAATGCTTCATCAGTTGTATTAAACTTCTGGGAGTCTTTCTCAATCGCGGCCATTTGATCTTCATAGATCAGCTTTGAATCATAAAGTAGGCGACCAATGAGTGTTGATTTACCATCATCCACATTACCACACGTTAGAAAACGCAATAGATCCTTGTTTTCATGTACTTTTAGATATGCTTCGATATCTTTAGCAATAAGCTCTGAAGAGTGTGACATGTCCTATTCCTACTTCTTATAAAATTCATTTAAAACCTGAACGAAGCTTTCCACTTCAGGTTTTGGTAATTGGTTAATACCTGCAGCGGCTTTTCGGCCCCCACCAGTTGCAAATTGACTGCACACTTCATCGGCACCCGTTCTATTTTCTAAAGGAGCTCTTACACTGACGGTATAGTCTTCTACGCTTGCGTTCAGGGTTAAAACTGCATGTGCTTTACTTGGTGATTGGTTGGCCAACTGATTACCAAATACGCCGCTAATTCTTCTAGCCCAAGCTTCACAAGGCAATACATACACTTCCGCTGACAGAGTGGTAAAGCTTGCTTCTAGCTTTTCTAGATTGGTTGCATCACTTTCATATCCTTGTTTCAACAAGTAATATGGAGAAGTTGTGTCTGCTAACAGGTCAAATGGTGACTCATACTGCATAAGTTGAACAAACAGTTCTGCTGGTTCAATGTGCAAGTCAGATAAGCTTGAGCCGTAACCATTGTAATTGATTAACACACCGAGTTCTTTTAAAAACTCAGTTTGTTCAACTTGCAGCTCACAATCCTGAGCCAACTTTTCTGCCTGAGCATTTAGGTTATCACCAAAAGCGCCTGCAATAGCCCAATGTACGTAACGACCACCGATATGTTTATTGATCAATAAACTGGTACAGATCTGGGCATCGAGATTAATCAAAGCGGTAAAGTTATCAGCTTGAGGCACTTCCCCTGTACGGTGGTGATCACAATAGAAAACCGGTATTTCTCTATCTAGCAGTTCATGAAGGGCATCTAGGTTCTTTTCCATTGAAATATCTAAGGCCGTCACACCGCTTACATTTTCCTCGCTAGCGACCTTTTGCAATAGTTTGATATCTCTCTTAACCCCGGTGATTAGAGTAGAGCTCCTCGGCTCATACTTACGCAGTTGAAGAAGAGATAAGATGCCATCTGCATCACCATTAAAAACATCGTAATGCATATTAAATATATTCTTTTTCAGTCAGTGTATCGATAATCTGCTGTGCACACGCTTCTATCGTTGCGTCCGCTGTTTTGACATGTATTTCAGCAGAAGTTGGCGCTTCGTATTCAGAATCTATACCTGTAAAGTGTTTAATTTCACCCGCGCGCGCTTTTTTATATAAGCCTTTAGGATCGCGCTGCTCGCAGATCTCTAATGGCGTATCAATAAACACTTCCAAAAACTGCCCGTCATCTAACAGATCTCGTACTTGAGTTCGGTCTGAGATAAATGGAGAAATAAATGCAGTCAGCACAATCGCACCGGAATCAACAAACAATTTGGCCACTTCACCAATGCGGCGGATGTTCTCGACTCGATCTTCATCACTAAAGCCCAAATCTTTGTTGAGCCCGTGGCGTACATTATCACCATCAAGTAGGTAGCTATGTTTGCCTAACTCAAGCAATTTTTTCTCAACCGCATTAGCAACCGTTGACTTACCAGAGCCACTTAACCCAGTGAACCAAAGCACGACAGGTTGCTGTTGCTTTAATGTTGAACGCTCTTGAGGAGATACTGTCGCATTGTGCCAAACAATATCATCACTCACTGACTCATTTTGCTTTTTTTTGTATGGACTCATAATTCATTAAAAGGGAAATATTAGTGGAATAGCAATAAGTGCTACGACGATATAGCTCAACGAGACTTTCCAACCTACTCGGATAAAATCTTTAAAGCTATATCCCCCTACATTCATTACCATCAAATTTGTTTGATAGCCATAAGGGCTAATAAAACACGCACTTGCCGCATAAGCGACCGCCATAATAAAAGGCATTGTGCTCACTTGATAAACATTCGCTAATGCCACCCCAATCGGCAACATAATCGCGGCGGCGGCGGTGTTAGTAATCACTTCCGTCATTGCCACTGTGACGATAAAAAGAACTGCCAGCGCCACGTAAGGTGAGCTCGTTCCTAGTGAGTGATAAAGAATTTCAGTTACCGAGTTTGCCAAACCAGAGTCACTAAATGATTGTGCGATTGAGAGTGCACAGACTAAAATAAGCCACAGCTCAAAAGGGAAACGACGGCGAATGGTAGTGCCATCAATCACTTTCATCCCTATCATGGCAATAATGTATGCACCAATCGCCTCCACCAAACTGATTGATGTTAAGGCGGAAGTAAAAACTGCTGCAACAAAACCACCAATGGCGAAAAAGCTTTGCTTCACTGTCAGTGTGTTATTGAGTTCAATACCACTGAGTATAAAAAAGTTACGTGTGAGGTTTTGGCGTTTATTGAAATCTTGCCCAACGGCTAATACCAATTTATCGCCAGATTGAATAACTTGCTCACCTAATTTACCAGATAAGCGTTGCCCCTCTCGGTTTATTGCTACGACCGCAGCATCAAAGCGAGAACGGAAGTCACTACTTTTCAGTGTTTTTCCAATCAATACCGATTCTGGACTCACAATCACTTCAGTCAAGTTACTGCTCAACAATTGGCTATTGTCAGCAAAAATTTCTACTCCATCGAGCAATTTAAGCTGCTTAATATTGCCAACATCCCCCGTAAATACGAGCTTATCCTTTGCTTCAATGATTGTTTCAGGGGTCACTGGAGAAATAAGCTGTTTGCCTCTCACAATTTCTGCTAAAAACAACCCTTCGAGGGAGCGCAGCTGATTTTCTCTTACCGTTTTACCTACTAATTTGCTTGATTCACTTACCTCGGCATCGATGAAGTAGCCCGGAGCTTGTGCTGAGTGTGTCGAGGTAGAACGAAGGCGTGAACAGCTAATGGCAATGATAAATCCAACTGAAAGTAACAGAGTCAAGCCAACAGGAAGAAAGTCAAAAAAGCCTAATTCAGGTTGCCCCATCTCAACTAATAGTGCATTGACGACTAAATTAGTTGCCGTACCAATGAGTGTGAGGGTTCCCCCTAATATGGCGAAGTAGGATAGTGGTATAAGTAATCGGTTTGGCGCATGTTCTTGGTTTCGTTGAACCCCCGCCATTAGCGTCGCGACCACTGCGGTGTTATTAAGAAAAGCAGAACTTAGCGCTGTTGAAATCGCTAAATTAAACAGTGTTTTCGGATAACTAACATGGAACACCTTACTTGACAGCCATGGCAGTAAGTAGCTTTTCTCTAAAGCGAGAGACGCTATCATCAAACCAATTAAGGTCAATACTGCGCTATTCGTTACATTGGATAAAAGTTCGCCTTGTTCTATTAGCCCAAACAAATACAACACTATCGTAGCGGCAACAAAAAGCGACACTGCCCGATATTGAGTAAATATCAGGCAGAGTAATAAACCAACAATAACTAGAGCGGTCACAAACACAACTTACAATCTTTAATATCGCGGGTTAGTTAGAAGTAACCTTCACGCTTTTTCTTCTCCATCGAGCCAGAGCTATCGTGATCAATCGCTCGACCTTGGCGTTCTGAAGTCGTGGTTAGGAGCATTTCTTGAATAATTTCAGGGAGTGTGGCAGCTTCTGATTCCACAGCACCTGTCAGCGGGTAGCAACCAAGGGTGCGGAAGCGAACCATTTTCTCTTCTACTACTTCACCTTCTTTAAGCTCCATGCGCTCATCATCAACCATAATAAGCATGCCATCACGCTCAACGACAGGGCGCTTCTTCGCTAGATAAAGACTTGGAATCTCAATGTTCTCTAGGTAGATGTATTGCCAGATATCAAGCTCTGTCCAGTTAGACAGAGGGAACACACGAATGCTCTCACCTTGATTTACTTTACCGTTGTAAATGTTCCAAAGTTCTGGACGTTGATTCTTAGGATCCCAGCGGTGGTGTTCATCTCGGAAAGAATAAACACGTTCTTTAGCACGAGACTTTTCTTCATCACGACGTGCACCACCAAATGCAGCATCAAAACCATGCTTGTCTAGTGCTTGTTTTAGGCCCTGTGTTTTCATGATATCAGTATGCTTTGAACTGCCGTGTACAAACGGGCTAATGTTCATCGCTAAACCTTCAGGATTTTGATGAACAATCAGCTTCACACCAAGTTTCTCAGCCATGTAATCACGGAATTGAATCATTTCCTTGAATTTCCATGTTGTGTCAACATGCATTAAAGGGAATGGGGGAATGCCTGGCGCAAACGCTTTTTTTGCAAGATGGAGCATAACTGAAGAGTCTTTGCCGACAGAGTAAAGCATAACTGGGTTATCAAACTCAGCCGCAACTTCGCGCATAATATGAATAGACTCAGCTTCTAGCTGCTTAAGATGGGTCATGCGCTCTGTCGTGATAGTCATAATACTCTTTCTTCCTTACCTTCTGCCTTTTTGGTCTACTAGCAATTAAAACTCAAACCAAAAATATAAAAGCCTTTGACTTTTATTCGGCTGTATAATTTAACTTACACAATAATACTACATACAACATTCATAAGCGACTATCCCAAACAATAACCCTATTTCAAACGCTATATACGACTTATCTCGTTGGCATGGTATACTCAAGTCAGTTTCATTATTGAGTTGGGATTTATATATGATCATCGTAACAGGCGGTGCTGGCATGATTGGCAGCAACATCGTTAAAGCACTGAATGAAAAAGGCATTAACGACATTTTGGTAGTCGACAACCTTAAGAACGGTAAAAAGTTCCAGAACTTGGTTGATTTAGACATCACAGACTACATGGACCGTGACGATTTTCTAACTCAAGTTATGGCCGGTGATGACTTTGGGCCTATCGAAGCAATCTTCCATGAAGGTGCTTGTTCTGCTACGACTGAATGGGATGGCAAGTACATGATGCTCAACAACTATGAGTATTCAAAGGAGCTGCTACATTTCTGTTTAGAGCGTGAAATTCCTTTCCTGTATGCCTCTTCAGCGGCAACTTACGGTGAAACTGACACTTTCATTGAAGAGAAAGAGTACGAAGGCGCATTAAACGTATACGGCTACTCAAAGCAACAGTTTGATAACTACGTACGCCGCATTTGGCAAGATGCTGAAGAGCATGGTGAACAACTGTCTCAAATTACTGGTTTCCGTTACTTCAACGTTTATGGTCCGCGTGAGCAACACAAAGGCTCAATGGCATCTGTTGCCTTCCACCTAAACAACCAGATGAACGCAGGCGAAAATCCAAAGCTATTTGCAGGCAGCGAAACTCTCAAGCGTGACTTTGTTTACGTTGGCGATGTTGCAGCAGTAAACCTATCGTTTTTGGAAAGCGGCCAGTCAGGTATCTTTAACCTAGGTACAGGCAATGCGGAATCTTTCGAAGAAGTGGCTAAAGCTGTGATTAAGTTTCATGGTAAAGGTGAAGTAGAAACTATCCCATTCCCTGAACACCTTAAAGGCGCATACCAAGAATTTACTCAAGCAGACCTAACGAAACTTCGCGCTGCAGGCTACAATCACCAGTTCAAAACAGTCGCCGAAGGCGTTGCTGAATATATGAGCTTGATTAACAGCTGATCGAACTATTTGCTGATTGAAAGCCAAGACGTTATCTTAGCAATAACTCTTGGCTTTTTTCTTTTCTTGTCAGATAAAGGTTTTTCGTGACTACAGATCGCAACGACTACGACCCTAAAGCATATAACCCAACATTCCAGAAAGCGTTCCTTGCTCCCAAGCATTGGGGTACATGGCTTGGGCTATTGATTGGGTTACCTATTTCTTTACTCCCTAACTCCGTTAGGGCTTCAGTGGCATCCTTTGTCGCAAAGAAACTATGTCAGAAGAAAAAAGGCTCTATTCAAAAAGCTCGTATTAACTTATCGCTTTGCTTCCCAGAAAAGTCAGAGCAAGAACGTGAAGCTATCCTAGAAAAATGCTTAACGACAGCCGGAGCATTTCTACTCGGTTTTCCAGCTATCACTCTTAGAAGCAAAACATGGCTTGAAAAGCATTCCGAGATAAAAGGAATTGAACACCTACACACACTAAGAGACAACAATCAGAGTGCTATTTTGCTCGTACCACATTCTTGGTGTATTGATATTCCAGCAATCTTACTAGCATCACGTGGATTGCCAGTGTCTGCGATGGCCAATAGCCAGAAAAACCCTTTAACTGATTGGCTGATGCATAAACAGCGAGTCCAATATGGTGGCCGAGTTTATGACCGAAGTGGCGGTATCAAACCGTTCATTAAATCGGTAAAAGATGGCTATTTGGGTTACTACCTACCGGACCAAGACCACGGCCCCGAACAAAGCGTTTTCGTTGATTTTTTCGCGACAGAAAAAGCCACACTACCGGGGCTAGGTAAGCTGGCTAAAGTGAGCCGCGCCAAGATTGTTCCAACTTTTGCCAGCTACAATATCGAAACTGGTAAATATGAAATTGAGATAAAAGCGCCAATTGAGGACTTATCAGGCGATGAGCATAAAGACGCTCGAGTCATGAATGAAGTGGTCGAACAATTTGTCAATCCGCGTCCAGAGCAATATATGTGGATACTTAAATTACTGAAAACAAGACGTCATGGTATTGACCCATATATTGGTTATTAATACTCTTCAGAGTCAAGCCAGTTGCTAAGAAAAGAGCTACTGGCTTACTCGGGATAAGTCGTAGGGTTATGGAAGAATAAATAGAGCCGCTGATTTACTCTGCTATCAATCTTTCATATACGTTATCGACAGAATACTGGGCTATTTTCTCCACCACACTATCGTCAAAAGGGATACCTAAAAAGGGCCTCAACCTACATTCAAGATCATCCAAGTCTTTATATATCAGAAAGTTGGATTCAGTGTAAAGAGGGTGATGATAGAGGCTAACGTTACTTGAAACTATCTTTCTTTTTGAAAACAATGCTTCTTTCACCCTCATCGTATCTCCCACCTGCCCATCAATCGGCACTTCCAAAACACAAGTCGCATCCAATAATTCAGATAAATACTCTCTATAGGTCAATCTAGGTTTATTAGGAAACACCAAAAAATGACAACTATAATCCTCAAGCTTACTTTTAATTGAATTGATGTAGTCTGCCCTTCCTTTATCAACTCCGACAAAAGAGATATCATACCTAGGAGGCTTGGGAGCTACCCCTATATTACTTAACAGAGGCAATGGAGCCTTAGTCAATTTAAAACCATATCTCTCAGCATCATTACTATCAAATGTAAAAACATCAAAATCATCTAAGTGCTTATTCAAACTTCCATCTGTCACGTTCCTAAACACTAGAACCTTCCTTATACTTAAGGGGGATATAGCTTTAATATCTCTTAATGAGTCCGTCGAAAAGATAATATCTAGATCTTTAATACCCCTTAACTTATTCCTAATCAAGTAGCCATAAATCGCATGGTACACATTCTTATTAGAACAAGATAAAAAAGATATAAGCTTCACTAACCATCTACTTAATTTAACATGATGTGTAACCTGCTTCTCGGCAAGTACCGATATCTCATCCTGCTCATATTTTTCTTTATAGCCTACAAAAGCCATTGTCATCTTTTTATTTTTCATAAGACAGCCTTTTAAAAGAAGGGAGTACATTTCCTAACTTAGGGTTTAAGGTAGCTCCTGATACAGCTTTGTCATAATAAGCAACATACGCTTTCGCCATTACATCCGCGTTGAACAAGTCTTGTGCATATTCATGGCAAGTAGTCGGAGCAAAGTTTGAAGAGCGACCGACTGCTTCAATAAGCTCTGACTGCTTATCAGATAAAAAACCGACATCACGACTCACGAGTTCAGGAAGTGAGCCATAAGGAGTACCAAACACAGGGCAACCAAAGTAGAGACTTTCTGTAATTGCTAGTCCAAAGGGTTCATGCCAAGTTACAGGAAAGATTAACCCCTTAGATTTGGTCATCACTTGCGACTTAGTCGTATCATCAACCATCCCCAAGAAACGGACATGACGGTCTAGTGTCAAACGAAAGCCCATCTTGAAATTGAGACGATGGCCACCCAGAACATCAAGTTGCTCACCAGCGCGCTTGGTTATATCAATCGCCCCTTGAACATTCTTAACTCTCCATGCCGCCTTGCCTAAAAAGTGAAAGCGCTGTCGGTCAGCGTTTAAATCTGGCTTGAGGTAGTTATCCCAGTTCAGACCGTTATGTACGTATGCTTGCGCTCCATGATTACGAGCGTGCTGTAAAGAAACAAAAATTGTATTTGGATCGATAGGTCCGTTTGAATTACCGTGTTGAGTCATCACGTAAGGACGCGAAATAGGCTCAAAATTACCATGAAAATGCACGACATCAACATCATTAGGAATTTGATTTTCAAGTGGCATCTCTGAGTTATACTCGATTAACCTAGCCCAATCACAAACGGTTCCTTTTCCAGCAAGAAGCGTAACCTTATGACCTTGCAGATGAAGCGCATAGACAAGATCCCATATTACACGCTCAGTGCCACCGTAATTCACTACAGGTAAAGTCGCATGAGTATAAATCAGTATGTTCATTGGACTCTCTTTACTATTTAGCCGCTAACTTTTTGGTAATCGCACGATGAACGCACTTGGGAACAAATTGCTCTACTTCACCGCCATGAATCGCGACTTCACGAACAAGAGTAGAAGAAAGAAACGCATACTCTTCAGCAGGTGTTAGAAACAAGCTTTCAAGTTCTGGCTTAAGACGGCGATACATGGTCGTTAAACCAAACTCATACTCAAAGTCCATTGTTGTTCTCAAGCCGCGAACCAATATCGTCGCTTTTTTTTCTGTTGCAAAATCAACCAGTAAACCACTAAAACCATCTACTGACACATTGTTGAGTTCTGAACAAGTTTCTCTCAGCAGTGCTACTCGCTCCTCAAGAGAGAACAACGTATTCTTACTCGGGCTTTCTGCAACACCAATCACGAGGTGATCGAACATACTCGCTGCTCGTTTTACTAAGTCGTAATGACCATTGGTCACTGGATCGAAAGTTCCTGGGTAGATGGCGATACGCATAACTATCCTATATATTCCGTTTCTTATTGCACCGCTGACTTTTCAGCTTGTGGTGCAGTCAATACTTTATCTAATTGCTGCTCGACTAACTCAACAGAGATGTTCGACATTAAGTCAGCCCCTTTTACCCTCGCACCCCAAGGTAAATCAGAGACAGCTTTACCATATTGTGCTTCTGCAACTTGATCATAAACAGAAGCCACATATGGAAAACTATTATAAGGTCCTGTTCGGCGAGGATTACTATGAGCATAGATACCAATAACAGGTGTACCTTGCGTCGTCGCAATATGGGCGGGGCCTGAATCTGGAGCAATCACCACTTCTGATTTAGAGAGTACCGCGGTTAATTGCTTTAAGTTGGTCTGTCCAACAAGATTATGAATCGATGTCTTTGCAAAACCTATGATGCTATCAGCTAAACGATGCTCTCTATCAGTGGGAGCACCACAAAGCACTACTTGATAACCTTTTCCAGCCGCATAATCTGCAATACTCGCATAACGATCGGGAAGCCAATTACGCTCATCTTTGCTCGCTGCTGGGCTAATCACAATATAGGGCTTACCACCAAGTTGAGCCAGCGTTGAATAATCGCTCTCGGAAAGAGGGATATTCCATTTGGGCTCTTGGGCCGGGCAATCCAAGTAAAGGGCAAACTGAGCGAAATTGTCGAGGACATGGGGTGCATCTGTTGCAGGCAGCTTAACATTAGTAAATAACCACTGACCTTCTTTTGCTCTATTCCAGCTAAATCCAACTCGCTTTCTTGCTTTTATCCCAAGCGTTAACAGACTTGCTCTCAGTGCGACCTGCATATGTAGTAGGTAATCAAAGCGCTGCCCTTTAAGCTGCTGCCATACCTCTTGCATTCCTTTAAAACCGCGCTTTTTATCGAAGACAACAACGTTAATGCCTTCAAGATCACCTAATAACTGCGCCTCAATTTTTCCCATTATCCAAGTAATATTACAACTCGGATAGCGTTGTTGAATCTGCTGCACGACAGAAAGCGCATGACAAACGTCACCAATCGCAGAGAGCCTCAATACACAGATACTTTGTGGTTCAGGAATCATTTACTTGCTCTCTTGCAAAGGAATCATTGTTCTAACAGCGTCGAGGACGGCATCAGGGGTAATATCTTGTAGGCATGGAGAATATAAATCATCACTGATCTTACATTTATTGCCATAACAAGGTACACATTCTCGCTGTGACTGAACCAAACGAATATTGCCTACAGTTTGAGAAGGCGTGCCATTAGTATAAAGATTCTTGTCCACATCGACAGACAAGGCGTATGGCCAAGGTGACCACATGCTCGCAGGCGCAACACTGATAATCGAAACAATTGGGATGGGATAGCCTGATGCCATATGCCCAGGCCCGCTGTCAGGACCAACAAAGCCTTGGCTCATTTTTAACAAGCTTGATGTTTGAGCAAGAGTTAATTGCCCAAGAACACTCACTAGATTTGGTGATTCAGGTAAAGCGGCAAGAATCTCTTCCACGACCATTCTATCGCGTGGAATATCAGCCCCAGTCAACACTATCTTATATCCATCCTCTAAGAGCGCTGTTATCACCTCTAGCCAATAGTTAACTGGCCATTGCTTAATTTCATTGGATGATGGCGCATGGACCACAATGAAAGAGTCGGGTAGTTTCTTCATTACCTCATTAGGTAACGCTTCTTCTGGAGAAATCAGTCGAGGTTCGATCTCAACCCCTATCAATTTCAGCATCCGCGCTGCGCGGCTCATTTTATGTTCAAAACGATGTTGCTCAACAATATGATGATTAAAGATAAACTTCTTTAACCAAGCCCCCCCAAGAGACTCATCCACAGCTCCTAAGCGCTTTTTACCAAACACAAAGCTGTAGATAGCAGTGCGATCATTGATCATTTCATTGACGACAAGATCATAACGCCCACGCTGACGAAGAATGCGCAAGTAATCTTTGACCTTTGGCCGAGGTGGAATTTCAACCAGTTCATTAATATCAGGGTTAGTACCAAACACCATCTCACCTCTCGCATTCACCAGAACGTCGATTTGAGCGTTTGGGTACGCCGCTCGAAGGCTACGAGTAAAGGTTGTAATCAACAAACTGTCTCCAATGCAGTGTGTTGCGATGACAAGAATCTTTCGATAATTATTTGAGAGGCTCATTTGTGGCAAGTGTTTGATATAATCATCCGTCTAGTATGCCACAAACTAACCAAGTCGAGACAGAGATAGATGTTCGAGCAAACACAAATCAATAACACCACATACTGGCATGACCCTTTGCTTTTGCCAGAAAATGTTGAACAGGCTTTCTCTATCGAATATTGGCAAGAGAACAAGGCTGTGACCGGCAGCGCTCAAGGACGTGGCACAACTTGGTTCGTACAAGGGGAACAAGGTGAGTTTGCACTAAGGCATTACCGCAGAGGTGGGCTATTTGGCAAGCTCATCAAAGATCGCTATTGGTTTACCTCACTCGAAGATACGCGAGCCTATCAAGAGCTAAAGCTATTACGCCAGCTTATCGAGTGTAATGTAAACGTGCCAGCCCCTATTGCCGCACGAATTACGAAAAACGGTCTAACCTATCAAGCGGATATTATTGTTCAACGAATCAGTAATGCTAATGACCTTGTCGGATTACTATCTCAACAAGTGCTATCTAAAGAGCTCTTTAAGAAAGTCGGTTGGGAAATAAAGAAAATGCATGATGCTAGCGTCAATCACACCGACCTTAATATTCACAATATTCTGATCGACCAAAGCAACCAGGCTTGGATTATCGACTTTGATAAGTGTAAAGCCGAAGAGAAAGATAATGGCTGGAAGCAGAGCAACCTAGAACGCCTCAAACGTTCTTTTGACAAAGAAGTTCGGCTCGGTAAAATCCAGCTCCCAGATTATGCTTGGCCAAGCCTAGAAGAAGGCTATAGCACTCGTATAAGTGGAAACTCAAAATAGATTCAAATACATAGGTTAGTTATTGCAGGCTAACCTCATTTGAATAAGTCCATCAATAACTGTAACGGCTTTGAATCCTAGCTTTTTATACAGTGCTATAGCACGTTCATTGTCTTCATAGACTTCAAGAAAAATCTCTTTTAGCTCAAAGGTTGTTGCAATAAACTCAAGAAATACTTGAAGACTTAACTTCATCAGCCCTTTGCCACTCATATCAGGTGAAGAAATAAAGCGTCCTACTTCTGCCTTATTACTTTCAATCTGATAGACAGCAAGCTGACCAACTACACTACCGCTAACCTCAGAGATGAATACGTAATCATCTGACTTCTTTTTGTATGACTCAAACCATGCCTTATGAGATTCAAAGTCTATTTCAGCAGAGCTTTTAAACCACTTTCTTACATTCGCATTATTACGCCATGATAATGTTAGAGGAAGATCTCTTTCCTCTAACATTCTTAGCGTAATATCGCCAGAAATATATGGTGATACTACGTTTTTCATTATCTTGAGTATTCTTTCACAAGGTTACAAATTTTCACAACGTCTTGCTGAGTAACGCCCATATGCATCGGAAGTGAAATGATCTCATCACTTGCGCGCAACGCTTCTGGACAACGACCACAGCTCTTGTACATTTCATATTCTGAGTTATCCGTATAATGAACTCCTGGATAAACTCCATTTTCATTCAACTTCACTAGTAACTCATCGCGATTCGCAACTCTAATTTGTAAAAGGTGGGTTGAAGACTCACACCCTGGAGCAATTGGAACCACCGTAATATATTCTTCTGATTCAAGCTCATCTCGGTACCATTTCGCTAGTTGACGACGATAAGAGTTATCGTTATCTAGGTATTTCAAAGAGACTAGAGCAAGACCAGCCATAATTGAGTTACCATGATACTTGAAGCCCAAGTCTTCAACGTCATACTTCCATTTGTACGCACCTTGAGCTGCAGTACGAGCAAAAGTATCTTTATTGATGCCAAGCCAAGTTAGTTTTCTAGCGAGCAGATCGTCAGCTTCATCAGAAAAACAAATCATACCAGAGTCTGCAGTAGGCATATTTTTCACTGCTTGGTAGCTGAATACAGTAACATCAACATTATGACCTACATGCTTACCATGCAGTCTTGAACCAGCCATATGGGCTGCGTCAAGAATTAATGATAGCCCTTTCTCTTTACACAGCTTAGCAACTGCTTCTAACTGCCCGGTATTCCCACCCAAGCCAACAAAAACAACAGCTTTCGTTTTCTCTGTTATTTTTTCTTCGATACTTTTAGGGTCAAGACATAAGTATTGATCTATGTCTGCAAATACAGGCTCTAAGCCAGCATATTTTATTGCATGGTTAGTTGATACAAAAGTCAATGAAGCAGAGATTACCTCACTACCGTCTTCCCATCCGTGTTTACGTTTTAGAGCTTCAAAGGCTAAATGAAGGCCCGCTGTCGCAGAACTTAGAAAATGAGCATTAGGTAGGCCTGTATAGCGCTTCCACTCATCTTCAATTTCAACAGTTTTAAAGCCCATTCCAGTCCAACCTTTTTCAAGGCACTCTCTTACGTGCTCTAGACACTCTTCTACACGGAATTTTGGTACGAATAGTTGTGTAGTCATTGCTATACCCTAAGTTAAATAAAAAATTGAGTGTCTTTAAGCAAGACACCGTTTTTATCTTTGTCAGAAATGGTTAGTTCGCCTTCTGGCATTTGCCAATCAATAGATAGTTCTGGATCATTCCAAGCAAGCGCAACTTCATGTTCAGGAGAATAGTAATCCGTTGTCTTGTAGAGAAATTCAACTTCATCTGTCAAAGTCAAGAAGCCATGAGCAAAACCTTCTGGAATCCACAATTGGAGCTTATTGCTATCGCTTAATTCGAACGTTTGCCATTGCTTAAAGGTAGGGGAATTTACCCTCAAATCCACTGCAACGTCTAGAACTTTTCCTCGTACGACTCGAACTAATTTACCTTGTGTATGTTGTGTCTGATAATGCAAACCTCTAAGGACACCTTTACCGGACTTGGAGTGGTTATCTTGTACAAAATCGACCTTTTTCCCTATAGACTCCTCAAATTCTCTCTGATTGAAACTTTCCATAAAAAAGCCTCTATCATCCTCAAATACACGAGGGTCAATAAGAAACACACCTCTCAGTTTCGTCTCAATTAGCTTCATCATTCACCAACTTATGTAAATATTGGCCATACTCATTTTTAAGCATTGGCTTTGCTAGTCGTTCAATATCAGAGCTTGATAGCCAGCCTTGCCGCCATGCAATTTCTTCAAGGCACGCAACTTTCAAACCTTGAACATGTTCAATAGTTTGAACAAATGAAGAAGCTTGGTGCAAGCTTTCGTGAGTCCCCGTGTCAAGCCACGCAAAACCACGACCAAGTAGCTCTACATTTAGTGAATCATTATTGAGATACATTTCATTGATTGACGTAATTTCCAACTCGCCGCGCACAGATGGTCTGACTTGTTTTGCAAACTCCACAACACGGTTATCATAGAAATATAAACCCGTCACTGCATATTTTGATTTGGGGTTAGTAGGTTTTTCCTCAATAGAGACTACTTTCATATCAGCGTCAAATTCGACAACACCAAAGCGCTCAGGATCCTTAACTTGATACCCAAATACCGTTGCACCGCTCTCTCGTTCTGTTGCATTCTTCAGAGTTTTACTAAACGATTGACCATAAAATATATTATCGCCTAGCACCAAACAAACACTGTCGCCACCTATAAACTCTTCACCAATAATAAAAGCTTGTGCTAATCCATCAGGACTTGGTTGAATGGCGTACTCTAGATTAATGCCAAAATCAGAGCCATCACCTAACAAGCGTTTAAATCCATCGCTATCTTCTGGTGTAGTGATGATCAAGATGTCTTTAATACCCGCTAACATGAGAGTTGAGATCGGGTAAAATACCATTGGTTTATCGTAAATAGGCAAAAGTTGCTTGGACACACCTCGAGTCAGAGGATACAAACGAGTACCTGAACCACCAGCTAAAACAATACCTTTCATTACGTATTTTCCTGTGAATATCCTGAGTCCACTCCTAAACGTTCACGCTGGTAACTACCATCTTGAACATTTTGACACCACTTTAAGTTATTCAAATACCACTGAACGGTCTTTCTCAAGCCAGTATCAAACGTTTCAACAGGTGACCAACCAAGCTCTTTTTGCATCTTTGAAGAGTCAATTGCATAGCGGCGATCATGACCAGGACGGTCTTGAACATAAGTAATCTGCTCTGCATAGGGCTCATCCTTAGGCACTAAAGCATCCAATATAGAACAAATGGTTTGTACCACTTCAAGGTTTTGTTTTTCATTGTGGCCGCCAATATTATAGGTTTCCCCAATTTTGCCTTCGGTCACTACTTTGTATAGTGCACGCGCATGATCTTCTACAAATAACCAATCACGGATTTGATCACCTTGACCGTATATTGGTAACTCCTTGCCCTCTAAAGCATTAAGGATTACAAGTGGAATCAACTTTTCAGGGAAGTGGTATGGCCCATAGTTATTTGAGCAGTTAGTAACAATTGTAGGTAAACCATAAGTACGCAGCCACGCTCTAACTAAGTGGTCACTAGAAGCTTTTGACGCTGAGTAAGGGCTCGATGGCATATAAGGAGTCGTTTCCATAAACATCGGTAGGTCAGCGTCAGCTTCTACTTCATCAGGATGAGGAAGGTCACCATAGACCTCATCAGTGGAAATATGATGAAAACGAAACATTTGTTTGTTTTGGCTGTCTAACTTACTCCAATAGGCTCGTGCTGCTTCTAATAGGGTATAAGTCCCAACGATATTGGTTTCAATGAAAGCTGCAGGGCCCGAAATTGAACGATCAACATGTGATTCTGCAGCTAAGTGCATCACAGCATCAGGCTTATGCAGAGAAAACACACGATCAAGTTCTACTCTATCGCATATGTTTACTTGCTCAAAAGAGTAGCGTTTGCTGTTTTCAATAGATACTAACGATTCTAAATTACCTGCATATGTCAAACAGTCTACGTTAACAATACTATCCGTAGTGTTTGCAATAATATGACGAACAACAGCAGAGCCAATAAAACCAGCCCCACCAGTTACTAAAATTTTCATTGTTTAGCCTACTTTCAATCTAATAAATCGTAGCTATTTACCAGCCCCCACCGAAAATCAAATGTTACCTAGGGGACTTGAATTTTTTGTACTACCTTTCTTTTGACAATGCTACCAATTTACTCTTCTTTTAAGCCAAAAAGCTTACGCAGCTTTTTTTTCTTCTTGTATATATGCCCACGAATCACTTCCGACAATGGCCTTTTAAAGCTTATTTCTTTAGCCAATTGAACCTGTGTCTCAAAAGGCTTGTCGCCATTTTCATCAAAGAACTGCTGTAGAACAATACGAGCCCAGTTCTTTTGACCACTCGTAGAATAATCATTTACGTACTCTCTTGCTGGTGAAAGTTCAAAGTCTTTCGCCAAAGCTTCAGATAAAGCGAATTGCTCGATAGTATGAGCCTGACAGTCTAGATGCATCATACCTAGAATAAGATCATCGGCATAATCTACATTGTTCATCATCGACCTTGTGACGCCAATAACTCCTGAATTCCACATCGTTGAGGAAGGGGAAACTTCATAATTACTGCAATCTGTAATAGAAATCTTTTTCCCTTTCAGCTTCCCATATTCTGACTTTGTACTTACATTATATATGTTCGTCTCTGGATAGAAGAGAACAGCCTTCTTATCGTCAATCAGTTCAAAGAGCTCGACTGAATTTGACTTAAAGTGAGTGTCAGCATCAAAGAACAATAACTTATCCACCTCACTTGGAATAAGATCAATAATATACCTTAATCCACGATTTTTAATTCTAAAGTGATACTTGCCACCACATGTCCACTCTGCCTTTTGCTCTGGAGAGATGGGGTAGACCGTAAAAGGTAAATCTGAGAAAAACTCAGGTTTCTCTGTCAAAATAAAAACCTTTGGCCAGTTTTCTTTAGGGGTATTCGACAAAAAGGAAATGAGACTAAACTTCGCTCCATTATAGTATGTAAGATCGTCACCATATACGATAGATACTATTGCATTTCTCATTTTTTCCCCTCAGGAATCTCAAACAATCTTTTTTGTTTTTGACTTAAGTGACTTCGAATATCTCGTCGATAAAAATCTTTTACTGCACTTCTAATCGACGCATATACACCTGATTTAGCCCCATTAAGCTCACTAGAAAAAAGTCCACTTTTGCTACCTTGAGCTACGAGCGGTGGTTGGCACCAGTATATAGAGTAACCTAACTTATCATTTTCGTTACCAATAAAGCCATCTATAGGCGCATCAACTGGGCTTGACTCAATGTAAGAAACCAACGTTTTAGCAAAATCATAATCGTATACAAGACCACCCGTCAGCTTGTTAGTTTTACATAAATATAGTTGTTGATCTTTATTTCTTACTGATATCGGCACGGCACTCGCTGCATCCTCAATATTGATTACGTAGTTTTTTTTACCATCAATTTCCAACAAAACTGAGCGTAACTTATCTAAGAACCCATCTACGAGCAACGCATCATCTTCAAGAACCAACACTTGCGGAATACGTTCTTCCACAACTCGCTTCATAACTAAATAATGTTTATAGAAACAAGACTTTTCTGGCAAACGCAATGAGTCAGTAAAGAATTCATTACGTACGGCATCACTAAGATCATCGATATCACCTCGAAGCATATACTCATACTCATTGATACCTCGAGAAGGAAGATGTGTATCAATATGCTTACGTCGTTCTTCATAGCCTTTGCTGACGTGAATGATGAATGTTTTGATCACTTAGAACTCTCTATAACTCTGTTGATAATATCGATACTACGCTGAAGCGCACCTTGGTTTTTTTCTACAACGGACAAAGCCACTCTACCACCTAGCTCTAACTTTTTAGGTGACGATAAGCACTCAATAACCTTGTTGGATAATTGCTCTTCATCCTCGACGACTTCTAGAGCACCTGCTGCAATAAGCTGCTGACCAAGATCAGCAAAGTTATAATAACTTGGCCCGGTAATAATCAGCTTAGAGAGCGTAGCGGGCTCGATAAAGTTATGCCCACCCACCTTATCTCCGAGAAGGCTCCCCCCCATGAAAACAAGGTCACTAGCTGCAAGAAACTTGATCATTTCCCCCATAGTATCACCCAAATAGACATCTGTACCTTCAGGTAACCTATCTAAACTTCCGCGACTTCGCCTAACCAAAGACAGCTGCTGACTTTTTATAAGTTCAGCCACAGAGTCAAAACGCTCAGGATGGCGTGGAACCAGTACAAGTAGTAATTCTGGATGTTCCAATTTTGCAGATTTAAAAGCAGAAAGGATTTGTTCGTCTTCACCCAGATGCGTGCTTGCTGCAACCAAGACCTTGCGGTTATCACCAAATTGAAGCTTTAGCTCTTGGCCTTGGTGGTATGCCTCTTCGTCAGCTTTGACATCATACTTTATCGAACCAGTAGCAATAACCTTTTTACTACTGATTCCTAATTGTCGAAAGCGCTCAGCATCATCACCGTGAACGGTCATTATTTTCGACAGTTTCTGCAGTATTGGTGATATCAGTAAGCTAAGCTTCCGATAATTTAAAAATGACTTCTGAGAAAGACGCCCATTCACAAGCACTATAGGTACATTGTACGAAGCGACAGTATGTATAGTGTTAGGCCATAACTCAGTTTCAATAATGAGCATTACTTCAGGCTTAATAGCGTTAAGAAACTTACGTACACACCAAGAGAAGTCGATTGGCATATATCGATGGGAAACATGATTACCCAATTTAGAAACTTGCTCAGCGCCAGTACTGGTTGTCGTAGTAACAAGTAGCTGCTTGTCCGGGTATTGCTCGGCCAAACAACTCACTAGCCCCTTACTTGCCAGTACCTCCCCGACAGAAACAGCATGAACCCAAATGACACCTTTGCTAGGAGTATCTAGTTCGGGTGTAAAGCCAAAATGCTCTTTCCATCGCTGCCCGAACTTGGGTTTATTCGGTTTTGAACGATACAGCCCCCAAAGTAGCAAGGGGCTAACACACGCTAGTAACAAGGTATAAGCTAAGCGAACCAATACAGCCATTAACCTACTACCAAAGCATCGAGTTTAGTGATTGCCTCAACAACCCTCTCTGGCATAAGTTCTTGTAAGCATTTAAGGTGCTGCTTGGGGCAAGTACGTTCAAAACAAGGGCGACAGTCGATATCTGTATTTAGAATAGCCAGTTTGTCAGTGAGTGGTGGGGTGTATTTCGGAGAGCTTGAACCATATACCGCAACTACATTACAGCCAACCGCAGCGGCGACATGCATTAGCCCTGAGTCATTACTCACAACCGTTTTACATGCACCAATCAAGTCGACAGCTTGAACTAAAGAAGTACTACCCGCTAGGTTGTAGCAATGTTGCTGATTCTCAGAAGCGACCTGTTCTATAATCGCAGAAGTCACTTCACGATCCTTTGCTGATCCAAATAGCCAGACTTGGTAGCCCTTACTAATCATCTCTGAAGCCACGCGAGCAAAGTGCCCCTCAGGCCAACGCTTAGCTGGCCCAAACTCAGCTCCTGGACATAAACCAAGAATCGGACGCTCTTCAGTAAGCTCAAACTGCTTCATTGCTGCTTGCTGAGTTTCTGCCTGTAAACTTAAAGCTGGATACGGCAAATCTTTCAACTCACCTAAGCACCCACTGCCTGTCATCGCAGATTTTGAATGAGCTAAAGCAACATAGCGCTCTAGCATATACTGGAACGACTTTTTATTGGTGCGAATATCATTGATAAGGCCAAAGCGCATTTCCCCTTTCCAACCAACTCGTTGAGGTATTTTGGCGAAAAATGGAATCAGTGCTGACTTAGCAGAATTAGGTAAGACATAAGCTTGGGTGTAGTTTGAACTTCTTAATCGCTTACCCATTTGGTAACGAGTTTTGAGATCAAACTGTCCATGACCAAGCGGCATCTCTAGCGCTTGGTCAACTTCAGGCATTCTCTCAAGGATAGCTTTACACCATGCTGGAGCTAGCACGTCGATATGAGATTCGGGATACTGTTTTTTAAGCTCAATATACAAACCCTGAGACATGACCATATCACCAACCCAAGAAGGGCCTACGATTAGAATTTTTTCCATTGCTTACTTTTTCTCTAACTGCCCAGATAGCTCGAAGTATCGTTCTAATGTCTTAATGCATACTAATTGCTCTAGCTTCTCATCTTTAAATGGAGCGATATAATCATGAGCATTTCTGACGATTCTTTCAGCTTCTAGTGGATTATCGATGTAATACTGAATCTTTTCTTCAAAATCAGACCAATCATCTTTCACTTCAATATAATGAACACCTGCTTGAAGAGTTCCTTCCATAAACCAAGTTTCAAACTTCATTTTGGGTGTAACCACTACTGAATTTGAAGACATTGCCCACTTTAAATTGGAAGCAACATCATTTCCTTCTAAACAAATCAGGAACTTATATTGAAGCTGCTCTTCAACAGACATAAATGGCTTTTGCCACTCAGGGTGTTTATCTGACTTGTTTGACTGACCAGCATCAACTAAGGGGTGGTCAAACATTTCCTGCATAAATCGAATACGATGTGGCTGAGTAACCGCACCTCGAAATACTGCTGCATCTTTTTTGTCAGTAAAGCTAAGTTCATCCTCTACAAAACGGAAGTGCCTGCGTTTATCTAGCTTGAATAGCACTGAATTGGAGTTATCGCCTTCAATTGGCCTAGCTTTGAAAAGGGTAGGAACAGGCTCTACATGAGTTTCATCACCAAAATAGTAGTTAAATCGATATGATTTAGGGAAGTAGTGCAGAAACTCTTTAAGATCGAAGTAGTAAGATGTATAGCCTTTGCGCTTATAAGACTTTATAGGAGTCTTGAAGCTTGACGGTAGTAGGCCTGAATCAAGTTTACAGTAGTAACTGACTCTTATCTGAATATCATCCTTCTTATCTGCATACCTGCTTTCTAGTGCTTTTCTATATCGCATAAAAAAGAAAGAAGGCATCAACCCCAAGCCGAAGTGTTTAAAGTAATAGAATATTTTCATAACTGCTAAGCCTTGACGCCTAATTTATTGTTTTTATCGCTAATCATTTGAATAGTTAGGCCCATTGCAATCAAGTACAAAACTGTGGTGTCCCCGTTTCTAAAAGGGCTATCAAATAAGCTCATAATCATAAAGTAAACCGAAGGAAGCACTAATACTCCAAAATACCTTTTATACTGAGTAGCTGCGAGATATGGAGGATAAAGTAATAAAAACATTAAAATAATAACTCCAACAACCCCAGATTTAACTAACTTATCAATATAATTATTATGAAAGTGCCCTTTCATATACCCATAAGCTTCACTACTGTATCCAGGAGCATTCTTCGCTGCATATTCTGAAGAAATTTCGCCATGCCCCAAGATAGGCTTCTGAAGAAACAAGTCAAAGCCAGCTAAGTACATTTGAACTCTAAGGCCAATTGATGAGTTCAAGTTCCCATGTTTAATCTTGTCGATTTCAGCCGAAGTATCAGAGACTCGAGACACAATCGGATCTTTTGCCATAAAGGTTATTGCTAATGTAGCCAATAGAATCATCAAAATGTAGCTAGTACCAATTTTCTTTTGATATATTAGTACAACCACGAACAACAAACTCAAAAATATAATACCTAGTATTGGACCTCGTGATTCTGTCAATAAAATTGAAAAACCACTTAGCACCATGGCAGCAACAAGCAGCCATATTTTTTTATTACTGCTATTTATAAGAAGTAAAGCTGCCGCTAGCAAATAAATTAGCCCTTGGTGTATTGCCAGTGGAACTGGGTTACTTGGCCAAAAGATCCTATCCGTTGGTTCGATAAAATAAAACCAAGTAGATAAGATAAATGAAGATAATGAAGCTAAAAAAATAAGCAGTTGCGCTTTATTCAGATTGATAAACGATGTAGGCAATACTGATAAATAAAACAATGCGATTAATAATCCTCTTAGCTCTTGGCTACTGGCACCATGAGTAATATAAGATACGCTTACAAATACTGAAGACAGGCATATACCTACAAGCCAATAATTATCTGTAAAATTCCTTTTTATCTCTTGAAATCCATGAATTGAAACATAGAGTAGAACAATAGGTAGAACGATCGCCACCATAGGTTTACTACCTTGAGGCAGCCAGATAATCCCAACCGCTAGCCACACAAGAGGGAGATAAAGAAGGGTTCTAGAAATCGATTTAAGCATCTTTAGTACTGCGTTAGTTTTCATTGCTAGTAAGGTATTATATTTGGCAGTTTTCACAAAAGAATGAGTTTCTCTGCCCTATTTTCTGTTCTGATATAACTTCGTTACACCTTATACAAGACGCCCCTGCGCGCCCATATACTAACAATTCCTGAGCAAAATAGCCCGGCTTTCCATCGGCTTGAGCAAAATCTTTGAGGGTTGTACCACCCTGTTTGATGGCAGTATCTAGGACTTGCTTAATCTCACTGACCAGTAACACCCATTCTTTGCTGGTGATCTTGCCTGCTGGGCGAGTTGGATGAATTCTGGCGCCAAATAAAGACTCATTGGCGTAGATGTTCCCTACACCGACAACCACTTTGTTATCCATAATGAATTGCTTCACCGCGACACGCTTCCCTTTGGCTTTTTCAGCTATATAGTCAGCATTAAATTCATCAGTCAAAGGCTCAGGGCCCATTGTACCTAACGCTGTATGATTGCCATCTTCCGTCCACAACCAAGCGCCAAAACGTCTTGGGTCGTTGTAGCGCAGCACTTTTCCATTGGTAAGCTTGAGATCGACGTGATCATGTTTGGCAGGCGCTATTTCAGCATCCAGTACTCTCAGTGAACCAGACATGCCTAAATGGACAATTGCACAGCCAACATCAGTTTCAATCAGCAAGTATTTAGCTCGACGAGAGATGTTACGAATCACCTGCCCTTCCATCTGCTTTAATTCTTGGGGAATATCCCAACGCAGCTTTGGAGTGCGAAACGTCAGTTTGGCGACGGTTTCTCCAATCAAATGCGGAGAAATTCCCATCCGGCTGACTTCAACTTCAGGTAGTTCAGGCATGACAAGGTCCTATGATGTGGTTATTGAGGCATAAGATAACGAGGTTCGACCGAGATTGCTATCCACTTACCTTGCCAATTTTTCAGCAGCCAAAACTGTGGAGTTTGGTAAAAAGTGATCCTTTGCGGCTCTTCTTGATCGAAATACCACACCTCGATAGTTTCAGGTGAACCTAATTGAGGCTTCAAATCTTCAAAGCTTTGTTGATTTACCTCTGTACCAACCAGCTCTTGCCAGCGTTTTACGAGGTCAGCTTCTGGAATCGCACTAGGACTAGAGCTTCGCCAACGGCCTTGGTTATTTTCTAGTGACCAATTCGAAAAATGCAGCGCTTGAAGATCTTGAGTTGGATTGAGTAGATACGGGTGTTGACCGACAACCGCTGGCTCATCAATTAAGTAGGTTTTGATTAACGTTGGCAGATTCAGTAAACCAATAAAGGCAATAATGCCCAGAATCAGGATGTTGTTCCAACGTCGGCGACGGGCAGGTGACACTCGCATATCATTTCCTTGGCAGGCACTAGCGCCGCTTAAGTATTTGAATTAGATACACTGAGTATAAATTGCAGGTAATAAAAAACCCAACCATATTGCTATGATTGGGTTTCAATTCACGCTTCCCGAAGGAAGTTCAAAGAAGAATCAATTACTTGATTTTAGCTTCTTTGTACATAACGTGCTGGCGAACTACTGGATCAAATTTCTTGATCTCAAATTTGCCTGGCATGTTACGCTTGTTCTTATCAGTCGTGTAGAAGTGACCAGTACCTGCAGAAGATACTAGACGGATTTTCTCACGTACGCCTTTCTTTGCCATTGTCTATTTCCTCTTAAACGTTTTCGCCGTTTGCACGGATATCAACAAGAACAGCATCGATGCCTTTCTTGTCGATGATACGCATACCTTTAGCAGATAGACGTAGTTTAACAAAACGTTTTTCGCTCTCTACCCAGAAACGATGAGTTTGTAGGTTCGGCAGAAAACGACGCTTAGTAGCATTGCGTGCGTGTGAACGGTTGTTACCCGTTACTGGACGCTTACCAGTTACTTGGCATACTCGTGACATGAATGTCTTCTCCAAAATCGTTTCAGCTCGATATCAACCTTGGTGGCCGAACCTCTCAGTTTCTAAATTAGAAGTTTGAGGTCTTATACCGCTATGGAAACCCATACAAGGCTATCAAAGGTCGCGCATTATACTAACTTGAGTAGCATTGCTCAAGACCCGAACAGATCCTTTTTACAGGTTTTCCTGATCTTTTTTAGGCAGAGCTGATTTATGTGCTAAAAAATGTCGGGGGATTGTAGCAGAAATCAGCGAACTCACAACTAAAAATGTGATTTAAATCCAACCACGTTCTGCGAAGGAAACAATTTCACCATCTCCAACCACAAAATGGTCTAAAACTCGAATGTCGACTAAAGCCAAGGCATCTATGATACGCCGAGTAATTCTACGGTCGCTCTGGCTAGGCTCTGCAACGCCTGAGGGGTGATTGTGAGCAAGAATTAAAGCTGCCGCATTGTGCTCTAATGAGCGCTTCACTACCTCTCTAGGATAAACAGAAGCTGCATCTATCGTGCCTTGAAATAGTGGCTCGCCAGATATCACTCGGTGTTGGTTGTCTAAAAATAGTACATAAAACTCTTCGCGCTGCTTATCTCTGAGCAATCCAGATAAATAGAGCTTGGTCTGTTCTGGGCTCGTCAGCGCTTCACCACGCTTTAGAGTTTCAGCCAAATAGCGCTGAGTCATCTCTAATGTCGCCTGCAATTGAACAAACTTAGCCACACCTAAACCCTTATGATGACAAAATTCATCAAGATCGGCTGAAAACAACGCTCTTAGCGAGCCAAACTCTTTAATAAGGTGGTCTGATAAGGCTAGTACGTTCATTCCCTGCGTTCCGGTGCGCAGAAATATAGCTAATAGCTCTGCATCGGTGAGCGAATGTGGACCATGTGAGAGTAACTTCTCTCGCGGCATGGATTCTTTGGGTAGCGCATTCATTTATAGGCTCTCTGACTAATTGATAACCAAGAGAGTACTTAAGCAACCACGAGCAGCTGAAAGTTAACCACTAGAACACGAGCAAACTCGGCGCATTCAAAGTACCAATTGCAATCAAAGTAGGCCGTTTAGCGTGTTGGCTCATATTTCAACTTCAATATCTCAGATACCGAAACTAGGCACGTAAATAGTAGCCATGGTATCTTACGGGCAGAATTTTTAAGGAAGATCATCATGCAAACACTCGCTGGCAAAAAGATCCTTTTAGGCATTAGTGGTGGCATTGCCGCATATAAATGTGCCGAACTGACACGCCGCCTTATTGAACGTGGCGCTGAAGTTCAGGTTGTCATGACTAAGGCTGCAAAAGAGTTCATTACTCCGTTAACCATGCAGGCCGTCTCTGGCAGGCCAGTATCAGATAGTTTATTAGATCCTGCTGCTGAAGCCTCTATGGGGCATATTGAGTTGGCGAAGTGGGCTGATTTAGTATTACTTGCACCCGCTACTGCTGATCTTATCGCGCGAATGAGTGCAGGCATGGGTAATGACTTGCTTACCACACTAGTTCTAGCAACAGACTCCCCTATTGCCGTTTCTCCAGCGATGAATCAACAGATGTATCGTAATCTCGCGACTCAAGAGAATATCGCTACACTTGAGCGTCGAGGCATGCACATTTGGGGACCAGCTGCAGGTGAACAAGCTTGTGGTGATGTCGGTCCTGGCCGAATGTTAGAGCCAATGCAGCTTGTTGAGCGCTGTGAACAGTTCTTTGGTGATAAACCTCTACAAGGTAAGTCAGTACTTATTACCGCCGGTCCAACCCGTGAAGCGATTGACCCTGTGCGTTATATCTCGAACCATAGTTCAGGCAAGATGGGCTTCTCATTAGCACAAGCGGCAACTCAGCTCGGTGCAAAAGTTACTTTGGTCTCAGGCCCTGTGTCACTGGCAACCCCAACTAACGTTGAGCGTATTAATGTCGATAGTGCTCAAAGCATGTTTGATAACGTGATGGATAACGCGACAAAGCACGATATCTTTATCGCTTGCGCCGCCGTGGCCGATTATCGCCCGCAAACCATCGCTGAGCAGAAAATCAAAAAGACCGATGATAGTGACCAAATGACTATTACTATGGTCAAGAATCCCGATATCGTTGCTTCTGTAGCTAAGCTTAGCGAATCAAGACCGTTTACTGTTGGCTTTGCAGCAGAGACTCAAGACGTCGAACACTACGCACGCACCAAGCTTGCAAAGAAGAACCTCGACATGATTTGTGCTAACGATGTCTCAGTAGAAGGACAAGGATTCAACAGTGACGACAATGCCATCACCATGTACTGGAAAGATGGTAAGCAATCACTTACTCTAGCGTCCAAGCAACAGATTGCATCACAAATCATCCTTACTATCGCAGAGCGACTAGAAGCCTAAACGGCCATTACTCTCATTGAGTAATCCTCAGCGATAAGTAATAGAGCTTATACTATTTGGCTCCGAGATTAACGGAGCCTTTTAATTCAGAATGGTAACAGAAGGAAAACAGTTCATGGCCGGAACAAGAAAATCCAACCGCCGAGAAGAAATTTTGCAAGCATTAGCGGAAATGCTGGAGTCGAATGAAGGCGCTTCTCGCATCACGACTGCAAAACTGGCGAAACAAGTTGGTGTTTCTGAAGCTGCTCTGTATCGCCATTTCCCGAGCAAAGCTCGAATGTTTGAAGGATTGATCGAGTTCATCGAAGAGTCATTAATGTCTCGCATTAACCGTATCTTAGATGAAGAGAAAGATACCCTGACTCGTATTCGATTGGTACTGCAGCTGATCTTAGCTTTTGCAGAGCGTAACCCAGGCCTTAGCCGAATCCTTTCCGGCCACGCTTTAATGTTTGAAAATGAGCGTTTACGCGAACGTATCAACCAACTGTTTGAGCGTATCGAAACCTCTATTCGTCAAATTTTACGTGAACGTAAACTACGCGAAGGTAAATCTTTCCCTGTTGATGAAAAAATCTTAGCTGCCCAGTTATTAGGACAGGTTGAAGGTAGCCTTAACCGCTTTGTTCGTTCCGACTTTAAATACCAGCCTACTGCTAATTTCGAAGAGTACTGGGCTCTACTAAGCGCACAAATTAAGTAATCGCTATGAAAAAAAAATCGACCGTTGAGAAACCTAAGTTCACGCTAACTTTGATCCATCCTAAATATTGGGGTGTATGGTTTGGTTTCGGCTTGTTGGCCCTTATCGTTAACCTGCTACCTTATGCGGTGCTTTACCGCCTCGGACGTGGCATTGGCAAACTAGGCATGAAGGCAGGTAAATCGCGGGTCAAAGTGGCTCGTCGCAACCTAGAACTCGCCTTTCCTGATATGGAACAGGCTAAACGCGAGCAAATGGTCGAAGAAAACTTCAAAAATACGGGTATGGCGCTGATCGAAACAGGTATTACATGGTTTTGGCCGACATGGCGCTTTAAGCGAATTTTAGTGGCTAAAGATGTTGAAGAGCTCAAGCGTCTCGATCAAGAAGGCAAAGGCGTATTGCTTTGCTGTGTCCACGCGCTAAACCTTGAGATTACTGCTCGAGCTTTTGGTGTTTTAGGCTTGCAAGGCTATGGTGTTTACCGTCCACATAGCAACCCTGCTTATGAATTTATCCAGTATCGTGGACGCTCTCAAAATGGCAATCAACTGGTTTATCGTCGTGATATTAAACAGATGATCCGAGTGATGCGTGATGGTGAACGCTTATTCTATCTCCCTGATCATGACTATGGCCGAAATAAGTCTGTGTTTGTGCCTTTCTTCGCTGTAGAAGACGCTTGTACTACCACAGGAACCAGCATTCTAGCCTACACCAGCAAATGTGCCATTGTCCCTGGTTCTGGATTTAGAAATGCGCAGGGTAAGTACGAAATCATTGCTGATAAATCTATTGAAGCCGATTACCCACATAAAGATGAAAAAGCCGCCGCAGCCTATATGAACAAGTATGTAGAAGAGATCATTCTTCGAGCACCTGAGCAGTGGATGTGGCTACATAAGCGCTATAAGACGATGGAAGATGAAAATGTCGAGAAAGGTATTCGATACAACTAGAGTTTCGAGTTTCGAGTTTCGAGTTTCGAAAGTAAAAGGGTTGACGTGAAAACGTCAACCCTTTTACTTTATCCTGCTTTTAGCAACTAGCGACTCGAAGCTCTCGGCTTAATTAAATGCCGTACTCAGCGCGGTACGCTTTTACTGCTTCTAGGTGCTCTGCGTCAGTGCCTTTCTCTTCAAGGAAAGTTACTAGGTCAGTCAGGCTTACAATTGAGATGATTGCACAGCCAAAGTCACGCTCAACTTCTTGGATAGCAGACAGCTCACCTTTACCTTTCTCTTGGCGATCAATCGCAACTAAAACACCTGCTAGGTCAGCGCCGTTTGCTTGGATGATTTCCATAGACTCACGAATTGCTGTACCTGCTGTGATTACATCATCCACCAGCATGATACGACCTTCCAGTGCGCTACCTACTAGGTTGCCACCTTCACCGTGATCTTTTGCTTCTTTACGATTGAAGCAGTAAGGCGTATCTACATCGTGGTGATCGGCTAGAGCAACCGCTGTAGTCGTCGCGATTGGGATACCTTTGTACGCAGGGCCAAATAATACGTCGAACTCAATGCCAGAATCTGCTAGAGCTGCTGCGTAGAAACGACCTAGACGCGCTAAGTCACGGCCAGTATTGAAAAGACCAGCGTTAAAGAAGTACGGGCTCTTACGGCCAGACTTTAAAGTAAACTCGCCAAATTTTAGGACTTCTTTCTCTAGTGCAAACTCAATAAATTCACGCTGGTATGCTTTCATTACTTTCTCTCTAAATAAAAGGTCTAGTTTTCTAGACGGTTTATAAACAGGTCAAAACTTAGCCTTGGCCAAATTTTGATAAAAAAATAGCCCCCGTAGTGGGAGCTATCTAAAAATTAATTTTCTAACGCCGCCTTCTGCGCCGCTACGATCTCGGTAATACCTTTGGTCGCCGACTCCAGCAACTTCATCAGCTCAGCGTGGGTAAACGGTTCGCCCTCTGCCGTGCCTTGAACTTCGATCATGCGACCATCTTCGGTCATTACCACGTTCATATCGGTATCTGCTGCTGAATCTTCTGTGTACTCAAGGTCACACAGAATATCTTCACCTAGAATGCCCACAGAAACAGCAGCTACGTGGCCTTTCATTGGGTTCGCTTTTAACTTGCCCTTTTCAACTAGGTGTTGGAATGCATCTGCCATCGCAACGCTCGCACCAGAGATAGACGCAGTACGCGTACCACCATCCGCTTGGATTACATCACAGTCTACCGTCACCATGATTTCGCCCATTGCTTCTAGGTCAACCACTGCGCGTAAGCTACGAGCAATCAAACGTTGGATTTCCATCGTACGACCACCTTGCTTACCGCTTGCCGCTTCACGACGCATACGTGAATGTGTTGAACGTGGCAGCATGCCGTATTCAGCCGTTACCCAGCCTTTACCCTGACCTTTTAGCCAGCGTGGAACGTTCTCTTCAACGGTCGCATTACAAAGTACTTTTGTATTGCCGAATTCAACCAATACAGAACCTTCTGCATAAGCTGTGTAGTTACGAGTAATTTTGATTGGGCGAACTTGGTCCGCCTTGCGATCGTTTGGACGCATGGGCATCTACCTTATATGAAGGGGGAGACGTTTTTGGTTGGAGCAGGATTATAGCGAAGTTTGCTCTACAAAGCTATCCATCCGAGATTTGTGCTACTATTGCCTCGCGTTATTTTCAAAGATGATTAAACAGGAAAATTCGATGATCTACAGTATGACAGCCTATGCACGTAAAGAAGTGAAAGGCGATTGGGGCAGTGCCGTATGGGAAATTCGTAGTGTTAACCAACGCTACCTTGAAACCTACTTCCGCCTGCCAGAGCAGTTCCGTGGCCTAGAACCAGTACTGCGTGAGCGTTTCCGTAAGCGCCTAGCGCGCGGTAAAGTTGAATGTGCACTGCGCTTTGAAGCTAACCCAGCCGCGAAAGGCGAGCTAAGCATCAACGAAAGCCTCGCACAGCAAGTGATCAATGCGGCAAACCAAGTAATGCAGATGACTGGCGAAGAAAGCCGCCTAAACCCATTCCAAGTAATGAACTGGCCGGGTGTAATGGAAACATCTGAGCAAGATATGGATGCAGTAAACAAAGACCTGCTAGGTGCATTCGATGAAGCAGTAAGCGAGTTTATTGAAGCACGTGGCCGTGAAGGTGAAAACATGAAAGCGCTGATTGTTCAGCGCTTAGATGCAATCACTGAAGAAGTGGTTAAAGTGCGTGCGCGTATGCCTGAAATTTTAGAGTGGCAACGTGAGCGTCTGTTCTCGAAATTTGAAGAAGCGAAAATTGAGCTAGATTCATCACGCGTAGAACAAGAGCTGATCCTACTCGCGCAAAAATCTGACGTAGCGGAAGAACTCGATCGCCTAGACTCGCACGTAAAAGAAGCGACTAACATCCTGAAGAAAGGGGGCGCTTGTGGCCGCCGTTTAGACTTTATGATGCAAGAGTTTAACCGTGAATCGAACACGCTAGCGTCTAAGTCAATCAGCACAGATATCACGGCGTCTGGCGTTGAGCTTAAAGTTCTGATTGAACAGATGCGTGAGCAGATCCAAAACATTGAATAATCAGTTCAATTGAAATAATAGCCCCGCCATAAAAGGCGGGGCTTTTTTATATCTACAGCCCAACTAGACGCTAAGTCGTTTCGCACATTGAGCGCAAAGCACCGGCTGTGGTTTTGCGCGCCAAAAACCAAGCTTACGCCAGAATGACGGTTCCGCTTTAGTCACCAAAATACCGAGCAGTAGTGGCACCATCAACAACAGAGATGTCATCGAAAAACTGTTTCCCGCCACCCAACTAGACAGACTTAAAGCAATCAGTGGGAAAAAGAGAAAACAGATAGAGGCGGTAAACGGCGTCGACACTTGGCCGAGCTTAAAATACGCCACAATACCGCCGACACTTGCGAACACTCCCAAGTAGACCACGGCCGCCATTGAGTCTACTGAAAATGAACCAATCTGTGGCTGCTCTAACCACAATGAAGCCAACAACAAGCACACTGAAGCAATCAAACTTGGAATGGCGTTATAGGTCAAAACAGGTGTGCTACGGCAGTACTTTTCCACAAACACATACATCACAGAATGAATAGCAACGGCGCCACCAAGAGCCAGTGAACCAAGTAAGTAGTCTTCACCACCTAATGTCATTTCTGTCGCTAAGATCAGTGCCAAGCTCAATACCGCAACCAATAGGCCGGCTATTTGTAACTTACTCAGACGTAAGCCCAAAAACAGACTTGACGTCACCATCACCGCAATCGGCATATTGGCAAAAATAATCGAAGCCAAACCTGATGATATGTACTGCTCACCAAAAATCATCAAGGTAAATGGAATCGCAAAATAGAAGATAGCGACAACAAACATCCAAAATTGCTTTCCTTTCGGGAACAACAACGGTTGTTTCAGCTTTATCGCCAGTAACACTAACAGCGGCGAAGCAATCAAGAACCTCAGACCCGTAGCAAAAATCGGCGGCACAGTCGCTACCGCAACCTCCATAGCTAACCAAGTCGTACCCCAAATAAGGCATACCGAGACAAACAAAAACGTCGTTAGATATTTATGCGGCATAACGACCTCCTTGCACCAAAGAGAACGCGGTTAATGCCGATAAGCAAACAGCAGAAGTTGCACGAATACTCATGCCATAAATCATTTCAAATTTCATATTCTTATTCCCATCACAGGATGGCGTAAATAGCCTAGCTACTTACACCGATATCAAAGGCACACAAGCAAGTTGTGTGCATAGTGGTGCGATAAATCGCAAAGAAATAAGAATTAGGCTATTGGAGGTCGGTATAGAGATTGGATCTCTACACTGGTGTAACTAATAGGAGCGCTTACTGCGAGCGCATAACGGAAAGGGAAACTATAGGAGCGAACATTCGTCTCAACGAGTGCAATGTTTGAGACGTTTATATGAGAGCAGCACTGTTTCTCGAAACAGGTACCACCGGGGTCGCAACAACCCACCTCAGTCGTTGGTGTTGCTGATTCTAAACCACATCCACCAAACTCTATCTTCTGCACGACAGAGTTAGAGGTGTGATGAGGAGAAACATGATGAGATGAGACTTCCGCCTGAGCTGCACTACTCAGCAGCACAACGGATAGCAATGCGCTTAGCAAAAAACAAATTGTGGATGTATAGCGAAGCTGCATCACACACTCTCATCACAAAAAGGGTTGCTGAAAAGATAATCGGCTAAACAGAAAATAACAATATGATTTGAGAAGACTTTACACTTCTTTACCTCATACTGCCCCACAGATAACCCTACTCATCTTTCTCAGCGGTACTGTTATCAATATACGGCCAATAATGATGACCAATTCGAATCACCATGGTCGCTACCGCCAAAATTAACGCCGCCACCGAAAGCCAAACGACCAGCACCGCATCCAACTCTTTCATCCCTAAGGTGATATAACGAGCGATCGCCATCATGGCAATATAGATAGGGTAGCGAACTGGAATTTTACCATTCATCACGAACTGCTTAACCATCGCCAGCACTTCGAGATAGATAAACATCAGCAGGATGTCGGTCAGCAGGACACGCTTTTCAGTAAATACATGAACAAACTCTTCGACCATCGCAAACAGGGTCGCAAGAGTTATCGCAACCAGCAGCACAGCCTCTAATGCGTGGAAGATTTTAAGAAACGGCTTGCTGAAAGATTTAGGCAGATTGGAAGGCATAATCCCTATCCGTGATAAAAACTAATGAGCACCCAGTTTACCACGAGATGTATGACAAGGAAGCGAGCGGTCATCACTCTTTAGTCGATAACCGCTCTCTAGTGTCAATTTCTATAGTAGTAACAGGTAAGCTAGGAATACCGCAGACAATGCATAGATAATTGGGTGAACTTGTTTGCCCTTACCTGCCACAACCATGCTGAATGCATAGCTGATAAAGCCCATCGCCATACCATTAGCTGGAGAGAAGCTAAGCACGGTAAACATGATGGTAAAGAAGGCTGCAATGCGAGACTCTTTCTTATCCCAGTTAATCTGACCTAGACGACCAATCATGTAGATACCCACCACGACCATCGCTGGCGCCACCATTGCCGCCGAGAAGATAGAAAACAGTGGATAAAGGAATAGCGATACAAGGAATAGGCCAGATACTACAACGGCAGCAAGGCCGGTTTTTGCACCTTGAGAAGAGGCAATACCTGATTCCGAGAATGCAGTAATTGAGGTAGTACCTAGCACCGAACCAATCACCGTACCACCCGCATCCGCAACCAGTGCAGAGCGTGCGTTTGGCACTTTACCGTCTTTATCGATGATGCCTGCGTCACGACCTACTCCGACAATGGTGCTCATGCCATCAAAGAAATCGACAATCAGGAAAATCACTACCACAAACAGCAAATCAAACATCTTATCTGCGGTTAAGCTTGAAAAATCAAAAATCGCACCGAAGGTACTTGCCATGCTTGGCGGCGCCGTTACGATTTGCTCAGGAATTGGCGCATGGGATGTACCCATCACCACATCGGCAATCAGCGTTAGGCCAATCGCACTAACAAATGAGATAAAGGTCGCCAGCTTGATATCACGCACCATACAACCAAGCGCGATAAAGATACTGATGTAAGCGATGATCACTTGTGGTTCAGTAATGTTACCCATACCGACAAGGACAAACTTGTTATCGACGATGATGCCAGCATTCTTAAGGCCTAAGAAAGCGATGAACAGACCAAGCGAAACGGTAATGGCATTCTTTAAGTCTTCAGGAATCGATTCAATCAACGATTTGCGGATGTTAGTTAACGAAAGCAACAAATAGACAACGCCGGAAAGGAAGATACCAAACAGCGCTTCATTCCAAAGCAAAGCCACTGAACCGCTCAATAGCATTCCTTTAAAGAAGCCATTCATGCTCATCCCAGGTGCAAGCATCACAGGGTAGTTACCCCACACACCCATAATAAAGGTTGCAATTGCAGCCGCCAGCGCCGTGGCAGTAAACACTGCGCCTTTATCCATTCCAGGGATACCACCCAAGATTGCTGGGTTAACCGCCAGAATGTAGCTCATAGCTAAAAAGGTGATAAAGCCAGCATATAGCTCAGTACCTAGGGTTGTTTTGCGTTCAGTAATTTTAAATACAGAATCTAAAAGACCTGCTTGATTTTGCGCCTTTAGCGTTGAATCGAGACTCACAGTGAAACCTATACAATTAAGATGGAAGGTAAATGAGATGAAATGCTGTAAGCGGTGATATTTGGAGTCTCAGCACTTAAAAACTGTAGTCACTAAGATAGGCTCAGTGGTAGAGACATCTAGACCATCACTCTAGAAATATACAGCATTTAATCGTTTGCGCGGATTGTAAGGAAGTAGAACAAAAACTCAACGATTATTTGATCAAATCCACAAAACAGTACTCGGACGAGGTCAAATTTGAATGCTTGTGTGAACGACACCAAGCGACAATTTGACTAATAATCAGAGTTAATCAATCTTATTGTCCTAAATAGGCGATTTATGCTACTCTTCGCCTCCATTTTTCTGGCCTAAATTTCACCACTTCGGTGAGCCAATCCGGTCAGTGCTATCTTTATATATGTCAGCCTTGCTGCTGGCCGTTATCAAACCAAATGTGAGATCGTCCCTATGGGTAAAGGCACTCTATATATCGTATCTGCACCAAGCGGTGCTGGAAAATCTAGTCTGATTTCTGCAATGCTAGAAACAAATCCAACCTACGCGATGAAAGTGTCGGTATCTCACACTACTCGTGGCATGCGCCCGGGCGAGCAAGATGGTGTCCACTACCACTTCGTACAGAAAGAGCACTTCGAAGAGCTGATTGAAAAAAATGAGTTCCTAGAGTACGCAGAAGTGTTCGGCAACTACTACGGTACCTCTCGCGTTTGGATTGAAAATAACCTAGATAAAGGGATTGATGTGTTCCTAGATATTGACTGGCAAGGCGCTCGTCAAATCCGTGAACAGATGCCGCAAGCACAAAGCCTATTTATCCTACCACCGTCAAACGGTGAGCTAGAGCGTCGCCTTAACGCTCGTGGTCAGGATAGCGACGCTGTTATCGCGAAACGCATGGCAGAAGCGAAGTCTGAAATCTCACACTACAGTGAGTACGACTACGTGATCGTCAATGATGATTTCGATACTGCATTAATGGACTTTAAGGCCATCATCCGCGCAGAAAGATTGAAGCAAGACAAGCAAGCTGCTAAATATAAAGGCATGCTCGACGCGCTTTTAGCTGAGTAAATTAGTCGAATGGCAAACAGATCCTAGACACTAGGAACTGTCAGCCTGTATAATTTCTCGTCATTCAAAATTTTAGTTAACTAATTTGGAGTTCTCATGGCACGCGTAACTGTTCAAGACGCTGTTGAAAAAGTAGGCAACCGTTTCGACCTAGTTCTAATTGCGGCACGCCGCGCTCGTCAAATGCAAACTGGTGGCAAAGATTCACTAGTGCCAGAGGAGAATGATAAGCAAACGGTTATCGCTCTACGCGAGATCGAAGAAGGTCTTATCACTAAAGAGATCCTTGATGCACGTGAGCGTCAAGAGCAGCAAGAGCAAGAAGCCGCTGAACTAGCAGCTGTAAGCAGCATCGCTCACAGCCGTTAATTAGCCCTCTCTTTTACAACTATCTTCCGGGCCTAAAGTTTGTATCTATTCGATAGCCTTAAAGACGTTGCCCAAGAATACCTAACAGAGCCTCAAATTGAGGCTCTGCGTCAATCTTATGTGGTAGCGAAAGACGCCCATGAAGGGCAAACCCGCTCTAGCGGCGAACCTTATATCATCCACCCTGTTGCTGTAGCTCGCATCTTGGCCGAAATGCGCCTAGATATTGAGACTCTACAAGCAGCCCTTCTGCATGATGTCATAGAAGACACTGAAGTGACCAAAGAAGAGCTCGAAGCTCAATTTGGTAATACGGTTGCAGAACTTGTGGATGGCGTTTCTAAGCTTGATAAGCTTAAGTTTCGTGATCGCAAGGAAGCTCAGGCAGAAAACTTCCGTAAGATGGTTCTTGCCATGGTGCAAGACATCCGCGTTATTCTAATCAAACTCGCAGACCGTACTCACAATATGCGCACGCTGGGTGCTTTACGCCCAGATAAAAAGCGCCGTATTGCCCGCGAGACGTTAGAAATCTACTCTCCACTGGCGCACCGCCTTGGTATCCACAACATCAAAACAGAGCTGGAAGAGCTTGGTTTTGAAGCGCTCTACCCGAACCGCTACCGCGTTCTTAAAGAGGTAGTTAGAGCAGCGCGTGGGAACCGTAAAGAGATGATTCAACGCATTCATGATGAGATTGAAGGCCGGCTTGAAGAAGTGGGTCTAAGAGCTCGCGTATTTGGTCGAGAAAAGAACCTGTTCTCCATCTACAACAAGATGAAGACCAAAGAGCAGCGTTTCCATACCATCATGGATATCTACGCTTTCCGCGTGGTGGTTGAAGATGCGGATACCTGTTACCGAGTGCTTGGTCAAGTGCATAGCTTGTACAAGCCGCGTCCAGGTCGCATGAAAGACTACATTGCGGTACCAAAAGCGAACGGCTATCAATCTATTCACACTTCAATGGTCGGCCCTCATGGTGTCCCTGTTGAAGTTCAGATCCGTACTGAAGATATGGATCAAATGGCGGACAAAGGTGTCGCTGCTCACTGGTCGTATAAAGGTACTGGCGAGCGCACTGGCACCACCGCTCAGGTGAAAGCACAGCGCTGGATGCAAAGCCTACTTGAGCTACAGCAAAGCGCAGGCAACTCATTTGAGTTTATCGAGAACGTTAAATCTGATCTGTTCCCAGATGAGATTTACGTCTTCACGCCAAAAGGCCGTATTGTTGAGCTACCAGTAGGGGCAACCGCTGTAGACTTTGCTTATGCAGTACATACCGATGTCGGTAATACCTGTGTCGGTGCGCGCGTTGATCGCAACCCTTACCCGCTAAGTAAATCACTCAAGAACGGCCAAACCATTGAGATCATCAGTGCGCCGGGTGCACGCCCGAATGCAGCATGGCTCAACTATGTCGTGACTTCACGTGCTCGTACTAAGATCCGTCAGGTTCTGAAAACCATGCGCCGCGAAGAGTCAATTACACTAGGTCGCCGCTTGCTCAATCATGCACTGGGTGAATTGTCACTTTCTGACATCAGTGAAGAAAACATCAATCATGTATTAAGCGATCTTAAGATCGACTCGATTGATGACCTGCTGGCTGATATCGGCCTAGGTGAACTGATGAGTATCGTCATTGCTCGCCGCCTATTAGGTGATGCTGATGAGCTAACCGAAGTGGAAGGCTCAAGCGAAACCGACAGCAACAAGAAGAAACTGCCTATCCGTGGTGCGGAAGGTATCTTGCTGACGTTTGCCAACTGTTGTCACCCGATTCCAGACGATCACATTATTGCTCACGTATCACCAGGCCGCGGCTTAGTGGTTCACCGCGAGATGTGTCCGAACGTACGTGGTTACCAAAAAGAACCAGATAAGTACATGGCAGTTGAGTGGTCAGAAGATTACGATAAAGAGTTCATTACTGAAGTGACCGTTGACGTACAAAACCGTCAAGGTGCGCTAGCAGAACTAACCAATGTAATCTCTAAGACAGGCTCAAACATTCACGGCCTTTCAACCGAAGAGCGTGATGGTCGCCTATACACAGTGACAGTACTGCTCACGACCAAAGATCGTGTTCACCTTGCGGGTATTATGCGCAAGATTAAGGCAATGCCACATACGCTCAAAGTACGCCGTCGCAAGAACTAATCGACTGAATCGTTGAATCTAAATGTCCTTGAAGCCTCAGGTTTCAGGGACATTTTTGTAAGTAAGAAAGAGTTATGAATTTAGAACGTTACAACCGAATCCAACAAGTGCTTAAAGCGCGTCAAGCAGACCTGACGCTGTGCCTTGAAGAAGTCCATAAGCCAAACAATGTGTCAGCTGTGATTCGTACCGCTGATGCAACTGGCATCCATAAGATTCATGCGGTATGGCCAAATGAGATGCGTACCCTAAGCCACACTTCGGCAGGCGCGCGTAACTGGGTCGATGTGGATACCCACGACAGCATTGAAGAGGCGATCACTGAGCTAAAAGCGCAAGGTATGCAGGTATTGGTGACTAACCTGTCTGATACTGCAGTCGACTTTCGTGAAATTGACTACACCAAGCCAACCGCAATCATTCTAGGCAGCGAAAAAGTCGGCGCTTCGGAAAAAGCTAAACAGCTAGCCGATCAAGACATAATCGTACCTATGGTTGGTATGGTTCAATCACTCAACGTATCGGTAGCCAGTGCGGTTATTCTGTATGAAGCGCAGCGTCAACGTGAAGCGGCAGGCATGTACGATAACGAAGTCAGCTCAGTACCAGAAGAAACGATTCACCGCCTACTGTTTGAACGTGGCCACCCGGTGCTCGCGAAAGTAGCTAAGCGTAAAGGACTGGCTTACCCACCACTTGATGACCAAGGCCAGATCGTTGCAGACGATGCTTGGTGGGCAGAAATGCAGAAGAAATAGTTTTTTTCTTTTCTATCGTCCGTCATCACTCAAGAGTGAGGGACGAACGAGTTGGGGATCTCTTCTTGTTAGTCAATGACTTGAGAGATTCCCTACTCCTTCCTTCGTCAGTCTATGGAATGACAGATTCTCCCTTCTCCCCATATGAAATATACCTCAACAGCCTAGCTCCCCCTCAATTTGTCCTGTACAAAAACACAGCCCGATGGTTAACTATTACTAACTTATAGAATGACTTATCGAGCTTTTTTATGTCCCAGCTACTCTCTGCTATTCCTTTAACGTCGTTGACCGGCGTCGGCGCCAAAGTGGCCGAGAAACTAGCGAAAGTCGGGCTTATTACCGCTCAAGATTTACTGTTTCACCTACCTCTTCGCTATGAAGACCGCACTCGCATCTATCCAATCGCCAAACTGCACGCCGGACTATGGGCCGCAGTGCAAGGCAAGGTGATGAGTGTTGATACTCTATTTGGCAAGCGCAAAATGCTGGCGGTGAAAATCAGCGATGGTAATGGCACCATCACACTGCGCTTTTTCAACTTCACCGCAGGGATGAAAAACAACTTTGCTGAAGGTAAAACCGTACATGCTTATGGTGAAATTAAACGTGGTGGCTACGGCTTAGAAATCGTCCATCCTGACTATAAATTCTATGCTCCGAACCAAAAAGCCGATGTCGAACAGACATTAACCCCAGTTTATCCAACCACGGATGGGCTGCGCCAAGTGACGCTGCGTAACCTAACCGACCAAGCACTAGAATTACTCGATAAAGCCGCTGTACAAGAGCTGCTGCCAAGTGGGCTTTACGATCAGCAAACGACGCTTGCTCAAGCGCTGCATACCATTCATCGCCCACCACCAAACATCGACTTAGAGCAGTTTGATGAAGGTAAGCACCCTGCGCAAATACGCCTGATTATGGAAGAGTTACTCGCACAAAACTTATCCATGCTCTCGGTTCGTAGTAAAGGCCAGCAAGATGCTGCGCTGCCTTTAGCAAGGCGCGATAACCTCAAACAGCAGCTACTGAGCCAACTGCCGTTTTCACCCACTAACGCGCAAGCGCGGGTGGTACAAGAAATCGAGCAAGACTTAGAGAAACCTCACCCGATGATGCGCTTAGTTCAAGGTGATGTTGGTTCAGGTAAAACCTTAGTTGCTGCACTGGCGGCCTTACGTGCGCTTGAGCATGGCTACCAAGTTGCTTTGATGGCACCAACAGAACTGCTGGCTGAGCAGCATGCTATCAACTTTGCTCACTGGCTAGAACCAATGGGCATCAAAGTCGGTTGGTTAGCGGGCAAGCTCAAAGGCAAAGCCAAAGAAACCGAATTAGCTAAGATCGCCAGTGGTGAAGCACAAATGGTGGTCGGTACCCACGCCCTGTTCCAAGAGCATGTAGAGTTCCACCACTTAGCATTAGTGATTATCGATGAGCAGCACCGCTTTGGTGTCCACCAGCGCTTAGAGCTGCGTGAGAAAGGTGAAAAGCAAGGTGCTTACCCACATCAGCTAATCATGACAGCAACACCGATTCCACGCACTCTAGCGATGACCGCCTATGCTGACCTTGAAACTTCGGTAATTGATGAGCTACCACCGGGAAGAACGCCGATTCAAACCGTGGCTATTCCTGATACTAAGCGCGAGGATATTGTCGAGCGAGTACGCAACGCTTGCCTTAACGAGGGCAAACAAGCTTACTGGGTGTGCACCTTAATTGATGAGTCTGAAGTACTCGAAGCGCAAGCTGCTGCCGATACTGCAGAAGAGCTACAGCGAAAACTACCCGATGTGAAAATTGGTTTAGTTCATGGCCGAATGAAGCCAGCCGAGAAACAAGCAGTCATGCAGGACTTCAAAGACAACAAGCTGCACCTGCTGGTTGCGACAACCGTGATTGAAGTCGGTGTAGATGTGCCAAACTCAAGCTTGATGATCATTGAAAACCCCGAGCGCCTAGGTTTGGCTCAACTGCACCAACTACGTGGCCGCGTTGGCCGAGGCAGTGTTGCTAGTCACTGTGTATTGCTCTATCACTCACCGCTATCTAAAACGGCGCAAAAACGCTTAGGTGTGCTGCGTGAGAGTAATGATGGCTTTGTGATTGCTCAGCGTGATTTAGAGATCCGTGGCCCAGGTGAACTACTGGGAACGAAACAAACGGGCATGGCCGATTTTAAGATTGCCGACTTAGTGCGAGATCAGCGCTTAATTCCGGAAGTTCAGCGCATCGCTCGCCATATTCATGATAATTACCCAGAGAATGCGGTCGCGATTATTGACCGTTGGTTGGGTGATAGGGATGTCTATTCGAAGGCTTAAGCGACGAGCGACGAGCGACGAGCGACGAGCGACGAGCGACGAGCGACGAAAAGTACCGTATCCCGTCACTATGTCAAGCTCTCATCTCGGAGCTCGCAGCTAGAAACTGAAAACTAGTCCTTCACCTGCAGGATCTCATCCCACGGCAAGCTCTCATCACCCAATACAATAAAGTTCGGGTTTTCCAACGTATCACGCTCGTTGTATGAAAGCGGCTCTAGTTGAGTACTCAAGATACGTCCGCCCGCTTCTTCAACAATACATTGCGTCGCAGCGGTATCCCATTCACCCGTCGGTCCTAGACGTAAGTAACAATCGACCGCCCCTTCGGCAACCAGACATGCTTTCAATGCAGCAGAGCCAAGCGGTACTAAGTCGTAGTTCCATGCGCTGCTCATGCGGCCGGTGATACGATTGATATCTTGGCGACGGCTGATGGCCATCGCTATCGGGCTCTTAGGGCCATCATGTTGATGGGTTTTGATACGAACACTTTCGCTTAGGTCTGGAATTTTCCAAGCGCCTTTGCCGTGATACGCATAGTAGGTCACTCCCGAAACAGGACCATAAACCACCCCCATCACCGGCTTGTTATTCTCAATCAGAGCAATGATAGTGGCGAAATCCCCACTGCGGGCAATAAACTCTTGGGTTCCATCAAGCGGATCAACTAACCAGTAGCGATCCCACTGCGAACGTTTGTCTAAACTAATGTCCGCAGCTTCTTCCGACAGTACAGGAATATCCGGCGTCAAATCCGATAGCTTCTCAGTAATCAGTTTATGTGCCGCAATATCAGCGCTGGTGACTGGGGTTTCATCACTTTTGGTAAATTCTTCGTACTCTTTTTTCTCGTAAATATCGAGAATAAGCTGCCCTGCACTGCGAGCAATTTCAATCACGGACGGTAAATGGTGAGACAAGTCTTCTGTTATTGGCATAAAAATTCCTTTGCGCTCTCGCGTAAACCCCTTTGCTCAAGGCAAGGTCGATAATTATTATTTTAAAATGCGTAGAGCGAGTAATAGCGCGGTAATACTGCGCGCTTCACTAAAATCGAGGTGCGTCAGCAGTTCTTCAGCTTGCGCCAACGGCCAACGAACCACATCTAATGGTTCAGGTTCATCACCTTCTAGTTTTTCTGAGTATAGATCTTCGGCGATGAATAGGGTCATTTTACTCGAGAAATAAGAAGGCGCTAAAACCACTTCTTTTAGCGGTGTCAGCTTATTCGAACCTTGACCTATTTCTTCTTTCAACTCTCGCACTGCAGCCTGCTCCGGCGTCTCCCCCGGGTCAATCAACCCTTTAGGAAAACCTAATTCATAGCGCTCCGTGCCCGCCGCATATTCACGGACTAACAGAATATCGCCTTGAGCTGTGATCGGTACCATCATCACCGCATTACGGCCGCTTGGCTTCATGCGCTCATAGGTTCGTTCCTCACCATTGCTAAAACGCAGATCCAGCGCTTCAATCGCGAACAGTCGCGATTGTGCAACTGTTTGTTTATCTAGAATTTCTGGTGGAGTACGTTTAGCCACGAGCCTGCTCCTCTACGAAGATTGAAGTTCCTAATATATGAGAAATTTTATAAGTTTGAAAACAAAAAAGGGCCGGCATCGCTGCCAACCCTCTCGATTTTATTCAATTTAGAGCAATGTCTTAGTAGTAAGAGTGCTCACCGCGATCGTGTTCAGTCGCGTCACGTACCGCAGATAGCTCACCTTCGAACTGTTGTAGAAGTTCTTTCTCGATGCCTTCTTTAAGAGTCACATCAACCATTGAACAACCGTTACAACCACCACCAAAGGCTACGATAGCGACGCCTTGCTCAGTGATTTCAACTAGGTTTACGTGGCCACCATGACCTGCAAGCTGAGGGTTCACCTGAGTTTGAATTACGTACTCTACGCGCTCAACCAAAGGTGCATCATCAGAGACTTTACGCATTTTCGCGTTTGGCGCTTTAAGGGTAAGTTGAGAGCCCATCTTATCCGTCACAAAGTCAATCTCTGCGTCTTCAAGGAAAGGTAAGCTTAGTTCATCAATAAATGCTGAAAAACCTTCAAACTTAAGTTCTGTATCCGTAGATTCTACCGCTTCAGTTGGGCAGTAAGATACACCACACTCTGCATTTTGAGTGCCTGGGTTTACCACGAATACGCGAATGTTAGTGCCTTCTGGTTGCTGACCCAATAGGTTAGCAAAATGAGATTGGGCGTTTTCTGTAATAGTAATAGAATTTGACACGACGAATACCTGAGTAATTTTGTAGGCTATTTGTTGTCCATTTTACTCCTGAAAATTTAGAGGTCTAGCGTTTTGATCAAATTCAGCTAAGTTACTACGTCAGGAGTACGGCAAACGCAGTAAATATCGACACTTTTGACGCCACTATCAAGCAGTAATTTGCATAAATGCTGCACCGTACTGCCTGTTGTCACAACATCATCAACAATTGCGACATGGCGATAAGAATTTTCCTCTTTGAGCAGCTTGAACGCCCCGTTCAAGTTGACCTGCCTTTCGCGTCGACTCAGTCCTTTTTGCTGTTTAGTCGCACGGGTACGGCGAAACAAAGGCCGATATTTACACCCCAACTGCTTCGCCAGCGAGGCGGCCAATAACTCACTCTGATTAAAGCCTCGACGCCACTGGCGACGCCAATGCAACGGCACAGACGTTATCACTTCAGCAGGGATATCTATATTTGGAATCAGCAAATCCACCAGTTTACGGGTGTGCCAGAACTGACCCTCATACTTCAAGTGATGTACATAGGTTGATAAGGGCTGTTGATAATCGCCAACGCAGTAAAGTCGACGCCAAGGTGGAGGCGAAACCAAGCACTCACCGCACACAGGCGTTTCAGTCACACAAGGCAAGCCGCAACGCTGGCAGCGCGGTGTCGGTAAAAAGGTATCGCGACAAGCAAAACAAAATCCATTGTGCTGCTGGTCTAACTCTAAGCCGCATAACTCACAATTGAGTGGCAACAGGTCGGCGATGTATTTGATCACTCTTTGCGGTAACATGAGCAAAATCTCAGCAATGGAAAAGCCCATTGTGACGATCAAAATTGACGCTTAAGGATGGAAAAAGTGGTACATAGCGAGAGCAACTCACAACCTTTATTTTGGCACACAGCAGGCAGCGGTGACGATATCGTCCTACTCCATGGTTGGGGAATGAATGGTGCAGTATGGCAACAGGCTGTCGATGTTCTTAGCCAATACTATTGCGTGCACGTGGTTGATCTCCCTGGTTTTGGTCATAGCCATCAATCTTGTTTCACCAATATGGAACAGTTAGCAAGTCAGGTTTTAGCAGATGCACCACAACAAGCAGTTTGGCTTGGTTGGTCATTGGGCGGCTTACTGGCAACTCATATCGCACTCCATCACCCCGAGCGAGTGCAAAAGCTGATTACGGTAGCGAGCTCACCAAAGTTTGCCGCCGAAAAGCGTTGGCGCGGAATCAAGCCAGAGGTACTCAGCAACTTTACCGAGCAATTGGTTGAAGATTTTCAACTGACGGTCGAGCGTTTTATGGCTCTGCAAGCGATGGGTAGCCCTTCAGCAAGGCAAGATGTTAAACAGCTCAAAAAAGCCGTGCTTTCTCGCCCCGCGCCTAACCCAGATTCATTGTTAGCTGGGCTTAAGCTTCTTGCCGATATCGACTATCGCGCGGAGTTGGAGCGCTTAACCACTCCAACACTGCGACTCTATGGCCGACTTGATGGTTTGGTGCCAGTTAAAGTTGCCAGTGATGTCGACACCCTGCTACCAACGAGTGAAAGTCATACCTTTAGTGCCTCTTCCCACGCGCCGTTTATGACCGAGTTTGACGAGTTTTGTCACAAGGTGCGCCAATTTGTAGCCTAAGCGTTTGTTTCTATTAGGCACATTCAAATAATTGTCGCTGACGCTAAATATTTGTCACTACTGGTCGATAAATATACTAACCGACGGAGTGTTCGCTCCAACGGTTGGGCGTGAGGAGACAAACAATGCTCGTATCACCTACGAACGTAAGCGTTCCACTGATCGCCCCATCGGTTAATGTGCAAACGGAACAAGCGGCACGCGATAATAAAGTCCGTGAGCCAATTGCTCCAACCATTGCATTAGCCAAGAGCAACGCCGAACGAAAAGTGACAGCAGACGATAAGCGGCGCAAACAATCTTCATGGGATCCCTCAGAGCACCCGAGCTATGAGACGGATGATGTGGAGGATGTCGTTGCCGCTTCTCACTATCAGGCCGAAGATACCATCGAACGGCTTTTTAAACTGCTTTCACTCGATAGTTACAGCGAACATCAAGGTAAAGGCTATGCTATGCGCTTTCGCTTGCCGAGGCGCATAATCGATGCGGCGATATCAGAAGGAATGATGGCCAAACGCAGGACGGTGATAAAGTTTCATTACGGACATGCCGTTGTGCCCAACACTCCATCTGATGTAATTGCGGTGTTGTAGTACCTTATCTTGCATTAGCTCGATAAGGTAATACCCAAAAAAATCCCCGCCAGTATCACTACTGCGGGGATTTGTCTTTTCATTGGGCTAAGAACGATTAACGCTTAGCTTTAGCAAATGCGGCGGCAAATGCTCCGCCCATTGCGCTGTTACCATTCGATTCTTCGCGGCGACGCTGATTGCTTTGCGGCTGACGCTGCTGGCCATGTGGTGCACTTGAGCGCTGAGAACGGTTATCTTGTCCCGGTTCATCGTTTAAGCGCATCGACAGGCCGATACGTTTACGCTGCACGTCCACTTCCATCACTTTCACTTTGACGATATCACCCGCTTTAACCACTTCACGCGGGTCAGAAACGTAGCGGTCGGTCAGAGCAGAAATATGCACTAGACCATCTTGGTGAACACCGATATCAACGAACGCACCAAAGTTCGCCACGTTCGATACCACACCTTCCAATACCATGCCCGGTTCAAGATCTGATACAGAATTCACCCCATCAGCAAAGGTTGCTGTCTTAAATTCAGGGCGAGGGTCACGGCCCGGCTTATCCAACTCTTTAATGATGTCGGTTACCGTAGGCACACCGAAACTCTCATCGGTGTAGTCCACAGCATGCAGGCCACGCAAGAATTGAGTATCACCAATCAAGGCTTTGACATCTTTATGGTTCTTCTCTGCGATAGCCTTCACGACTGGGTAAGCTTCCGGGTGAACCGATGACGCATCTAGCGGGTTTTTGCCATCCATAATGCGTAGGAAACCAGCACACTGTTCAAACGCTTTTGGCCCTAAGCGAGCCACTTTTTTCAGCGTGGTACGCGCTTCAAAGCGGCCGTTCTCATCACGATAATCAACAATGTTCTGCGCAATGGTACTTGAAAGACCAGCGACACGAGTCAACAGTGCAGGCGAAGCGGTATTCACATCCACGCCTACCGCGTTTACACAGTCTTCTACCACCGCATCAAGGCGTTTAGCGAGCATAGACTGGCTCACGTCATGCTGATACTGGCCAACACCGATTGATTTCGGGTCAATCTTCACTAGCTCTGCCAATGGGTCTTGTAGACGACGTGCTATCGACACCGCACCGCGCAGCGACACATCGAGATTAGGGAATTCTTTTGCAGCCAGCTCTGACGCCGAGTAAACCGAAGCGCCTGCTTCACTGACCATGATTTTCTGCACCTTAAGGTTGCCACGTTTAATCAGGTCAGCAACAAAACTATCCGTTTCACGTGAAGCCGTACCGTTACCAATCGCAATCAAATCGACATTGTACTTACGCACCAAGGCATCAACGATTTGCGCTGACTTGTCATATTGTTTCTGCGGTGGATGCGGGTAGATGGTTTCTGTCGCCAGCACCTTACCGGTTGAGTCCACCACTGCGATTTTTGAACCCGTACGTAGACCAGGATCGAGGCCAAGTGTGGCACGAGGGCCTGCAGGTGCTGCCATCAACAGGTCTTTTAGGTTAGTGGCAAAAACTTCAATCGCTTCGATTTCAGCGCGCTCTTTCATTGCACCCATTAGCTCGGTTTCCATGTGCATAGAAACCTTGATACGCCATGCCCAGCTAATAACCTGCTTGCGCCATCCATCAGCAGGGGCACTGCTGAGAGAAATGCCGTAGTGATCGCTGATAATCGTCTCACAGTAAGACTGACGTGCGCCCTCTTCCTGCTCAGGATCAGCATTCATCGCTAAGGTTAAGAAGCCTTCGTTACGGCCACGCAGCATTGCCAAAGCGCGGTGAGATGGCACTTTACTGATCGCTTCATTGTGTTCGAAGTAATCTTTAAATTTTTCGCCTTCTTGCTGCTTACCATCGACAACGCGAGCAACTAGCTCAGCGCTACGATTAAGGTGATGGCGAATCTTCTCCAGCAAGTTGGCGTCTTCTGCAATGCGCTCCATCACGATAGCACGTGCGCCATCTAACGCAGCTTTGGTATCCGCAATACCTTTATCAGCATCAAGATAGTTTGCAGCTTCGCTTTCTGGCTCGGTTTGTGGCTCGTTCCACAGCTTGTCAGCCAGCGGCTCTAAGCCCGCTTCAATCGCTATTTGGCCTTTAGTGCGACGCTTTGGTTTGTAAGGTAGGTATAAATCTTCTAGGCGAGTCTTACTGTCAGCCTGATTGATTTCCGCTTCTAGCTCAGAAGTCAGTTTGCCTTGTTCTTGAATGGATTTGAGAATGGTTTGACGACGCTCATTAAGTTCACGTAGGTACGCGAGGCGGCTATCAAGATTACGCAGTTGGGTATCGTCAAGACCACCAGTCACTTCTTTACGGTAACGAGCAATAAATGGCACCGTATTGCCATCATCAATTAGGTTTACAGCAGCAATGACTTGCTCTGAGCGTACATTTAACTCTTGAGCAATCAAATTACAGATAGCTTGGCTCATCCGTGTGTTCTCTTAATTCTATGTGTGGGTTTTCAGCTTTCGCTTCTGTGGGCTTCAAAGCTATTGGGTATGTTCAATATATTGGGGTAACCATCAGATATTGCAATGCTTTCGACGCAGCGCAGAAAATTAGCCTATAAATTACGGCGCTCAGTAGGACATTGGTCAAAATTGTGTCAAAACTAGAGGTAAATCCGAGACTTCTTGATTAGAAACTGCCTACTCTTTCTATACACCCAGATTCTCTCTTAGACTGATGCGGAAAATTTTAATGAATAAAATGTCATTGGCGGTAGCCTTAGCCAGCTCATTATTGGCGAGTTCAATTGCTTGGGCAGAACCTATTGCTGCCACCACCCAAAGCCCAATTTACCAACTCGACGATAAACTGGTCCTTGGCCGCGTTGAAAGTGTCTACCTCAGTGATATTCCCGCATTAGAGGGAATATCGTTCGCGGGAAAAATTGATACCGGCGCTGATACCACCTCAATGCACGCTGAGAATATCCATGTCAGCAGCTTGAATCCTGATTTCCAGAAATTAAAAGATGATGAGTTACTGTGGGCAATCATCGATGACCTAGGGGGCACAAAAGCGGTGTGGGATGCCAATACCTTTGTTCCCTATCAGGTAAAGGTCAGCTTCACTATTTTTCAGCCATATACAGGTGAAAAAATAGAGATTATTGATGATCTTGAAGATGTTAGCGCCATTCGCAGCCGAACCAGTGAGAAGCCAATTCTGCGTCCAACGGTAAAAATGCCCATCACCATTGCCGGAAGAACCGTTGATACTGTCGTCAACCTAACCAATCGTAACCAGTTTTCGGCGCCGATTTTGGTCGGTAAAACCTATCTCGATGATAATGCTTGGGTATTCGCCGGCTATGACTACCTTCAAGAGCAAAAAAATGCTCAGCTGATCGGCAAGAAAGAGAGTGTCGACATAGGTGGGCTAACGCAGAAGGTGAGTTATTCACTGCAAAATAACTACAGCTCATTGCATGCCACCAACATCAAGATCGATGATAAAAATCAGCGCGTTACTTTTACCCTCGAAGATGATAACGGCAAACAAAGCCAACTGACTCAGCCACTGGTAAGAATGCTCAATGTGAGCGGGGACGAAAAGCCGTTGGTCTTTGTCCCGGTTAATACCAACAGTGAGACACCCCAATATTGGATGGTTTACCTAACTGATAGAAGCAAGTTCAGCTCTCAGCTTCGCCTTGGTAAGGGCACTCTAAACAAACGCTTTATGATTGATACCAGTAAGAAGTCGCTACTGAGTAACTCTCCGAAAACATTCAACACTAAATCCAAAGCGATGCAGGTGTCAGGAGAAGAGAATCTCGTTCTCGACGGTATTCCACTCAAAGCTGAACCATCATTAGTAGTAAAAACCCCGCTGCTAAAAGTGGTCAGCTTCGAGATGTTTGAGAAAAAAGGCAAAGATTGGGTGACCTATTACCTCACCAATGCACAAGGTGATGTGCAGCAGTTCTCTAAGCCAATCAATAAGAAACTGCGTGTCGGTGATTCAGTAAGACCAGTGGTGTTTGGCACGTTCAACCTGTATGGCAAGAATATCGAGATGCCATATGCGATTGATGTGCTTGATGAGGACGAAGTGGAAGACTACTTTGTCATTGGCCAGAAAATGTCAAAAGATGGCGTGCTTATCAACACCCGCACCGATCACCTACTGGATGCCTACCCGCTGTTCACCGCCGGTCATATCGAAGTCGCGACCGTTGAAGGGCTCAACTTCCCGGTTAAGCTCGATACGGGCGCCGATGTCAGCTCAATCAATGCGCAAAACATCAAGATGTTCAAAAAAGATGGCCAACAGATGGTCAGCTTTACCTATCAAAACGATGTTGGGATGGAAGAGAAATTCACCCGCAAAGTAGTCGATACGATGACCATTACTGCTAAACAAGGTGAGAAAGCCAATGTGCGTCCAGTGGTTGAAATGCATGTCACGCTTGGCGATTTGGAAAAGAAAATCCGCGTCAATTTGCAAGACCGCAGCCGATTCCATTACAGCATGATCCTTGGCAAGAACTTCCTTAAATATGGTGCGGTAGTCGCCAGTGACACCAACTATATCGTCACTGACAAACCAGACTACGAAAAATAGCCAACAAAAAGTCCCGCTCAGTGCGGGACTTTTTGTTTGGCGATTAAATGAGTGACCTCGCCGCTACTCACTGTAGCGGATACTGTTTACAAACCACTCTTTAAAGCCTTCTGGCGTTTTAACGCTAAACTCATCATCGACTTCTTTTTTCAGTAACGCTCGCGCCATTGGTGAATCAATCGAGATGTAGCCTTTGGCATCGCCATATATTTCGTCCGGCCCAACAATGCGAAACGCTTTGGTATCACCATCTTCATTTTCAATCTCAACCCAAGCACCAAAGAAGACCTTACCCTCTTGTTGCGGAGAGTAATCGACCACTTTGACCTGCTCTAAGCGCTTGCGCAGGTAACGAACGCGGCGATCGATCTCACGCAGACGCTTCTTATTGTACTGATAGTCAGCATTTTCGCTGCGATCGCCAAGGCTCGCCGCCCAAGTCACTTTTTTGGTGACTTCGGGGCGGTCTTCTCTCCACAAAAAATCGAGCTCTTTCTTAAGTCGATCATAACCTTCGCGCGTAATTAGGTTTGTTTTCATATTTCTGACGCTATTAAATTGAAGTTCAGATATACATTAGCTAAAAAGGAAATAAACGTTAACAATTCTTTGCGCCAATAGAACTGGAACAGTGTTACATTTTAAGCTGCGCAATTGAGTTAACATTCCATTACTCAAAGTTTGCGTGAGCTTATTCAATAGGTGGAACCATTACATGCAAGAAAATCACAAAATCTTAGTTGTCGATGATGATGCACGACTTCGTGCACTACTAGAACGTTACTTGTCTGAACAAGGATTCCAAGTTCGCAGTGTCGCTAACAGTGAGCAGATGGACCGCCTGCTAACGCGTGAGACTTTCCACTTGATGGTATTAGACTTAATGCTACCAGGTGAAGATGGCCTATCAATTTGTCGCCGTCTACGTAACGCAAACAGCACTCTTCCTATCCTGATGCTAACCGCAAAAGGTGATGAGATTGACCGTATTGTCGGTCTTGAAGTGGGTGCTGACGACTACCTACCAAAACCGTTTAACCCGCGAGAGCTTTTGGCTCGTATTAAAGCGGTACTGCGCCGCCAGACAACTGAACTGCCTGGCGCACCAAGCAGTGAAGAGTCTGTAGTTGAGTTTGGTGACTTCCGCTTAAACCTAGGCACGCGTGAAATGTTCCGTGACGATGAAGCGATGCCACTGACATCGGGTGAATTTGCCGTTCTTAAAGCGCTCGTCACCAATGCTCGTGAACCTATGTCGCGTGATAAATTAATGAACATGGCTCGTGGCCGTGAATACTCTGCGATGGAGCGTTCCATTGACGTGCAAATCTCTCGCTTACGCCGCATGCTTGAGGTTGACCCAAGCAAACCTCGCTATATTCAAACAGTATGGGGCTTAGGTTACGTCTTTGTCCCAGACGGTAAAGAAGCCTAAAATAAACAACTATTGATAGAGTGCGAGACCTAGTCTCGCACTCTTTGTTTTTACCACCGTAACTCGCTCAAGGTTGGTGTTATGCGCATCCGCAGCTCATTTACTCAATCCATATTTATCTTCCTGACCCTACTGATTGCCAGTCAGGTTTACTCTTACTACGCTGTGTTCAACTATGCTCTGATGCCTAGCTTGCAGCAGTTCAATAAGATCCTTGGCCACGAAATCAACTTGATGCTGGATGACTCAGATATCATGGCTGATGAGCTAGAAATGGATGCGCCACTGCGCCGCCGCGTATTGGAGCAACTTGGGGTGACGATTCATGCCAAAGACAGCCCAATGGCGGATGAGTACTACCATGCTGTGACAATCGATCTCATGAGCGAAGAGATGACCCATGAGCTCGGTTCACCGACTGATGTGCGTATGATGCTTGGCAGTGACAGCTATGTTTTGTGGATGCAGATTGATTCGTTGCCAGATTCACTGCTGCGTATCCCACTATCTGAACTGCAAGAAGAGGACTTCACACCGTTATTTCGCAATAGCTTAATCATGGCGCTATTAATTGTCGCCGGTGGTTGGCTGTTTATCCGTTTGCAAAACCGTCCACTTATCGCGCTAGAAAAGGCAGCAAAAGGCGTTGGCCGAGGCGAGATTCCTCCACCACTGCCAGAAAAAGGGCCTTCGGAGATACGCTCAGTTACTCGCGCATTTAATCAGATGTCGAAAGGCATTCAGGCGCTTGAAGAAGACCGCGCTTTATTGATGGCGGGGATTAGTCATGACTTGCGCACGCCACTGACGCGTATTCGCTTAGCAACAGAGATGATGTCGCCGGAAGACAGTTATCTTGCCGAAGGCATCATTAGTGATACCGAAGAGTGTAATGAAATCATCAGTCAGTTTATGGACTACCTAAAGCCGGTAAACAAAGACTCTTTCATTCCCGTCGATCTGAATGATATTGCCAATGATGTGGCGTCATCTGAGGGCGGCTATGAAGTCCAGATTGAAACCGAACTCCACCAGCCGCTCAAAGAGACGATTGGTAGCCCAATTGCGATTAAGCGCGCAGTCAGCAACCTAGTCACCAATGCGATTCGCTATGGTAATGACTGGATTAAAGTCAGCACTGGCATCACCGCTGACAATAAACTGGTGTGGGTCTGCATCGAAGATAACGGCCCAGGTATTGAGCAGAGCCAGATTGGCAAACTGTTTGAACCCTTTACTCGCGGCGATACTGCTCGAGGCAGTGAAGGGACTGGATTAGGCCTGGCTATCGTTAAGCGTATCGTCAGCCAGCATAATGGCTCAGTGATCGTCAATAACCGCAGTGGCGGTGGATTAAAAGTCCAAATCAGCTTCCCAGCCAGTAAATAATAAAAGGGCAGCTATTCGTAGCTGCCCTTTTCTCTATCTTACAATGCCTAACAGCCGCGATTTATAAACGACCACGGTAAGTAAATGGGAACTTACCTTGCGAGTCCGCTTGATTCGGCAGCCACTTCAGTTGCTGCGTTAACTCACTAGGAAAATCACTTTGTGGCTTAAACCACGCCGTCGCGACATAGCTCCGGTTTGGCTCTAAAGTCACATTCGCGCTACTCACAACCTGATCACTACTCTGCCCGGCAGACACCTCAACCTTGCTGTCTTGGCAATTGAACTGCGCAACGATCGGCCCTGTCGCTAACTCGGCGAGTGGCGAACCAATCACATCGGTATTCCAAACCAGACTGCCTTCCGCGGCCTGACAGAACGGCGCTGCATAAGCGTAAGAACGCAAACTCAGCTCAACTTGACCATTAAGATCTAGCGGTACGGGTAAGCTCGGCGCCACTTCGAGCAATGAAGTCACTGGCATTGATGCAATGACATTCTCGGCATAAGGGCCGCTTGACGCATAGCCGACCACACCGCGCCCTTGGAGTTGAATATCACTGCCGCGCCCAAAGCGAACTTTAGCCTCAAGCTTAGCCGCCAATAACTGGCTAGGGCTCAGCTGCCAGTTCAATTGACCGTAGTTTTGGCCATTCCATGTCACTTGGTGAGCTGAGCCTTGCCATACCGTCCCTTCTACGCCGACTAAACTCAGCTGACTCGGTAACGGAGCGTATTGCACCACAAATTGAGCTGGCAGATGAACCAAGGCACTGGTCGACAAAACGCCACCAAGAAACAGGCCCGATAGAATGATTTTTTTCACGCTTCTACCCTCGGCCAAATTGCAGTCGATTGATTTCTACCATGCCTTCTTGAGCGCCTTTATCAAGGTCAAGGAAGACAACGCCGATACCGTAGTTTTCCTGTAAGAAGGTCACCCAATTCATAAACTGATTAAATGGCATAGGTGCAACCCAAACTTGAAATTCATCACCACGTGGCTGGACGCGAATCAATTCAACCTTAAAACGTTGCACACTTGATGACACCGCTTGGTTGATAGGCAAGCCAGAAGCACTCTTACCGCCTTGCCCTTTAAGCACAGCAATCTCATCGGCTTTATCTGTTACCCAAGCCAGCAACTGCTTTTCACTTTGAATACGCATCTGAGCGTTATCCGCTCGGGTTACAACCGGCTGAACAACACCCCAATACAGACCACCGATTAAAACTAATAGCGTGCAAGCAATCACAAGGCGCTGCTCGCGTTGAGAAATACTCTGCCACCACGTCTGTAGGGAGGCTAATAGATTTTTCATACTCACTCCTTACAGTGGTTTTAAAACAAACGAGCCATTGACGTTACCGCCGGAACGATTGAGCTGCCCTTGCTCAACAGTAAAACGACCACCGAGTAACTCGGCCGCTTTCTCAAAAGTCTGGAAGTCTTTACTTTGTGCTTGCAAACGCACTTCGTTGCGCCCTTCATCATACTTAAAGCTGGTCAAAGTTAGTCCAGGGACCTGTTTCAGTAGTGGAGGCAGCTTAACCATTAGACTCAGCAATGCACTACTATCTGCCCCGCCAGATAAACGCTCGGCTTCTCGGTTCATTTCTCGCTTGAGGTAACTCACCGTAGGGATTTTGCTTTTACCCGGTAGAGACTGGCGGAAAATGCGCTCACTTTCGGCCCGATAAGCTGCCGCTTTCGCTTCATAAGTCTGAATTTTAAGCACGTTATCGACCACCACAACCGCGAGCAGAAATACCGCTGCTATCGCGACTTTTTGCCATGTTTTCCAGTAACGACTAAATGAAGACTTCGGCTTAAATACACCGGTCAAAAGGTTGATTTTGCTAGTCAGCGCCTGCTCTGCGAGCAATTGCATTACCAGCTTAGGCTCGCCATTTTGCCACTGCTGATCTTCAGCCAATTCGAGATTAGGTAACGCCGAATAGGCGGTAAGCGGTAAAAAGGCCTCGTCGCTTTTAACCCACTCCGACTGAGCAATCAGCGTTAACCAATCACTTTCAATCGCCATACCTGAATAAGGTGACTTTTTAAGTAGCCATTGACCGCCAAGTTCTACCGCTGAAATACCCTCAACATCAGGCAGAGCCAACACATCAGGCATCACCTGATGGATCTGACAGCCTTGCTCGCGTAAGTCACTCAGCAATTGCTCAAGGAAAGCCCTGTCAATCGCACACACTTGCGCTCGCCCTTGAGCCTTGTTTAACACTGAGAAATGCAACTGATCGACATCTTGGGCTAAATCATCTTCCAATACATACGGCAACATAGATTCGAACTGACGACTCGCACCGGCAGGAATCTCGACATCCGTCAGCACTAAGCTTTGCGCCGAGATTAAAACCAGTGTGCGACGACCTTGGGCATAGTTAGCCAATTCAGGCAATACTGAGCGATCTGATAACTCACCGCTAGCAATCACCTCTTGTTGCGATTGTGACCAAACTATCCATTGAATAGCTTGCGCCGTATTATTGCTCAGTCGAACGATCAGAAACTCGTTCACCGATACCTCCGAAGCGACGGCGTATTACCGTCGCAGTTTCCTTATTCTCGCTAAACAGCAAGCTACGTACTCTCATGCGAGAGTCGCCGACTAGCAATTCAGCATCCAATTCAAAATAAACACTCGTTACCGCAAGGTAACCTTTTGCGTCTTTCTTTTGCTCTTCATTGACCGAAGAGAACTCTTTTTCAGCTAAGAAATCATCAATACTGCCCCATCCATCAAAGGGGCGATTCTCTAGCACCTGCTTAGCCTGATCTAAGCCGAGCGCAGGGTGAAATAGAGCTACCAATAGCGCCGCTTGATCCGGCTTTAAGGTGTTCACATTAAGACGAAAATCAGACGTTGGCAGCGCACAGATATAAGGGCGCACTTTTTCCATCACCTCGCCGGAGACTTGATTGATCGCTCTAAGCTCCGAACCATCTGCCAATAGGCTATTTGCCGTCATATACGCTGGCGACATCGATTCGTAAAAGCTGTCTTCGACACCACTGGTCGAGTTAACGGAGTTATCACTATCAACATACTCCCACAATGACTGGGCGATGGTTTCGGCTTGGTAGTTTTCAACCTCTAGCTCTTCGAGTAAATGTTGGAAAGCCTCGACCAAGTAAGGGGCCTTATCTGAACCTGCTACCACTTCAACATCCGCCAACGCATTGATATTAAAGCACGCTTGCTTATCAACTAAACGACCGGACAAAGTACCAAAATCAAGTGGATAGGTCTGCTCTTCAAGTGCCCATGGCTGAGACAAATTAATCGTATCTGAGTCTTTATAGCTTTGCTCAATTCCTACCTTGGCCAGCGTTTCAGCACCTAGGCTATACCAATAGGCTTGCTGATAATTAATCTGGTTGGTTGCGCGCTTAAATTGGCCAAATAGGCGGTCTGCCATGGTGGCGGTAATCGTAACCATCACCGCTAGCAGCAACAAAATGATGATCAGCGCAACGCCGCGCTGCTTTTTAACCATCATTATCTGACTCCTCACCACCTTCAAGCGTACCACCGGTAGTCAGATAAATACGTTCGATTTTGCCGTAATCTTGCAGTTCTAGACTCACCGTCACCGCTTGCGGCAGGCGAGAGTTCTTCTGCCAGTTATCACTCCACTGACTGCCATCGTAGAAACGCATCTCAAACGACTCGACACCATCCAGCAGTGGCATCACTACCCCTTCTTGCCCAGCAGGTGTATCGACATAGCGCCACCAGACTCGCTCCAGTTGTTCGTCTTTGATGCGGTAGCCAACCTTACTCACCTCACCACGAGGAAACTGCTGCTGAGGGTTATGCCAACCCAAACGAGTAAACATCACGCCTTTTGCATCCGAGTCGAGTAAGTAATCTTGCCATTGGATAAGTTGCCCAGAGCTCTCTTCGCCATTAGTGCGTGACTGGCGCAGCGCCATTTGACGAAAATCGTTATCCATAAATACCAATGCGCGCTGCAGTGTTTTTAATCGTTCACTACGCTCAAGAGACAACTCGTTACTACGCTGGATTTGATTTAGCACCTGATAAGCACCAACACTTAAACTGGCAAAAATAGCAATCGCTACCAGCACTTCAATCAAAGTGAAGCCTTGTTGGCCAGAGCGCTTATTTCGGTACATAACTTCTTACCGTGACTATCGGCGACGCTTTGGCACTGGTCGCCACCTTCACATCAAACGCTTGCAACATATCACCGCTGGTCGACACTGGCTCGACGCTCCAAAACCATTCTCTTTCCGCTAAGGTTTCTTTACCTTTTTCCTTGCGTAGCTTGCCATTAGATAGCATCACCTTGGCCATTTGATTGTCGGCCACCATAGCGGCGAAGGTTTTCTCTTCAAGAAAGTTGAGCGTATTAATATGCTGACTAACTGAACGAATCGTTGCAATCGCCGCAGTGGCGAAGATCGCCAACGCAACCAAGACTTCCAGCAAGGTAAAACCACGTTTATTGCTGCTCATCTGATTCTCCTGGGGCAAGTAGAAGAATCTGACCATTTTCTTTTGCCACTATCCGCCATGCATCTTTCTCGGCATCCAAATTCTGCGGGTAAATAGCAATAGAAAATGGCGTCACTTCGCCACTGGACATAATAAATACTTGTGGCGGAGGAAGGCGCTTTTCTTGCTCATATTCGGCAAACATCTCTTCATCAAATAGGCCACCAGGCTCAAACAGACGATCTTTATTAGCCCAAACATTACCGCCCAGCACTAGGCTCAGGGCTACGTTATCTTCTAACTCTGTCCGGCTGGTGATATTCGCGTTATCTAAGCGCTGCCAACCTTCTGATGTAAGCTGAAAAAACTCATACACAGACTTTTTATCGTCAACATGCAGGCCATAATCTCGACCACTGAGCATCGCCTCTTCATTCAGAAGCTGAACCCGATGATAGAGTGATTGAGCCTGCTGTTTGGCGCCATCTTCGGCACTAACCGGTAGTGTTGAGATAACGGCTACTGACGCTACCGATACCAGTACTAATACCAGTAAAATCTCAAGTAACGTAAAACCAGAGTGATGGCGCATTTTCAATCGAGGAAGCCCTATTGCTTACTGAAAGTCTTGAATGTTCCAGTTACCAATATCGGTATTGGCACCTTCACCACCTTCTTGGCCATCAGCACCTAAAGTAAAGATGTCCACACTGCCGTTATCACCTGGGCTTAGGTACTGGTAGTCATTGCCCCACGGGTCATTAGGTAGACGTTTGATATAACCGCCGTCACGGTAGTTACGCGGCTCTGGGCTTGAAGGCTTATTCACTAACGCATCTAGACCCTGATCCGTTGATGGGTAAACACTGTTGTCTAGCTTGTACATATCAAGCGCATTTTCTAACGCTACAATATCGGTAATCGCTTTTTGTTGATCAGCTTTCTCTTTGTTACCCAGCAAGTTAGGTACCACAAAGCTTGCTAAAATACCCAAGATAACCACTACGACCATGACTTCTAATAGGGTAAAGCCTGACTGTTTTTTCATTTTTTTGTTCATTTCTCTCTCCACTAAATCTCTAGCTAGGCTAAAACGGTTATGAACTCATTAAGTTATTCATTTCTAAAATTGGCATCAGTGTCGCCATTACAATAAACAGCACCAAACCGGCCATAAGCGCGATCAATGCTGGAGTAAATATCCCCAAGGCAATATTGACCGTTGATTCAAAGTTTGCATCTTGGTTATCTGCTGCGCGCGTCAGCATTCCCTCTAGTTCACCACTCTGCTCACCGCTGGCGATCATATGCAGCATCATAGGAGGAAACAGCTTGGTTTGTTCAAGTGCACGACGCAAGCTTGCCCCTTCACGAACATTGTCGGTCGCCACTAAGACCTGCTGTTTGACGTAATGGTTCGACATAACATCAACAGCAACGCGCATTCCTTCCAAAATTGGAATCGCGCTCGACGTACAAATCGACAAAGTACGGGCAAATCGCGAGGTATTGAGGCCACGGGCTATCTTGCCAATCAGAGGCAATGAGATAACTTTACGATCCCAACTCAGCCGGATATTAGGTTTACTGAGGGCAAATTTGACCAAGTAAATTAGGACAAAGATGGCGATTAACAGCTGTATACCCCAGTTTTGAATAAACTCGCTCGACGCTAACAAGAATTGAGTCGATTGCGGCAGTTCTTGACCCATTTGGACAAACTGACCAACGATTTTTGGTACCACCGCCGCCAATAAGAAGGCAACAATACACACCGCAAACACCACCAGCACGACCGGATAGATCATCGCTTGCTGTAATTTAGAGCGCAGTTTCTGACGATTCTCAGCGTAATCAGCCAAACGCTCTAACACTGAATCAAGGTGACCAGACTTTTCCCCCGCTGAAACCATTGAGCGGAATAGCTCGTCGAAAATATGAGGAAAGTCCGCCAAGCTGTCAGCTAAGGTGTAGCCTTCTGTGACTTTAGAGCGCACTGCTAACAGCATGGTACGAATACGCGGCTTTTCCGATTGCTCTGAGACCGCTTTTAAACACTCTTCCAGCGGCATACCTGATTGAACTAAGGTTGATAGCTGTCGGGTAATTAGCGCTAAATCAGGGGTGCTTAAACCACGTTTAAACTGAAACGTCGCCGGGCTACTGCTTTGCTTTTTCGCTTTCTGGCGAGTTTCGGTCACCTCAACAGGAATCAGTCCCTGTTCTTTAAGTCTGGCGCGAACCTGACGAGCATTATCGCCCTCAATCACGCCTTTCTTATTTTTGCCTTGTGCATCGAGTGCTTTGTATTCAAATGCTGCCATTAGCCTTCCTTGGTCACTCGCATCACTTCTTCAAGTGAAGTCACACCTTGGCGCACTTTATCTAAGCCATCTTGACGGATGCTTGGCGTACGCTCGCGAATGCTTTTCTCGACCGCCTGCTCGCCCGCCTCACTATGAATCAGCTCTTGCACTTCTTCATCGACCACCAGTAATTCATGAATGCCAGTACGACCGCGGTAACCTTTAAAGTTACACGCTTCACAGCCACAAGCACGATACAAAGTCAGCTCATCTTTCTTCTTCAGACCAAACAACTTCTTGGTCTCTTTGTCCGCTTCATGCGGCTCTTTACAGTCTGGACATAGAGTACGAACCAGTCGCTGCGCCAACACACCTAGCAGAGAAGAGGAAATTAGAAATGGCTCAATACCCATATCGCGCAGACGAGTAATCGCACCGACCGCAGTATTGGTATGCAGAGTCGACATCACTAAGTGGCCAGTCAAAGAGGCTTGAACACCGATTTGCGCTGTTTCTAAGTCTCGGATCTCACCCACCATCACCACATCAGGGTCTTGACGCAGTATTGCGCGCAAGCCACGGGCAAAGGTCATATCTACCTTAGGGTTAACCTGAGTTTGGCCGATACCATCAATATCGAATTCAATCGGGTCTTCAACTGTGAGGATATTGCGCTCGTTACTGTTAATTTCAGTTAGGCCAGCATATAGGGTGGTCGATTTACCCGAGCCGGTCGGGCCGGTCACCAAGATAATGCCGTGAGGACGCTGAATCATCTGACGGAACGCGTTATGGTTAACTTCCGTCATACCCAAGCTGTGCAGATCAAGACGAGTCGCGTTCTTGTCGAGAAGGCGCATTACCACACGCTCGCCATGAGAAGAGGGCATAGTCGAAACACGCACATCTACCGCACGGCCACCAATGCGCAATGAGATACGGCCATCCTGTGGTACGCGCTTTTCTGCAATGTCCATCTTAGCCATGACTTTTACGCGCGATACCAGCAGCGGCGCCAACTTGCGACTTGGCGACAGGACATCACGTAGCACACCGTCAACTCGGAAGCGAATCGACAGGCTCTTCTCAAAGGTCTCGATATGGATATCCGACGCACCCTCTTTGATGGCTTCACCAAGCATGGCGTTAATCAATTTGATGATCGGCGCATCATCTTCCGACTCAAGCAGATCCTCATCTTGTGGTAAGTCTTCTGCCAAAGAGAAGAAGTCATCACTATCTGCACCAATGTCTTCCATCAGTTGACGAGCCTCTGAAGAGTCGCGCTGATAGGCTTCGGTCAGTTTGCTATCAAATGCCTCTTTAGTGATATCTTGCAACGTAAAAGCCTGAGCGCAAACTCGGTTCACTTCACGCAAGGCATCGACGCAAATCGGTGCAACGTAGAACAACACTAAGCCATGTTCACCAAGTTCAAGTACTAGCTTGAAGCGATTGGCAAAGCTAAATGGTAAACGCTTAAAGTCTGGCGTAACTGCTACATCCATTACTGGCTATCCATCTGGTCAAGGAAAGCTTGAATCTCTACCGGGTGACGAATTTCCTCACCAAATTTTGGTAGCACCGGAATATGTGCATCATCCATCAACTTAAGACCTTGGTCTGCCTTGTAGAGTTGCTCAGCACGAATGAAGTTGTATTTGCGCTGAGTGATACCATCTGCCGTCATACCATCACGAATAATGGTTGGCTTGATAAATACCATCAGATTCTTTTTCTCTACTTGAGTGCTGGTCGACTTAAATAGATGACCTAAATATGGGATGTCACCCAAAATTGGCACTTTCGATTCACTCTCTAGCGCGCGCTCATCAATCAAACCACCCAAAACAATCATCTGACCATCTTCAACCATCACAGAGGTATTAAGTTGGCGCTTAGCAAAACGGACGTCGACGGCACCATTGGCACCCAGTACGTTAGACACTTCCTGCTCAATGTTAAGCTGAACTGAGTTGCCTTCGTTGATTTGCGGTACCACTTTCAGCTTGATGCCGACCTCTTTACGATCGACAGTCTGGAATGGATTTTCGTTGTTAGAGCCCGAGGTTGAACCCGTTAACACCGGCACTTCTTCACCAACAATGAACGAGGCTTCGCCATTGTCCATGACGGTAATACTTGGTGAAGATAGAATATTGGAGTTTGAATCAGTCGACACAGCACTGATCAATGCTGTCCAGTCGCCCATCGCAATGCTCAGCGCGGCGCCGTTCACACTACCCAATGCTGACGCGAGCGTCGAGTAATCGCCTTTTTCAGTAGTGTTCTCATTACGCAAGAAATTACCATCAGAATCATACACAGCTTTAGTAGTGGTAGTATCTTTGGCCTCTTCTAAACCTACCATGACCTGACCAATCGACGCTCCGGTATTGCTGTACTGAATCATCGCACCAGTTTCTAGGTTGCCCCACTGAACGCCAAGGTTAACGCCATCGCCTTCTGCCATTTCAACAATCAAGGCTTCAATCAACACTTGCGCGCGGCGAATATCTAGCTGAGCAATCACATCTTGCAGCGCATTCATAATATCTGGCGGCGCTGTTAGAACGAGTGCATTGGTACCCGGGTGAGCGGCAATCACAACATCGCCACGTTGAGCCGAGTTAGAGTTTTTGCCACCGGCTGATTTCTCAGCTTGCAGGTTATCCGAAACCCCTTTTAAAACTTCGACTAACTCTTCTGCTTTGGCATATTTAAGGTAAACCACGCGGTTGTTACCTTTCGTTGCCATTTCAACATCCAATTGTTGGATCAATCGACGTAGACGCTGACGAACTTGAGGGTCGCCCGAGATCAAAATTGAGTTAGTTCGATCGTCAGCCACCAATTTAGGCTGAAGAAAAGCCGGAGTATTTTTGGTATCAGTGGTTTTATTTAGCGCTTCTACAATACGCACCATTTCCGCCGCTGAGGCATTATTCAGATCGACCACTTCAATCTCTTTATCACCGGCTTGGTCGACACGTTTAATGATGTCAGCAAGACGGTTTACCACCGCGGCACGACCAGTAATCAAGATAATGTTAGCTGGGTCGTAGTGCACCACGTTACCCGCGCCGGCATTGTCGTTTAGCTGTCGCAGTAGCGGTGAAAGCTCTCGCACCGAGACGTTACGTACGGCCACAACGCGCGTGACAACTTCATCACCACTTATGGAGCCATCACCCACTACAGGTACCGCTGAAGTTTTAGCGTCTTTCGACTTAATAACTTTGAGAATGCCGTTGTCCATTTCAACCACAGCAAAACCATACACTTCTAATACATTGAGGAAGAAGCTGTAGTACTGCTCTTCCGTCAGCATATCGTAGCTACGTACGTCGACTTTACCGCGCACGGATGGGTCAACAATGATGGTCTTTTCTAGGTTACGACCAACGATATTAATGAACTCTTGAATGTCTGTGCCTTTAAAGCTGGCACTAAAGTCATTAGCCGCCACCATAGTCGGGGACGTCAATAAGCTTCCTGCTAAAAGCCATACGCTCTTTTTAAGCCAATGGTTCACACTTTACTCCTCGAACGACTGCCACTGTGTGCGACACTCTTATAATTCAATGTATATCTCATGCGGCTGACCATTACGTTCTACTGTCAGCGTTAATTCAGTTAGTTGAGACAAATTCTTAAAGATTTCACTCATTACCGAGGAATCTTTTAAATCTAAGCCGTTAATTGACACGGCAATATCACCTTGCTGCAAGCCAACTGACTCAAACAGCGCTTTATCTTTGCCCGGTGACAAGCGATATCCCACTACGTCGCCATCTTTCTTTATTTGCGACATACGCACGTACTGGAAAATCTTTGAACTGTCTTGACGAATCTCTTGGCGAATCTTCTCTAAAGCTTCGGCTGGCACTGGGCTGCGAGTCAAGCTTGTTTCTGCTTTACTCTGAGGCGTAGCTTCAGGCTTGCTATACTTCAAGCCTTCCAGCATCACTGTTTCATTGCGTCCAGAGTTATCAATGATCACGCGATCAGACTGAACTTGAACTAGTTTCGCCCGAGTTCCTTCGATCACCTCATTAATGCCATAAGTCGCCTGACGACCACGATTGGCGATCACCGCTAGGCTTTTTTCTGGAGCAGTACTGGTCACAGTACCAACCAAGACTACATTGAGACGGCTCTTAGGCGCATCTTGCAGCTTAGGTTGCTCCACGACAGGCGCGGTCTGATTTAGCTCACCAAACAAATGACTGTTCTGCAGTTCAGAGATATCGATACCTGCGGCGGACTCGCTGCTACTTTGGGTCACGTTGACCGGGCGCCATTGAGATACCGAAGGAGAGCTCCATGGTTGCCAAATCATTTGACCAATAATCCATGCGCTGATCGCCAGTAATGCAATCATAATGGTATAGCTAGCGCGCTGCTGAACGTGCGGTTCCTTTAACGATTCGCTGAGCTTATATAGTGCTTGGGCACTGTTTTGCTTCACTCACTATCCTTACTGTTAGTCTGATCCATTCGTTACACCATTAAGCTGGCCGGTGGCCACTCCAACACACTGGTCGGTATTGGTAACCTATTAATTAACTTAGCTGATCATTGTATCAGACTATGAAACAAGCTAAACGTCAAACACCACTTACTCAATTTCACTATGCCCTTTTTTTTTGATCTCGCTTGAAAAATGCTACATCCATCACCATTGTTACAGCATCTATTTGGAATCAAAGATTCATTACCTTAGAGGGTACAAGGCACAATGGGTTCCCAAACCGAAGCAGTAAGACTCGATAAGTGGCTATGGGCAGCGCGTTTTTACAAGACTCGTTCCATCGCTCGAAACATGGTCGATGGTGGTAAAGTCCATTATAATGGCCAGCGCAGTAAACCTAGCAAAGCGGTCGAACTTGGTGCAGTGATCACTCTAAGACAAGGCCACGAAGAAAAAATCGTGGTGATTGAAACAATCTCTGACCAGCGACGCGGGGCTCCGGAAGCGCAACTGCTCTACTCAGAAACCGCTGAGAGTGTAAGCAAACGCGAAGAAAACGCAGCGCAGCGTAAACTTCATGCACATAACCCGAGCCCAGATCGCCGCCCTGACAAGAAGCAGCGCCGCGACATCATTAAATTTAAACACCAATAAGCTCTACCAGATTTACGAGGAATCGCCACATGGCAAGCAATGTTTTGAATCGCTACTTATTTGAAGACCTTTCAGTACGTGGTGAGTTGGTACAGTTGGATGACGCTTACCAGCAAATTATTTCAAGCAAGGAATACCCTGCAGCACTACAGAAGCTGCTAGGTGAGCTATTGGTATCAACAACTCTACTAACCGCGACATTAAAATTCGAAGGTTCGATCACTATGCAGCTGCAAGGTGATGGCCCGGTATCTCTCGCGGTAATTAATGGCGATCACGATCAGAAGATTCGTGGTGTTGCTCGTTTTGAGGGTGACATCGCCGATGACGCGACAATCCACGACATGATGGGTAAAGGCTACTTAGTAATCACTATCGATCCTAAGAAAGGCGAACGTTACCAAGGTATCGTTGCACTGGAAGGCGATAACTTAGCTGAGGTTCTAGAGGGCTACTTCGCTAACTCTGAACAGCTTAAAACTCGCCTATGGCTACGTACTGGTGAGCACGAAGGCAAAGTTCACGCTGCTGGTATGCTGATTCAAGTGGTTCCTGATGGCACTGGTTCACCAGATGATTTTGAGCACCTAGAACAGCTGACCAATACGGTTAAAAATGAAGAGCTGTTTAGCTTAGAAGCAAGCAAACTACTTTACCGTCTCTACAACCAAGAAAAAGTACGCCTGTTTGATCCTCAACCTGTTGAGTTCTTCTGTGGCTGTTCTCGTGAGCGTAGTGGCGCAGCAATCGTGACTATCGATCGCGCGGAAGTAAATGACATTTTGGCAGAGATTGGTTCAATTTCTTTACATTGTGATTACTGCGGCACGAACTATTCGTTCAACTCGGCGGACGTAGAAGAGCTGTTTTCACACGCAACTTCAGGCGAAAATAAGCTGCATTAATTTTTATGGCATAGCAAGCCTGTAATTTACCTTTCAAAAGGCCAGCACACGCTGGCCTTTTTGTGATCAAAGCCCCGTATTACCTAGCCTCCCCCGTAATAAAACAACCGGTTAATTTTAGACAAATAATAATACTTTTGCCCTAGCGCAAAGCTTTGCGCACACGATAAACTAACCGTACCAATATGTGATGAGTCGCTTAAAACCCCAAGAAAATTACGGATAATTTTTGAGCTATATCCCTGTTTTCTAAGAGGCCCATTGCTAGCATGGTGAGCAGATAAAAATTAAAAAATTATTACAAAATCCCTACAAAATATTCCGATAAGGAGCACCTATGACCGTTATGGAACATACTAAGGCTGCAACAATTGATCTTACCAAACACGGGCTTCATAACGTAAAAGAGGTTATTCGTAACCCTAGCTACGAAATGTTGTTCGAAGAAGAGACTCGCGCTGATCTGGAAGGCTACGAAAAAGGCGTCGTAACTGAGCTAGGTGCTGTCGCAGTTGATACCGGTATTTTTACTGGTCGCTCACCAAAAGATAAATACATCGTTAAAGACGCAACCACTGAAGAACATATGTGGTGGACGTCGGATACAGTGAAAAACGATAACAAACCTATCGACCAAGCTGTATGGAATGATCTGAAGGCGCAAGTAACAGAGCAACTTTCAGGTAAACGTGTATTTGTTATCGACGGTTACTGTGGGGCAAACCCTGATACTCGTCTTAGCATTCGCGTGATCACTGAAGTGGCGTGGCAAGCGCACTTTGTGAAAAACATGTTCATTCGCCCAAGCGAAGAAGAGCTAACCACTTTCGAACCTGACTTCGTGGTAATGAACGGTGCTAAGTGTACTAACCAGAAATGGGAAGAGCACGGCCTAAACTCGGAAAACTTCACTGTATTTAACCTTACTGAACGCATGCAATTGATTGGCGGCACTTGGTACGGCGGTGAAATGAAGAAAGGCATGTTCGCAATGATGAACTACTTCCTTCCTCTAAAAGACATTGCTTCTATGCACTGTAGTGCCAACAAGTGTAAAGAAAACGGTGATGTGGCAATCTTCTTTGGCCTTTCTGGCACAGGTAAGACTACGCTATCGACCGATCCTAAACGCGAGCTTATCGGCGATGATGAGCACGGCTGGGATGACGACGGTGTGTTCAACTTTGAAGGCGGTTGTTACGCGAAAACCATCAAGCTGTCAAAAGAAGCTGAGCCAGACATCTACAACGCAATTCGTCGTGATGCACTACTAGAGAACGTAACGGTTCGCCCTGACGGTTCAATCGACTTCGATGACGGTTCAAAAACTGAAAACACCCGTGTTTCTTACCCAATCGAGCATATTGAAAACATCGTTAAGCCAGTATCAAAGGCTGGGCATGCCAACAAGGTGATCTTCCTTTCTGCTGATGCATTTGGCGTTCTACCACCGGTATCTAAGCTAACGCCTGAGCAAACTAAGTACCACTTCCTATCTGGCTTTACCGCTAAACTAGCAGGTACTGAGCGTGGTATTACAGAGCCAACGCCAACCTTCTCTGCTTGTTTTGGCGCAGCGTTCTTAACGCTACACCCAACGAAGTACGCAGAAGTACTGGTGAAACGTATGGAAGCCGCTGGTGCAGAAGCTTACCTAGTAAACACTGGCTGGAATGGCAGCGGTAAACGTATTTCAATCCAAGATACACGCGGCATCATCGATGCGATCCTAGATGGTTCAATCGAGCAAGCTGAAACCAAGCACATTCCTATCTTCAATCTTGAAGTACCAACGGCGCTGCATGATGTTGACTCTAGCATCTTAGATCCACGTGATACCTACACTGACCCGCTACAGTGGGAAAGCAAGGCGAAAGATCTCGCAAGCCGCTTTATCAACAACTTTGATAAGTACACTGACAATGACGAAGGTAAATCACTGGTTGCAGCAGGTCCTCAGCTAGATTAGTGATATCGACGGTAAATGTTTAGCTAAGCCCCTCTTTCGAGGGGCTTTTTGTTGCTTGTAATGAAAAAGTATTCCAAGCTAGTAACACTGTTCACTATAGGAATGTGGGTTACTGTGAAGAAAGCACTCTTGCTGCTCACGCTGATTATTGTCGGCATTATCGCTCTGGCTACTCTTAGCCTGTATACGGTTATGCAGACGCGCTACGCTACACAAGTCGTCAATACGCTGCTTAATCAGCTCACCCCATACCAAGTGACAGCCAACAAAGCGAGTTATACGCCTCCGCTGCAAATAACCCTTGAAGATATTGTTATCGGCCAAGATGAAGCGAGCACATCGTTGCCTAAACTGACCTTATGGCTAAGCCAACAACCTTGGCAAAACGGTAAGCTCGCCTTTGACTCAATCTTAATTGAGGGCGCAACTCTCAACCTCAAACATAACCAATCGGCACTACTGTCACAGTTGAGCCTCCACCAGCTAGCACTAAAAGAGACCGATATTAGTGGTCCGCGCTGGTCAGCACGCGGCGTCAATCTCCAAATCGAGCAACCAAAGTGGCAAACTGAAGATCAGCAACTGCCTTTCGGAGATATTCAACTCTCCGCGCAGCAGCTCTACAAGCATGGGGAAGCATTAGACAATCTCTTAGTGGATATGCGCTACCAGAATCAAGATAGCACCATCTTTGGCAGCTCCTTCAATTGGCGCGGCGCGAACATCTCAGGCCAAGCAGAGCAATATCCGCAAGGTTGGTCACTGATTAACGTCACGATTGATAAGCTATCGCTCTCCGAGTCGCAGCAAATCAGCCCTTTGCTTACCACATTGTCTAACTTCAATTTGCCTATCTACCACATCAATAGTCTCGACATTCTCAATAGCTCGTTCTCTTACGGTTTGTGGCAGTTCAAACATCTCGATGCCTCGATTGAAGCTATCTCGCTCGATAAGCCGCTATGGCAACAACAGCAAGGTTATGCCTCTTTTAATGCCGACAGTATTCGCCACCCAAGCTTAGCGGTGTTTTCTCCACGCGCCAAAGTGACCTTTACTCCTGATCAAATTAGCATCGATGAGTTCGACAGTGACTTCAAGCAAGGACGAGTGCAGCTACAAGGTAAGCTGACCCCGCAGCAGGTCGCACTCGACCAATTATTGATTACCGGTGTGAAATGGTTAGAAGATACTGAGCAGCTAGCTCCTACTATCCGCGAGATACTCTCTCCACTACAGCGCCTTTCGATAGCCAATCTAGAGGTTAACAACACCCAATTGATTCAAGTGGAACATAAGCCTTATTGGCAAGTCTCTGGGCTGACCATAGAAGGAGGTGACCTTACGCTAATCGAGCAAAATAAATTGGGCTTATTCGAGGGGCGGTTAGAACTTAGCGCCAATTCAGCCAGTATTGATAAACTGTTAACCACTCAAGCGCATGTCAGTGCTTTTGCTAACCAGCATAAGTTTACCTTGGAGCGCGCCTTTATACCCCTAGAGCAGGGCTATATTGAAGCCAATGGAACCTGGGACCGAAGCAGTGTCAGCGCCCCTTGGCAATTTGCCATTCATGCTGATGGTATTCCCCTCGACCAATACCACCTGAAGCAGTATCTACCTTTTGCACTTTCTGGCGCGGCAGAAGTTGAGGTTGAGTTAAATGGTTTGTCGGGCGACTACTCTATGCTGTCACACAGTTTATCTGGACAAATCACCGCCTACCTACGCCAAGCAAATCTTGAAGCGAAAAGTGTCGATGGAGAGCAGAGCTACAAGCAAAAGCTTGACCTTGATGAGATTCAAATTAAAGCAGATCGTGGGCGTATTGCTGTTCACTCTACCAAAGGGGCAACCCAACTCGCTGGGGAAATGGATCTAACCAAGCCTCAATTTGCGACTCTGCTACTCAAATCTGAGCAGCCTTGCTTACAGCTTTGGTCCGATATAATTAATGGGGCAAATGTGATTAAAGCAACCTGTGACACTCCAAAGCGTACTGAGCCTAAAGCGCCACAGGTAGAAGATACTCAGGATTCTGAGCCAGAGTCAGGACCGAGTACGACTTTATAATCTGGGATCAGCATATAGGTACCGATAAACTCGACCGCAGCTTGATCACCACTGTAGATGGTCACATGGATAACAATTCGCGCTTTACGCCCTGACGCTAAGCGATCCAAGTCACCACTGATGCCATCTAGAGAAGTCGACGCGACGGGGTTTTGGGTAACAGGTTGGCGATAACGAATCTGACTGTCCGCCAAGACGATGTCACCACTTAGATTACGCTCTTTCATCAATAGCCAAGTCATCCCCCAACCCGTTAACGTAGCAAGGGTGAAAGCAGAGCCGGCAAACATAGTATTATGTGGATTTAGGTTGGGATTGAGCTGTGCACAGCACTCAAATTGATAACCGGTATACTGGTTAATCTTAATCCCCATCTTGTCACTGATAGGAATTTGATGCTCCCAACGCTCTTGTAGCTCGGTACACCACTCAGGTTTGCGCAGTACATTGGCCATTGGGTCAAGTTGCTTGACCATCTGCTGGTGTCTTACTGGGCCACGTTCATCGGTTAATTCACCGCGACGCTCAAAACCATTCTTCTCATAGAATGAAATCGCGTCCTCACGGGCGTTACACACCAAGCGCTTAGCACCTTCTTGACGAGCTAACGACTCGAGCGCAACAAGCACTAATGATCCCATACCCTTACTGCGTCGGTTGCCTTTTACCGCCATAAAACGGATTTGACCTTCACTGTCAGGGGTAATGTATAAGCGACCTATCGCCATTGGTCGGCCGCGTCCATCAACAATCATCCGATGCAGACCCATCGGATCGTACTCATCACGCTCTGAGCCGATCGGCATGCGCCACGGCTCCCTCAGCATTTGCCAACGGAAGTGATAGTACTTGTTGAGTTGTTTTTCTGTCTTCGGCGTAATCAGCTTAAACATGTAAATCCTTTTTCTAGAGGTGTAAACCTCTCTACTAGCCTTGTAATTATACTTGTAACCAAAAGGTCACGGGGCCATCGTTGACCAAAGAGACTTTCATATCCGCGGCAAAGCGACCACGTTGAGTTGGTAACACTTCAGCACAACGGTCAGCAAAGTACTCATATAAGCGCTCAGCATCCGCCGGATGGGCGCCACGAGAGAACCCTGCGCGCGTACCTTTCTTAGTATCCGCTGGTAGCGTGAATTGAGAGACAACCAACACTTTCCCTTCAACCTGTTTAACGTTGAGGTTCATCTTGTCTTCTTCATCACCGAATACACGATAAGTAGTAACACGTTCCATCAGACGCTTTGCTTTCGCTTCATCATCGTCCTTCTCAACGCCCAACAGTACCAGTAGACCTTGGTCGATCTCGCCAACCACTTCACCATCTACACGAACTGCTGCTTCACTTACTCTCTGAATCAGTGCGATCACTGCCTTTTCCTTCTACTTGCTGTGTTTCTAAACTTTCCGCAGAGTGTACCATTTCTTCGCACTCGCACCACTGTTCCCTTTCCCCCAGCGCAGCCGTGACTTCAGCCCCCACCAGCACAATCAACCAACATAGATAGACCCAGACAAATAAGATCGGAATCGCCGCTAAGGCACCGTAAATCAATTGATAAGATGGGAACTGAGTAATGTAGGCAGCGAAGCCTTTCTTACTCGCTTCGAACAGCAGCGCTGCGACAATCGCACCAATTAAGGCATGCGAAATGCGCACCTTTTTATTTGGCACCAACAGGTATAGCCCGACAAAGGCAAACAGTGACAACAAAAATGGTAGCCAGCGTAACAGCAGGTTATAAACCCCTGACACCGCTTCGCTTTCGAGGATTTTTAGTGACGTAACATACGAGGTGGCCGCAATACTCGCACCAACTAGAATTGGGCCTAGCGTTAACACCATCCAATACATCGAAAAGGAAAATACCGCGCGGCGTTTTTGCTGTACCCGCCAGATATAGTTAAGGTTTTTATCGATGTTGGAGATCAGCATCAGCGCGGCAACAAAAAGAAAACCACCACCAACAGCACTCATTTTGCCAGTATTGGATACAAACTCGAGCAACGCCCCTTTTACCGCATCTCCCGCCGCTGGCACAAAATGAGTAATGACAAAATCTTGAATTGCATCGCCGGCATTTTCAAAAATGGCGAATGAAGACAGCACCGACAGTAAAACCGTCAGCATTGGGACAATCGAGAGCAAAGTGATGTAGGCCAGATAGCCAGCATTGACGTTGACTCTATCATGGCCCATTCGGCTCAATAGATAGCGCCCAAATAGCAGACTCTGTTTGACCAATGACTCGATTTTCAACTTGTATCTCCCTATCAACTCAGTCATCCTAACATTCTAATTCTAAAGGAAAGGAACCCATCATGCCGTACTTACTGGCTATTGTATTGTCTATTTTCACCCTGACAGGATGTCAATCAGCCTATTACTCTGCGATGGAACAAGTAGGCTACCACAAACGCGACATTATGGTGGATCGCGTTGAGGACGCCAAAGAGTCACAACAAGACGCACAGCAAGAATTTACTAGCGCCCTTGAAGCTCTTTCCGCACTGACCAACTTTGACGGCGGTGAACTTGAAACGGTTTATAACCAGATTAACGACAAGTATCAAGATAGTGAAAAAGCAGCCCAAGACGTTAGCGACCGTATTGCCGCGATTGAAGATGTTTCAGATGCACTATTTTCCGAGTGGCAAGATGAGCTGGAACTCTACACCAGTAGCTCACTACGCCGTGCAAGTGAACAAAAGCTAAAAGAGACGCAACGTTCATACAAAACCATGCTATCAGCGATGAAGCGCGCTGAAGACAAGATGACGCCAGTATTAAACACCTTGCGCGATAATACGCTCTACTTGAAGCATAACCTCAATGCTAGCGCAATTGGCGCACTGCAAGGTGAGTTCACTAACCTTGAGCAAGACATTCAATACGCAATTAAGCAGATGAACGCGGCGATTGCAGAATCTGATAAGTTCTTAGATCGCTTAAATCAAAAGTAAGCCAAATCAATGCTACCTATCATCATCACTGGCGGGCCAGGTGCAGGTAAGACCACACTGATCGATGCGCTCAGCGCCAATAGCTATCAGACCTTTGCTGAATCTTCCCGTCAGTTGATTGAAGAGCAAAGCCAATTGACTAACGGCGTCTTACCTTGGCTTGATCTGCCAGGGTTTGCTCGCTTATGCCTTACGGCTATGACTGAGCAGAAACAGCAAGCCAGCCAACATGAGGTGGCGTTTCTCGACCGAGCGATTCCTGATATTTTTGGTTACTTGCAGCAAGCAGGGCTAGAAATAGAACTTTGCTACCAGGCTGAAAGCAAAGGCTATCATCGACAAGCTTTTTTCTGTTGCCCCGAGCGCAGCATCTATGTTCAAGATGAAGTGAGACCTTACCCATTTGAGGGCGCTCTAGCCATTCACAATGCCTTAGTCGATGTTTATCAACAACTCGGCTTTGAGGTGGTTGAAGTACCTTTCATGTCGCTAGAAGAGCGCGTTCGCTTTATCGAGCAGGCTCTAGATATCTTACAAAGATAACTCCCTAAATAACAAAAGCCCCGAGCAGCATTGCTACTCGGGGCTTTTTATCTATTCGCTAAGATTATTTAGCGTTACGCGCTTCACGCTTACGATCGCTTTCCGTTAGGAACTTCTTACGGATACGGATGCTTTCAGGCGTTACTTCTACTAGTTCGTCTTCATCGATGAACTCTAGAGCTTGCTCAAGCGTGTGCTTGATTGGCGGAGTAAGAACCTGTGCGTCATCAGTACCTGATGCACGAACGTTAGTTAGCTGCTTACCTTTCAGTGCGTTTACTGTTAGGTCGTTATCACGGCTGTGAATACCGATGATCATACCTTCGTAAACTTCTACACCGTGACCGATAAATAGACGACCACGTTCTTGAAGGTTAAACAGTGCGTTAGTCAGTGCTTTACCTGCAGCGTTCGCAATTAGAACACCGTTGATACGTTGACCAATCTGGCCACCTTTGTGTGGACCGTAGTGATCAAACGTATGGTATAGAAGACCAGAACCAGACGTTAGCGTCATGAACTCAGTTTGGAAACCGATAAGACCACGAGAAGGCATATCGAAGTCCATGCGAACACGGCCTTTACCATCTGGTGCCATATCTTTCAGCTCACCTTTACGTAGGCCGATGTTTTCCATGATGCCGCCTTGGTGCTCTTCAAGAACGTCAATCGTTACTGTTTCAAACGGTTCCATTAGTTGACCATCTTCTTCTTTGATGATTACTTCTGGACGAGATACAGCAAGCTCGAAGCCTTCACGTCGCATGTTTTCGATCAGGATAGATAAGTGAAGTTCACCACGGCCTGATACGCGGAATTTATCTGGATCGTCTGTTTGCTCAACACGTAGTGCTACGTTGTGAACCAATTCTTTTTCTAGACGCTCAAGGATGTTACGTGACGTTACGAACTTACCTTCTTTACCCGCAAACGGAGAAGTGTTTACTTGGAACGTCATTGTTACTGTTGGCTCATCTACAGACAGTGCAGGTAGCGCTTCTACTGCGTTTTGTGCACAGATAGTGTCAGAGATTTTTAGCTCACCAAGACCTGTGATCGCGATGATGTCACCCGCATTCGCTTCAGCAACTTCGTGACGCTCAAGACCTAGGTAGCCCATTACTGTGCCTACTTTACCGTTACGAGTCTTACCATCAGCACCGATAACCGTTACTTGTTGGTTCGGTTTAACGTTACCACGAGTTACACGTGCAACACCGATAACGCCAACATAAGAGCTGTAATCTAGCTGAGAAACTTGCATCTGCAGTGGACCATCAAGGTCAACATTTGGTGCGTCAACAACGTCAACGATAGTTTGGAATAGTGGTTCCATGTTCTCGCCAGTTTCGCCTTCTTCTAGAGAAGCCCAGCCGTTCAGCGCCGAAGCGTAAACCACTTTAAAGTCTAGCTGTTCGTCAGTTGCACCTAGGTTGTCGAATAGGTCGAATACTTGATCCATAACCCAATCAGGACGAGCGCCAGGGCGGTCAATCTTGTTGATTACAACGATTGGCTTAAGACCGTGAGCAAATGCTTTCTGCGTTACGAAACGCGTTTGTGGCATTGGGCCATCAACTGCGTCAACGATAAGTAGCACAGAGTCAACCATAGACATGATACGCTCAACTTCACCACCGAAGTCCGCGTGTCCCGGAGTATCTACGATGTTGATGCGGTAATCATTCCAGTTAATTGCTGTGTTCTTAGCAAGAATGGTAATACCACGCTCTTTTTCGATGTCGTTTGAGTCCATGACTCGCTCTTCAGCTTCGCCGCGAGACTCTAAAGTACCTGATTGTTGTAGTAGTTTATCAACCAGTGTTGTTTTACCGTGGTCAACGTGCGCGATGATCGCGATATTTCTTAAATTATCAATCTGTGGAGTAGCCATGGATTTGATTCGCTCGATATAAGTAGCTCGCCGAAAATCTCGGCAAACTTATTTGATTAAAAAAACGGCCATAATGTACCAGATTCTAGCGAAAAACCCAGAAATATGTGATCTGATTCGCTAGTTTTGCGAAGATAATTTATTGATGAAACGCAAGCTGCCTCCGAGTAAGGAGAAATCCTCATTGACATCAAGGGCAAAACTCGGCTGAATGGAAGCGATTTTGTTTACTATTGGTGCACAACCACATTAGCGCACCATTGCAGTGCAATCAAAGATCATTTTGGTGCAAAACAGTGCACCACTTTCACACTTAGCCCGCTAATTTATTGAAAATTAATGGAATAATTTTTTGGCACGGTTTTGGCTTTACTAAAATCAGCATCGATTAATACGATTGAAATGAAATTAATCAATGCTGGATTTATTTCAAATCACGCTAATACCGAATTAATAACACTGGAGGTTATCCAAGATGTCAGTAGAAAACGTTCTATCGCTGATCCAAGAAAACGAAGTTAAGTTTGTTGACCTACGCTTTACTGATACTAAAGGTAAAGAGCAGCATATCTCTATACCTTCTCACCAAGTTGACGGAGACTTCTTCGAAGAAGGTAAGATGTTCGATGGTTCTTCTGTTGCTGGCTGGAAAGGCATCAACGAATCAGACATGGTAATGATGCCTGACGCATCATCAGCGGTTCTTGACCCATTCACAGAAGATGCAACGCTAAACATCCGTTGTGACATCCTTGAACCTGCTACTATGCAAGGTTATGACCGTGACCCACGCTCTATCGCTAAGCGCGCTGAAGACTTCATGCGCTCTACTGGTGTTGCTGACACTGTACTTATCGGTCCTGAGCCAGAGTTCTTCCTATTTGACGACGTTAAGTTCGCAACTGACATGTCTGGTTCTTTCTTCAAGATTGACGACGTGGAAGCAGCTTGGAACACAGGTTCTGACTACGAAGAAGGTAACAAAGGTCACCGTCCAGGCGTTAAAGGTGGTTACTTCCCAGTAGCTCCAGTTGACTCTTCACAAGACATCCGCTCTGCAATGTGTCTAATCATGGAAGAGATGGGTCTTGTTGTTGAAGCGCACCACCACGAAGTTGCGACTGCAGGTCAGAACGAAATCGCGACTCGCTTTAACACCCTAACGACTAAAGCGGATGAAATCCAAATCTACAAGTATGTTGTACACAACGTTGCTCACGCGTTTGGTAAGACTGCGACATTCATGCCTAAACCACTAGTTGGTGATAACGGCTCTGGTATGCACGTTCACCAATCTCTAGCAAAAGATGGCGTTAACCTATTTGCTGGTGACAAGTACGGCGGCCTATCTGAAATGGCTCTGTACTACATCGGTGGTATCATCAAGCACGCTCGCGCAATCAACGCATTTGCTAACCCATCAACTAACTCGTACAAGCGTCTTGTACCAGGCTTCGAAGCACCTGTTATGCTTGCTTACTCAGCACGTAACCGTTCTGCTTCTATCCGTATCCCAGTGGTACCAAGCCCGAAAGCACGTCGTATCGAAGTTCGTTTCGGTGACCCAGCGGCTAACCCATACCTATGTTTCGCAGCAATGCTAATGGCTGGTCTTGACGGCATTAAGAACAAGATCCACCCAGGCGAAGCAATGGATAAAGACCTTTACGATCTACCAGCTGAAGAAGCAGCAGAGATCCCAACAGTGGCTTACTCACTAAAAGACGCTCTAGAAGAGCTAGATGCTGACCGTGAGTTCCTAACAGCTGGCGGTGTATTCTCTGACGACTTCATCGATTCATACATCGGTCTGAAATCTGAAGATGTAGAGAAAGTAAACATGACAACTCACCCACTAGAGTTCGAACTTTACTACTCTGTATAATCGACTTTCATTGCTAACATTCGATCGTGTTGCATGAATTTAAGGCTCGCCTCGCAGGCGAGCCTTTTCTATTGCCCCTAGTAAAAGAGCCCCTGCTAGTATGTTGCCATCGCAATATAAGGGTAAACAATGCAAGTCACGAACTTCTTGGGCGTCATCGCGCTACTGTTTAGTACGCTATCAAACAGCCAAACCATCTACACTTGGACCGACCAAGACGGCACCTTGCATTTTGACGATGCACCGAATCATAGCCAAGCTCAAGCTGTCGAGTTACCCAACCTTGATCAGCCCGCTCCTCCTCAATTAGACCCACCTCAGCAAGTAGCAACGCAACAGCCACAACTTCAGACTCAAGCTGCTGAGACTAAACCCTTGTCCGTCACCATCACCGCCCCTAGTAACGGTGAAGCGCTAAGGAGCAATAATGGTGCAATAGCTGTACAAGCAGTGCTAAGCCGTCATCTGATAGCAGGAGAGCAGCTACAATTAACCCTCAATGGCGAAAAATATGGAGCAGCGACAACTAGCCCGAATTGGCAGTTAAAGAATATCGACCGAGGCTCACACTCATTGGTTATTCAAGTAGTTAGAGGCGGCAAGCTTATTGCATCGTCTAAAGCTATTACGGTGCATTTACAACGCTCAACAGTGAAACCCATGCAGATAGCCCCGAAAGCTTGAGGCACCTCACTATTTCACTTCAGTTCTCTTGTTGAATGCGCCATACTTGAAAAATCAATTGCACCAACTTAGTGCAAAGAACTTCAAGGATAGGGAAAGGCAGTGGATAGCGATCTAAACGACATTATTTTAAATCACCAAGTCACATCGATTTTGATCATGAACGAATCGTTGCAGGTGAAATATGCCAATCCAGCGGCAGAGCAGCTTTTTTCACAAAGCGCTAAACGAATTACCGAGCACCCGCTTTCTCATCTGATTCAACACGCCTCTATGGACCTCGCTTTGCTCTCTCAACCGTTACAAAGCGGGCAGAGCATTACAGATAGCGACGTGACCTTTGTCGTCGACGGCAAGCCACTGATGCTTGAGGTCACGGTCAGTCCGATAGCGTGGAATAAAGAGTTAATGCTGTTGGTCGAAATGCGAAAAATCGGTCAGCAGCGTCGCCTTAGCCAAGAGCTTAATCAGCACGCTCAACAACAAGCGGCAAAACTGTTGGTCCGCGGTTTAGCACATGAAATAAAAAACCCGTTAGGTGGTTTAAGAGGTGCCGCTCAGTTGCTGGAAAGAACGCTGCCAGATCCTAGCCTCACTGAATATACCCAAATCATTATCGAGCAAGCTGATCGACTCCGAGCCTTGGTCGACCGACTGCTTGGCCCACAAAAACCTGGGCAGAAGAAGCAGGAAAACTTGCATCTAATCTTAGAGAAGGTCCGCCAGCTGGTCGATTTGGAGGCCAATCAAAGCATTGAAATTGAGCGAGACTACGATCCGAGCTTGCCTGAAATCTTAATGGATGCGGCGCAAATTGAGCAGGCGCTGCTCAATATAGTCAGTAACGCCGGACAAATTTTGCGCGCTCAAGATAATGGCCAAATCACTATTCGCACCAGAACGGTGCATCAAGCCAATATCCACGGCCAGCGTTGCAAGCTCGCCGCACGTATCGAAATCATCGATAACGGGCCAGGCATTCCCGCTGATCTACAAGATACACTTTTCTACCCAATGGTCAGCGGGCGAGAAGGTGGCACAGGGCTAGGTTTATCCATCGCCCAAAACCTTATCGACCAACACCAAGGTAAGATCGATGTCGAGAGCTGGCCTGGTAGAACAACATTCACAATATATTTACCGATTTAATTTGACGTTATTGGCATTGCTGGAAGGAAGAGACTATGAGTAAAGGGTATGTTTGGGTTGTTGATGACGACAGCTCCATTCGCTGGGTGATGGAGAAAACACTCTCTTCGGCCAACATTAAATGCGAGACCTTCTCGGATGCAGAAAGCGTGCTGATGGCGCTCGAACGTGAAACTCCCGATGTACTCGTCTCTGATATTCGCATGCCAGGAATGGATGGCTTGGAGCTGTTAAAACAAGTCAACGATCGCTCTCCTGAACTGCCGGTGATCATCATGACGGCGCACTCCGATCTAGATGCAGCGGTAAACGCCTATCAAAAAGGCGCATTTGAATACCTACCTAAGCCATTTGATGTTGATGAGACACTAACGCTGGTCGAACGCGCAATTGCTCACAGCCAAGAACAAAAGCAAGATCAAGCCTCATTTGCTGAAGAAGACTACACTCCTCCTGAGATTATTGGTGAAGCGCCAGCAATGCAGGAAGTGTTTCGTGCCATTGGTCGACTATCACGTTCTTCTATCTCGGTACTGATTAATGGTGAGTCGGGTACCGGTAAAGAACTGGTCGCCCACGCCTTGCACCGCCATAGCCCAAGAGCCAGCAAACCCTTTATTGCGCTCAATATGGCGGCAATCCCCAAGGACTTAATCGAATCGGAGCTTTTTGGCCATGAGAAAGGGGCATTTACTGGAGCCAACAGTGTCAGACAAGGGCGTTTTGAGCAGGCTAATGGCGGCACACTTTTCTTAGACGAAATAGGCGATATGCCACTGGATATTCAAACTCGTCTGCTAAGGGTACTCGCCGATGGACAGTTTTATCGTGTTGGCGGCCATTCGCCGATCAAAGTCGATGTGCGAATCGTAGCGGCAACTCACCAAAATCTTGAGCAGTTGGTGCACAAAGGTGACTTTCGCGAAGACCTATTTCACCGTCTAAATGTGATTCGTATTCAGATCCCCGCATTACGCGAGCGTAAACAGGACGTTGAAAAGCTAACATTACATTTCTTGGCCCTTGCAGCAGAAGAGTTAGGCGTTGATGTTAAAACACTCCACCCATCAACAGCAGACAAACTGACTCAGCTCAATTGGCCAGGTAACGTTCGCCAACTAGAAAATATCTGCCGTTGGCTAACTGTTATGGCGAGCGGAACGGAGGTATTGCCAAGCGATCTCCCTCCTGAACTTTTCGAAGAAAAGGCCATCGGAGAGCAAGCAGTATCAGGTACATGGCAGCAACAACTGGCAAGCTGGGCGAGAAATTCACTCACTCAGGGCGATACGGAGCTTCTCTCTTACGCACTTCCTGAATTTGAACGTATACTTTTGGAAGCGGCATTAGAACATACCAATGGCCATAAACAGGATGCAGCAAAGGTTTTAGGTTGGGGGCGCAACACGCTAACGCGAAAGCTAAAGGAGCTTTACTAATTAGCAACTCACTCAGCACCAACCAAGTTCGTTAGCACTAATAGGTAATATTTGCTCTATTCTATTTATAGTTAGAGTGAGATTACCTATTTTTTGACCAAAGGCCTCGCTTGCATTTACCATAAAAGATACAATACCAAATACGGTAATAATAGAAAGCTATTTATGTCAGCGACTACACAAATCACGCTAAGAACTGCGGTAGTACTGCCTTTTGTAATGATCTTCATCATTACTATCGGGGTAATAGTGACTGTCCAGAAGCATAGCTATGAAGAAATGGTCGTTGATATTAGTGATAAGCAATTATCCGCTTTAACAGCTAACGTCACCCTTGAGTTAAATCGCTTTCTTAATGAACCCTTTCAAGCAAGCCTAGCACTGAGCCACTCGATTAGTTTCAATCGCCTCTACCAACGGGGAGATACCAGTGACATTGAACGCTACTTCCTGACTTCATTTCGCTCACTCTATCATTCTATCCCTCAATTGGACGTTATTGGCTATGGTGGTGAGGGAGCTGAGTATATTGGCTTTAGGAAAGAGCCCAACAAAGCTTACACCTTAATGGTTCAAGATGACCGGACCGAGCAGCAGTTGGTGATTTATCGTGGCCAGACTATCAGCCAAGATATACGCTCTGTAATCGATGCCTATGACCCTCGTATTCGCCCTTGGTATGCGCCTGTGGCCAAAAGTCTCACGCCTATGTGGTCATCGATCTACGCCAACGCAGATGAAAGACAAGAAATTACCCTATCAGCCCTGACCCCAGTATTTTATGACCAAGACTTTCAAGGCGTGGTTGTCACAGACGTCAAAATTGACACCTTCAATTTATTTCTAAAAGACCAGCAGCAACAGACCAATGCCATCATTTACCTTGTGGACGATAAGAAAAGATTAGTTGCCCACTCTACAAATGGCACGGTTGTTTCTTGGGGGACGCATTTCAGTAAAAAAGGCGATCGGCTCCTAGCAACCGAAAGCGCGAATCCAATAGTGAAAGCCAATGCCAAATACTCCGAAGAAAATGGGCTTTACTCACAAGATGGCTTTCAACGCTTCTCGCTCGAAATTAATAATCAACGCTACTTTAACCATTTCACTCCCTATGCGGATGAACATGGTCTTAAGTGGTACATCGGCGTTGCAATTTCCGAATCGGACTTACTCGGCAAGCTCCCTGAAAGCCAAAGAGACAGCTGGATTATTGGTATCATCGCCAGTCTGATTGGTATTGCACTGGGCTTATTTGCTTTCAACAGAGTCGTAGCGCCGATCACTTCAACCGCTAGTGCAGCAAAGCATCTTGCCAAAGGGGATTGGGAGAGCACCATGCCTCAACCCGGTAATATCTACGAAACAACCATGTTGGTATATGCGTTCAATGAGATGGCCAATAACCTCAAAGCCTCATTTCGCGCGCTGCGTTCCCAGTTGCTCTATGATTCTCTAACTAAGTTGTATAGCCGAGAAGGCCTTATTGATAGCTGTGATAAGCTGCCAACCCTAAAGGGTTCCTTGATGCTCGTCGGCATCAAGAAGTTTCGTGATATCAATGACAGCCTAGGCCACTACAAAGGTGACCAGATACTCATCAACATATCTCAGCGGTTACATTCCATTTATTCCGAAGATCACTATTTAGCAAGAATAGGCGGCGATGAATTCGCCATCTACACTTCGAAAAAGCAAACCGAACAAGATCTGGTTCTAGCGGCCAACCGTATTCATCAGGTGTTTGCTTCCCCTTTTATCATGGGGCAAGACAATGTTGTTATCAGCGTATCTATTGGGGTGGTTGAGAGTGGTCCAGATTTCAATATGACCTTATGGCTGCGCAATGGCAGTATCGCTCTTAGCAATGCGAAAAAAGAGTTGTCAAACATCAGCTTCTATCGCCCTGAAATGGCAGATATTTCGCGCAAACGTACCCTGATGGTGGCGAAAATTAAAGACGCGATAGAACACAAAGAATTTGTCCCCTTTTACCAACCTTTAATTGACCTCAGTAGTGGTGAGGTGATCGGAGCAGAAGCACTTGCACGTTGGTTATCGCCATCTTCCGGGCTCATTTCACCATTGGAATTCATCCCAATAGCAGAAGAGAGTGGCTTAATCGAAGCGGTTGGAGAGCAAATTCTACTGCAAGCGTGTAATGACACAGTGCGAGGTATTAGAGCAGGTAAGTGGAACTCTGATTTTCACATGCACGTCAACGTGTCGGTGAATCAACTTTCACAGCCAGATTTCATCTCAACCTTGCAAAAAACACTCACTCAATCAACGTTAAATCCAACCAATCTAACCTTAGAAATAACCGAATCACGCATTGTTGATAATGATCCTGTAACCTTAAAAAACATGCAAGAAATCAGAAGCTTAGGTGTTCACATTGCCATTGATGACTTTGGTACTGGTTATAGCTCACTGGCGTATTTACATAAGCTGCCATTTGACTGCATCAAGATCGATCGCACCTTTGTTGATAAACTCTCACCTCAAGAATTAGATACTTCGATTGTTGCTGCAATCATTAACATGACACGGGGTATGAAAGTAACCTTAGTCGCAGAAGGTATCGAAACGTCAGAGCAAGCGCAAATGCTGACTCAACTCAACTGCCAGCAAGGACAAGGGTTTCTGTATAGCCGGCCAGTCCCATTCGATGAATGGCCAACAGATTTGGTTAACATGAAATAAAAACCAACATATATGGTTGGTTTTATGCTCTTAATCTACTGACACTTCTGTCTTTGATTCTTATACTTAGCTCAATTCATTTAATTGGAACGACGATAATGATAACCAAAAATCTTCCTCTCACAGATTTGCACCGTCACCTTGATGGTAATATCCGCACAAAAACAATCCTAGAACTAGGTCAGAAGTTTGGTGTTGCTCTACCCGCTTACGATGTCGAGTCTCTTACTCCGCACGTTCAAATCGTTGAAGCGGAGCCATCACTTGTTGCGTTCCTTTCAAAGTTAGACTGGGGTGTTGCTGTCCTTGGTGACCTCGACGCTTGTCGCCGCGTTGCTTACGAAAACGTTGAAGACGCGCTTAACGCTCAAATCGATTATACTGAGCTGCGTTTCTCTCCATACTACATGGCGATGAAACACAAGCTTCCGGTAGCAGGCGTAGTTGAAGCGGTTGTAGATGGCGTTCAAGCTGGTATGCGTGACTTTGGCATCAAGGCTAACCTAATCGGCATCATGAGCCGTACATTTGGCACAGATGCATGTCAGCAAGAGCTAGATGCAATCCTGACTCAGAAAGATCACATTGTTGCTGTTGACCTAGCGGGTGATGAACTGGGTCAACCAGGCGATCGCTTCGTTAAGCACTTCGCACAAGTAAAAGACGCAGGCCTTAATGTAACAGTGCACGCTGGTGAAGCAGCTGGCGCAGAAAGTATGTGGCAAGCTATCCAAGAGCTTGGTGCAACACGTATCGGTCACGGCGTTAAAGCTATCCATGATCCTAAGCTAATGGACTACCTAGCGGCAAACCGCATTGGTATTGAGTCATGTCTGACTTCTAACTTCCAAACTAGCACGGTTGAGTCACTAACCAACCACCCTCTGAAGCAGTTCCTTGAGCACGGTGTTCTAGCCTGTCTAAACACTGATGATCCAGCGGTTGAAGGTATTGAGCTTCCTTACGAATATGAAGTTGCTGCACCTCAAGCAGGCCTATCTCAAGAGCAGATTCGCCAAGCGCAAATCAATGGTCTTGAACTAGCGTTTATCTCAGATGCAGAAAAACAAGTGCTAAAAGACAAGGTTGCAAATCGCGCTTAATTCAACCTTACATACCAAAAGCCGACACATTGTTGTCTAATGCCGATCGGTTTAGAGACTTGAATGATCCTCGGGACGTATGATAATCCCCACTAACAAAGTTAGTGGGGATTT
>NZ_JBHZSA010000004.1:324805-562592 GCF_043642085.1 Vibrio hepatarius | reverse complement strand
TCCACGTTCAGTCCTCTTTGTTCCGACCAAATATCCGTTTAGGTATAAGCGTTAGCGCTTATCCGAATGGCATTAAGCATTGTTGCTGGCCTTTTTTATTAAGCATTAATCACCCTCAGAGAGAGGAACGAACGAGTTGGGGATCTCTTATAGTGAGTAGAAAACAATTAAAGATTCCCTACTCACTCCTTCGTCGCTCTATGGAATGACGCTTGATTGTTAGTCTATGGCTGTGAAGTTTCGGTATAACTAAAACAAAAAATCCGACGTCTAGGCGCCGGATTTTATTTTAGAATTCATGCTTTCAATTAGATAGCAATGAAGTCTGCTTTGTAGTCTGGGTTTACATCAGCGTCGTAATCAACACCTTCAACGCCAAAGCCGAATAGTTTCAAGAACTCTTCTTTATACTCAACGTAGTCAGTTAGCTCTTTTAGGTTTTCAGACGTGATTTGTGGCCATAGGTTGCGACAATGCTCTTGGATGTCATCACGCAGTTCCCAGTCATCTAGACGTAGACGGTTCTTGTCATCTACTTCTGGCGCTGAACCATCTTCTTTGTATAGACGCTGGCTGAACATACGGAAGATCTGTTCCATACAGCCTTCGTGTACACCTTGCTCACGCATCTTCTTAAATACCATCGCAATGTACAGTGGCATTACAGGAATAGCAGAAGAAGCTTGAGTGACTACAGACTTAAGTACCGCTACGTTAGCCGTACCGCCAGTTGCAGAAAGCTTGTCGTTAAGAGCAGTCGCTGCGCGATCTAGGTCCATCTTCGCTTTACCTAGTGCACCATCCCAGTAGATTGGCCAAGTTAGCTCAGTACCGATGTAGCTGTATGCTACCGTCTTACAACCGTCAGCTAGAACACCCGCTTCAGACAGCGCATTGATCCAAAGTTCCCAATCTTCACCGCCCATTACAGTAACAGTGTCTTTGATCTCTTCTTCAGTTGCTGGCTCAACACTTGCTTCGATGATCACGTCTTTGTTTGTGTCTACCGCTGTAGATGTGTACGTATCACCGATTGGTTTCAGTGAAGAACGAATCACTTCCCCCGTTTCTGGCATTTTACGTACTGGAGACGCTAGCGAGTAAACCACCATATCGATCTGACCTAGGTCTTCTTTGATAAGGTCGATTGTTTTCTGTTTCGCTTCGTTAGAGAACGCATCGCCATTTAGACTTTTTGCGTATAGACCTTCTTCACGTGCGAGCTTTTCAAATGCAACAGAGTTGTAGAAACCCGCTGTACCTGGCTTTTTCTCTGTGCCTTCTTTTTCGAAGAAAACACCGATAGTTGAAGCACCGCCACCAAATGCCGCAGCGATACGAGAAGATAGACCGTAGCCACTTGATGCACCCACAACAAGTACACGCTTAGGTGCGTCTTTGATTGGGCCTTGTGCTTTTGTGTAAGCAATTTGTTCTTTTACGTTAGCTTCACAGCCTACTGGATGCGTAGTAGTACAGATAAATCCGCGAATTCTAGGTTTGATGATCATATTCAACTTCCTTTAAATAACCCCGCTAGAATAAAAGTTTCATCATGAGATCGCATCTAATTTCTGTAAAAATGTCGCTAAAGTGCAAGTGGTTGGAGCACTTTAAACCAATACTTGGCCCTCAGATAACAAAAAGACACCCAATTGGGTGCCTTTACTATTAAGTGCCTAATTATTGTTCAACGAAAGCGGAATCCGCCCACTTTAAGCGACGCTGTCCAGTTTTGCTTTAGACTTTTTTGATGTTTCATGAGTACGAACTTCGCTCATATCATGACTAAAGTGGTCAACTTGGATTGCTTTGTAGCGTAATTTGTCAGCTGCAACAATCTTGTCCACTTCTTCCTGAGTCAGTACGTCGGCTTCTAGCGCTTGCGCAAGTCTATCCATTAATAGACCTTTACGAGCGACTTTACCCTCTTTCGCAGCGCGCATCAGTTTACGCTCTAAGCTCTTAATGTCATACATTGCCAAGAATGCATTTTCCATTAGGCCAACACTGTCATTTTCGTCTTGACCGGCAAAGCATAGGTGAGTCAGTCTGTCGCGATGTGCTCCCGGTGTCATCAAGCTTTCTGCCAGCTTCACAGTAAGATCATCACTTGGCTTAGCAAAGTGGTTACCCAGCGGGAAGATGATCACTTTAAGTAAGCGACCCACCGCCTTTTGTGGATAGTTACTGAATGCTTCTTGCAGTGATTTTGCACCGTTGTGTAGACAATGCTGAACTGCGTAGTGCACGTAATCAAGATCTTGCTGCTGACGACCTTCATCTTCGTATTTCTTCAGCGCCGCTGACGCCATGTAGAGGTAAGCTAGGGCATCACCTAAACGCGCGGAGATCATCTCTTTACGTTTGAGATCGCCACCCAACGTCGCCATCGCGATATCAGCACTCACCGCAAGCGCACGGCTCAAGCGAGTCATATCTTTGTAGTAACCTTGAGTTGGTCCTGACATGTCAGCTTTAACAAAGCGAGAACCTGTTAGTGCTGCACCAAACGCACCAAAGGTATTACCCATCGCATGTTTGATATGTTTGAACAGCAAGTCATCAAACTCTTTAGCGCCTTGCTTTTCATCTGGGTTGGCTGCCGCTTCCATTTCTTTCAGTACGTATGGGTGACAACGTGTCGCACCTTGACCAAAGATCATCAGGTTCCGAGTTAAGATGTTTGCACCTTCTACCGTGATTGCAACTGGAATACCTAGATAAGGCGCCGCCAGATAGTTCATCGGGCCATCTTGAATTGCGCGACCAGAATGAATATCCATTGAATCATTTAGAATCGTACGCGCCATTTCAGTCATATGGTACTTAGCAATTGCAGTGACGATGCCCGGCTTTTCTTTTAGGTCCAATGAAGTAGTTGTTAGCGTTCGTGTCGCTTCCAATAGGTAGGTTAAACCACCAATGCGACCTAGGGATTCTGCAACACCTTCAAACTTACCAATCGACATGCCAAACTGCTTACGAACGTAAGAGTAAGCACCAGTTGTACGAGCCGTAAGGTGGCCAATTGCTGTACCCAATGCTGGTAGTGAAATACCACGGCCAGCCGATAGACATTCCACCAGCATACGCCAGCCTTTACCAGCATAGTCTTGACCACCGATGAGCCATTCCATTGGGATGAATACGTCTTTACCGCGCGTTGGACCATTCATAAATGCTAGACCAAGTGGGTCATGGCGCTCACCGATTTCTACACCCTTGTGATCTGCAGGAATAAGTGCACAAGTGATACCAAGCTCTTTCTTATCACCCATTAAACCATCTGGATCGTACATCTTAAATGCAAGACCAAGTACCGTAGCCACAGGTGCTAAGGTAATGTAGCGTTTGTTCCAGTTCAGGCGAATACCCAATACTTCTTTGCCTTCGTGCTCGCCGTAACAAACAATACCGTCATCCGGAATACCACCCGCATCCGAACCTGCTTCAGGGCCAGTCAATGCAAAACATGGGATATCAGTACCGTCAGCTAGACGTGGCAACCAGTAATCTTTTTGCTCTTGAGTACCATAGTGAGACAGAAGCTCACCTGGGCCAAGCGAGTTAGGAACCATAACCGATACCGCAGCACTGATACTGCGAGTCGCGATTTTGGTTACGATGGTCGAGTTCGCCAGTGATGAGAACTGACGACCGCCGTATTCTTTTGAAATGATTAAAGAGAAGAAACGCTCTTTGCGTAGGTACTGCCAAACTTCTTCTGGCAAATCGCGATCTTCTTTAACAATCTTATGATCATCCAACATTTCAAGCAGGGTTTGCAGCTCGTTATCCATAAACGATTGCTCTTCTGCTGTAAGCGTTGGTTTAGGGTATTGGTGAAGCTTAGTAAAGTCTGGACGACCTGAGAACAGCTCTCCATCCCACCAAACACTCCCCGCTTCCATTGCTTCTTTTTCAGTGCTTGATAGCGGTGGTAGTACTTTCTTAAACATTTTGAAAGCAGGGTCGCTTACCCATTTTCTTCGTAGAGAGCCCATAATCAGATCCTTTTGTTCACTATTTGGTGGTCCAATATTATTGTTTTATATAGGTATAGATTTTCGTTTTATTCAGCAGCCACTCCGGCTGCTAAAAATGGAATCAGTTGGTCTACAACAGACTTAGCGTCCATCGCTTTTCCATAGTCGTTTTCAGCGATTTCCAACAGTGCTTGGCTAGAAGCCATGGTGAAAACGCATGTCCCTAAGGTGAAATGCAAACGCCAAAACAATTCTTCTTGAGTCAATTTCGGGTTGGCCTTCATTACCGATTGGGTAAACAGCGTTAAAGCTTCTGAGTAACGAGTAGTTATGAACCAACGCAAATGGCCTTGCACATCGGTATAGCCGCGCCCAATCAACAACATAAAACGGCTGGTTCCATTTGGTCTGACGTCATTAAGATTACGCAGCGGCCCTCTCAATGACTCAAATACATCCGCCATCTCGTATTGATCATTTAAGTTCAGATTTATTAGCGCATCTTGCACTGCTGGCATAAACGCTTCTAGGTACCGATTGAGTACCGCTCTTACTAACGTTTTCTTATCACCAAAATGGTAGTTAACCGATGCAAGGTTAACGCCCGCTTTACTGGTAATCGTACGCAGAGAGGTATCTTTGAAGCCATGTTCTGCAAATAGAGCCTCAGCAACATCAAGGATTTTCTCTTTAGTAGAATTTCTCACTGGCATTTCAATCACTCGTATTAAACAACTGTTTGAAAATATACATTCGAAACACCAAAGCAACAAGTTATTAACATCACACTTTTGCGCATTGGTCCGACCAGCGCGTGTAACTTGTTGAGATGAAGAAAAATTTAATTTTTTTTAAAATTGAAGGGAACTGATTGGAAAAGGCCGAGTCTTACTAAGTGTAGTTAGCAGAGCATTCAGGGTTTGGACAACCCATAAGTTTACAGGCCGTCAAACTTGTTTTCTTACTGAGGCTACTAATTTACGCTGCTTTTTCTTATTAACTCCTATGTTTTTTGTATCCGCCCAGAGCATACTTGCTCTGGGCTTTTTTTATTCCGTCGTTACTTATGTGCTTTTTTGAACACCCATAATGCGCTAAACAGGTAGTTACTCACCATCCCGACTAACACGCCTACAACCAACGCTATCATCGGCATCACACCCGTTTCACCAAGCACCAACACCACTGCTTTAAAGGCGAGAAAATTAGGAATAGCGGATATACTCGCAACGCTGATAAATTTAAGCCATTGCTTAGCTAATTCACGGTCTTGGCTTGCAAATGTAAAAGTTCGATTGCCAAACCAAGTCACGGTGGCGGCGATAAGAAAGGCAATTAGCCTGCTGGTGATAAGCGGAATTTCAAACAGATAAAAACACAGCGAAAACACGGCAGCATCGGCGATAAAGCCGATGCCTCCTACTAGTGCGAATTTCAGTAGTCGATGCGCCATTAATTAGCCTCGCATCTATAAAGAGAACGGCGACTTTTCGACGTAAACTCTATGATGCAGTTTAGTGACTTCTCTTGTACAAGTAGATTAACTTCCTCTTTGTGTCCAATCAGTTGGACTTTTTCTAACGAGTCCAGCACAGATTCATCGGTCAATTGCTTCGCTTTCCCATAGCTGTAAAACTGGCCAGAGAATGGTCTTTTTCCCACGTAATAAGTTTCGACACTAGGATCCGCCATGGAAAAAATCACCTTGTCACTTTTCTTATCGCCTGTACCCAATTGGATATAGCTTACTGCTGCAATCAGCAATACAGGAACGATACTCGCCACCACTTTAAACCACTTAGGATCTCCGGTTATATCAGAAACAAGGATCGCGATAAGTACCCCTAAGGCTGGGATCCCCGGTAACACGTAAGCAGGAAGAATATTGCCTGAGAAGGTGAATAGAATGAGTGGCGCTATCAGCCACAAAATTAACAAGCTCAATAAACCATTTTTTACAGAAATAGCGGAACCTAACGCTTTACGTTTAAACCACAATAGAGCAGGTAAAACGATCGACCAAGGCGCAGCTGAATAAGCCCAGAACAGCCAAATAGTGCCACGAACTTCATCATGGGCACTGCCATACAAATCCCCTTCCCAACCACTGACTAAAAAGCGTTTAAAGTGTTCGCCAACAATGAAGTAATCAATAAACCCTGGAGTAGCGTTTTCAGCCATCACATACCAAGGCAGAGCAATCACCAACATCAATAGTGTGCCGAATACGATCGGGAAACGACGCCATAACTGTTTAAATGCACCTAACAAACCATGCTGAATAACTAACCAAGGAAAAACGGCTAACCCCATCAGGACGATGACTAAAGGCCCTTTCGCTAGCAATCCAATAGCAAGGCCAAAGAAGCCTATATAACCCCACGCTTGATTCGGCTTTTGTTGTTCATAGCTGAGCCAACATAGATAAAAGCCGATCATCGCAATCGTCATACCCAATGTCAGAGCCATATCCGTCATAACAGCGCCTGCTGCAATGGAGAAAATGCCGCACGTCGCAAGAACCAGCGCTGTGATAAGCCCGCTATAGCCCATCCGACGAGCAAACATTGCCATCATCACAATAACAACAATTCCAGCAAGCCAATGAGGGACGCGTACCGCGAACTCGTTCACGCCAAAGGCTTCGATGCCATAGGCGCTCATCCAGGTAAACAGTGGCGGCTTACCCCAAAATGGCACTCCATAGTCAAACTGCGGGGTGACCCAGTTGCCGGTTTCGATCATCAAGCGCGCCATCTCGCCATACCTAGCCTCTGTGGTGTCCATGAGTGGGTATGCGCCCAGGCTTAATAGCCGAATAAACAGCGCGGCACCTAAAATTGCCCATAGATGAACTCGGTTGAAATTCACGCTCTTTTCTCCATTGATTGAAATGTTTGTTGCGGTTGTTTTTCTTCGATTGATTGAATGAGGTAAAGCGGACGCTGCTTGGTCTCAATAAAAATGCGGCCAATGTATTCACCCATTACGCCGACACACAAAAGTTGTATTCCCCCCAGCGCGAGTTGGACCACCATCATTGACGGGTAACCGGTAACGGGATCGCCAAACAGCATGGTTTTAGCGACGATCATCATGCCGTAGATAAATGCGCTTAACGCAATCAAACTGCCTAGCACCGTTGCAATGCGTAGTGGTCGGATAGAGAATGAGGTGATGCCATCAACGGCAAGACCGATTAGCTTGAAATAATTCCATTTGGTTTCACCGCAAAAGCGCGCATCACGCTGAAATTGAAGTGTGGCCTGCTTAAACCCCGGCCATGCAAAAATCCCTTTCATATAGCGATTTCGCTCCGGCAAAGCATTGATATGGTCAACGACCTCTCGAGCCAAAAGACGAAAATCACCGACGTTCTCAGGAATTTCAGACTTAACCATAGAATTGAGTAAACGATAGAAAGCCGCAGCCGATTGGCGCTTGAACCAAGTTTCACCCAGCCTTTCACGACGCTGCATATTGACGATGTCATAGCCTTCACGCCATTTGGCCAACATTTCTGGGATCAACTCTGGGGGATCTTGCAAGTCAGCATCAATCACAATCACAGCTAACCCATTACTGTGTTCAAGCCCCGCACTCATCGCTGACTCTTTCCCAAAGTTACGGCTAAGGGCAACACTTTGGATAGATGAGGTTAATGACTCAAAACGATTCACAAGGCGTAAACTATCGTCTGTGCTACCATCATCGATATAAATGATCTCACTAGAATCAGGCAATTGGTCTAGCACGGCGGTAAGGCGTGCATGCAGTTCGGGTAAAACGTCTTGCTCATTAAAATATGGCACGATGACACTAAGCGTTATAGCCGCGTTTTTGTAGTCTGGAACAGAAGTAACGATACCCATATTCGCCCCCTATTTACTGGCTTTTAGATTCGAGATGTTCAAGGCGATGGTTGAGCTCACCGCTGATAGAAAGCCAATTTAACAACGGCGATGTGGAAAGCTTGTTGTTCACGTTTTTTCCACGTTTGAATTGAGATCATTAAGTCGTTAATCATCGAGAGAAGACTATGAACAAGGTATTGCTGATTGAAGATAACCGTGAAGTCGCGGGCATCTTATTTGATTACTTCGAATGTGAAGGGATGGAGCTTGATTACGCAGATAATGGCGAACTTGGACTTCAGCTAGCATTAGAAGGATCGTTTGACCTTATTCTGCTGGATTTAATGCTGCCACGCATGGATGGCCTAACGGTTTGCAATAAGCTAAGAGAAGCCGGGGTAAGTACACCTGTCTTGATGCTTACTGCGCTGGATAACCGTGAAGATATGCTTAAAGGATTTAAACATGGCGCAGACGATTACTTAACCAAACCGTTTGACTTAGAGATCTTAGAAGCGCGTATTCAAGCGTTGATCAAACGCTATCGCGGCCAAGTGGCTAATACCGTCATGCAGTTTGCGAGCTTGAAAATCGATCAGAAAACTCGCCAAGCGTTTCGAGAAGACAAGCTATTAGCGCTTAATCCAACCACCTATACCATATTGGAAATGCTGTGCCAAAAAGCGCCTGAAGTGGTCACTCGCCAAGAACTGTCAGAAAAACTTTGGCAAGAGAGTGAACCCAATAATGACGTTCTTCGCAGCCACATTTATCAGCTACGAAACCAATTAGATAAGCCGTTTGCCAAGCCGATGCTGACCACCATTCCTAAGATTGGCTTTCGTCTAGAGGAATTCTGATGCTCAACGCCTCTTTCTCCAACACCAAGACCCTTACTGGCCACTTAGCGATTTTTTTTACGGCGGTGTCTGTTGCCGTTGGTATCGTGAGCTTTTTTATCTTTTACCTTGCCCTGCAGTGGTCTGAAGATAGGGTTGGTGAACGACGAATTCTTATCGACCGAGACGCAGCGGTTGAACGCTTCTTGAATGGTGAAAATGGCGCGATACGACTGGATGAGTTGACTGTCGCATATAATGAGATGAACTTGGTTCCAGAGGATTATCGCGATTTCCTCCAATCAAAGCAAAGCTATCTAGGGGAAGTCGGCGAAGATTTTAACCCTCTCTCACATATGGTCTTCAAAGGCCAATATACTGACCAAGGTGACACTAAACCTATAGTGCTACTAACACTGATCGATCGCGTAGAGTTCGGTGTAGATGAGTTGGTTTATTCAGGCGCCATCGTGGTGATGTTTGTCGCGACATTAATGTTTGCGTTCGGCACCATTCTTTACCGATTATCGATTCGACTCATCGAACCACTAAACGATATTACTGAACAACTCAATCAAGATTCAATCGATGTGGAACAAGCGTTTTCCATCCAACCGCAATCAGCACATGAATTTCATTTATTAACCAACAGGCTCAACCAATACCGCTCTGAGTTGAACCAAACCCTCAAACGTGAACAAGCATTTGCTCGCTATGCCAGCCATGAGCTTAGAACTCCCCTCACTGTGGTAAAAGGCGCAAACAAACTACTAATGCGATCTGAATCAACCGAATTCCAAGGCCGCCAGATACAGCGTATTGAAGACGCGACACAAGAAATGATCACCATGGTCGATGCGCTGCTATCCATTGTCCGCTACGAGCGTAATACTGGTGATGCTCCGCTAAGAGAAATAACTAAAGAAGAGATTGAATCGATTGTTGAGAGTAATGCCATCCAAGCGTCAAGCAAACATCTGGATATCGAACTCTCATTTGATAGCTCCCCGCTTACCCGCGCCACAGAACCGGTGATAAACATGATTCTAGGCAACCTGCTACGCAACGCGATTGCGGCCACTGAGCAAGGCTTAATTACAGTTAATATCTCTAAAGACCAACTGATGATTATTGATGACGGCTCCGGGCTAAAAGAAGCGCCGAACTCTGAAGGCCACGGACTTGGGCTATTAATTGTCGATGACCTATGCCAACGCTATCAATGGCAGTTTGATATTCAAAATCATCACTCAAGGGGATGTATAGCAACGATAAAGTTTGATCTAGTTTGATACTAACGGCCGACAATTAAGTAAGATAAGCGCCCGTTTTCCAATATTTCGAACCGATGAAACTTGCCAATACGCCTGTAACTCAACACCAATTTGATGACATTGCGTTTTTTCTTAAGCGTGATGACCAACTGCACAGCCATTTTAGTGGCAATAAAGCGCGTAAGTTCATGGCGTTGCTAGAACTAGAAACCACAAACATTGACACTTTGATCTGTTATGGCAGCGCGCAAGCAAACAGCCTTTACTCGCTAGCCGCCCTAGCCGCGATCAAAGGTTGGCGGTTTGAGTTCTATGTTGACCGCATCCCAAGTTGGTTGATTGATAAACCTATCGGCAATTACCGTGGCGCATTAGAGCTAGGTGCTAAGGTGATTCCAGTAGCTGACTCGCAACTACATCCAGCCGATTACATTGAGCAAGTACGTCAGCCTGACCAACGCTGTCTTGTACTCCCAGAAGGTGGACGAACAACGCTTTCCAAACAAGGTATCAACCAACTTGCTAGTGAAATCCTTTCTTGGAGCCGCTTTGAGCCCAGCCATCAGTTTGTCGTTGCACTCCCTGCAGGAACTGGGACAACCGCTCTATACTTGCACAAGTACCTCAAACCTCATGGTATAGAAGTACTCACTTGCCCATGTGTGGGGGGAAAAGAGTATCTGATTGAGCAATTTAAGGAACTGGGTGAATCTGACTTTCCGACCATTCTTGAGCTAGAAACGAAGCATCATTTCGGCAAGCTCTATCAACAGGACTACCAAGTTTGGCAACAACTACTCGAACAAACCGACGTTGAATTTGACCTGCTGTACGATCCAATGATGTGGCAGTGCCTACAATCATGGTATAAACAACATTCAGACAAGACCATCATCTACGTACACCAAGGTGGAATACTCGGCAACGAAAGCATGCTGCCGCGTTATGAGCGAAAGTTTGGAGTTTGAATAGCACGTCGTTAGCAAACTGCCTTCATTTTCATTATTTCGATAATGCTTGATGCATCATACTTGCGCAGAATCCGTGTTTTGTAGGTACTAATGGTTTTAGGGCTCAATGACATTAAATTGGATATATCCTTATTAGTTTTACCTGACATTAAATACTTTAAAACTGTTGTTTCACGTACCGATAATGTAGGTGCTGGCTCGACACATTCTCTACTGACACCTTTAAAGCAACGGTAGCCATTCAGTACCATATCTAACGACCTAGCCACCACTTGCATGGTCTCTAGCTTCGATACGTATCCAATAGCACCGAGCATTTCGGCCTCTCGAGAGCAAGTCTCATATTCGTTTGAAGAGAAGAAAAGAACTTTAATCTTGTAACCAGAAGCTCGTACTTGTCGAACAAAATCCAATCCATCGAATAAGGGAGGATCGACATCAAGGACGAGTAAATTAAGCTTTTCCTTATATAGTAGTTGCTTAGCCTCAACAACATTACTGATTGTATATACGTGACCAACCTTGGGGTGTGCATCTAGCAGAGATTTTAGAGAATCACACACAATGGGATAAGCCCCGAATACAATACAATTTGCTAGATTGTCATCTAATGGGTTTGATAGCTTCATACGATTACTCTTACGCGATTCATATACCAACAAGGCTATTCTGACGTTAGTCATTAGCGACTGTATATGGCGTGTTAAAGTGATTATTTCTAGAATGCTAATTTGCAGACCCATCGGTTACTACTCCATGATTCATATCGACATTAAATAGTTATTAGTCAATGAGTTAATTTAAGCAATGTAACTCGCAACATATATTAATTAACACTAATAAAAATGACTAAGAATGATCGTAAGTCTATAATTGGTATGGACAATACGGTTGGCGTAATGTTTTTCTGGACAACACTCGATATGAAAATAGCGATATTATGGTTAAGCTTGGTACTGGTCTCTCCCGTCATGGCAACTATCATCACCACTCCGGCAAAACCCGTGATTGGTATCAATGCATCTGAGATTGCCAAGCGTGTCTGTTATTACCAAGATCAGGCTTATTCAGACGGCGCAATTCTTCAAGTTGGGGAGCACTACATGGTATGCAAAGAAGCCAATGATTTTGAGACCAATGGCGCGCTTAAATGGGTGCATTTGGATTCTAATTCTGCGACTGAGCAGCAAGAGTCTGACCAAGCTCCGAAGGCTGGAAAACGCTACTCTGTTAACTGATATTTAGAGGCCTATTTTGATCACACCCATCGCCGTGCGCCTTGTCAAAGGTGACGATATTAAGTTAGCGATTCAACGTTTAGTTGAAGAGCATCAAATTCAAGCTGGCAGCATTGCTTCGTGCGTGGGTTGCTTTACTCAATTCAGTATTCGCTTGGCGGGCGCGACTCAAACTTTGCAGTTGAATGAGCCGCTTGAGATAGTTTCGATCATGGGGACGCTAACTCCAGATCACCAACACATTCACCTTTCTGTCGCGAAAGAGAATGGTGAAGTGATTGGCGGACATTTAGTGGAAGGCTGTCTAATCGATACCACTGCTGAGCTCATCATTCATAGCTATCACAATTTAAGCTTTGATCGAGAATTCGACCAAAGCACTGGGTTTACCGAACTGGTCGTTCAGCAACAATAATCTAGACGACCTTGTTGCAATGAAAATTCTTAAGCAATCTTTTCAAGCGCTTTTGTATAGGTGTCTTTGTAATTCATCCTTACTTTATCATCATTACTTAGCTGAGCAATAACGACTCGATTGCAATCCGCGAGGACATTAACAATGCGTCTATAATCATTAATCGCAATATTATTGTTAGCAACCATTTTAATAATAGCGAGGTTAACTTTTACCGATTTAGGCATGAGCTCTTTGAGCTGTATATAGAGATTTAGGTATAAATTGCCATCTTTTTCCTGATACCGGTTCATTCTCTCAATCTCTGATTTGATATCATTAATCTTACGCTGCCTTTCGCAATATAACAGCTCAAAACATGTAGCCATATGCTCCTGACTTCGTTTGATATGCATAATCTGATCATCTCGAATGGATTTTCGCATATATGGCAGCACTGATTTTATCTCATGACTAAGGCCTAATTTATCAAGTAGATAGACATAGTGATAGTAATCATAAAAGTGTAACTCACCCGTCGGCTGTAGCTCGATAATCTTCGAGTTCGCTTGGCGAAGCTCATTGCGAATCAGATGAATATGCACATTGATAATGTTCATATTGAAACTCCATCGATGAAAGCTTTGATAGCATATTAATCTTAGGCATCATTAATGTAATTTGGCTTTCGAAATTACTAAACAGCTCATTGTTTGAATAGTTATACAAAAAGCATCGTACGTAATTTAACGAAATATGTTCGCTATCACGGTAGGTACTCTCGTTTTTTCCGCATACTGCTTGATGTAGTTGAATGCATCTTCATACTGTTCAAGCGCGAGAGACAAATTTGAGATAATCAACTCTCGCTCTGCCCCCACTTCCATTAGTAATGTCGCTTTCTTTAAGTGCAAAATCGCATCTGGTAAGTCGCCACTTTGGATACTCATAGAGGCTCTTATATCGTGATAGTATGGGTTGTTTTCTTGATTTTCTAGTGTTGCTAGCACCTCACAAGCCCGGTCCCGATCACCTTTCGCAACCAAACTATGGGCCATGCGCGCTTTAAGCAAATCGTTATCATATACCTGAAGCAATGACTCGTATTCTTGCACTGCTTCATCAAAGTTTTTTAATGCCATCAATGCACGTGCTTTTAGCGTGCCGATTGTTAATGCATATTTCGGAAAAAAAGGCTGCAGTAACTCAGCTTCATCTATAGCTAGCTGATAACTTTGTTTATGAAGCGCAGAATAGATAGACGATAACGACTGTTTACGCTGTAATCCTGAATATAACCTTGATGAAAAGAATGGCTTATTAAATGGTTTTAATAAGTAGTCATCTGGTTCACCATCGATAATACTGCGGACTATTTTGGGTTGATTCTCTCCAGTCAAAAAGACAAAAAAAACATGGCTGGCTAAAAGCTGCATGTGACGCAGTTCATCGAGCAACTGATAACCATTCAATTTAGAATTAAAGTTATAGTCACAGATCACCACGTCAAAGCAGTAGTTTTTGCAATGGTTGATAGCGTCAATTGGCTTATATGCACAAATAATATTACCGCTGATAAAACCAATTTCTCGAAGGATCACTGCAATCGAATTACACACCAGACGAGAATCATCCGCCACCAGCACTTTAAGCGACTTTAGATCGAGCTTAGTGTTCATAATAGTTAGCTCACTTCATCACTACCAAAACACCACTGCTCAAGCGCCTGAATGCTGCCATCAAGTTCAGTGATTAAGCTCTCCAGTTCAGTTGAAGGCACGTCATGCTGTTCTCTGAGTATCACTAGTAACTTATCCGCCTTTTCATGCAAAACATGGTAGCCAATCATGCCAAGGCTACCCTTCACTTTATGTAGGTAGTTAATTAGGCTCGCCGGGTTATTACTTGTTGCTTTTAGGTCTATTACGTCCCCACGCATTTCGACAACGTAAGATTCCGCTAGCAAAGGGACTGCGTCGACCGGGTAAGACAGTAGCCACTCTAGCCGCGGATCGAAATGAAGATAGTGGGTGCTCATGCAGATGCATCTCTCGAGTCTGCTTTATCACTATATAGATTCTCATCCGCGGCAATTAAGGCATATTCCAAATCTTCTTCAGGCCTCTTGAAGGCAATGCCAACACTGACAGATACTGCCAGATTGTGTGGACGAATCTTTTTGCGCATGACTTCTTTCTTAAGCTGCTCTTTAAGCTCCATGACCCGTGGTGACGGACAACCAGGCAAAATAGCGAGAAACTCATCACCACCGGTTCGCACTATGTAATCCGAATCTCTAAACACTTTTTTCATCGCATCAGCAATATGCTTAATTGCCGCATCGCCACAATGGTGTCCATAGGTATCATTGATCTGTTTAAGCTTATTACCATCAATCGCTAATATAGCCACAGTTTGATTCAAAGTATCTGATAAAAACTCTGGCGTGCTGAAGACTTTACGGTTACATAACCCTGTCATTTCGTCACGATTTGACTCTTCGTATACCTGAGAAAACATCTTCTTTTGAATCGTGTATCGCATGTAATGAATCGTGGCAATAAGCGATATAGCCAAAGATAAAAGAAATATAGGTGCTGTATCTAAGATCAATTTAGTAATTGGTAGCTCAAATACAAGCGTCGATTTATTATCAACGACATAAGAAGAACGAAAAGAAAGTTCTCCCATCGGATACTGCGGATAGTCAACATTAATGTAATTCATCCCACCTTGGGTTTGACTAGAAATTGAAGCTTCGTCAGCCAGTATTGAGATATCAAAATAGATGTCGGTACTTATGTCACCAATAACCTTCCCATTATCAATAATCGGACTAGATAAAGTAATGGTTTTGGAGCCAGTTCTATAATCATCATAAATACTAGATACGAGTAAACGGTCAGACAAAGACTCTTTGGTAGCGTATAGCGAACACAAATTATATTGCTGACATCTCTCTTTTGAAAACATACTCTGATTAACACCAAAGTCGCCAAGATCGTTAAATGAGATTATCTTCCCACCACTTTCATATGAACGGTAGTATATTAATGAGTTTTCATTGCCTATAAATGAATTCATATTACCAAAGGCATAAATCATTGATAAAATAACAATTTCCTCATTGCCTTCATACTTGCCCCCCTTACCTGACAATGAATAAACATAAGTATCAAGACCATATTTATCACTCTCAGAGTAAATTTTTTTCAAAACAACACCGTCAATATGAAACACAGTATTAACGAACAGTGATGTATAAACAAGTCGCTGCTTTTGTTTGTCTAATAATTCAGTCGCAAAAGCAAATTTGGATTTTTTATCAGTCACCTCAACAATTGAGTACAAAACAAAAATAATAGTATAAGATATAAATGCAAGTGCCAGCGACTTAAATGCCACATTCCATTTGTAATCCTTAATACTCATATTTTCACTACCTTACTGAGCTCCATCAGATTACCGACACCATACTTATCAAACAAACGCTTCTTATACGTACTTACTGTTTTATCACTGATCTTTAATAACTGAGCAATCTCTTTATTATTTTTACCTTTCAATAGATGGCTCATAACCGTTGTTTCACGATTAGAAAGAACCACTTGCTCTTGGATCTCTTGTTTATCACTTTTAAACTTGAAGAATGTATATCCGGCAGCAATCGCTTCTACTGCATCTTGGAGAGTTTTTTGATCCTCAGATTTACAAACATAACCATCTGCTCCTGCTTTAAACGCCATTTCGCTAAATAATGAACTCTCTTCGGCAGAGTAAAATAACACCTTACCTTGGTAACCATGTAATTTAATTCGTCGATAAAAATCATATCCATCCCCATCTGATAGATTAATATCCAAAATAATAAAATCGATATCTTTGTTTTTGGCTGCATCGAGAGCATCTTTCAAAGAGTAAACGACAGAGATAGAATTGACACAATCCATAAAACTTAACGTCGCCTTAATTGCCACTCCTACTAATGGGTGATCATCAAAAACCAAACAGTCAAATTTATTCATAGTCAAGTCTCATTATATTTTTCATTTCATCTACAGGGACGGGTTTACTGATGTAGTAACCTTGACAAATATCAACATTCATTTCTTTTAATAGTTGCCAGCAATCAGAGTTTTCAACACCTTCAGCAACGACTTTAATATCAAATTCATTCGCTAGACCGCATATAAACTTGATTATTTGTTGTTTCTTAGAATCGTGTTCACAGTTAAATACAAACGAGCGATCAATTTTTATTTCATTAAATGGTAAAGAATATAAATTTTCTAATGTCGAGTGTCCTGTCCCGAAGTCATCGATTGAAATATTGATATTGTTTATTCTTAGTTTTGCCAAGTTTTTGAATAACGACATACTCTTTCGGTAAGAGTATTCTTCTGTTATCTCAATAGTCAGCCTTGTCGGATCGATGTTATGCTGGTTACACGTTTTAATCAGAGTATCAGCAAAGCAGGCATGCTCTAAATTAAACTGATCCACGTTGAGAGAAACGTTCTTTGGCAGCAACTCGGCTTGCATATCCCTAATTGCATTACTAACAACAATATCAAACAACTCGCACGATAAGTTGCAACGCTCTACGATTGGTAAGAACGCATCAGGAGTAAGAATACCCAATGTCGGATGACGCCATCGAGCAAGCGCTTCTACTCCGACGACCTTGCGTGTGTTAAATTCAACTTGAGGTTGGTAGAAATTACATATCTCTCCATTTGCTAAGCCAACCAGAAAGCTCTCTTCACTCACGTCATAGCTAGAGCAGGGAGAATGAACATGAGGGCTGCGTTTATGGCTGACTATCTCTTGTAATGCATCGAGCTGAAACGGTTTCGAAATCTCTGCGATAAGGTCAAAGGTAAATCCTTCACACATCGACTTAACAGTTGCAATAATTGGTAAATCCATTGCACTAATAATCGCAACGTCACCTTTGAAACCCTGTTCATTCAGCATCAGTAGCATGTCAATGCCATCTTTATTGGGCATACTTAAATCACAGACAATGAGATCGACCACATTTGATTTTATATGGGCTAAAGCTTGATCGACGTTGTCATAACAAGACACCGTTTCTGCACCTAATGACTCTAAACTTCGCTGAAGCAGTTTTAATTGCATAAGATGATCATCAAGCAATACGATATGTTTATTAAACTTCACCAGACATCCTCCACACCTTGGTTGCGTCGATCTCTGCGTTGAGTTTTTGTATGAACTCCGCCGCTATGTGATCCAACTCTTCATCGCACGCTTTCTCTATTTGCTTACACTGCTGTGCTAACGTCGACATGCCGACTGCCCCTAACGCGCCTTTGATTCGGTGCAACGCTTTACGCTTCGCTCCCAAGTTATCTGAGTTCTTAAGCGCTGCTAGATCTTGTTCCATCGTTTGAATAAAAATATCCGCAAATTCAGGACGTTCTCGCTCTGAATAAGGCGTTAACCAAGTTGGCATTGACGAAACCTCATTCAGATGTTCCTTAAGGTACAGGCGAAGAATATCGATGCTGTATGGCTTGCACAGCACCGCATCTTGCCCTGATTCCTTGCCGAGTTCCTTCGCCACTCTGGCATCTTCCGCGGTGATGCCGATGACAGGTAAATGGCCGTAAACTTCACTGCTTTTTATTAGACGCGTTAACTCAAAGCCATCCATAACTGGCATATGGAAATCGGTAAGAACAACGGATACATCTTGATTAAGGTTGAGGTAGTCGATCGCTTCTTTGCCGTTGCTAACAATATGATGCTGAACACCAATCTCATCCAACTGCATTCTAATAATGGTTTGATTAATACCATTGTCTTCAGCAACCAATACTTTCCCGATCAGTGCATTACTCTCAATAGGTCGTGAGTTATCAGTATCCGATTGAATAAGTGTGTTCTGAATAACACTTGGGTAACGGCACTCTTCAAGTGAAATAGACTCGCGCACGTTACTATTTGTCATTACCTGAATATGCCCTTTCTCATCCAGAGAAATATTGGAGTATTCGTGCTCAGAAGCTGCTGACATTCCCCAAATACGGCACCACTGCTTAAGAGCAACGGGTAGGCTTTCTGAGTAAGTAAAACGGGCAAGTTGACGATCTTCTTGCTCAACACACTCAAGAGGAATGTTGATGCGGAACACAGAGCCAACGTTGGGGATACTCTCCACAGACATATTGCCGTCCATGCAGTTCACCAACTTGTCGACGATGCTCAAGCCCAACCCCGAGCCACCGTACTGCCTTGTGACACCAGCATCAGCCTGAGTAAATGGTTTAAGAACCTTTGCAATCTGCTCAGTGGACATACCAATCCCACTATCAGAAATACTCAGTTTGAGTTCACATTGCGTTCCCGACACCTCAATTTTGACAAACCCTGAAGAAGTAAACTTGATCGCGTTGGAAAGTAAATTGTTGAGAATTTGCACTAAACGAACTTCATCAATGAGCACATAACGGCACACTATGGGATTGATATCCACTTGATAGATAAGATCTTTTGAGTGAGCAGCCTGTTCAAATGAACGTATTGATTCACATAAAAGTTCAAGCAAATTTACCTTAGTAGGATTTAGTACGAGCTGCTGAGCATTGAGCTTGGAAAAGTCGAGAACCTCATCAACTAGCACATTAAGGTGGCGAGTTGATTTTTGAGCTTGTGCAAGTAAGTCTGCAGTTTGCCCATACTTTTCTCGTAAAGAAGCTAATTCTAGTAACCCTTGAATTGCCGCGATCGGCGTTCTTAACTCATGACTCATGGTAGCTAGAAACTGCTCGCGAGCTGACACAGCTTGCTGAGCCTCTTCACGCGCTGCAATCAGTTCACTTTCACGCTGTTTCTGTTCACTGATATCATCTAACACAGTCAGTACATATTCTGTGTTTGCCGTGACTGAACGAATGGCTTTACGTCGACGAGAGACATAACGTAGGTTGTTTTCACAGCCGTTAACTTCATGGCAATCCATAATAGATTGCCCACCGAGAACCAGCTCGATTTCCTCTTCGTTATCAACTAGGTATTGGTTTGATAGATTTTCATTTACCTTACAGCCTTGGCACTGCTTATTAAGGTAAAGAGAACAGTTACTTAGCAGAAGGTTGTTGTTTCTGTCATGAATAAATACCCAGCTATCAAGCTCTACAATTATCGATTTCAACCACTCTTTTTCTTTTTCTTCTTGATTGGCACTCGACTCTGCGAGCTCAACTTTCAGCTTGAGGTTAGAAATCAAGAAGTAAGCGAACAAGCCCAAGAATATCAAAATAGAAAATGCCCCTGCCCCCATCTGCCAAAGATTTTCTGACGAAACACCATTAACTAAGTTGATGCTTCGATGGCTGCGCATCACTTTCTTCAACTCGTTCTCATCAATGCTGTTGAAAAGGCTGTTCAGTAGAGCATTTAGCTCAGGGTTGTTTTTTGTCGCAAGAGCCAAATGTACTTTCAGCGAATCATGCTCCCCTACCTCAAGCTCACTCGCGTCATTTCCTAACAAAATTGTATGAGCAAACTCTTGAGGGATGTAAGCAACATCGATAACCTGCTCTTTAAGATCATTCACCATTCCCAAGAAATCATTGTATTGTGACACTTGACTATCTCTCCAACCGACTAGGTGGACGAGACCTTTTCCCTCAATCCCGCTTAAAATACCGACTTTCTCCCTATTTTTGCTGGGCATAGAAACACCTGACTTTGTCACTGCCACATAATTCAATGACATAAATGAATTGGTCAGTTGCCAATTAGGAATGGAGGTTATCTGTGTGTAAGCAACTGGAACGATATCAGCATCAAAACTTGACAGCTTCCCCTTTAGAACGTCAGTCGGCTCAACATACTCAAAATCCAAGCCACTACGTGATTTTATCAGCTCAAAAAAATCAAACAGAAAGCCATCTAGGTCCCCGTTTTCATCTCTAAATAAAAATGGATATGAATTTGGCGATGTACTGTAAGTAATCGCTCGACTGCTCCCTCTAACAGCAAGATACTTTTGTAGGCGGCGTTCAATAGTGTGGTAACGATTGGTCGAAACTATCGTTCTTACATTCGCACCAGATTGCTCGAGTGCAATCACTCGATTTACTTTATCAATCAACCATTGGTTATTTTTTGATGTAATTAGGCTAACGCTCTCTTCCGTAACCCAACTCGGCGTTTCAATAGAGCCATTGACAACATTTTTATTATCTAAATATCTGCTTAGCAGTACAAAGCTAGAAATGAACGCATTACTTTTACCACCTTGCATGCTGCTCATTGCTTCGTCAGCGTTTTGAGCATAGTAAATCTTACTAATTCCCTCATGCTCTAGCTGAGCACAATAAGAAGAGCCTTTTACACACGCCCAGCTAAGTTCACTGGCTGGAGTATTACTAAGTGAATCATCTAAGTACCAAACTGCTACTTGACTTCTGAATAATGGCTCAGAAAAAAGAAAGCGAGACTCTCGTTGCTTTGTTCGGCTAAAACCTACGGCACCAAGAACCTCATCATGTTCAACCGCAAAAAGTAACTCATCAATATTTGGGTAAGACTTAAACTCAACTGCAACATTCATCGCCGATGCTACATTTCGCAAGTAATCGTTACTGATTGCGAAAAATGTATTGGTCTGTAAAACACAATCCTTGTCACAATTTCCGCTCGTAACAACACCAAACACCAACGATTTTTTGCTCTCTGAAACTGACTGTTCCTGAGCATAAGCTGGGTGCCCAGAAAACATGAATAGCGTAAAGGCTGCTAATGCGAATACAAATGAACGATAAAGGTGAGGCATATTTCTTTCTCTGACTTATAGGCCAGCAAGAATATGACTTCTGGAATGTTTGTCAAACAACCCCAAAATACAGGTTGAATGTAAATAATTGAATTTATTAATTTATTTCAAGACAGGTAGGAATATAACTACAACACTATCAGCAAGTGCCTACAAGGTGATTTCTGTATGTACGACATTCTTACATAGGTGACTATTCCTATAGATTTTAGTTTTGTCCAAGCATAAAAAGTTTATGCCTACACAGAGAGCGTTTCTTGATATTGGCGTTGCTGCCACAGCTAAGCTACCAATGATTTTGAAATCAATGGCAGCTTATATGAGGCCCTTACCCACAACAGCATGTCGAGTCATCCAGCAACCACTAAGTTCGAATATGGTGTATAGCTCCATTGAGATCATCAACATTCTGCTTAAGATCTAAGACGATCGGTTCTAACTGATTAATTGCTTCATTCATATCTGATGAGAGGTTTTTGATATTAGATAGATTACCGGATATTTCATCACTAACCGTTAACTGCTCTTCGGTCGCCGCTGCAATTGACGTATTCAATTTATGAATCTCTATCGCGGAGCCCTGAATCGTGCCAAGCGCATCATTTGCGACCCCCATGTTCTCTCGCGTTGACTGCATTTTCTCTGAGCTGCTTTGAATAGTCACCGTCGACTGTTTCGCTTTCTCTTGCAGTGTTTGGACTATCCCTTCAATCTCGCCCGTCGAATCTTGCGTTCTTTGCGCCAATGAACGTACTTCGTCTGCAACAACAGCAAATCCACGCCCTTGCTCACCAGCTCGAGCGGCCTCAATCGCAGCGTTCAGAGCTAGCAAGTTAGTTTGTTCAGCAATTGCTTTAATAACGTCAAGCACATTACCCACATTGTTTGATTCTTCGGCCAACTGTTGAATGATTTCAGCAGTGTTTAAGAACTCACCTTCAAGCTGACCGAACTCATCGGTCGTTTTGTCAAACACTTGCTTGCTCGTCGAAGCTTCTTTTTCTGCGCTACCAGCATACTCTTCCGCCATATTTGTGCTTTGAGCAACATTAGACAGTGCAGCTGTCATCTCTTCCATTGCAGTCGCGGCCATTTCCATCTCTTGGTTTTGCTGATTAGCCATAGAAATATTACGTTGGGTAATCCCCTGAATCGCTTCAGAGATCTGAGAAATCGTTGAGTTTACTTGATTGATTTTGGTGATCGTAGTGGCGTAGCTGACCAGTACTTTGTTAATCGTCGTACCAATCACACCCAGCTCATTCTGGCTTACATCATCCACTCGCAAGGTCAAATCAGAATCGACATCCACTTGTTTGAGTACTTTCGCCATCTCATCAATCGGCTTCACGACTTTACGGTTCACAATGGCATATCCGATGATGGCAATGACAAACACGGCAACCAGAGAAATATTGCCGATTAACACCGTCGTTCTTACGTCTTGTGCGGCATTATTAAATTGGGAGGAGGTTCGAGATTCCAGAGCCTTAAAAAACTGATCAATTGGGGCCATGATCTTCGCTTTTTCTTGATGGTACTGTTTACTATGAAGAAGTTGAGCGGCCATGGCTAAATCTGGTTCCCCGCGCTGAGTATAATTGCCTGAACTGTCCGGGTAGAGACCTTTGACGGCATTCATCGCCTTGACTTCCATATTCACCAAAGCATCGGAATTGCCCTGCGCTTCTTTCAATAGACGAAACTCTTGATCCGAGAAACCAAGGTCTTCCATCATCGCTTGCAGAGAAATGCGCTGACCATCTGGCTTGGGTTTTTGCCCATAACTCAAGACTAAGTCCCAGTAAATGGTGTGGTATTCTTGAGGACGAGGCTTATCGCCGTTTCGAATGGCTAAGATGTCCATATACATCTTTTCGTAAGTCTCATCCCCCGTCAGAACATAAGTTCTGCCTAAACGTGTCAAATCGTCCGAGCTTTGGCGCAATTCATCAGCCGCTTGGTAAGATTGATAACGGACTTTCGCCATGTTATCTACTTGCTGTAGTAGGCCGTTCAGTTGTAACACCGTAACGACACTAATGATGATACCGAGGCCTATTACGACAAACACCAATTTCATCGTGTTGTTAATGTTCATATTGCTTTCCTCTATCCATAAAGAAAACCACCTGACGTTGTGTTTATTCTTGTTTGTTACTTAGTATTCAGCTTCATTCAGGCTGAGGTAACTTATCTAGTAGTTCTTTCGCTTGTTCAAACTCGAAGTTTTCTATCAGTTCGATCAATTTGTTTTTCTCTTGCTCAGTCCACAAATCACAATGCTTCGCTTGATTGATAATTTCTAATGCCGCCACATCGTAGTTCTCTACTTTCTCGACTAGGAGTAAGTAGAGCTCTTGAAGTTCATCGCATGACACATCTTTAGCAGGCGCGTGTAATGCACGCCAAGCTTGCAGCTGTTGTCTTAATTGTTTGACAGTACTATGCGCTTGTTGGGCGAGTTCAATGGCCCGTTTATCCTTAGCTTGAACTTGCTTTTCAATTTGAACGGATAATTCGGTCAAATCCGTAATTCCCAGATTAGCCGATGCTCCTTTTAAGGTATGGGCCATGCGCTCCGCCCCTTCCCAATCCTCTTTGGCAATGATTTCTTGTAAAGAGAAGCTATCGATTTTTTGCGCATCCAAAAAGCGCTCTAAGATTGAAAAGTAAGAGTCAGGATTGCCACCGGTGTCAAAAATAGCCTTCTCAACATCAATGCCAGTTAAGTGCGGATAATCGTCGTTAACTTGTTCGTTATTGATGGATGAAGGTTGATGTTTGGCAGCAACCGTTTGATCTTCAATCGGTAGATATTGTTGCAAGGTGGAATAAAGGTTAGTGACGTTAATCGGTTTAGCAATATGGCCATTCATGCCAGCCTCTAGACACACATCGACATCACTTTGCATCGCATTGGCTGTCATCGCGATGATTGGGAGTTGTTGCCATTGCGGCAGCTTTCTAATCTCTCGAGTTGCGGTGACACCGTCCATCACTGGCATCTGCATATCCATCAGCACCAGGTGGACTTCATGTCGTTGGAGCATTTCTATGGCTTGTTGACCATGGTTAGCAACCAATACATCCAAATTTGTCCCATCAAGTAAGCCAAGCGCCACTTCTTGGTTCACTTCGTTATCTTCAACCAACAATACCTTTTGCTGGGTAAAACGTGGACGGGCATTATCTGAAACCACGGGCTTACTTGACACATGTTCAATACCAAAACTGTCCATAATCGCATCAAGCAAGTTGGAAGGATTCACTGGTTTGACAATCAAAGCATCAATTAGCTTACTGCTCGCTTCTACTAAAGACAACTCACGTCCATATGCGGTTACTAGAAAGGTTTTACAATCGGGAATGAGTTGCTGATCTTGAGCGTTTTGTAACAGCTCAATACCACTCATACCTGGCATGCTCCAATCGACAAACAGTAGATCAAAACTGCTGCTTTTTAACTCATCGAGCGCTTCATAACCATTACTCACCGCCGATGCGTCGAAATGCATGGCACTTAACAGCGTCAGCAAAATACTTCGTGCGGAGTCATTATCGTCAACAATAAGAGCACGCTTGCCTGAGAGCGCACTAATTGGCTCAGAAATATCACGCATTTTGGCTTCTTGCAGTCGACACTGAATGGTAAAACTGAATTCCGAACCTTGCCCTTCGGTACTATTTACAACCAGCTTACCGCCCATTAATTCAACCAATTGCTTGCTGATGCTCAAGCCCAGCCCCGTACCACCAAACTGGCGCGTTATACTGCTGTCAGCCTGTGAAAATGCCTGAAATAGATGTTCGATTTTCTCTTTCGCAATGCCAATACCGCTGTCTTTGACCGAGAAACGGATCGTAGCTTGATCGTTGTTTTGTTCCTCAACACACGCTGATACTACGATCTCACCACTTTCGGTAAATTTGACCGCATTTCCACAGAGATTGACTAGCACTTGGCCGATTCTCAGAGGATCCCCTATCAAACCGATTGGTACTTTCGGATCAATATCTAGTAAGAACTCCACCCCTTTTTCATTGGCTTTATAAGAAATCACATTGGTCAAGTTATCGAAGACTTCATCCAAATTAAAATCTATCGATTCAACAGAGAGCTTACCCGCCTCAATTTTAGAAAAATCTAGAATGTCATTGATGATCCCAAGTAGGTTTTTCGCTGACTCATTAATCCGAGAGAGATATTTTTTCTGTGTCGGATCAAGCTCGGTGTTCAATGCCAAATGCGCCATGCCAAGAATAGCGTTCATTGGTGTACGTATCTCATGACTCATATTGGCCAAGAAATCCCCTTTGGCTTGGCTCATCGCATCGGCTAACTCTTTCGCTTCACGCAGTTCATTCTCAAACTGTTTTCGTTCAGTGAGATCAAGCAAGATACCAACAATGCCAGAGACAACCCCGTCGCCATTACCAAAAGAGGCTTCATAGACCAGCATCTCTTTGTTTTGTTTATCTGCATCGCACAGAGAAAGCTCGTAGTTTCTGCTGCCCCGCGATTGGCTTAACTCTTGATGAACCGTAGTAAACACTTGACCGGTGCTTGCACTAAATACGTCACTAGGCGTCCTACCTACAATCTCCTTCATGGGTAGACCTAGCATCTCGCAAAACTTCGCATTAACGGTCAAGTAATACCCGTCGGGAGACAAGCAGTACATAGGATTAGGGGTTGCATTCAAAACCTCTTGATTAAGCTGAGATTGCTCAAGGACTTTTTGCTCTGCTTTACGCTGCAGCTCGACATTTTGGCTCAATTGAATGCTGACAGACAGATCGTCTAACATCTGCACTAACCACTGATACTGCTGTTGGCTGAGGTGTTCAATTGTACCTAGTTCAAGCAAAGCGACTGGTTTGTTGTTCACGCACAAAGGGAAATAGTAGATTTCATTTAGCTCTAATGACGCGCCATTGACCAGCATTGAATATTTACCTTTGAGATCTCTCATAGTAAAAGGCTTACCTGAGAGCAAGACGCTGATTTCCGTTGATGAAGGGTCTTGAATCGAACTGGTACTATCATCGCCAAACCCAACACCCGCGATTCTTTCCAGTTTATCCTCCTGATAGATATACACTGCGATAATTTGTAGTGGAAACTGATGCAGCAGAAATTGAGTAACTTCTCTTGCTAGTGTTTGGGTTGACTGGCTGGTGCGTAGGACAATATTGAAATCTTTAACTAAGGTATTGTGATTAAGCTGTTCGGAGATGTGATGAAAGACGACGTTTAAGCTATCAATGAACTTTTGCAGTTCGGCATAAGCAGTTTGAGTGATAGTAAATGCATAGTCTTGCTGCTTAACTTGACCAACAACTGTTCTTAGTAATTGACTCAAAGGGCTGATATACATTCTCCAAAGCAGTATGAATGAGAGCGAAATGGACAATAATAACACCACCAGAATTGCGCTATTCAATGCTTCATAACGACGAACTTGCCCCTCTGCTAAAGAAATTTCGCCTTGAATTCTACTTAAAATCGACTGATTCGCCGTGGCAATCGCCTTCATGATTTTCTCTTTCTCGGAAAAGTATCGTTCCCCATATAAAAGAGATTGCGCAGTTCTTAGGTCAGCTTGCCCCATATCAACGAGATTACCGTTCTCCTCCTGCCGATAGCCTTTAATCGCTAGAAAGGCATCACGCTCCAACTGAACTAAAGCATCAGATAGCGCCAACGCATTCTTCAGTTCAAAAAACTCTATCGAACTTATCCCTGACTCCCGAATCCGCTCTAGTAGCGGTGTGCTGCTACCGACAGTCAGCAGGGCTGCATCCAAATCAGAGTTTGCCACAACATCCCAATACTCATACTCGTTGCCTTCTGGTATTGGAACTTGACCTGAGCGAACTTCTAAGACTCTATTAAACAACTTTTCCCAATGCTCATCTCCGGTCACACTGTATGCACGGGCAAATTTGGTTAGGTTATCTGAGCTCTGTTTGAGTTCATGGGACAAGCGATAAAACACAAATAGCTGTTTCTGATGCTCACCACTTTTGACATGTAAGTCAGAGAGTTTCAGTGAAACACCAAACATAGCGAGTGAGCAAAGTCCCATCGCTAAAAACAACACAGTGAAAAGCGTTCGAATTGAGGGCATCGATTTCTTCTAATACGTAATGGTTAAAATGATTTTCGGAATTACTTGTCTATAGTTTAGTTAGTAGTCAGCAAACTGCCGAAAAAACTTTGGATGAAATCACGCGATGCCGATTGAAAAATTAGATGATTGCACCGTTCTGCTAGTCGATGATTCTGCAGATAACCTCGCCTTTATGGCTCAAGGACTTGCTGGGCGTTATCAAATCAAAGCCGCTAAATCCGGTGAGATGGCACTGCATATTCTCGAACAGTTTGATATTGACTTGATCCTACTGGATGTCGTGATGCCAGAAATGTCTGGATACGATGTGATTCGTTACGTGACCAACAACTCCAAAACACGCCATATCCCTGTTGTCTTTTTAACCGGAAAGGACTCTCAAGAAGACGAAAAATTGGGGTTTGAGCTAGGAGCCGCGGACTACATACATAAGCCAGTCAGTATTCCACTGCTACGCTCTCGAGTAAAAACACACCTACAAAACAAACGTTCTAAGGATTTCCTCCGCGACCAAAATGGATATTTGGAGAAGGAAGTTCTTAAGCGTTCGAGTGAACTGGACCGTATGCAAGATGCCGTTGTTTTTGCGTTGGCAAGCCTAGCTGAAACTCGAGACCCAGAAACCGGCAACCACATTTTGCGTACTCAGCACTACGTAAAGTTACTGGCGGAGTACCTTGCGAGTAAAGATAAATACAGCGCTGAGCTTACCCCAAAAATGATCGATACCTACTTCAAAGCGGCGCCACTGCACGATATCGGGAAAGTCGGCATTATTGATTCAATCTTACTCAAACCCGGTAAACTGACTAAGGAAGAGTTTGAGATAATGAAATCGCACACTACCTTAGGTTTACAGGCACTGGAGCGAGCAGAGCAGCTTTCTGGAGCGCACAATGACCTTATTGATATTGCTAAAGAGATTGCTTACGGTCACCACGAGAAATGGGATGGCTCGGGCTACCCAAATGGTTACTCAGGAGAGCAGATTCCAATTAGTGCACGCTTGATGGCCGTTGCTGATGTTTATGACGCCCTAATCTGTAAGCGAGTATACAAAGACCCAATGAGCCACGACAAAGCCAAAAGCATCATTTTAGAAGGTAATGGGCAGCATTTTGATCCAGAAGTGATTGAAGCTTTTCTCGCTCAAGAGGATCTGTTTATTAAGATTGCCAGCGAGTTTTCAGACGACTAGCAAAGAGCATCATAGTCGGAGGACTATTTGACTTAAGGGTTCGGTATTTTATTCAGTGTTAGCGGCGCCTATAAAGTAAGGCGCGTGCATTTAATATTGCGTCACGAGTCGGAACTTCAACTGTCTTCATTCCTTTAAATCGTTCGGGTTCTTTGATTGCCACGTCATGCGCCAAAATCACCATTTTCGCATTCTTAATGTCCTTTTCCGTAATACGATTGTTGATGCCATTGGCGCCTTGGGTTTCGACTTTAATTTTAAGTCCCATGGTATAAGCGGCTTTCTCTAACGACTTGGCGGCTAAGAAAGTATGCGCCACACCAGACGGGCAAGAAGTGACAGCTAAGATCTCTGCCTCACCCTCTCCATCTATTGCGTGATATGCACGAACCAATGCCGCCTCTTCTTCTTCATCGAGAACATTTTTCTTGAGTAAGATAACAATCAGCGCCGTGGTGAATGCCCCCGCGAGTGTACCGACGATATAACCGAGTTTGCCATCGACGACAGGAAGCACAATCCAGCCGCCCCAAGGCGCATGGTTAAGCACATGGAACGTAAAGCCAATCACGTTGCCGACGATACCGCCAAGCACAATCGCCGGTAATACCCGTGCCGGATCGGCCGCTGCAAATGGGATCGCCCCCTCACTGATACCAATCATGCCCATAATGCCAGCCGCTTTACCTGCTTCGCGCTCATCACGTTTAAACTTTTTCGGTGATAAGAAAGTCGCTAATGCTAAACCAAGTGGCGGCGTACAGATCGCAATTCCAACCCCGCCCATTAGCCATGGCTGAGTATTAACTTGAGTTTGAGCAAACAAGGTCGCGACTTTATTCACTGGGCCGCCCATATCAAATGCTGTCATTGCGCCCAATACCGTACCAAGCATTACTTTGCTCGCACCCGCCATACCAGTGAGCCAATCATTGAGCCCCGCCATGGCAGCTGATATTGGTGAACCAATTAACCACATCACCAAACCACAAGTGGCAAAAGTCCCAACCAGTGGATAGATAAAAATCGAGCCGAGTGAAGTCATGCTGTCTGGCAATTGGATTTTCTTTAGCATCCGCACCACAAAACCCGCAAAAAAGCCCACCACGATCGCACCTAGAAATCCGGTATGGTATTGATCCACTGCGACCCAAGAGCCAATCATACCTGGCGCGAGTCCTGGCTTATCGGCAATCGAATAAGCGATATAGCCACCCAGCACTGCGGTAAATAGGGTTAAACCTGCAATACCCATTTTAGCGATATCAGCCAATACGCCACTTTCTGGTACTGCGCCATGGCCAGAAATCATCACAGATAGCGACAACAACACCCCACCAGCAACGATAAAAGGGATCATGTGCGAGGTGCCAAACAGTAAGTGTTCTTTGATATGGGCTAATCTTAGCTTCCACGGACTTAATGGCTCCGGCAGCGGTAATGGCTCATCATCCCAGAACTCGTGGTTGGACTGCTGAATATCGGTTAAAAGCTCTCGTGCCTGCTCAACACTTTGCGCCGCTTTAAGCTGGCTGATGAACTCTTCTTCTATAAGCTTGGTCGAAAGCTGGGCAAGCACTTCGATGTGATGATGATCGCCACCATCGGGCGATGCAAGCATGAAAAACACATCCGACAGTTCGCCATCTTCAGCACCATAATCAATGCCCGTTCGGCTGATACCGACAGCGACAGCTGGCTCAGTGACCGCATCACTTTTGGCGTGTGGGATAGCGACACCATCTTCAAAGCCGGTGTTGCCGATCTCTTCACGCTTCCATAAATCGGCCAAAAACTGCTCTTTATCGGCTAATTTCCCTGCCGCATCGAGCAATTCAACTAACTCTTTGAGCGCGTCAGCTTTGGTGGTGGCCTTAAGATCCAAACAGATCGTCTCTGGCTCAATTAGATTAGTAATGTCCATTGTATCTACCTTGCAATGTTCACGCTCGAACATAGATTAACCAGCGACCATGGTGTTAGATATAGGACGAAAACACCATTAACTGGATTATTGTAACACTCACACCAAACTGTGATATGTGTCTGTCGAATCATGGTGCCAAATCAAAACCAGCGTTTTATGCTGTGCTAATATCCGAAAAAATAACAAGCCGAGAAACACCGTGAAAATAGTCGCTGTCACCGCCTGCCCTACAGGCATTGCACATACCTATATGGCAGCCGATGCTCTTATCAAAGCCGCGCCCAAATATAAGGTCCAAATCAAAGTCGAAACACAAGGTGCGATGGGCATCGAAAACCTGCTCTCACCGCAAGATATTGCACAGGCAGACAGAGTGCTGATTGTGTCTGACATTGATATTGACCAAGCTGCGCGCTTTGAAGGCTGTAACGCGATTCGTGTTTCTATTGAAGACGTGTTAGTCAATGTTGATAAAGTGTTCCTACTGCACTGCCGTTAACGATTCTCTGCCTTAAGCCGTTAACTATGAACGAATATCAAATCACCTTTTTAGTCGAAAGCAGCGAATCAAATGCTCATATCGCCCAGCCACTTCGTCGCTTAGCCAAGAAGTTCAAAAGTACGATTAAGATCATTAACATCACCCGTAATCGAAGCGCTGACTTAACTAAGGCGGTGGCAATGCTGCAAGTAGGTTTGGTTCAAAGTGATCTGTGCCAAATCACCGCAATAGGCATGGATGCAGAGCTGGCCTGTTTTGTCCTCAAAGATGTGATTGCCGACCATTACACCCTGATTGGCTCGCAGATCAACTATGAGTTTTCTAGTGAGCTCGCCAAAAGGCTTCCTCAGCTATGCCCTGAGAGTGAAACCAAATGGCACTACGCCAAGGCCCACACTGAATTAACCAAATTTGAGTGCTTGAAGGGGTTGGCGCAGTTGATTCACCCTGGCCATCCTGACGAACTCCTGCTCGCCTTTATTAAAAGGGAAGAGCGCTCTTCCACTTGCGTCACTCCGGGTATCGCCCTGCCTCATGTGATGTTTGACGATATCGACCATATTGCCATTGCGGTAATCGCCAGTGACACTCCGATTGATTGGGCTTCACAAATGGGCGATGTTCACCTCGCTATAGCACTGGTGATGCCTGCAAAACCGACTCGTGAACAGATCATCGCGGCCACTAACCTTACCCGTAACCTACTTTGCGAGCAGCTCCCCGAGCGACTTAAACTCACACGCAGCAGCGTTGATCTGCAAGCGCTGCTGATGTACTCGATGTCGCAATTGCTGTCTTAACCTCGAATCTTTCTTATCTAATTTTTCTTATTTAATCTTTAAGCCGAACCACGATATTCCGTCGGCGTTCTTCCGGTGCGATTTTTAAACACTCGGCAGAAATAGTTCACGTCTTTAAAGCCACAACGCATCGACACTTCATTGAGCTTAAAGTTGTATTTTTTGAGCATGAACTTAGCGCGATCAATACGTACCCAAGTAATGTAGTCGGCCAGCGTCATATGCCCTTGCTGGCGGAACAGTCGAGAAAGATGATTAGATGAGATGCTAAAGCGAGTCGCGATGCTGTCACGGGTGATCTGGCGATGGAAATTCTCTTGAATGTAAATACAAATGCCCTGATAAAGATCCTGAACGCGACTTTGCGACTTCTCGACTGGCGCATCGAGCATGGTTTTGCTGTATTGCAGCAGCGCTTGCAGCAATAGCTCATCCATTGGGTTCTTATTACTTTCTCGCGCCAGTGCGCTCAGCGCCTCTAGAATATTATCGATGGCAAAACCTGAGCGGGTTTGAATGCTGTGCTTTTGAATGTCGTAAAAGTTCGCTTCCCCTTTGCGTTTACTGACCAAGCTTAGCCCTAGCTGCCTACGACCAAATAGCATACTCAGCACCGAGCAGTCGGTATCCCAGTCTGGTTTATTCCAACAGTTAGGCGGGACAAAGATCGCGTCGCCCGCTTTGGCAACAATACTAGTCACCTTGCGTTCATGGGTTTCCATTTCATTAATGTATTCCCCATCCAACACAAGTTCTAAACGCGGAAAGTTAACCTGATAGCTAAACGCCGGAGGCGTATGAAAATCCCCGGCAAACCAGATGTTATGAAAAGGCTCTCGTTCGTTCAGTACCGACGAGATTAGATCATGAAATACCATGTTGAATCATCTCTAACTACAAGCTAAGTCCGCACGTTGCAGTGCTAATCGCCTAGATATACTCCTTAGTGAAACATAGCGCTATTGAGCAAAATCACAATTCGAGATCTAGGTTACAAAAATCCAGCCTTGGCAATAAAACTCCAGTTAGAAATTTACACAAACACCTCATAAAACCAACAAACAAAATCGACGTAACCCATATAAACAAAGGGATAAAAAGCGACTCAGCTTTGTCAACACCAAGCCCAAAAGGGCCCTACAACCGATCAAAATCACACTCTAAAACGGACGCAACAATCCTCCAGTAAATGCATTTTTTCTTCACTACAGAGCGCTGCTGATAGATTTCAGAATACCCCTAACAAAACAAGAAACACATTAGGGGTCCACTATGATCACCAAATTGATCAATGAAAATTTAATTAAGCTTGAGCTGCAAGCCACCTCCAAACAAGAGGTATTTGAAGAGCTGATTGAGGTTCTGCACCAACAAGGTCGAATTTCTAACAAGGCCGATTTTTTAGCTGATATCCAAAAGCGCGAAGCAGAAGGTAACACTGGCTTTGAAGATGGCATTGCCATCCCGCACGCAAAAAGTGCCGCGGTAATTGAACCTGCAGTGGTGATTGGTATTCACAAAGCCGGTATCGAATACGGCGCAGACGACGGCCAACCATCAAAACTGTTTTTTATGATCGCCTCTCCTGATGGCGGCGATAACCACCACATCGAAGTGCTTGCGGAACTCTCTTCTAAGCTGATTGAAGATGGCTTTGTGGAAGGCTTTATCAACGCAACTTCTCCTCATCAAGCGCTTGAGTTACTGCTACAGAAACCACAAGCAGAAGAGCCGCTATCTTTAGAGAACACTAAAGGCTTCATCATCGGCGTGACTGGCTGCCCGGCTGGCGTTGCCCACACCTATCTAGCAGCTGAGGCGTTAGAGAAAGGCGCGCATGCTATGGGCTTTGAGGTAAAAGTCGAAACCAACGGCTCTATCGGCGTGAAGAACAGCCCAACAGAAGAAGAGATTGCTCGCGCTGATGCGATTGTTGTCGCCTGTGATAAACAAGTTGATATGGCCCGTTTTGCCGGTAAACGAGTAATCAAAACCAACGTAAAAGCGCCGATTCGCGATGCGGAAGGTTTGATTACACAAGCGCTGAATGCTCCGGCTTACCAAGCTGAAACCACCAGCGCTCCACAGTCTGTTACCGAAAAAGCGTCTCAAGCACGTTCGGATCTTTACCGCTACCTAATGAACGGCGTATCACACATGATCCCATTCGTGGTGACGGGCGGTCTGCTTATCGCCCTAGCTCTAGCAGTTGGTGGTGAACCAACTGAAGCGGGCATGGCGATTCCTGATGGCAGTCTTTGGAACCAAATCTTAGAAGTCGGTGTGGTTGCCTTCACTCTGATGATCCCAATCCTTGCCGGTTACATTGCCTATGCGATTGCTGACCGCCCTGCTCTGACTCCAGGTCTAATCGGTGGCTGGATTGCCAACAACGGTTCATTTTACGGCGCTGACGCAGGTACAGGCTTTATCGGTGCAATTATCGCTGGTCTGTTAGTGGGCTACTTCGTTAAGTGGATCACTTCAATCAACTACCACAAGTTTATTCAACCGCTTGTGCCAATCATGATTGCGCCAATCACTGGTTCTCTGTTTATCGCCGGTCTATTCATCTTTGTCATCGGCGCGCCTATCGCAAGCCTAATGGACGGCCTAACTGCAATGCTAACCAGCATGAGTACAGGTAACGTGGTTCTACTTGGCATTGTACTTGGTGGCATGGCTGGCTTTGATATGGGCGGTCCATTTAACAAGGTCGCGTTCCTATTCTCTGTTGGCATGATTGCTAGCGGCCAAACTCAATTTATGGGTGCAATGGCATGTGCAATCCCTGTTGCTCCACTGGGTATGGCTTTGGCTACGGTACTTGGTCGCAAGTTTGACCTGTTTGAATCTTCTGAAATTGAAGCAGGTAAAGCCGCAGGCGCAATGGGCTTAGTCGGCATCTCTGAAGGTGCGATTCCATTTGCTGCGCAAGACCCTATGTCGGTGATCCCTGCCAACGTACTGGGCTCTATGGTTGCAGCAGTGATGGCGTTCTCGTTCGGCATTACCAATAGCGTTGCTCACGGTGGTCCGGTTGTTGCTCTACTTGGCGCAATGAACTACCCACTGTTAGCCCTTCTATGTATGGCAGCAGGTGCAGGCGTTACAGCACTAACTTGCATCACCTTAAAGAACCTTCGTAAAGCGAAATACACAGCCGCTGCGGCTTAGTCCTTTCTTACTGATATTGGCTTGGGCAACGCGTCCAAGCCACTTTTCTCTTTATGGTGATGTCGATGTCTGAACTAACTATCAATACTGAATCGCTGCTTGAGCGCGTTTTTTACCCGATGACCAACGTGATTCAAAACTACGCATGGGGCAGCCCATCTTCTTTTACTCAACTGTTTGGTACTGCGAATACGGCAGGTGAACCACAGGCAGAGATTTGGATGGGCGCGCACCCAAATGGTTGCTCAATGGTCGATACAGGCGCAAAGCAGACCAAGCTGTCTAACCTAATAAGCCAAAACCTAAGCCTGTTCTTAAGTGACAAGATTGCTAGCCGATTTGGTGAGCTGCCGTACCTGTTTAAAGTCCTCGCGGCTGAAAAAGCGCTCTCTATCCAAGTGCATCCGAATAAACAACAAGCCGAACTTGGTTTTGAACACGAAGAGCAGCAAGGTATTCCGCTGTCGGCAAGTAACCGCAACTACAAAGATGCCAACCATAAGCCAGAGCTGGTCTACGCGTTAACCGACTACACGGCGATGAATGGCTTTAGGCCGATTAGCGAGATCCTTGCCCATTTCAACTACCTTGATATTCCTGAGCTTAACTCACTGGTAAACGACTTATCGGGCGATCAAGCCCCTAATGGCCTAGCGAGCTTTTTCGCTGGTTTGTTATCGCTGCAAGGTGAGCAGAAAGAAATCGCGCTGATGATGCTGATCATGAAAGCCAAGCTGTCGCCAACTCCGCTGTTTAATCTGATTACAGAACTTGAAGAGCAATACCCTGGCGATGTTGGCTTGTTTGCTCCATTGATCCTTAACGTGATTGCCTTAAAACCCGGCCAAGCGATGTACTTAGATGCCGAAACGCCTCATGCGTATATCAAAGGCACTGGGCTTGAGATCATGGCAAACTCTGACAACGTACTGCGCGCCGGACTCACGCCAAAATACATGGATGTGAAAGAGCTAGTCTCTTGCACTCGTTTTAATGAAAAGCGCATTGATAGCCTGCTGTTAGAGCCTACTCAATATAATGGCATGCTGGAGTACCCAATTCCGGTCGAAGATTTTAAATTCGCCATTATTGAACACTCCGAGCAGCGAGAAATTGAAACGCAAGGCGCTGAAATATTGCTGCCTCTTGATGAAGCTATGGTCCTGACCCACATTTGTGGCGAGCAGTGCGTCATCGAAAAAGGCCAATCAGTATTTATTCCAGCTTTCGCTCAGCAGTACACCATTGACTGCGCAGGTCGAGTCGCTCGCGCATACAGTTAACAACGTGCTCCTGCCTTCCCCCAAGGTCAGCACTAACACAATGCCCTGCTTATGCAGGGCTTTTTTATTTCTATCTAAGCTGTTGATTTAAATTTATTTTGTGAGCGTCCGCACAGGTTAAAAATGACGTTTATCACACTTAAAATTAGCGGATACAAAAGTCTAGTAGTTGAATTTTTTTTACTATTTCCGAGTTTAGGTTCAAGGATTAAATTGACTCCATTGCATAAGCACTGATGAGTCAAAAATAGATGATTACTGAACTAACAAACGTCAATTTAATTAGCGGCAACCTTCAAGCAAATAATAAAAAAGAAGTGTTTGAAGAGCTTGCTCAAATGCTGCTAGATAACGAGCGCATTAATAGTAAATCCGCGTTCTTAGATGATATTGAAACGCGCGAATCCTTAAGCATTACCTCAATGGATGGCATTGCTTACCCACATGCCAAAAGCCAAGCCGTAACCAACCCTGCTATCGCTGTTGGCGTAAAGCGCGAAGGCATCGAATACGGCGATGAAGACGGCATTAAACCCACTCTGTTTTTTATGATCGCCTCACCAGATAACGGCGCCGATCATCATATTTATGTCCTTCAAGAGCTGTTCGGAAAATTCAGCGAAGAGTTTATTGAAGAGATCCAAAACGCGAAAGACGAACAACAAATCCTTAATATTTTAATCAATTCATAAGGCGTAGTAATTATGAGTACCCTAACAGCTCAAGCTACTAACAATAGCGATTTTAAAAAACTACTCAGCACCATGAAAGGACACCTTTTATTCGGTACTTCTCATATGCTTCCATTTATTGTTGCGGGTGGTGTACTTCTGGCATTGGCGGTAATGGCATCAGGTAAAGGTGCGGTTCCGGCTGACGGCTTACTGGCGGATATTTCCAACATCGGTATTAAAGGCCTAGTGCTATTCCCTATCATTCTTGGCGGCTTTATTGGTTACTCTATCGCTGACAAACCAGCGCTTGCACCAGCGATGATCTCTTCTGGCATCATGGCGGATATGGGCGGCGGCTTCTTAGGCTGTATCGTGGCGGGTTTTATTGCCGGTGGCGTGGTATTCCAACTTAAGAAGATCCCACTTTCAGCCAACATGACGGCACTTGGCGCTTACTTCATCTACCCGCTTATCGGTACGCTAGTTTCTGCTGGTATCGTTCTTTGGGGTATCGGTGAGCCAATCAAGCTGTTCATGGCGTCTATGAACGAGTTCCTAGCGTCAATGGCTGGCGCTTCTAAAGTGGTTCTAGGTGCGATTCTTGGTGGTATGACAGCATTCGATATGGGCGGCCCTATCAACAAAGTGGCAACGCTATTTGCTCAAACTCAAGTAGACACTCAACCATGGTTAATGGGCGGTGTGGGCATCGCTATCTGTACGCCTCCTCTAGGTATGGCGCTTGCAACCTTCCTATTCAAGAAGAAGTTCACTAAGCAAGAACAAGAAGCAGGCAAAGCGGCAGCAATCATGGGTTCTATCGGTATCTCTGAAGGTGCGATTCCTTTTGCAGCGAACGACCCAATGCGCGTGCTTCCTTCAATCGTTGCCGGTGGTATTGTGGGCTGTGTATTCGGCTTCCTAACAGACGTTCTACTACATGCACCATGGGGCGGTCTAATTACAGCGCCTGTATCAAGCAACATTCCAATGTACGTAGTGGGTATTGCGCTAGGCTCGCTAACTACCGCACTTATCGTTGGCTTCTGGAAACCAGTCGCTGAAGAATCAGAACAAGAAATCGAACAAGCAGCGCCTGTACAAGCTCAAGCGGCTCCAGTTGCTGGTGAAGGCGAGTACGACGTTGTCGCAGTAACTTGCTGTCCATCAGGCGTAGCACACACCTTCATGGCAGCGAAAGCGCTAGAGAAAGCAGGCGCAGCAGCAGGCATTAAGATTAAGGTAGAAACGCAAGGTCAAAACGGCATTCAGAACCGCATCACCGACCTAGACGTAGCTAACGCGAAACTGGTTATCTTGGCTCACGACATTCAAGTGAAAGATGCACAGCGCTTTGCTAACGCGAACGTGGTTGAGTGTTCAACCAAAGAAGCAATGAAGAAAGCGGCTGAGCTCATCAACAGCTAGTCTCAATCAATTTAGTCGAAACCTCCCCCTAAACAATAACGCCACCGATCAAGGTGGCGTTATTTATTCTATCTAAAGCTACTGAACCTTAAACTTACCGACTAATTGAGATAAGTCGACCGAGGTTTCACGCAGCTCTTCACATACTGAGTGCGCCTCTCCTGCGTTGTTATTCAGCAACCTTACAATCTCTTGAATTGCCGCCATGTTAGTACTTACTTCACCTGTCACTTGGCTCTGCTGCATCGCTGACGTTGCAATCAAGGCGTTAAGGTCATTCATCTCAACGACAGAGTTGGTTACTTGGTTAAGCGAGTCCATGACCTGATTGGTGTTCGCTGCGGTCTGCTCACAACTATGGCGAGTTGCATCCATTTCGTTGACCACATTGTCTGTCGTTGATCTCAGTTTGGCCAGCATCTCGTTGATCTGAGACGTGCTATCTTGAGTTCTTGCCGCCAGCGCTCTTACCTCATCCGCCACCACAGCAAAACCGCGGCCTTGCTCACCTGCGCGAGCGGCCTCAATCGCGGCGTTCAGCGCCAGCAAGTTAGTCTGCTCAGCAATCTCACCAATCACTTGCAGTACGCTGCTAATTTGCTTGGTGTCTTCACTCATGGTGCTAGTGACTTCAGACATCGCAGAAACCTGATTCACCAGAGCATTCACGCTGGTTACCGCGTTATTGACTGTCTGTTTAGATTGTTCAGCAAATTGATTGGTGCTTTCTGTCAGCTTGGCTGCGTTATCAGCACTGTCTGAGATAGAAGCCGCGGTTGCACTTAGCTCTTCAATCGCCGTGATGGCTTGCTCCGTTTCAAGTGTGTGCTGATCGAGCGTCTTAACGTTTGAGGCCGACTGCTCAGCGATATTATGCACCGCACTATCAATCGCTTGTGAAGAGCGAGAAACATCGACAAACATGTGCTGAAGCTTTTCAATAAACTGGTTGATAGACAACGAAATCGTGCCAATCTCATCGTTTCGTTCCACAGTTAAACGCTGGGTTAGATCGCCGTTACCTTGCGATAAATCCGCGACCACATCTTGTAAACGCTTCAACGGTTTGAAGGAGTAATTAATCACTACCACGCTGACGGTGATGATAATAGCCGCACAGACTAGCAGCGCTAAGGTGATCAGCCAATTAAGCTTATCGGTATTGCTTTGGATAGTATCTAAATCGATATAACCGACTAACTGCCATGATTGGCCCGCAAACTCAATCTGGCGTTGAATCGGCGTTAGGTTATCACCTTGCTTATTGGTAAAGATGGTCGCATTACCTGCCATCAACTGGGCATAGCTACCTTGTGCGGCATATTCAGAAATGATTGCGCCGAACTCGTTGAGCTGTAAGGTGAAGAAATCAACCGAGTCATCGGCACGTTTGACTGAAAATACGATTTGGTAGCCCGCTTCCGTTCTGGTCACTGGACTAATGGCCAGCTCATCACCATGAGACTCAGCTAGGTCAATGAATACCTGCGCATCTTCATCACTCATGTTGCCTGTATCATCGAATGCGTAGCCGTTGACCACCTTCACCACATGCGCAAAGCCGCTGTTGTCTTTAGCTTCTGCGATATCCATCATGCTGAAATTCAGGCTAGAGGCGAGCGAGAGCTTATTGCTGAGTTCGGTTTCGATCTTCTTCTTAATCAGATCAACATTATGAGTAATATTTTGGCTATCAGATTCTTGAATATAGCGGCTAATGAAATGATTTACGCTAAAGTATGACGTCGCAATAGTGAGGGTGATGATTGCAACAATAAGGGCAATGATCTTGTTCTTAAATGACAGGTTGGTCATAACACTTTACATCCTTAAAAGTGACTACGAGATAGTACTGCACTCCGGCAGTAAGAAAGCAAATTGTAATGAGTTATTAGCCTAAAGTGAATACAATCATCTAAAAATAGAAACAATTAAGCAACACCATAGATATCTAGAACTATGACTAAGCTTAAGGGAATGTTTTATCAACGGATGATTAGGGAAAAATGACCAACTCTGCTAGTATCCGCCCCCTATTACTGTTCGGGCCAACGACCATCGTTTTATCGAACTCGAAAGCCACCCAACCACCAGCTAGGTAAGTAGAAACCAGGAGCTTATTATGATGACTGATGAAGAAAGAATTGAACTGCAACAGAACAACCCGTTGCACGGTCTTAAGCTAGAAACCATGCTGCAAGAGTTGGTGGATTTCTATGGTTGGGACATTCTTGATACGGCGATGCGCTTTAACTGCTTTAACACCAAGCCGTCGGTTGCCAGCAGTGTTAAGTACTTAAAGAAAACCGAGTGGGCACGCGAGAAACTAGAGAACTTTTATCTTTACCGCTTTAAACGCATGCCTCGCGCATCGGCTGAAGAGTATGACTTGCCCCCTCGTGCTCGCACGTTTCCGCATGGCCTAAAACCGAAAGAGCCAATGGAGTTGACCGTTGAGTCTATCTTAAAGTCGCAAGCTAAGGCAGCGTCAGCGCACAAAGCAAAATCATCACGTGGTCGTAATTTCCGTCGATAGTTAGATGCGCTAATTAGAATTGATAAAAAGCCAGACAGCGATGTCTGGCTTTTTTGTTAGAAGAGCAGAGCTAAGTTAAAACCCTTTAAACAACACCCCACGATGGTAGCCAAGATAAGGCTTGTTCTCTCGTCTGATATTAAACGACATCCCTTCACGAAGGCCTAGAACATTGGGCGCTTCAAGGTACTTTGAAATCATCACCTTGCCGCCATCATCAAAGGATATAAACCCGAGATCGAACGCCTTATCTAAGTTCGCCACAAGCAGCAACCCATTATATTTGTCGAGCCTCTCTTGGTTGTTTGAGTTACGCCAAGGCTTAATATGCGAAGCAAGCAGAAGTTGTGTATTTCGATACCCCGTCACCGCGCAGCCACCCCACATCTCGATAAGTTTTGAGCGAAATTGGCCCTGCCCCAACCGAGTGTTAATTAAAATCGTCTTTTCAGTTTCCGTTAGTTTTCTATCACTCATAACTTCACGGACATCGGCATTAACATCAATCTGGGACAAATCGATCAAAAATTGGTGGTAATGATCTAACGCTTCGCTATACATCCCTTTACCGCGCGAGTCCCGAATCTTAAACTCATCCAACTGCCTGACTCGCTCTTCATAACGAATAAACTGCTTATAAGATTTAACCTCGGTGAGTGGCTGTTCGAGTTCACCAATATCTGCAAGCCAATTTGAGATAGAGCCTCTAATCGCTCCTACGCAGTTCTTCGCCGTTTTCTCAGACTTACCAATATCTAGCAGCCATTGGCGGAACAAGGATGGAAGATCAGCGAAATTCGCTACAAGCGCATCTTTCAACTCGTTTGAAACAATAGAGCTATTCATATAATCAAACAGCTCTTGGTCTAAATAGGCGTACTCTATCGCTTTGGATGAATACCTTTTGGCGTTTATCTCATCAAAACCAGCGTGATAACTCAGGTGCCAAAAGCCTTCACTTTTGAGATGGTAAAATGGGTTCTCTGGAGTATTACGATCATTGCCTTGAGCGAAACTATCAAAGTAATGGCTAAAGCGATCTTTCACCACTTGGTTGAACTCAATTCTGTTCTTTACCAGATGACCAGCTTGAATTAAATCCATTACAGTCAACAGCATGCACACCTTATGCGGGCTTTTCTTACCACCAGCACTGTTCATATTTAGGTTCTGGAACTTTTCAACATAGAACTCAAGAGACACGGCTTATTTCCTCTTTCTCTGCACTGATGATGCTTTTTCTAGTACCACTGTTTGCCAAGTCAATCCTGTCCGAGATAGCCCATCTTCAGTATCTTCAACATGACAAACCATTAGATCTAATCGTTGAGCAATCTGTTCTAACTCAGCAAGAGAGACACCATAGCTTGTACGCCCATCACCAAATGCACCATGACGCAGAGTAATAACAATTCTGCCCCTTTCGGCTAACCGTTCCACTAAAGAACAAAGTGACTGATAGCGCTTGGGCACAGGAATATGCATCCACACTGCTGAGACAAGAATAAGATCGAAGCCATCGGATAAAGCGTCTAGGTTACTAAGGTCTGGAAGCTGGGCATCAACCCAATGAACTTCCGGCGAGGTACACTGTTGGCCTAACTGACGAAAACCTGCCGAAGGCTCAATAGCGACAACCTTGCAGCCATGTGAATCAAACCACTGGGCGTCTCTGCCTGAACCAGCCCCGACATCCAGCACTCGGCAACCCGATAGAGGCCAGTATGAACGCCAACTACTATGTACGGATTCAAAATCAACCGAGTCATACTGCTCAGCCAATTGAGCAGCATTTTCGTTGTAAAAAGAGAGGTTTACATCCATGGCTAATACCCAAAAGTTTCCCTAAAGGCATAATAACCATCTTGATTGCATATGGCGATAGAGTATTAGAAAGGAATGAGGGATTGTGATGAGAATCCAGATCGATGATGCCAGATACGAGATTCACTGCTAAAAAGCTGAAGTCGGGCGTGTAAGTCCATCAATAGTTCACTCACATTAGTTCTCTCACGTATTGTTAACTTATAATTGGACAAATCTGAGTTAGCTGACCAGAAGAAAATCTCCTTTCGAGACTCGCACAAATGCACCTTTTATTACAGGTTTACACATTTCTCCGTATAGATCATATCGACGCTTGCGAACGTTGAAATCTGCTACAAACTTTCAAGCGAATCTCTGCATGGAAATCGGTGATTAGGTACTAAAAAGTGCGCCTGAGCGGGTTTTAGGAACAGGAAGGACTTTGTTGCCTAATTCATATTGGGTAAGTTTCCCCAACTTGAGCATTGTAATTTATTAAACTTAGTTTTCCACCCAACAACTACCTCACTCGGTACATTTTCGGTCTCCGATAGTGAACGCATATGATAACCGTACTACTTTATCTATACTCTATTTAAGTTTAACTCTCTGATATTGCTTAAGAAAAAAACAAAAGCAACTATTCGCATAATTATAATTAGATAAAGACATTGACGACAAAGGTGGGATACCAATAGAATCGAGAGAATGGATACACATTGTGACCACAAAGGCACTTTGAAATATGAAAAGTTCGGCATTGAGAATACGGATTGAACCTGAATTACACTCCAATTTTTTGGAATGCTGCAAAAATCTTGACCGCCCAGCTGCACAAGTATTGCGAGAGTTCATGCGCGAATTCGTACAGCAACACTCAACAGTTAAAGGTTCTAACTCTCCTGGTACCAGAGTTAAACAAAGAGAATGATTTATAAATGAACAATAATAGCTTTACTTTTATCGACCTATTCGCAGGAGCGGGAGGATTTGGCCTTGGATTCGAAAATGCAGGTTTCAAACAACTATATGCTATTGAAATTGACAAGTGGGCTTCAGAAACACATCAATTTAATTTTCCAGAAGTTCCTGTGATTGAGCGTGATATTTGTAAAATAACTAATGATGAGATATTAAAACTTAGCAATGAAGTGCCAGATGTAATAATTGGAGGTCCACCTTGTCAAGGGTTCTCACACGCAAATATAGTAAATAAGGATCCTAAAGACCCAAGAAATTCACTATTTGAAGAGTTTGTTCGTTTTGTCAATGTATTAAAGCCAAAGCTATGCATTATTGAAAATGTTCCTGCGCTACTTAAAACAAAAACAGAATCTGGTGAGAAAGTTATTAACTTGATTAAATCTGAATTAGAAAAAGTAGGATATAATGTTCATTATGAGCTTCTAGATGCACGTAGCTTTGGTGTTCCTCAAAAAAGACAACGTTTGTTTATAATTGGTATAAATAAAGATCTATCTTCCCTATCTGAGTATCGTTTATTCCCAAATCAAACACATACTAAGTCGGGCAATGGTGATTTATTCGATAACAATAATACAAAGAAAGAAGTTACCTTATGGGAAGCTATTTCAGATTTGCCACAACGTACATTTGCTGACTTTGATCCTACTGAGTCTTATCAATGTATGCCTAAAAATGATTATCAGAAACTAATGAGAGTGGATTCTAATGGGGAGTTAACTAACTCTGAACCAATGAGACATACTCAAAGAGTCATCGAGAGATTTAAAGAAATAAAAATTGGGCAAAGTGAAGGTAATGTAACTCTTGAAAATATGCCGAGCAAACGAGGAATGCCACAAATTAAATCTCAGAAAAAATATTCGCAAAATAGTAGACGCCAACATCCAGACTTACCATGTAATTCAGTCGTAGCCTCTTCACACTCCAACTTCATTCATCCATTTTTACATAGGAATTTCACAGTCAGAGAGCTGCTCAGAATTCAGTCATTTCCCGATTGGTTTGTACTTAAAGGAAAAAGAGCTGTACTTAGCAAAAAACTATCTATCAAAAAAGGACTATTAGACGATATTTATTTAGACCAACGCATGCAGGTTGGTAATGCGGTCCCACCCCTTTTATCAGAATCTATAGCCAAAAATATTTCTAAATTATTAACCAAAAGAGAATGTAAAAATGTCGCTTAAAGTACTTGATTTGTTTGCTGGTTGTGGTGGTTTATCCTGTGGACTAGAGCAAGCTGGTTTAGAAGTTTTGGCGGCTTGTGAAATTGATCAATGGGCAGCTGATACATATAGACATAATCATCCAAATGTCGAAGTGATTCAAAAAGATATTTCTTCGATCGAAAAAGGCTTTTGGAGAGACAAATTCCTAGGAAAAGTTGATATTGTTGCTGGAGGTCCCCCATGCCAAGGCTTTTCTGTTTCAGGAAAAAGACAATATGGCATTATTGCCGAGTCTAACTCTCTAGTGACCGATTTTTTGAGGGTAGTCGAGGAAGTTGAACCTAAATACGTGATAATTGAAAACGTGAAGGGCTTCAAGACTGGCAGTATCAGTAAAAACAAAAAAGTATTTGATTACTTAACAGATACACTCAAGAGCTTAGGGTTCTATGTATACTCGGAAACGCTAAACGCGGAAGAATATGGGGTTCCGTCATTAAGGTCAAGAATATTTATTATTGCTTCTAGAACTGAATTACCAACGCCATTCATGCCAGCAACTCATTCGGCCGATATTAACTGTGGCTTGCAACCTTATATATCTGTGAATGAGGCTATATCTGATTTACCAGAATTGAATGCCTCGGAAGGTATCGATGATGCTCAGAGCTATAAGTCCAAAGCTATGAGTGACTTTCAAAACCGAATGCGTAGTGGCTCTAACGGAGTTTTTAACCACGTTGCCATGAAGCATACCTCTCGATTAGTTGAAAGGTTTAAGGGAATGGAAGAAGGCCATAGTAGCTACAGAATTGGACGAAAAACTGATGAAAAGAAAGTTACATCTTATAAGATGAACAATCAAAGGTTATTTGGTAATAAGCCATCACTGTGTATAACAGCTAACTTTCAGTCTACTTTTATTCACCCAACACAACACAGAAACCTAACGGCAAGAGAAGCTGCACGGCTAATGTCATTTCCTGATACTTATATCTTTAAGGGAAAGAGAACTCAGATGAGCTCGAAGTTCCTCAAAAAACATGGTCGAGAACATGAAGATTTTCTAAGTCAATATAATCAAATAGGAAATGCAGTACCTCCTCTATTAGGGAAAACCGTTGCTGATGGATTATTAAATGCAATAAAATATAGTAATGAATTTATAAAAGAAGAACAACTCCAGATTAGCTATTAAGGATAGGGTATGACAAACTCTAATTTGTCACATAAAAACAATTTAGTTCAAAAGAGTAAGAGAACCAAACAATTAACACCCGAGCGAATTCAAGTACTAAATAACGTCAAGAAAAATTACATCCACTATTTGAAAAATGCAGATTGGGAACAAGTAAAAAATGGTAACGTTTCAACAGCCGTTTCAGCGCTAGAAACTTATGTTAACTATACAAAAGAAATTGAGAGACAGGATTCATTTTTTAATTGGAGAAGTGATTTTGCAGGTAGCGTAATTCCAGAGTTTCTTTATAGAATTATATCTAAAAGGCTCTCAGCTCTCGGTATCCCCCACTATTTTAGCACTAGAGACTCTGTTGTAGAAATGACGCTTAACGGTACAGCAGATAACACATGGAATATTCGTAGGAAAAATCAAGACTTATGCTTAGGTGGTGCAATCTGCACCACCACTTTAGAAGGAAAGGAGCAATCATTTGTCGTTCCTTCAATAATATTTGAAGTAAAAACTAACATTGATATCAACAAGTTAAGTGGCCTTGAGTTTTCAGCTGAAAGACTTAAGAGAACATTTCCTGTTGCAAAATACTTTCTAGTGACTGAAACCGTTGATTTTTCATTAAATGATAACTACGCAGCTGGCCACCTTGATGAAATTTATTGTTTAAGAAAGCAAGTACGTTCAGAGGCAAGGAGAAATAAATCATCTTTAAAATCGGACGTCTTTCAAAAATTGTTAGATGATGTTGTTACTTCAATGCAGTTAGCAACTAAGTCCAAAGGGCATGTTTATGACCGACTAGAATCAGGAAAGCTAATTAATGTCTAGTAGTAATTTTGAGCCAACAACCTATATCCATGGAAGCAAATTAAGAAAAAAGGTTTCTAAGATTAAAAACAAAGACGACTCTTTATTTGGTTGTTTGGAGAAATACGAAATTTGGAAAGAAAAATCTTTAAGCGTTAAAACTAGAGACCAAGCTGGTATTGAACTATTGGTTCAATATTTGAACGAGTATAAAAGCTACTCTGAAGCAATATTTGACCAAAGAATTAATAGTGCTCAAGAAGTATTACAACCATCAATCTTGGAGGAGTTTTTCGAATACTTATTCTGTAATATTTCTGAGGTTATAGGTACAGATATGTTAAGAAAGCCTGCAAAAGGCTTCGTCGATTTAATTTTTAATCCGAGCTCAATTGAATCTTTGTTAGATGTTCCAGAATATACAGTTAGAAAGAAAGACCACGACTTTGTACTTGGATCAAACTTGAAGCTAAGTATAGGCTCAACCAGCACAGGAAACCAAGTTCAGTCTGACATTGTTATTCCTTCAATAGCGATAGAATGCAAAAGATACTTAGAAAGAAATATGCTGGATGAATGCTCAGGAACTGCGGAAAAAGTTAAACGAGCAACACCATATTGTAAATATTTCGTAGTGGCTGAATTTTTAAAAATGGATAAAGCAGCACCCGAGATGTCTCTCATAGATGAGATATATGTGCTAAGAAGACAAAGAAACTCTGAAAGATCATCTAAAGACTTTGTTCCTAATCCTATTTATGCAGATTTAGTGATCGATTTGTATTCTCAGTGTATAAACCACTTAAAAAAGATATGGTGGGATCCTGAATCAGCATTAAAGGAAGGGAAAGTTTTTAACGTAGATTAAATATTCTTTAGTGTACTGATTTCAACATTACGATTCGGAGTTTAGATTGAAAATACTACTCAACCTGAGCACTTGCCGATAGTGAAGAGTATCTACTCATAAATGACTTTGGGACATAATATGTAATTTACGAAACAAGCAGTTTCGCAATTGTGCAAGAGCCTATTGCACAATTGAGGGCTAGAGTTTGTCCAACTGGCTATTGGACATTTTCTGGAACAGGTTACTTCCAAATTGGGCAACAAGCTGTTGCCCAATTGGATTGCAACCAAGAACATTACTCTTTCTTATCTAAAAGTAAGCAGACTCTAAAACGGTTTGGGGCAAAAGTGTGTTTTATTCAGTGCAAGTTCGGCGACTGTTAAAGCGAAGATTCCTTTACCTGAAACCTGCTCAGCTTCACGTTCACAAATCACTAGTGTAACGACACTTCGGATAAGCAGAACAACCGTAAAATTGACGCCCTGCTTTTGGCCCTCTCCTAGCTACGCGCAGCACAAGTTTGGATTGGCAGCTTGGGCAAACTTTGGAATCTGTCTTTGTCGCAGGTGTCGAGTCTGGTACTGAACGCTGATCCTGAAAACTACGTCTATCTCCAATCATATGAACCAGTTCACTACCATTGACCAACCACAATTGCTTATCTAACGCAAAAGCGACAGCTTCTGACGTGAAATCTCCTGACGTTACAATAATCATCTTACTGGCTTTGTTAGCAATCATAACCCCGTACATCTCGCGCAGTACTTGCACTCCCACTTTTCGAGATTTCCAATGTTTACATTGTACGAGGCTTAGCTCGCCATCCTTTGTAAGCCAAATATCAACACCCCCATCAGGTTTCTGTGAGAACTCCTGTTTGACTTTGTATCCCTGGAGTTTGAAGTACTCACCGATATAGCTTTCAAACTCTAACCAGCTAAGAGCATGCAATGGCGTGGGGCTTTTGTGAGATTTAATCCGAGATGTGGTTGTGACATAGCTGCGCTTTCTCTGATACTGCTTAATAAACGCCACAGGTGCAGGAAGCAGAAATAAAAAGGCAAAATATGGCGCTATTTGGGGAAGGCTTTGACCAATGGCATCAAAAACAAAATTACCACTGTTTGTAGCAATGCTAGGTAAAATATATGAAAAGCCGAGATAAATACTCGCGGAGAGTAAAACGCTTAACCACCAAGGTGCGTCCATTAAGTGCCATATAATTCCATCGTTCTTTCGCGCCATCTGGCTCCCTCCAATAAGCATTTAAGCGCATTGAATCACAAACAATAAACACTGAGAATAGCAAATAGCCTTATAAGCTCAGTTTCATTTTAAATTACACCGATTATATAAGATCACCCGAAACTCTCACTTTAAATCGTGATAGATGATTACTAGAAATATTACTTAACCCTAAAAATCAAAATTAATCCTAAGTCATTGATTTATAAAATTTCAAGCACAAAAAAAGACGCCCTAGGACGTCTTCTTTAGAATGTGGCGGTGAGTGAGAGATTCGAACTCTCGATACGTTGCCGTATACACACTTTCCAGGCGTGCTCCTTCAGCCACTCGGACAACTCACCGAATCAAATTGTGGTTGGTATCGTTAACCAACGAGGCGCTAATTTAATGATTCTATTAGGTTAGGTCAAGCCTATTACCCAAAAAAAGCGCCGTTATTAGCCTGTTTGTACACTTACTAGCTAATTCGATCATGAATCGGCCAGTTATGTTGATAAATAGCACTTATGGCAGTTGAACGTCACGCTCAAATCGCTCAAGCAAAAAGTCGATGAATAAGCGCAGTCGTTTAGGTTGGTACTGACGACTTAAGTAAATCACATTAAGGTCAGCGCCTGATGCAGAAGTCGCGGCATTAAAGTTCTTCATATAGCCATTTAGCACCGTCACCAGCCGCTGCTGCTTAAGGTCTTCATTGATGTCCAGAATCGACTTAAGTGCGATCCCTGCCCCGTCCAGTGCCCATTGGCGAATCACTTCACCGTCATCAGATAATCGCTTAGGAACCACGGTAATGGCATTGTGCTGGGCATCATATTGAAAATGCCATGTCTTCAGCTCTTCGTTACTGCGTACCATAGCTAAACAGTCATGTTCGGCTAAGTCTTGAGGGGTAAGTGGCGTGCCTTTCTTCGCCAAGTATTGCGGAGAGGCGCACAACACTCGTCGGCTCGATGCCAGCTTACGAGAGATGAGGTTACTATCGGCTAACTCCCCGTAGCGAATGACCACATCTAACCCCGACTCGGCCAAATTGGTCAGGTTGTCGTTAAGGTATAAATAAGGCGTCACGTCTGGGTATTGCTCACAAAAGGCCGATACGATGGGAGAGATATACTGCTTACCAATATCTCTCGGCGCTGAAATCTTTAATGTTCCGCGCACTTGCTTGCTGCCCGTTTGGAGCAAGTTCTCTGTCTGCTTAACCGTATCTATAATTTCTAGGCAAGCTTGATGGTACATGGCGCCAGAATCGGTCAATGAAATATGCCGCGTACTGCGATTAAGCAGTTTAACGCCATAGCGCTCTTCTAACGCCTGTAGCCGAGCGGTGACGGTTGCAGGTGATAACCCCAACTCTCTACCCGCTGCAGCTAAGCCTTGGTTTTGAACGATACTCGCAAACAGCGTCATATCAGCAAACTTGTCCATGCCCTCTCCTTTCGTTTCATTATTCGACTGAGCTGAATAATCAATTCAAATATTACTCAATTATCAAATCTCAGCCAATAAATATACTGGCTCCATCAACACGAATTGGAGAACAGAGCAATGAGTACACTTTTTGAGGCCACGAAGCTTAAGCAGCTAACTCTACAAAACCGCATGGTCATGGCGCCTATGACACGAGCGCGAAGCAGTCAGCCGGGTAATGTGCCAAACCAAATGATGGCGACCTATTACCACCAGCGTGCGAGTGCGGGGTTGATTATCTCAGAAGCGACGCAAATTTCTGATGACTCGCAAGGTTATTCGTTTACGCCTGGTGTCTACACTGACGAGCACGTCGAAGGGTGGAAGAACATCACCCAAGCGACTCAAGCGCAAGGGGCAGCTATGTTCTGTCAGTTATGGCATGTCGGCCGTGTCTCTCACCCTACCTTTCAAAATGGTGAGTTACCTATCGCCCCTTCCGCGCTTAAGCCCGTTGCTACGCAAGTTTGGATTGCTGATGAGCAAGGCAATGGCAACATGGTCGACTGTGTAGAGCCAAGAGCCATGACTCAAGCTGATATTGACCGTGTTGTGAGTGATTTTGCCTATGCCGCGAAACGCGCGATTGAAGCAGGGTTTAACGGCATCGAGATCCACGGCGGCAATGGCTATCTGATCGATCAGTTCTTGCGTACTAACTCGAACCAGCGCAATGATCAATATGGCGGCTCTACCACAAACCGACTTCGCTTTTTGTTAGAAGTAGTTGATGCAGTCAGCAAAGCGATTGGAGCTGATAAAGTCGGCGTTAGGCTTGCTCCATTCATCACGTTTAAAGATATGGACTGCCCTGAGATTGTGCCAACGATTTTAGAGGCATCGAAACAGCTGCAAGCACGAGATATCGCTTACTTGCACTTGTCTGAAGCAGATTGGGATGACGCGCCTGTTATTCCGGAGGCTTTTCGTATTGAGCTACGTAAGAACTTCACCAATACGATTATTGTCGCGGGTGGCTATACCCAAGAAACAGCAAATGAAATAGTGGCCAAGGGCTATGCCGATTTAGTTGCGTTCGGGCGCCCATTTATTGCTAACCCAGATCTGGTTGAGCGTTTGAAGCATCAGCAACCCTTGGCTGAGCTTGATGGGAAAACTCTGTTTGGCGGCGACTGTCGTGGCTATACCGACTACCCGACACTTGAACATTTAGCATAATTCGGGAAGTGAGTTCCAAACGAAAGAAAGACGCCCTTGAGCGTCTTTCTTTATAAATACTTAGCTGCGTAAATTACGCCTTACGCTTCCTGCCTCTATGCTTCTTGCCTTTATGCTTCCTGGTAGTAGCCCGGAACGCGGAACCACTTACGGCACATATCTAGGAAGTAACCGTATAGCACGCCCATGCCGCAAGATACCACTGCGTTGGAGGTCACTGCTGTGATGATTTGATCGGTTGATGCGCCAACGGTAAACAGAATTGCTGCATATACAGGAGACTGGAACAGCACATAAGCGACTAGGTCAGAGATGTTCTTCATCACGCCAGTGTTAGATATACGAGCACCTTGGCGCAAAACGTAGTCTCGGAACAAGCCATATGGGAAGGCAATAGCGATGTTGACTGGGATCGAAAGTGTACGAGACGCTAAAGATTGCTCAAAGGTCATGCCTGAAATAAAGATCTCAATGATCATGCCAGACACAAAGCAGAAAACTACCATCGCAAACGTATCAGCCGCAGCATTACGTATACAAAAAGGCCCACGAGACTTCATTTTAACCCCAACACAAAAAACTACACTTTTAAATAAACGACAAAACAAACACCCAAGACCAGGCAAACTATCCAGTCAATATCGCTATTAAATCATTAAATTTGCAGTTTTAGATTTCAAAGTTAAAACAAAGTGGTAAATAAACAACTAGAATTAGTAATAAAGTTAGATAAATCCGCTACCTTTTTAATAATAGCTCAAAAAACACACAAGTTGGTGTAATTTAGTTACAGTAATCTTTTAGTTGTACAGTCAGCACATCTAACTCGTCTTGCGGAGGAAAATCTCCAGACACTAGATAACGCTCGATGATCGCGAGAGTTTCGTCTAAAGCTGGCGACTGTACGGATTCAAGTTGATGCTGAATTAAGCTAAAGCTCTCACGTGCATAGAGTAAATTTTCGTTTTCAATTGCCATAAAGAACATCATGAGAGGTTCTTCTATCTCAACCTCTCCTTCGTCGAGCGTTGATTTAAGTAAATGGGGTTTATATTGATAGAGCTGCTCAGAGTGACTCAGCAGTGCATCATCAAGCTCGGTTTCATCAACTGGCTTAGAGACGATGTAATTTGCCCCTGCAGTTAGCATGCTCTGCCAAGTGTCTTTAAATACATCCGCAGTACAGCCAAGTATGAGAACCTTAGATTTTTCTCCACTTAGGCCGCGAATCACGGAGGTCGCCTCTACCCCATCCATACCCGGCATATGGTTATCCATCAAAACTAGGTCATACTCACCGGTGGTTACTTCATGAACCGCCAATTCACCATTTTCGACACATTCACACGAGAAACCTTTATTGGTCATGAAGGTATTTAGGATGATTGAGTTGGTGCGATTATCTTCAACAATCAGTGCTTTCAATCCATGGTAATCAAGTTTCTTGCGCTCTTTATATTCGGCAAAAATCGCTTCGCCTATGTCTACCTGCAGTGCGACTTCAAAACATGAGCCAATCCCAACTTCACTAGTCAGTTTGATCTCACCCTCCATCAAATCACACAGCTGCTTAACGATGGCAAGGCCAAGCCCAGTGCCACCAAAGCGTCGAGTAGTTGAAGACTCCGCTTGTTCAAAGGGTTTGAAGACTTTTTGTTGGACGGACTTATCTATTCCGATCCCTGTATCTCGTACTTGAATAATTAAGAAGTTACGGCCGTTTCTGTACTCTTCTTTAAAACTCACTTCCACGTAACCACGTGAGGTAAACTTAACTGCATTATTGAGTAAGTTGAACAGGATCTGCCTTAACCTTGCTTTGTCACAGCGATACCAACGACTTTCTGGCACTTCAGAATAAACTTTGAACTGTAAGCCTTTTTCAGAACATAAGGTGTAATACACACTATTGATACTGCCAATAATGGCTTCTAACGGGAATGGCGCTCGCTCTAGCTCTAAATGACCTTGCTCCACTTTAGAAAAATCGAGGATCTCATTGAGCAAGGTCATCATATGTTCGCCCGATTCGTATAAGGTCTTCATATGTTTGCGTTGCTCACTCGTTAAGTCACTTTTGAGCAGTATCTGAGCGGTACCCAGTACACCATTCATTGGCGTTCTGATCTCATGTGATAACGTGGCTAAGAAGGCACTTTTGGCTTTGGTTGACGCTTGGGCTTTTACCTTCTCCTCTTCGAGATAAACGGTTTTCTGATTAAAGGAGTCAATCAGGTATTTGATCTCATCATTACTGTTGTACTTAAGGTCGATGCTGCCGCCCTCTTTGGATTCCCGCACACTTCTCGCGACAACCACAACTGGAGAGATAAGAAAGCGGTTAATCAAGAAATAACCCAGCATTACGAACGCTAGCATAAGAGGCACGATCACAGCTTCAACTTTGGAGACCACATCATAAACTTGTTCGGCTACTAAGCGCTTGGCATTAACGACATCGACACTCCAATTGAAGTCACCAAAGGTGTTCTTACTGATGTAAATATTTTCTGCCAGTTGAAAGTTATATTCCGTCACCACATCTCCGTAGCCGTCACGTAAAATCACCCCTAAGTCGTACTCCTCTGCGTGCAGGCGGACAAACTCGACGAGTGATTCAAGGGAGATATCCACCGTCGCCACGCCAGCAAATTCGCCATTACTGTAATAAGGTGACGATGCAGTGATCATTTGTACATGTGTGAACGGGTCTATGTATACCGGTGACCAAGAAACGGTGTCTTGAGGCATATTTACCACCGAGGTATACCAAGACTCTTTGTCATAGCCACCTGATGCCGGGTTGTCCCACGAGTAGACTCTATCCACCTGGCCATCGTTGGCTCGATTGAAGAACAGACTGTTAAATGCGCTGTTCTTATCTATGGAGTAAGGAACTGGCCATAACCCACCACTAACGGTGATATCGTCGATCAACAGAAACAGTTGGTGCAGTAAGTAGGCTTGATGCTCTTGAGACTCGTCGGTAGTCCCAATGGTGACAATACCTTGCAAGATACCTAACGATTTATTGAGCGGTTCTTTGATTTGAGTAGAGATGAGTTCTGTGCGTAATTCAAGGTTTCGCTCTAGCTGGGCGCGCGTTGGAGGCTCCACTACCAAATAGTTAATCGTACCGATCAACCCCACCGCCACAGCTAAGTAAATAGCTAAGGCAATGATACTCTTCCTTTTTAGTGACGAGCGTATATCCATAAATCTTTGAATTTTTATCGTTTATTAAAAATTATAGCGAATATATCAATGCAGCAACCTTTTTCTCTTATGTGTTGGCTGTTACCATTGCCTCATCACAAGTCCTGACTGTAATAGGGTGTCTATTTTGACTTTACAACAACTGCTGTCATTGCCAGAGCTAGAAGATAAACTGATTAACGAAGCTAAGACTTACGGTTTCGTCACTGCGATGGCCGCTGCGCCTAATATTCTTCCGCCTGAAGAGTGGCTACCGTTCCTTTGGGGTGGTGAAGAAGTGGCACCATTTAGCGATGGCGAGCAGCTCGAAACTTACATTGAGCACATCATTGCCCTTTGGAATCAATACCGCCCTGCACTGCTTGATAATACCTGGCAGTGGCCTGAAGGCTGCACGCTTGATGAAGAAGATATTGTGACAGCGCAAACTCGTGATTTCTGTGAAGGTCTACTGCAAGGCTGGCAGCTTTCTAGAGACGATTGGGAAACCATCATGCCAGATGGCACCGAAGACAGCGCCCTACTTGGTGGCGTGATTTTGTCTTTGAGCATGCTTTACGATCCAGAAACATCAATTGCGACGCTAGCAGAGCAAGGCATTCAAGGCCTAGAGCAGTTTGAAGAGATCTTCAATGCGATGCCAACCATGCTGTGTGGTCTAACGATGCGCGGTGTAACGCTGGCTGAGACAAACTAAATTCAGCTTGCTAGATTAAATATAAATGGGGCGAACATTGCCCCATTTTTAATACTGCCTTTCTTCACTCAATCCACTCTCTTCTATCAAAATCAGCCCCAACATCACCACCACAAATAACTCCAACTAACTCATAAACACCAGTAATTTATAGCGGACTTTGGAAATTGTTCTAGATCATTAAAGTGTTCAAAAATGAAATCTTTGATTTTAAATATTTAAACTTTGATGCGGTTTAAGAAATTAAACTGCACTAATATGTTTTTAGTGATCCTGCTCGAAATTCATTCGCAAATTAGATTAAAAATTCGATATTTGTTGGTGTTTCAAACACTTTTTAACGGTTTACAGAAGTTTACTGCGTATTGCTCAAATAACCCTAAAGGAGTAGCTTTTAATCATTGAGTTCAAAAATGTAAACCGAAATGATGAATGTAAAACAAGTTCGATTCACCGATGAAGACAGAAAATGTTTAAGCAACTATTTTCGCTTAGCAGACACTATCGCTGATCTAATTGGCCCGTATTGCGAAGTCGTTATTCATTCATTTGAAAGCTTAGAAAATTCAGTCGTGAAGATCGTCAACGGCCATCATACCGGCCGCGAAATTGGTTCGCCGATTACTGATCTTGGTTTACGTATGTGGCGTACATTTGAGAAAACTGGCGAAGTGTCACCAAAGAGTTACTTCACCAATGCTGCAGACGGTTCGCTACTGAAATCGACCACGTGCATTTTGGCAGGCCCAGAACAAAAGCCAATTGGCATGCTGTGCATCAACATGAACTTATCTTTCCCATTCCCTGAAATCGTCAAAACCTTGATGCCGCACTGTAATGTCTCACAAACCTTAGTCAGTGAGACCTTCAGCAACAACGCCAATGATGTGATTCAACAAGCTTTGAATGCAGCCATCCAAGAAGTCGATCAAGACGAAACGATTTCATCTAAAGGTCGTAACAAAGCCATCATTCGCTGCCTATTTGATAACGGCGTATTCGAGCTAAAAGAGACAACCACACAAGTATCCGAGCAACTTGGGATCAGCCGCCAGGCAGTCTACAAATTTATCCGTGAATTTAAATCAGAATAAAATTAATAACTTAGGAGTTATATTGTGAAACAGATCATTGCTACTGAGCAAGCCCCAGCCGCTATCGGCCCTTACTCTCAAGGTACGAGTTACGGTGACATGGTTTACACATCAGGCCAACTTCCACTGGTTCCAGAAACCATGCAGTTTGTGGAAGGCGGCATCAAAGAGCAAGCTCGTCAGTCTCTGGAGAACTTGAAAGCAGTTCTAGAAGCAAGCGGTGCTGGCCTAGACACCGTATTGAAGACGACATGCTTCCTATCGGATATGGAAAACTTCGTCGCATTTAACGAAGTGTACACAGAGGTATTTGGTACCGAAAACGCACCAGCTCGCTCTTGTGTTGAAGCTGCAAGACTACCAAAAGACGCACTGGTTGAAGTTGAAGCCATTGCATTCAAAAAATAACCGACTTTCGGACATAAATGGGTATCAATAGGAGATTCTCATGAGCGTTTCATTTATTGGATTGAGCATCCTGTTCTTTGGATTCTACGCGTTACTCGCTAACTTCAAAAAACAAAAGAAAAGCTTTAACTTCCGCGTACTAAGCGCACTGGCTGCTGGTCTGTTATTCGGTGGCGCAATTCAGCTCGTATTCGGCGTGGGCAACGTTGCAACGTCAGGCTTTGCTGAACTGATTTCTGTGTTTGGTAAAGGCTACATCAAGCTTCTACAAATGATCGTAATCCCACTCGTATTTGTGGCGATGATCTCTTCGATCATGAACGTAGAAGGCGGTGGTGCACTATCACGCATCGCACCAAAAATCATCGGTATTCTACTTTTCACTTGTGCTATCTCTGCGGCTGTGGGCATCGCAAGTATTTACCTATTCGGTATCGATGCTAACGCGCTAGTAAGCACAATTGGTACTAACAGTGCTATCGAAGCACGTGGTGACTCTCTGATTGCAACACAAGATGCGATGGCGAGCAGCGGCCTATCAGGCATGGCGCTGTCTATCATCCCAACTAACATCTTCGACATGCTAACGGGTTCTCAACGTACATCGACACTATCAACCGTATTGTTCGGTATGTTCCTTGGCTACTGTATCCTACAAGTGAAAAACCGTAAGCCTGAGAAAGTGCAAAACTTCGTTGATTTCATCAACTCTGCTAAAGAAGTTGTACTGTCTATGGTTCGTGAGATCCTCAAGCTGACGCCTTACGGTGTATTTGCTCTGATGACGACGTTCATGATGACTAACGATTTGTTCGCACTAGCAGAAATGGGGCGCTTCCTACTAGCAAGCTACGTGGCAATCGGTGTAATGTTCGCTATCCACTTCGTGATGGTGTCTATGTTCGGTCTGTCTCCTGCGAAGTTCATGAAGAAAATCTGGCCAGTGCTAGTATTCGGTTTCGGTTCTCGCTCAAGCATGGCGGCAATCCCACTAAACGTTGAAACTCAAACTCAACGTCTAGGTGTGGACGAAGAAACAGCAAACATGTCAGCAACATTCGGTACCAGTATCGGTCAGAATGGTTGTGCGGGTATCTACCCAGCAATGCTAGCTATCATGGCGGCTCAAGTAATGGGTATGCCAGTTGACCTAGGCTTCATCGTACAACTGATTGCTGTAATCGCGATTGCTTCATTCGGTATCGCAGGTGTTGGTGGCGGTGCAACGTTCGCAGCAGTAGCAGTACTGACCATCATGGGTCTAGACATTACGGTTGTGGCGATTCTGGTTTCTATCGAAGCGCTAATCGACATGGCACGTACCGCGCTTAACATCTCAGGCTCAATGTTGTCAGGTGTACTCACCGCGAAGAAGAATGGCTCACTAAACACTGAGCAATACAATGCTGATGTTGCTGCAACAGTAACAAAAGAAGCAGCAGTGTAATTTCCAAACTTAATAAAGAGCACCCAACACGGGTGCTCTCCGTTTTTCCTGAGTTCAGGTTATTTAGGTAATAAATATGAAAGTTGTTGTCGTAGGCGGTAGCGCTGCAGGTATGAGTTTCGCAGCGAAATACAAACGTAATCAGCCATCAGATGAAGTGATTGTGCTAGATAAGCGCGATTACATCTCGTTCGGTGCGTGTGGTTTACCTTACTTTGCTGGTGGCATGTTTGATGACACAGAGCGCATGATTTCTCGCACGCCGGAGCAAGCGATTAAGTCGGGCTTAGACGTTCGCATTGAAACGGAAATGGTCGCTCTAGACCGCGCTGAAAAGCAGATCAAAGTTCGTCACCAAGGCGAAGAAAGCACGATTGATTACGATATGTTGGTGATTGCGACTGGTGCACGCCCAATCGTTCCTTCATTTGGCGAGTACAACCCAGAACACGTATACACGCTAACCAGCATGGAAGATGGTTTGGCAGTAAAAGAAGCGCTTAAGGACAGCAACAAACAACGCGTTTGCGTTATCGGTGGTGGCTTTATCGGCCTTGAAGTGTTCGATGCCGCGCATCTATTAGGTAAACATGTGACCATCATTGAACGTGAACAACACGTGATGAGCCGTCAGTTCAGCCCAGAAATGATCGAGGTGGTAGAAGGCGCGATTCGTGAATCGGGTGCGGAGCTTAAAACTGGTTGCAGCGTATCAGCCATTCGCGACGCAGAGCATGACGGTTACATTGTCGAGACCGCCAACGGCAATGTAGAAGCCGACGTGGTGATCATGTCACTCGGCTTTAAACCAAACACCGAAGCGTTTGAGTTACCAAAAGCCGCTAACGGTGCATTGTTAGTCGATGAGTTTGGCGCAACAGAAGACGCTAGTATTTACGCTGTTGGTGACTGCGCAGTGGTTCACCATATGGCGCTGGGCAAATCTGTGTATGTTCCACTTGCAACTACCGCCAACAAACAAGCGCGTATGATGGCGGATAAGCTTGCAGGTAAAGACACGTACATGAGTGGCTTCTTGGGTTCGTCTTGTTTAAAAGTGCTGGACTACGAATTGGCATGTACTGGCGTATCAGAACTATTAGCGAAAGAACATGGTTTAGATGTGAAAGTTTCGACCATTGCCGATAAAAACCAAACCGATTACTACCCAGGCCAAGAAGACATTAAAGTGAAGCTGGTGTACCACCCAGAAACCAAGGTTCTACTTGGTGGTGAAATCGTCGGTAAGAAAGGTGCAGTCGGCCGAATCAACGCTCTCGCTGTTGCCATCACCGCGAAAATGACGACGCAGCAGCTAGGCTATATGGATTTTTGCTACGCACCACCATTTGCACGTACATGGGATGCACTCAACGTTGCAGGTAACGTGGCAAAATAGCGTTATTGACCAATATTCAAAGGGGGCTTACGAGCCCCCTATTGGTTTTAGTTGTCCTTGTTTAATACCGTCCAATCAAACGATTCAATTCGCTCATCGGCAATGTAAAACAGTTTACTACCCGCTATCACTTCTCGTTCTAGCTCTGGGTTAAGTTCAATGCCGTTGCCAATATCAAGAGCAATCAAGGTTGCCTGATACTCTTTCTTCATAAAATGAAACGCCGCTTCAACCGTGATTCCATTTAAGCTTTCTGGATATATCGTCGAATACTGAGTCATACCGCGAGTCGATGCCAATAGCTCTTGGTGCAGCGCGCTTGAACCTGGGTCGACGGCCGCTTTGGCTAACATCTCTGCCCCTACCGCCGGAATACACTCAGCATTTGGGCAATGCTGGTTAAGCAGGTTACTCAGCGCTTCATCTTTGAAATAAGCCAGCAAGTGCGCCTTAGGGTTAATGTTGGCACTGTATAACGCAGCAGAGAGCGTGATGTCATCTTCTAGGTTATCCACCACAATGCAGCTCGCTTTATCAATCGCGGCTTTTTCCATCTCTTGAGCATCGGTATAGCTGTTAACTTTTACGAAGCCAATTTGACCAGGTAGCGGGTTTTCGATATCTGAGCGGCTACATAACACGATCGGACGCTTGCCCTCTTCTTCGTGTTGCAGCATGCGAATCAAATGCATCGTACGTTGACCGTTCCAACCTAATAGCAATATGTGATTTTCCACACCAACTCTCCGTTTACCTAATATTCCTGCGCGCCAGTACTCGACTGCGCCTGTTGCTAAGCGACCAATCAACGCCGCGAAAAGGGTCAAACCACCCGGGATAACTAATAAGATCACCACCCACTTACCTGCCGCTGTCTCTGGAGAGTGATCCCCATAGCCAACCGTCGAGGCCGTTACCATTAAGAAGTAAACGAAAGTAGAAAGATCATGGGTAAGTGAATGCTCACCACTTAGGCTCAATAACGCCCAAGAAAGCGCAATATAGGCGAGAACCAAAAAGGCCAAATTGCGATTACTGAGGTTAAAAAGATGGGAGTCGAGCCATTTTTTAAATGATAACCAAAGAGTCATAACACTCCTTATTAAAACACTGTGGTTGTATTTAAGCCTAACCACACACATAAAAAAACCAGCCAAGTGTGGCTGGTTTTAAGAACTGTGATAACTATCTATTTATGCATTGCCTTTAACTTGCATATTTAGCTGTTCTGCGAAATCTAACATTCGGTTCAGCGGGATAAGAGACTTAACGCGTAATGCTTCATCAACAAAGATTTCATGCTCTGCACCACCTTCACGAAGCGCTGCTTCAATCGCTTTTAGGCCGTTCATCGCCATCCAAGGACAGTGTGCACAGCTACGACAGGTTGCACCTGCACCGGCTGTCGGCGCTTCGATGAGTTCTTTCTCTGGCACTAATTGCTGCATCTTAAAGAAGATACCTTTGTCAGTCGCGACAATCATCTGCTGATGCGGTAGCTCTTTGGCAGCTTTAATTAACTGGCTTGTAGAACCCACTGCGTCTGCAAGTTCAACAACACTTGCTGGTGACTCTGGGTGAACAAGAATAGCCGCGTCTGGGTAGACAGACTTCATCTTACGTAGAGCATCAGCTGAGAACTCATCGTGAACGATACACTCGCCTTGCCACAGCAGCATGTCTGCGCCAGTTTTATTTGAGATGTATGAACCTAGGTGGCGGTCAGGGCCCCAAATAATGGGTTTATCTTCTGCGTCTAGGTGCTCAACAATTTCAAGAGCGATACTTGATGTTACCACCCAGTCAGCACGTGCTTTCACTGCTGCTGAAGTATTGGCATACACAACAACGGTGTGGTCAGGGTGCGCGTCACAGAACTCAGAGAATTTGTCAGCTGGGCAACCTAAATCAAGCGAACACTCTGCTTCAAGCGTTGGCATTAAGATGCGTTTCTCAGGCGTTAGGATCTTGGCAGACTCACCCATGAAGCGTACACCACCGATGATCAGGGTGCTTGCTGGGTGACGGTTACCAAACTTGGCCATCTCAAGAGAATCGCCAACAAAGCCGCCTGTCTCTTCAGCCAGTGCTTGAATTTCAGGATCGGTATAGTAATGGGCGATCAAAACCGCGTCTTTCTCTTTCAGAAGCTTTTTAATATTGGCGGTATACGCTTGTTTTTCTTCTTCTGATAGTGGGACTGGTTTTGGTGGGAATGGGTAAACTGTCTCGATTGTATCTAATATGTGGCTCATTGCTCTTGCGCTACGCTACTTCCAGTAATCCGAGTATTGTAACCTCAACAACTGAGTAGATTCCAGTTTCGAGTCAAATTAGATATAGAACAAAAAGGAGCATCAAATGCTCCTTTTAGATTTTGCCAAAGTATCTTGGCTATAAACGCTCTTGGGCCAGTTTGGCAGACGCGCTATTTGGATACTCATCAACCACTTGTTGATAGTACTTCTTCGCTTGCTCTGCGTTGTTGTTACGCTGAGCGATGTCGCCAAGCTTAACTAGCGCATCAGCACGCTTGTTTGAATCTTTGTAAGACACTACCGCAGCGAAGCTCTTCACCGCATCTTTATCTTGCTTCTTAGCGAAATAAAGCTGACCTAACCAGTAATGAGAGTTAGGGGTGAAGGTTGAATCTGGGTAGTCCTTTTGGAACTGTTGGAATGAAGCAATCGCACCAGTGTAATCACGCTTTTTCAGAATCAAATCAACAGAGTTTTGGTAAGCGGTTTGCTCATCAACATTAGAGCTGAATGTGCCACCGGTTTGTTTCTCTGGTGTTTTCGTTTCTGTTTGAGCTGCAGGCGTTGATGCTTGGCTACGTACTTTGTCCAGTTCAATGAACAATTCACGTTGGCGCTTCAACATTTGCTGCATGTCGTAAGTGCTTTTCTCTAGTTGTCCGCGTAAGTCGCTGATCTCTAGAGCCATATCGTCTAACTGCTGCTGCATTTGCAACTGTACACGATTACGGTTTTCCAATAGGCGCTCTAAGCGCTGGACATCAGACTCGTTACCACGAACTGACGATGAAGAAGTGGCTGTGTTGCTACCGCTTAGATCGGATACTGGAGCTGGTGCAGCGAGCACATTGCCCGCTGCACTTGCCAGTAACGTAAGCGTAACAACGCGCTTAAGGTTACTGAACATAGGCTAATCCCTTGATTAGTATACTAGAACTGCGCGGCGGTTCTTAGCGTATACATCTTCAGATTGACCTAGAAGAAGTGGTTTCTCTTCACCGTAGCTAACGATAGAGATTTGATCAGCTTGAACACCTAGCGCTTGTAGGTACTTAGCAACTGCGTTAGCACGACGCTCACCTAGTGCAATGTTGTACTCAGGAGTACCACGCTCGTCCGCGTGACCTTCGATAGTCACTTCAAGAGCTGGGTTTTTGCTTAGGTATGCAGCGTGTGCAGCTAGCATTGCTTCGTAGTCACCCGCGATAGTCGCGTTGTCGAAAGCGAAGTAGATAGTTTGAGTTTCGCGTAGTGCTTGCTCTTTTAGCTCTTGCTCAGTTAGTTGACCGTTTGCATCAATTGGAGATACAGCCGTGTTGTTGTCAACTACTTGAGTTTGGTTAGTTTCAGTTGAACCAGATGCGTTTGCTGCATCGTCGCTTGAACTACATGCTGTAACTGCTAGAACCGGCAGCGCAATTAGAAGCCCTTTAAGAACCTTGTTAAGTTGCATTGTTGTCTTTTCCTTTATTGTAATTGTTTACTCGTTACAAGAACGGTGACCATGCTGGTGCACGAACACGTCCATTAGTGACGGGTAATCTTGCTTTAAAGCGCCCATCAATGGACACCATTGAAAGCACGTTAGATTTATTATAAGTAGAGCTATAAATAACCATTCCGCCGTTTGGCGCAATGCTTGGTGATTCATCAAGCAGTGTCTTGGTAAGTGTCTGCATTGCACCCGTTTCGAGATCAAGCTTCGCGAGATTGAAACCAGAATTGCTGCGATTAACCATGACTAAGAAACGGCCGTCAGGTGTGATTTGACCACCTAAGTTCTGGCTACCTTGCCAAGTAAGACGGTTAGTCGCGCCATTCGCCAAATCTACTTGATAAATTTGCGGTTTTCCACCCCGATCCGACGTAAAGACTAGAGATTTGCCATCGGGATGCCAAAACGGTTCAGTATTGTTCGATCGTCCACGGGTAATTTGCGTCAGCTTACGAGTATTTAGGTCCAGAGTATAAACCTGCAGGCTACCTGTTTTAGACAGAACCAATGCAAGCTTACTGCCATCAGGCGAGAATCTTGGCGCACCATTATGACGCGGGTATGACGATATCTTTTCACGCTCACCAGTGTAGATGTTCATGATAAAGATTTCCGCCTGACCGTTTTGGAAGCTGACATAAGCCAGCTTCTTACCGTCAGGAGACCACGCAGGTGACATCAGTGGCTGCTTAGAACGCAGCACTAGGCGCTCATTGTAACCATCGTAATCAGACACACGTAGCTGGTACGGGAACTGATCTTTGTCACTCACCACCACATAAGCGATACGAGTTAGGAATGCACCCTTCTCGCCTGTTAACGCTTCATAAACCAAATCAGAGATACGGTGTGCGTACTCTCTTAAACGCTTGCCCGGTACGGTCGCTCGCTTATTGAAGATAACGTGATCTTTCGACAGCACAAGCTGACCATCGTCGCTCAGTGCTTTGCTTTGACCTTGAGTTAATTGGCCGCGTACCACATCAACCAGTTGGTAGTTGATGACATAGTCGCCTTCGGCGTTTTGACTGATAGAGCCAGTCACTAACGCATCAACACCTAAACCAGTCCAGGCACCAAAATCGACTTCTGATTCATTGTATGGTGTTTGCGGCATTTTGCTGGTTGCAACAGGGCTGAATTTACCACTGCGCTGAAGGTCTGAGGCAATCACCTTAGAAACGTCTTCAGGAAGTTTAGTGTTGCCTTCCCACTTAAATGGGACGATAGCGATCGGGCGAGCCGAGTCGATACCATCTGTAATCACCAGTTCCAACGCCGCATTCGCGGTTTGGAATACACTCATCACAGTGAGCACATATCCTATTATTAGTCGCTTTAACACAAGCAATTCCTTATAAATCAGGTACTACAGTTAGGTTAATATTCTTAATCTTGCTGACCACATCTGGGTCTTTAGGCAATGGGAAGCTGTTTACTTGCGCGACGGCACGCTTAGTCGCAGCGCACAATCGGCTATCACCATCTAATACCGAAAGATTGCCGACAATCGCGTCTGCTCCGGTTGGAATAAGACGCAAGTTAACTCGGCATGACTTTCCCCTAAAGCTGTCCTCCAACAATAAGTTCTGTTGGATGAGCTGGGTATAGATCGCACCATATCGATCTGCTTCACTGCTAACATGACTCGAGCGCGCTGAAGTGTTCGCCTCAGATTCCGACTCAAGACCGGTAAAGATGTCGTTCAACGCCGCTTCTTGCTCTTTGCGTTCACGCTCAAGACGCTCTAAACGTTCTTTCTCTTTACGAGCTTTTTCAGCCGCTTCTTTGGCCGCTTTTTCTTTCGCTATGCGTTCTTTCTCAGCTTTTGCTGCAGCTTCACGTTCACGTTTGGCTTTTTCTTCCGCGGCTTTAGCTGCCTTTTCACGTTCAATACGCTGTTGCTCGGCTTTTGCAATCGCCGCTTCTTTAGCTAGACGTTCCTGCTCCGCTTTCTTGACCGCTTGTTCTTTGGCTTTACGTTCAGCTTCTAATTTCGCTGCTCGCTCTTTTTCTTTCTTAGCGCGCTGCTCTTCTGCCTTGCGTTCTTTCTCTTTCGCTACTCGTTGCTTCTCTGCTTCACGAGCGGCTTTCGCCTCTTTCACTTGCTGTTCTTTCAGCTTGCGAATACGTTCCTCTTCCGCCTTACGATTTTTCTCTAACTGCTCGCTTTCACGACGCAGTTTATCGAGCCTTTCTTGCTCTTTCTTCGCGGCTTGTTCGCGCTGGCTACGAATTTGCTGCGCTTGTTCGCGAACCATTGCTGGATCAATCACTACCGCTTGCACCATACGCCCGACGGGTTCAGGTTTCGACATGGTAAAGTCGGTTCCCCAAATCAAGGTGACGATCAAGAGCGCATGCAAAAAAGCAGATATCACTATCGGCTTCTTATAATCGCTTTTTCTGCTTTTTTTCTCTTTCATGAACGACGAACGCTATTCCTTTATGTCTGTCAGTAGCCCTACTTTAGGAATACCCGCACGACTAAGTTCATCCAATACCAACACCACTTCCGCATACGGAGTTGCAGCATCACCGCCCACGGCGACTGGCGAATCAGGCTTGAGCGATAGCTCAGCTTTTACTCGAACAATGATGTCTTGGAGCGAAACGCCGCGCATCATGTCTTCATCATTGACACTCAGACCTAGATTTCCATCTCTGTCGATTTCAACAATAATAAAGCTTGCGTCGCTGTCACCCGCCATATCTTGTGCTGAGACTGCCGTTTCCGTAGCAGGCAACTCGACTTCAACCCCTTGCGTGACAAACGGGGATGTCACCATAAAAATGATCAACAGAACCAACATAACGTCGATATAAGGGACGACGTTGATTTCTGCAGTCAGTTTGCGTTTTTTAGGTTGGTAACCTGCCATGAAAACTATTCCTTACCCGTCGCGTCACGACCGGCCATAGCTTGGCGGTGCAAAATACTATGAAACTCTTCAGAGAACGTCGCATAGTTGTGCTCTAGTTTGCCGACTTTATTACTTAAACGGTTGTAAGCCATTACAGCAGGGATTGCTGCGAAAAGGCCCATTGCCGTCGCGACAAGTGCTTCTGCGATACCAGGCGCAACCATAGCCAGTGTAGCTTGCTTAACTTCACCAAGTGCAATAAAGGCATGCATGATGCCCCAAACCGTACCAAATAGGCCGATATACGGGCTGATAGAACCAACAGTTGCTAGGAATGGAAGATTCGTTTCAAGTTCATCGACTTCACGCGCAACAGAAACACGCATCGCTCGGCCAGTGCCTTCCATAATAAAGTCAGGTGAATCAGCGTTCGACTTACGAAGACGGGCAAACTCAGTAAAGCCTGAGTAGAAAATCTCTTCTGTGCCAACCAGGTCGTCTTTACGTTTTTTTGCATTTTGGTACAAGATAGATAGATCCGTTCCTGACCAGAATTTGTCTTCAAACGCTTCTGCATCTTTCGATGCTTGGGAAAGCACTTTGCTGCGCTTGATGATCATCGCCCAAGATACGATAGACATACCCAAAAGAATCAGCATAACCATTTTTACCAGCAGACTTGCTTGTAAGAATAGGTCTAGCATCGAAATATCAGCGTTCACTGTTTGTAAGCTCCATAACGATTGATTGAGGCATAGCTTTTGGCCTCATTTTTATATTATCGATACATGCTACCTTAACCTTTGCCTTACACAATATCGCCCCGTCAGGATTAACGATCTCCTGACAGAATGTGAGAGAAGCTTTCTTTAGGTCAGAGATAGATGTTTTTACCACAAGATGATCGTCAAGACGCGCACCCTGCAAAAAATCAATATCCATGTGTCGGACTACAAAACCGATGTTTTGTTCCAATAGAGTTTGTTGCGAAACACCAATGGTGCGAAGTAGCTCGGTACGCGCTCGCTCAAAAAATTTAAGATAGTTTGAGTGATAGACAACGCCACCAGCATCGGTATCTTCATAATAGACAGTGACTGGCCACTCAAAAATTGCTGTTTGTTCCTGCACTTGGATATCCGAATTATTGGTTTAGGCGAATACTATAACGCAACTCCTTGCTATTTGTGCAACGCTCATTTGGATGTTTTCAAAGCTTGAAACAAAAAAAAGCGCGACTCGTGTAAGAGCCGCGCTTTTTTTATACGAAATGAGCAGAGTTTGCCCTAGCATTCTATAAAAGGCGAAGTACCGTTAGGTAGATTAGAATCGCCAATGAGAAGTAAGGACTGAAAAGAACCTGCCAATACCAATTGCGCGGCTTAAAGCCAATTCCAAACACCATGCTTGAGCAAATTGCCCAAATCAGCAGTGGTGAAATAACCGCATTGAAGCCACCAATAGAATTAGAATAGAGCTCAGGATCCCACATCACCATAGCAACATGGTAGAAACCAAGCACTAGCGATAAGACTCTAAACAGAGCCTTATCAACAGGCACGTGTAGCTTAGCTACCTGCTCAGCGAGATTACTCACTGTCTTTGTCCATCATTTCTGAATGCTCTAACCAAAGAGCGTTGATGATGCCGAATGCACAAGCTAGCAATACACCCAGAATCCATGCGAAATACCACATATCTATTGCTCCTTAGTAAGCTGAAACGTCGTTGTCTTCGATGTGTTTCTTATCTAGACGACCGAACATTTTGTAGTATGTCCACGTCGTGTAACCAAGAATCACAGGAACCATTACCGCTGCAACTGCAGTCATTAGACCCAGTGTTAGCTCACTTGCCGTTGAATCCCACATTGTTAGGCTGTGGTTTGGCATTAGACTAGAAGGCATAATGAATGGGAACATTGCAAAACCTGCTGTCAAGATAACACCCGCGTTAGCAAGACTTGAGAATAGGAATGCAAAGCCACCACGCTCAATGCGAGAAGCGAACGCTGCTAGAAGTGGCATTACCACACCTAATGCAGGCGCTGCCCATAGCGCTGGGTACGTTTCGAAGTTTGTCATCCAAGCGCCTGCTTGAACGGCCACTTCTTTGTTCAGTGGGTTTGAATCAGCGAATGTGTCGATTGTGCTAGTGATAACATAACCATCAATTGACTGAACCCAGAAACCACCTACTACAAACAATGCCACTGCGATCAAACCAGTGATTTGTGCAACACCGCGAGCACGAACATGTAGCGCCTCTGTAGTCTTCATTTGTAGCCAAGTTGCGCCCTGAAGAACAAACAACATTAGGCTTAGCACACCACATAGCAGAGCAAATGGGTTAAGCAGAGCGAAGAAGGTACCTTTGTACTGAGACATTAGCAGATCGTTTAGCTCAAATGGCACACCTTGAAGTAGGTTACCAAACGCCACACCAAAGATGATTGGTGGTACTGTGCCACTAAAGCAAAGTGCGTAGTCCCAAGCTTTACGCCATTTTGGGTCTTCGATCTTTGAACGGTAATCAAGAGCAAGTGGACGTAGCCAAAGCGCAGCTAGAGTCACGTACATTGCTAGGTAGAAGCCAGAGAACGACGTTGCGTAGACCAATGGCCACGCCGCAAATAGCGCACCACCAGCTGTGATTAACCAAACTTGGTTGCCATCCCAGTGAGGGGCAATCGTGTTTAGCATAATACGACGTTCAGTGTCGCTTTTACCGATAACCGGTGAAAGAGACGCGACACCCATGTCAAAACCATCTGTTACAGCGAAGCCTACCAGTAGTACACCGATTAGGACCCACCAAATAAGTCGTAAGATTTCGTAATCAAACATAATATTCCCTCACTTATACTTCGACTGAACGGCCGACTTTGTCTTCAACAGAGTTAGCTTCTTGTTCGAAGTGGTAGCGACCTGTTTTCAGGCTACTTGGACCTTTACGTGCAAATTTCAGCATTAGGTAAACTTCAGCAATTAAGAACACTGTGTACAGTGCGATAATTGCAAATAGTGAAGTCCATAACTGACCGACCGTCAGCGCAGAAGCGGCTACGTGCGTCGGTAGGATCTCACCTACTGCCCATGGTTGACGCCCGAACTCGGCTACAAACCAACCTGCTTCGATCGCAATCCAAGGTAATGGGATACTGAACAGCGCAGCTTTAAGAATCCAAGGTTTCTGTTCGATCTTCTGACGACATGTTTGAACAAATGCCGCGCCGAATACGAATAGCATGATGAAGCCACACACAACCATGATACGGAATGAGAAGAATAGCGGCCAAACTGTTGGGATTGAATCATCCGCAGCGGCTTGGATTTGCTCTTCTGTTGCATCAACAACATTCTCTGTGTAGCGCTTAAGAAGAAGGCCGTAACCTAGGTCACCTTTCACTTCATCGAAAGCAGCTTTGTTTTCTTCAGACTTGTCGCCTGCGCGAAGCTTTTCAAGTAGCTCGTACGCGTACATACCAGTACGAACACGCTCAACGTGGTCCTCACGAAGATCACGTAGACCTGTCACCTGCTCATCAAATGAACGCGTCGCAATAATACCCATTACATAAGGGATCTTAATTGCGTAGTCAGTGTTCATTGTTTCTTGGTTTGGTAGACCGAACAGGGTAAATGCAGCTGGTGCTGGCTCTGTGTGCCATTCTGCTTCAATTGCAGCAAGCTTCACTTTCTGTACTTCACCTAACTCGTAACCAGATTCATCACCTAGCACGATTACAGAAAGAATCGCAGCCATACCGAAAGAGGCAGCAATTGCGAATGAACGACGAGCGAATGCGATGTCACGACCTTTTAGTAGGTAGTATGAACTGATGCCTAGAACGAACATTGCGCCTGTCGTGTAGCCTGATGCTACGGTATGGACGAATTTAACCTGAGCTACTGGGTTTAGTACCACTTCAGCAAAGCTCACCATTTCCATACGCATGGTTTCGAAGTTAAATTCTGCGCCAACTGGGTTTTGCATCCAGCCGTTTGCAACAAGAATCCATAGTGCTGAGAAGTTAGAGCCAAGAGCAACCAACCATGTCACCACTAGGTGCTGACGTTTCGATAGACGATCCCAGCCAAAGAAGAATAGACCTACGAAGGTAGACTCTAAGAAGAAGGCAACAAGGGCTTCAATCGCCAAAGGCGCACCGAAAATATCACCTACGTAATGCGAATAGTATGACCAGTTAGTACCAAACTGGAATTCCATGGTTAGGCCGGTCGCCACACCAAGTGCAAAGTTAATACCGAAAAGCTTACCCCAGAACTTGGTCATGTCCTTATAGATTTGCTTGTCCGTCATTACGTACAAAGATTCCATAATGGCAAGTAGGAATGCCATACCTAGAGTCAAAGGTACGAAGAGGAAGTGATACATCGCAGTCAGTGCAAACTGCAACCGCGATAGATCAACAACATCGATCATGATTACTCCTATGTGTCGGCTGAAGACACTTTCTTACATCCATGCCAGCATAAATAGTCGTTATTCAATATTTAGATTTGTTATCAAATAACGTCATACTGTTGCAAAAATGTACCGTAACGGTTAGTTAATTGTTAAGCATCAGCTAATATAGCTGGCGCTAATATTACTGGTAAAAACAGGTTGTTTCAAAAGGTTTATAGGCAGAGTTCGCTTTGATTTGTATCAACTTTTGTGCGGCATTCTTGTTTAGAATTTCATCAATTTGATCTGTATCAACCAAAATAAGCCCCTTTTGTTACGTACGAGTTATACCGCAGCCCCCGATCACTATTTATGCAAAACAACAACTTAACAAGTCACTCAACCCCGTTACCTATTAAGTAGTAAATAATTATTACCACTGTGATCTTGATCACTAAATAAAAAAGCCTGCTATTTTTAGCAGGCTTCTGAAAACTTATTTTTCAATTCCGAAATGAAGGTAGGCTCGGTCGGTTGCAATCCGCCCTCTCGGCGTGCGTTGCAAATAGCCTTGTTGGATAAGATAGGGTTCAAGGACATCTTCGATGGTGTCTTTTTCCTCACCAATGGCTGCAGCCATGTTATCAAGGCCAACCGGTCCACCGCCAAACTTCTCCATAATCGCTAGAAGCAGCTTTCTATCCATGTAGTCGAAACCTTGTGCATCGACATCAAGCATGTTGAGCGCTTTATCGGCAACATCAGCACAAATATGGCCATTGCCCTTCACCTCCGCGTAATCACGGACACGGCGCAATAATCGGTTAGCGATACGCGGCGTACCACGTGCTCGTCTTGCCACTTCTAACGCCCCTTCTGACTCCATCGATAAACCTAGGCAATCGGCACTACGTTGTACAATGTTTTGCAGGTCAGGGATCTTGTAGTACTCCAGACGTTGAGTAATACCAAATCGGTCACGCAGTGGTGAGGTCAATGAACCCGCACGTGTGGTTGCACCAATTAAAGTAAATGGCGGTAAATCGATTTTGATTGATCGGGCAGCCGGACCTTCACCAATCATGATATCAAGCTGGTAGTCTTCCATTGCTGGATACAGCACCTCTTCAACCATTGGACTAAGACGGTGAATTTCGTCGATGAAGAGCACGTCGTTTTCTTCAAGGTTAGTCAGCAATGCAGCAAGGTCGCCTGCTTTTTCAAGCACTGGGCCTGACGTAGTGCGGATGTTCACGTCCATTTCGTTGGCAACAATATTCGCCAAGGTCGTTTTACCCAGACCAGGAGGACCAAATATTAGCAAGTGATCGAGTGCTTCATTACGCAACTGAGCCGCTTTGATGAAGATCTCCATCTGACCACGCACATGATCTTGGCCTTTATAGTCTTCAAGCTTTTTCGGACGAATCGCGCGGTCGATAACATCTTCTTCTTTATATACTGTATTGTCTGGCGCAATTAAGCGATCCGCTTCAATCATGACTTATGCCTTTTATACCATCGACTTTAATGCTTCACGGATAAGCTGCTCGCTACTCATATCCGCTTTCTTAACTTGTGAAACGACTTTAGATGCTTGTGTTGGCTTATAACCAAGGGCAAGCAGTGCACTGATCGCTTCTTCTTCGGCACTTTCTTGTGTGGCCTGCGGCGCTGAGTCTACCGGTGCTGCGTCAGTAAACGGAGTAAATAGATCGCCTGCGCCCCACCCTTTTAGTCTGTCTTTCATTTCAACCACAAGGCGCTCGGCAGTCTTCTTACCTACGCCCGGCAACTTAACCAGCGTCGAAACATCTTCACGTTCAACACTTGCAACAAATTGGCTCGCCGTCATTCCAGAAAGAATACCTAAACCTAGTTTAGGCCCAACACCATTGGCTTTGATTACTTCTCTAAATAGCGCGCGCTCTTTCACAGTATTGAAACCGTATAACAGCTGCGCATCTTCGCGAACCACGAAATGAGTATAGATAATCGCTTCTTCACCGATGTTTGGTAGCTCGTAAAAGCAGCTCATTGGCATCTGTACTTCATAGCCAATACCGTTAACTTCAATAAGCAGTTCAGGTGGTTGTTTCTCAATTAGAATGCCGCGTAGACGTCCAATCACGGTTAATACTCTTTTGAAATGAATTTGCGACAGGATAATAAAGAACTGGATGGATAGCCAGTAAAAACTGGCCTAGAGAGAATCTTGCCAAACCTGTAAATGATCGGGGCATACCCAAGCACGAGGGCAGCCTAAACAGTTAGTGCTGATGTTGGGTTGCTCATCCGAGCAACCTTCAGGGCGTTGTTCTGGGATCGGCTCAGGGTCTAAAATCGGCTCAAACATAATTAACGGTAACGGCCTCTTCGCGCGCCTGTTGCCTTACCGGCAAGCGCAACTAAGGTTTTATTGGTATTGGCATGACATATCGCAACACCTAGAGCATCAGCGGCATCCGCTTGTGGCCTAGCCGGCAACTTAAGCATTTGCTGAACCATGTGCTGTACCTGCTCTTTGTCAGCGCCACCCGTCCCCGTCACGGCTTGCTTAATTAGCCTTGCCGCGTATTCAGAAACGGGTAAATCTGCATTCACCGCAGCAACAATCGCACTGCCCCTCGCCTGCCCTAGCTTTAACGCAGAATCGGCATTGCGCGCCATAAAGACTTGTTCAATCGCAAACACATCTGGCTGAAACTGAGTAATGATCTCTGAAACACCGGCATAAATCTGCTTTAAACGGCCCGGCAGTTCCTTTTCAGAGGTTCGGATACAACCACTGCCTAGGTATTGTAAATGGCGACCCGTTTGGCGGATCACTCCATAGCCTGTAATCCGAGAGCCCGGATCGATCCCAAGTATAATTGTCATCAGGTTCTTTATTGTCGCTAGTTTCTGAGCGCCATTTTAGTCCACGCTGTGCGCTATGGCGAGGTAATTATCGCTCTGCTGGCTAAACCTGACTCCAATGCCACTTCATAAACCTGTGTTGGCTCTGATGTCAGCTTTTCCCCGCTCCAGTAATCATACCAATAGACTGGATAATCAGCGGTAAGCGTTACCTCGCGGGCCGATTGGCGATAATTGAACAAACAGTGTAAGTCATTACGCTCAGTAAGCGGCAGGAATGCATGGTGAAGATTCAATGCAGTAAAGCGCGCCGATTCTTGGTTGTGTTTCTGCCTTAGCGCCAATTTTTTGAGCGACTTTTTCGCAAATGGCGTCAACTCTGGCAGCGGGTCTCCGGATAACAGCATTCCCCCACAGGCGAGCAGGACGTCACGGTGAAACTCATAATGGTGACGATCGGTTGCTTGGTTGGCTAAAGAAACAAAAGTGGCGCAATCAGGGTCGATTTGCCAAAGCTTGCGATGTTGCCAGCTACGGTAAAAGGTCTCTTTGGCAATCTGTTCAAAGCGGCTACCACAGCGCTCTACATCATCAGACACGCGCATAGCGTCAACCAAACCAAGAGAGGGCCACATCGGCGCATTACAGCCTAAGATCAACGCATCACCTGCACCTTTGGCGATGGCCTGCATGCCAATTCGGTACGCTTCTACACCTGTCACACCAGATACGCTTCGAACGCCTTTTAAAGCGCCCCAGTAATTGGCATCGAGCTTAAACAGTTCAACACCCCACTCTTCATGCATGGTTTTAACCACGTGAGTCAGGTGCTCTTGAACATCAATATTGGTGGTATCTAAAATGTACCAAGGCGTGCAGCGCCAGCCCGCGTAGGTGATGTCTTCTGCTTTGAGCAAACTGCCATCAGCGTGGCGCACAAACCAATCGGGGTGCTGCGTGAATATTTCAGACTCAGGTTGAGCAATGAAAGGCGCCATCCAGATCGCCGGCTTTTTGCCTCGGGATTTAATTTCAGTCACTACCGACTTAATCCCTGATGGAAACTTATCGGAAGGCGTCAACCAATCACCCATAAACGCTTGGTAGCCGTCATCGAGCAAGGCGTACTCAAACTGCTTTAAGTTCGCCGCCATATACTCGACATTGTCTTCAATGTTGCGCTCAGTCACCTCAGCGTAATACGCGTACCAAGAGCACCAACCTAATGGCGCTGACTGTTTAACACCTGGGCGCACTGAATGCTGAGCATGAATATAGCCACTAAATTCACTGTAGAGTTCGGATAACGACTCACCGCGCAATACTACCACTGACTCTAGCTGGCTCGTTGCCCAATCTTGTGGATGAGTATTCTCTCCATCGATATAGGCGTTCACCTGCAACTTACCATCTCTGTCACTAACGGTGAAATAGCCAGCGAAACGATGACAAGAGGTAAAGCCGAACAGCGCGTAGCCAAGCGAATCTTCAACTACCAAATAGTTGTAATAGCGCTTAGGGTCTTGAGATGAGTAGATGCGATAACTTGAATTGTTATCTGGGCAACGTCCAATATCGACCGGTAAATCACAGGTTCCTGTTGTTTGAGCCAACATTTGGAAACCATCGCCTAATAATGTTGCCTGCCTTTCAAAATCAAACTCAGTCTGAAACAGCAGGTAGTGATCATCGACGGACGAATTCGATAATCCTCGGTAAGAAAACGTTGCCTCATTTTTAAAAACAGTCACACCTAGATCGCTATTGGTAACCAGCAATCTGCGTTCATTCTCTAACTCAATACTTCTCACAATAAAGCACTCAACCACTTGATGATTACTCAATTAGAGCACTGCGCATGGTTATTGTCTATTTGCTCAGCACCGCACTTTTTTACCAAGCTCACGTTTTTCAAATCAATATGAGAAGCAAAATGAGAGTGTTCATTCTGTGTGCAATAAGTTTATGAAAACCGGGGAAATTAAAGCTGGTACGTACATTGCTGATTCACTACAAATACCTTTGCGAGGAAGTGCGATGAAACGTTTAGAGAAACCCATTATCGTGATCGGGCCCGGACGTTCTGGCTCAACGATTATTTCAGAAATCGTGTTTGCTCATCACGAGCTCGGCGGCCCTACTAACTACTCAGAATGGCAGCCAACACTGCCTTGGCTTTCTGCCTTAACACGGCTCAGTAACAATGACTTTTGGTGGATTTCGGGAGAAAAATCTCAGCAGCAAAAAACAAAATTTCTAAATAACTATGTCCCCAGACCTGCTGAAGCGTGGAGTTTATGGCAAAAGATGACCCGCAGCGATATCGATTTTAGTCGCGATTTTTTGCTCTACAAACGCGCTTCTGAAACAGAAAAACAGACAATCCGCCATACGTTCGATGCCATGCTCAAGCTACAAGGAAAACAACGCCTCGCCTTGAAACTGACAGGACCCGCTCGGCTTGAATATCTGCACAGTATCTTCCCAAATGCCTACTTCATTAATATTGTCCGAGAGCCGACAGCAACCGTGACTTCTTTATTAAATACTCCATTTTGGCAGCAGCAAGGGGCAAAGCAGTTATGGTGGCATGGTGCCTATTCAAAGAAAGAACTCAATACTTATAACGCTATCGCTCGAAACCCTGTCGCGGGAACGGCATTCCAGCTAAATAAGATTTTGACGACGACAAAAGAAGAACAGGCACGAGTCAAAGCGAACATGCTGACCATTCATTATGAACAGTTTCTCAGCAACCCTAAATATGCCATTCATTCGATCATGTCGTTTTGTCATTTAAGCAATGATCAGCGAATAACCCATAAACTGGAAAATACTATCTATTCCAACCGCCAATTAACTAAGCAGATCGAAACAACTTCGAGAGAGACCATCGAGCGATGGTGCCCAGCCAAACTCGCCTGTTAAAAACGAAAAAGCCCTCCATCTCCGGAGGGCAAAAAGGCAGTGGATTATTGCGCAAAGCGTCCTGCTTTAAAAATATACGGCCTGCTATGCAGGCCGTTATTTACAGAGCCAAAAGGCTATTAGAAGTCGTAAGCTAGCTTGAAGAATGCTTCTAGATCATCGCTGCCGTTGTCGTCAGTTAGATCAACTTTGAAGTCTACAAGTGCAGATGTTTTCTTAGTGATTTGGTAAGTTGCACCGAAGTTAACCCACTCAGTATCTGCTTCAGAAGAAACGTATGCTTCTTGGTTCGCGTAACCCGCTGCTAGGTACACTTTGTCCATTGTGTAACCAACAGATGTGCTAACAAGTAGAGAGTCTTGGCCAGCGAAGTTTTCGTGTTGAGCAAGGTTAGCACCTACAGCGAAGTCACCGAAGTAAGCTACACCGTTTACTAGCATGATTTGCTCAGTTTGGTCTTTTTCGCTGTTGTCTTCGTCGTTGTTTTCGTAACCAGCGTTAACTTGGAAGCTGTCGTTTTGGAAGCCAACGTAACCGTTGAAACCTTTTTGGCCTTTAGCGTTTGCTTGACGGTCACCGTAGTAAGATACGCCGTATTTGAAGCCTTCTTTGATACCTTCAAACTTAACTACTTGGTTAACGTCTGAAGCGTCTGATGCTGAAGCACCAAATTCAACAGTTAGGTCAGCTGCGCCGTCTACTGCGTCTAGAGCAGAGTCAGCTGCATAACCGATAGAAGCGACACCGAAACCTGTTTTGTAACCAACCCAAGTATCGATAACTGCGAATGAAGCATCCATTGAAGAGTAGTTGTCAGCTAGGTCGAATTCACCTGCGAACTGACCAAGTACATTACCTTTTTGGTAGTTGATGAACAGATCGAAACCAGTTACACCACCGTTGTAGAATTCGTCTTTTTGTCCAACGCGCTCTGGACCTTCAGCGTAGTAACCACCAACTGCTACTTGACCACCAACAGAGAACTCTTCACCAGAAAGGATCAGGTCAATGATTGATTCACGAGCACGTTCTGAAACGTCTTGGTTTACGTCTGCTGCAATTGCAGAACCAGCAACAAGTGAAAGAGCTACTGCTAATACTGTCTTTTTCATTTTTATTTGTTCCTATAAATTTTTATTTATGAGCGCCAGTTCCACCGGCTTGCCCTGGCCGAAGAAACTATTCCCACAACCAATGATTGACAAATAAAACGATCAAAAAATAGATAAGAAACAAACCAAGAAAGCACGGTAAATTTCTAAAAACCACGCGCAAGCGAACAAATAACAACCAAAAACCATCAAATAAAGTGAATGAAATCACACCGTTTCTGTTAAATTCATAAAAACACCTAAAACCACTTAGTGTTTACAGATAGCAAGAAAAGTTCATTCATTTTCTTAATAAATGAGATTTAACTAAAAATCTTTGACTTTATTACTCTCGTCTACACTTTCTAATAGTGTCTTTATTTAGGAGGATCAGGTGTCTATTCGCGGGTATATCCTCTTTTGTGTGCTGTTTTTTTATGCTTTTTCTATATCCAGTTTCGCTTCAGTACTTCGAGTCGCGCAAACGGCTTGGCCTCCCTTTATCATGAACTCTCCTCAAGGGAGAGGCATTGCACATGACCTCGTCATGGAAGGATTAATAAACGCTGGGTATCAGGTTGAGTTTGTTGAAAAACCGTGGGCAAGAATTCTTAAAGAGACGCTAAGAGGAAAGAGCGACATCATTGTCGCTATCTGGAAAACACCCAAAAGAGATCAAGAGTACCTATTTACTGAGCCATACATGTATAACCAGATGGCGGTTGTCTCTCCTGTTGAGGTCGGTTTTGAGTATCACTCCATTGAGGACTTAAAAGAAAAGCGCGTCGCCATGATAAATGGCTATGCCTACGCAGCAAAGTTGAGCAATTATCAGCATATGTACCGAGTGAGCTCGATAGATCTACCAAATAGTATTCGCTTACTGCTTTCTTCACGTGCTGATGTACTGGTGACCGATGAGATTGTTGGCCGATGGACAATAAAGGAGATGGGTATAGAAGCCGAGCAGCTCCATTTCAGCCGGAAGTTTTTAGACTCATCACCGGTACATGCAGCTGTGAGAAGAACTCACCCCCAAGCACAAGAGATCGTCAACGCGTTAAACCTATATTTTAAACAGCATGGAGCGGCTCAAATGAAATTGCTCAGGGAGAAATATGGGATCGCATTTCCTTAAGATAAAAAAATACCAGCCTATTGGCTGGTATTTTCATTCAACTACGTTGGATTACGCGACTTCGATTGGACCACCGAATGAAGTAACTGGGGGAACTTTACCAGTGAACTTCTCGAAATCTACGATACATGTGTTCGCAGAGGTCGCCTGAGCTAGCTCAGAAGAACCGATGTCTTGAGTCAGCGTATTTGGATCGCCGTAAGTACAGATAGCGCCTTCTTTCTCGTTTAGAGGGCCGTACCAAGCACCTTCTTCAATACGGATAACGCCACGTGGGTAGCTATCAGTCACAACTGCGCCCGCTAGAAGCTGACCACGGTCGTTGAATACGCGTACTAGGTCACCATCTTTAATGCCTTTCGCTTTCGCATCAACCGGGTTGATGTATACAGGCTCACGACCTTGAACAGCGTAAGTTGCACGGAACTCTTCTGATTCACACATCTGAGAGTGCAGACGCTTGTCTGGGTGACAAGATTGCAGCCAGTATGGGTGTTTGTCAGAACCAGGACCACCGTGTGAACGTTCAGATTTCTCGAACCACATTGGGTGCTCTTGACAGTGTTCGTAACCGTAACGACCGATCTTACGAGAAGTGATCTCGATGAAACCAGAAGGTGTACCCAGTGGATTGATTTCTGGATCTTGACGGAAGTCAGCGTGACGAACCCAAGGCTTACCTTGACCGAAGTCTAGTACGCTCGTCTCCCAGAATTCATTGAAGTCTGGCATCTCGAACTTACCTTTGTTCGAAGCACGACAGTCATTGTATAGACTTTCGATCCACTCCATTTCACTCATGCCACGTGTGTATTCATCACGACGGCCAAAGCGTTGAGTCAGTTCACTCATGATCTGGAAGTCAGGCTTAGATTGGAACAGAGGATCCACTAAGCGATGCATTGCGATCAGGCCTTTGCTTGAGTATGAACCGTAAACGTCGATGTCGTTACGTTCCCACTGAGTACATGCAGGAAGCACGATATCAGAGAAACGACAAGTTGCAGTCCAAGCAAACTCAATCGTCACAACCGTTTGAAGCTTCTTAAATGCTTTCTTCATGCGGTTACGATCTTGGTGGTGGTGCCACGGGTTGTTGCCCGAGATAACCATCATCTTGAAGTCAGGCAGTTTAACTTTACCGCCGTTGTAACGGATCTCTTTACCTGGTTCAAGTAGACAGTCGATCCAACGCGCAACAGGAATTGTGCGGCTGTAACCGTTAAAGTCGTTGTTGTCCCATTTTGGCTTCATACCTGTATCTAAGTTACGAGGGAAACCACCAGGGCCAGCAAAACCAGTAGAAGGAACACCGATGCTTGAGTAGTGGTGACCGTAAGAGATACCGCCACCAGGTAGACCAATTTGACCAACCATTGCTGCAACAACCGCTGCTGCCCAGTAAGGCTGCTCACCGTGTTCCTGACGCTGAATACACCAACCCATCAGGATCTGTGTACGGCCATTTACGAGCATGCGAGCAAATTCGCGGATCTTGTCAGCTTTAACGCCACAGATCTCAGCAGCCCATTCAGGCGTTTTAACAACTTTGTCTTTTGTCTCACCCTGAACGTACTGGATGAACTCGTCAAAGCCTAGACAGTAAGTTTCAATGAACTTCTTGTCGTATAGGTCTTCGTTGTACAGCACGTGCGCAACAGCAAGCATGAATGCTACGTCTGTTAGCGGGTTGATGTACAGGTGATCATTATCTAGGTAACGCTGAGTCTTGTTCTTAACTGGGTCAACAGAAAGAACGTTGATCTCGCCTTTTGCTACTTTCTCTTTTAGTTGAGCTAGGTAGTCAAAAGATTCGTGCGTTTCACAGTTCCAACCTACTTGCAGGTTCTTCACTGGGTCGTTTGCCCAAAGAACGATATTGTCTGCGTTTTCTAGGATTTCAGACCAAGAAGTACCTTGTGCGTATACTTCTGTAGAACCTAGAACGTAAGGTAGGATTGTTTGACCAGCACCTGTTGAGTAGTCACCCACTTTAGTGATGAAGTTACCATGCATACCAACAGCACGTTGCATATGAGCTGTACAGTTGTTGAATGCACCAGTCTGGTTCCAACCTGTTTGACCAGCGTGTAGAGCCCATGGACCGTAATCTTTCTGTACACGTTCTAGTTCACGGTAGAACAGGTCAAGTGCTTCATCCCAAGTTACACGGATAAAACGGTTGTCACCGCGTGTATCTGCACTGTACTTGTGCTTTTTCAGCCAATCTAGACGTACCATTGGGTAACGAACACGTGATGGGCTGTAGATAATGCCTTTAATACCGTTCAACATCTCAGTTGGGTTCTTATCAAGCTCAAGTGCTTTAATCTCTTGAACTTTACCCGCGTAGATGTGGGCGCGGAACGCGCCCCAGTGTGAACCTGAAACCTTCCAAGTACCTGTAGACTCAGCTGCACTTGCAGATGCTGATGCCAATAAGCTTGGACCGATTACTGATGCTGCACTTGTCGTCGCAACACCTTTAAGAAAACTTCTTCGTGAAATAGCCATTTAATTTACTCCAATCCGACGCTTATTAGTGGTGGCCTTCAGCATAATCTGAAGAGTGCTTCTGTAGGTACTTCAAGATCAGTGCTTCGCTGTCTGTGTCTAGGTTAACGAATGCAAGCATACCGTCAAACATACCAGGCCATGTGTTCGCATCGAAGTGCGCTTCGTCAGGCTGCGTGTGACATACTGAACAGTTAGTTTTGTATGCTTCAGCTGATTTTTCCCATACAGGCGTAATGTCGTTCAGCATAGATTCTTTCTTGATCCATACTTTCGCCGCCACTTTCTCCCATGGAAGACCTGTTAGCTCATCCACTTTTTTCTCGCCGGTTGTAACAACGTTGCTGTCTGTTGACGCTTCTTTAAGTAGTGAAGCAACCGCAATGTTCTTACCAAAGTCTTCTTGAATTACACGACCAAAGCCTTTCGCTTTACGCCAACCGTCGATTTCGATCTCTGCGTAATCGCCTTTATCAGCAAGAACTTTAACTACTGATGCAGGATTTAATAGACCCGCTTCTGTTTTACCTTCAGCATCGAAGTAGATAGGTAGATGGCGAACGCTCACTAGAGACTGACCAACACCGTAGTTAGTGTTCGAAGCTAGACCTTCAAGATCGCCAACAATACCACCGATGCTGTCCATACCAGCTGGAAGTTTGTGCGCAATACCCTTGTGACAGTCAACACAGCTTTGATCTTTCTCTGCTGCTTGCTTCATTTGGATGCGAGCAGTTGGAGACATTTGCTCAAAATCCATAGATTCGTAGTTGTGACAGTTTTTACACTCTAAAGATTTGTTTGCAGAGAAACGATCCCATTCGTGTTTAGCAAGTTCGATACGGCGCTCTTCAAACACACCTGGTTCATCGTAGTTACCAAATACTTGAGCGAATACTTCTTTAGATGCCTGCATTTTACGTGCAATTTTGTCAGTCCAGTTATGTGGTACGTGACAATCAGGACATGTCGCACGAACACCAGAGTGGTTTTTCCAGTGAACGGTTTCTTGTAGCTCTACATAAACGTTATCACGCATTGTGTGACAGCTGATACAGAACTCTTCTGTGTTGGTCGCTTCAAGTGCTGTGTTAAAGCCACCCCAGAAAATAACACCAGCAATAAAGCCGCCCATAGTCAGCACACCAAGGCTGATATGAACTGCAGGACGCGTCATTGTACGCCACAGCTTGATGATAAATGATTTCATAGTTTGCTCTCTTAAAATCTGTTCAAAAATGTGGAAATGAGCTCACAGCTTACATGCCGTGTGCACCTGGAGGTCCAAAGAAGAACACTTGCATTGCCCATACAAGGAATCCGTAACCGCCAACAAATGCCACACTCAACACAGGGAAGAGAACGACCGCGATGAAGAGGAAAGACTTCCACTCCAAAGAGCGTTTTTCACCACTCTCGATTTTATTAACATCACTCATACATTTGCCTATTTTGTATCTAGTGTTATTTGGTTAGCTCTTATAATTGAGCTAAATTTTCTTCTATCTCTAGATGGAAATGTTAGACCATACTATAAGTAGGGTTCAATCAATTCCGACCCATCAGTCGTTGTTATTCAACACTTTTTTGAGCTCATCCAGAGATGTGTTTAATTACAATTTTATATGTAAATAAACCAAACCTTATGAACAATTGTTAACAGACAATTGGCAGCAAAAAACCACCATTCATCACAACACTGACTTAACAAATGTAACATCTACCACTTTAGAGGCACAGACATTACGTGCTAATTTTAGTCTATTTGTAACCGAGTTGTTTCAATGCTAGGTGATAAATCGTCATTTTTTCAAAATTAAGGCATGGTGACTCGACGACAATAATCAGTACAATACACTGATTGTTGTAGGGAGGATTTATGGAAAGCGTGGTCGATATACCTTGGCTAACATTAGCTTTATTTTTCAGTTTGTTAGCAATTCCTCTCGCCATTAGTCGGCTCTACCAACTAAAAATCAGTCAAGAAATCTTGCTGAGTGTTGGTCGAATGACACTGCAATTACTGCTTGTTGGGGTCTACCTTGAGTACCTGTTTACCCTTAACAGTTTCATGATCAATATCGTCTGGATTGCCCTGATGATGTTGATTGGCGCTAGTGCGATCATTTCCAAGGCAAAACTGCCAAGAAAGCCTATGATCATGCCTGTAGTCATCGGTCTACTTCTAGGCCTTTTACCTGTCTTATCTATTATTACCCTCGCCATCATACAACCTACGCCACTCTATAATGCGCAATATTTAGTCCCATTAGCTGGTATGTTGCTTGGTAACTCAATGAGTGGAAATATCGTCTCATTACAAAGCTTTTTTAGCGCTTTAGAAGAGAGACAAGGAGAGTATCAAGCGGCGATTTCATTAGGAGCATCTAAAGAGTACGCCACTTTACCTTTTGTCAGAGAAGCCATTCAGCGCTCTCTCGCCCCGACGCTAGCCACAATGACCACCAGCGGACTTGTCACGTTACCAGGGATGATGACAGGCCAAATTCTTGGGGGGGCGAGCCCAATTGTCGCCATTAAATATCAGATCATGATCATGGTGGCGATCTTCGTCATGATGTCCATTTCTATCACACTTTCACTACGACTGACGGTACGAAATTGCATCAATAATCAGGGGAAGATCTTGGTTAGATCACAGTAATCTGCCCGATCTTTTGTTCCATGAACAAACGATTAAAGATCTTATCCACAGATTCTGTGGATAACCGTGGTGATACTTCGCAAACAATCTGGCGTACTGACTTTGCCATCAAGGTCAACAAAAATTTCTTTTGCATTCAGGCGCATATCGATTAATTCGTGAGACGTAATAATTTTGTCATTCCCCCCTTCTATTGTGTTCACAATGCGAACAAAGAGAGGCAATGACCATGTCTAATAGTGTCGACAGCAATGAATTCGGAGTGGTGAAGACAAATTCACCCGATCTTCATGATTGGTTGATCACCACACCTGCCCCACTAGCTTCATTCGATGGGTTCGAACTTTCTCCACAAACAAAAAAGACCCACCTAAGTGAGTCTTATGAATCATCTCTGTACGTCTAATTAGTCGCGAAGGTAGATTAGCCAGTACCACATGCCGACAAACACACCACCACCAATGATGTTACCAAGCGTCACTGGAATTAGGTTATTGGTGATGAAATCGATCATGTTTAGATCCGCGTAGTCTGCGATATTCGCGCCTGTCATTTGCCAAAATTCAGCTGGCGCAAAGTTCTTAATACCAATCGCCATCGGAACTTGGAACATATTTGCAATACAGTGCTCGAAGCCAGCAGAAACGAACATTGCCACTGGTAAAATCATAACTGCAATCTTATCTGTCAATGTACGAGCACTGAATGTCATCCACACCGCAATACAAACCAGTACATTACACATTACACCAAGTGCAACTGCAGATAAGAAAGTGTGATGCATTTTATGCTGAGAAATGGCCATCGCATTTAAGCCGACTTGGCCGTGATCAAACATGTATTGCTTGGTCAGCAGCATACAAACGACAAGCAACAGTGCGCCGATTAAGTTACCGCCGTAAACCACTGCCCAGTTCTTAAATAAACATTTCCACGTAATCTTGCCACTCGCGCGAGCAACCAGCGTCAGTACTGAACTGGTAAAAAGCTCACCACCAGTTACAACCACTAAGATCAAACCTAAGCTAAACGCTAAGCCGCCAAGTAAGCGTGTGATGCCCCACGGCAAGTCACCTGCTCCGGTCGTTACTATGGTGTAGAACACAAAAGCAATACCGATATGAATTCCAGCAGATATTGCCAATAAGAAAGACTTCATTGGGTCTTTGGTTGCTTTGCCTACGCCAATTTCCGCCGCACGCTCTGCCATTTGAGGAGGAAGTAAAGAATCAAACTGGTTTAGATTTATCATTACGAAACATTTTGCAACATGTGGGTTATTGGCCGCGGATAATTACGTGATTTGTGATCAAATTCAAGCGCTAATTGGTTGCGTTAAACAAAATGTTTTTAATCTTAAGGAAACTTTCGCTAATTGAATCAAAACACGCTGCTAAAATTAGATAAACGAACCACTTAGATTTAAACATTACTATTTAAAATTCATAAGCTTAGAAATATACAGGTATAAATTTCTGTATCTCACAGTCACTTTAGGCTGATTATTCATAATAACCTGATTTAATATGCAGTTTCGCTATTAAAAGTGAATAACCATCCCCCAACAGGGTAATTCTGATTAATCTTTGATTTGGGTCTAATCTGTTGGCATTCGATTACTCAGACACCAAATCGCCTGATTCTTTTCTAGAAAGTAAGGGATGGCTAACATTTCTCAATGGATAAAGTTGCTGATTTCCAACATCCTGATTAAGTTGAGATAAGTACTTTCTATGAAGGAATTAAATATGAAACTTACGCCTGAATATATGTCTGAACTTAACCTTCTGCTTCAATTTGATATCAGCAGTGCTGCGACGGGGATTAAAGTTCATCATGATGCGTCCGAAGAAATGCAGGCGGCAGTCCAACGTCTTTATGAGAAGGGCCTATGCACGTTACCAGATGGTGGTTACCTAACTGATGAAGGTATCGAAATCGCAGAACACGCAGATAAAATTCTAAGAGTGCTGTCTAGCTAAGCGACTCCGATTACAGCTAAATCAGAGCTTGGTGTCCTACCAAGCTCTTATCCCCTTTGTCGTACTTCCCCTATTCCATTCAATTACGACACTCTTTGATTCTGAATCCAACGCTGATATGGCTGAATACGATCATAGCCCCAGTTAAATGCGGTCGCATAAAAGAAGAAAAACACCAAGAAACCGGCTTCTAGCAATAAAGCTTGGCCAATAGTGATTTGCAAAAACCATGCAATGGAAGGAACGGTGATAAAGATAAGCCCTCCTTCAAACCCGGCAGTATGCCCAATACGCATTTTCAATGAACGGTTTTCTCTGTCTTGGCCAAACACGCGATCAAACATCAGGTTGTAGTAGTAGTTCCAAACCACGGTAAACAGGCTGAGTCCAATACCGACAAACGCTAAGTCACTGGTGCCTTTGCCTGTGATTAACGCTGAAACTGGCACGATCATCGCTAACGCCAACGCTTCAAATACTACTGCGTGAAATATTCTCTCTTGCTTGTTCATTTCAATTTTCCAATCAATGTCATAGTCGATGCACTCATTATCATCTATATTAAAGATGTAATATAATTAGATACCATCAGTAAAAGTGATATGTTTAGTATTGAACAGCTAGAAGCGTTTGTTGCCACGGTCGAACAAGGGTCCTTTTCGGCGGCGGCAAGGTCGCTAAACAAAGTGCAATCGGCAATTAGCCAACACATTATGAACCTTGAGATCGACAGCGGACTGGAACTATTTGATCGTTCATCCCGTTACCCAAAGCTCACTACCAACGGGGAGAAGCTGTTACCTCATGCGCACGCTTTACTACAGCAGCATTACCGATTGCGCCAAAGCATCACCCAGATAGCCAACGATGAATCGACACAATTAAGCTTAGCGGTGGACGAAGGCATTCCTATGGATAACCTTTCTAGCGTCATCGAACATGTCGCAGAGAAATTTCCTGGCGTGACATTTGAGTTCCTTTCCGCCTCCAGCGTAGATGTGATCGAACTGGTTGAGTCAAAGAGAGCAACGACAGGAGTGATGTTCTCCGAGGTATCCTTACCTGCGGGCTTAGACTTTGAGTCTGTCGGAAGTATTGAGTTTGATGTTTATGTCGGCGCTAATCACCCTCTTGCTAAACATAAGGTCAGTAATATTGATCAACTGATATTGCACCGCCAACTGTTGGTCAGGTCAAAAAATAGCAAGACCAGTAGCTTTCAAAAAGCCTATAGCCCTGACATTTGGTATGCTGATAATTACTACATGTTAAGAGAGTTGGTACAGAAAGGATTTGGCTGGGGCGTACTACCAAAACATATTGCCAATTATGGGCTCAAAGAGAGTGGCATCGTACGTCTACCTGCAGAGTTTGAAAATTTAAGCTGGCATGCAAACGTCGATATTATTCAGCACCCAGCGTTTAGCTCTCACCCCATCCATGCGTATCTACGCTCCGAATTAAGACAACTATTAGGGAAATCGTCATGAAGCAGATAACCGTTATTGGTGGCGGTTGGTTAGGACAACCACTCGCACAATGTCTTGAAAACCTTGGCCATAAAGTCTCCGTAAGTCGCACTACTGCACAGGGTGTCATAGAGCTCACTGAAAAACACTTGAATGGATTTGAGTTCGATCTGAATCAAGATATCTCCGTACTGTCACAGTCACTCAAAGCGCTTAGTCCAGATATCGTAATTGGTTGTTTCCCACCCGGCTTTAGGAAGGGCAAAGGCGACGAGTATGCTCATCACTGGAACAAGCTGATCCAGATATGCCAACAAGTTGGCGTGGCGCGCTTGGTTATGGTCAGCTCAACCACGGTTTATCCAAATATCGCCCAAGAGATGAGTGAAGACCAAGCAACGTTAGCTTTGGCTCAATCCAGTGCGGACTTCACCGACAACGCCAAAGTGATGCTCCAAGCAGAGCAATATCTGATTGATTCCGGTTTAGGCTACGGCGTTGTTCGCTGCAGTGGTCTTATCGGCCCAGACAGAAACCCGGCCCGGTTTGTCTCCAAACTAAAGCAAGTGAGTAATCAGGCCCCAGCCAACATGCTCCATTTGCACGATGCTATCGGTGCAACATGTTTTGTCACCTTGAACGCGACCAACGTAGTCGTGAATGCCACCACACCTAATACCGTCAGCAAGGCGGAGTTTTATCAGGCGGCTCTCGAACAATCTGGCAGCAATGACCCGCTTCCTCCTCTCTCAGCAACACCTGACAAACGCATCGTAGCCGATCGATTGATACAGTTGGGATACCATTTTCATTTCCAACATACGTTAGAAATGCTTTAAGAAGGAACACTGGATGAGTAACAAGAAGCTCTACCAGCATATCGAACACCTTTGGGACTATATGCAGCTCGATCATCAATTAGAAAAATCAGACTGTATTTTTGTACTGGGCAGCAATGACATACGAGTAGCAGAGCACGCTGCGAATTTATACTTACAAGGCTGGGCAGATTGGCTGATCTTTTCCGGTGGCGTCGGTCGATTAACGCAAGGGACATTTGAAAGTAGCGAGGCAGAAACCTTTGCCGCTATCGCTCAAACGATGGGGGTGCCTCATCACGCGATCATCATTGAAAACCAAGCGACCAATACTGGTGAGAACGTTAAATTCACTCATCGACTGCTTAAAGAGCGAAACATCAACGTCAATTCATTTATCTTGGTGCAAAAGCCTTATATGGAAAGACGCACTTTAGCCACGTTTGAAAAGCAATGGCCAAGCCCATATCAACTAGCCTGTGTCACCTCCCCTAAGCTTTCATTCTGCGACTATTTCAATGATGAGATTGATATTGAAACAACCATCACCGCAATGCTGGGTGATTTTCAGCGAATTAAAGAGTACCCGCAGCTTGGATTTCAAAGCGAACAAGTGATCCCTCAATCGGTTGAGGATTCCTATCAAGCCGTTAAGCCCTACTTTGAATAGCTTTAGTACCCAATAAAAAAAGCCAGAGCAGTTGCTCTGGCTTTCTCATATCGTTACATCTTAATGAATCGCGGCTTCTTTCTCACTGAGATACTCGAACTTCAGTTCATCATCTTTCAGATTCACTTTCACCGTACCCCCATCAACTAACGAACCAAACAACAGTTCATTCGCCAGCGGCTTCTTAAGCTGCTCTTGAATCGCTCGTCCCATTGGACGGGCGCCCATTGCTTTATCGTAGCCTTTCAGAGCTAACCAATGGCGAGCATCATCGGAGACCTCAAGTGAGACGCCACGTGCATCAAGTTGAGCTTGTAGTTCAACAATGAACTTATCAACCACTTGATGAATAACGTGTTCATCCAGGCTATTGAACCAAATGATGTTATCAAGACGGTTACGGAACTCCGGCGTGAACACTTTCTTGATCACTGACATCGCGTCATGGCTGTGATCTTGTTGGATCAGGCCGATCGATTTCTTCTCCGTTTCCTGAACACCCGCGTTGGTGGTCATCACAAGGATCACATTGCGGAAGTCCGCTTTACGACCATTGTTGTCTGTTAGCGTACCGTTATCCATCACCTGAAGAAGCAGGTTGAAGATATCTGGGTGCGCTTTCTCAATCTCATCGAGTAGAACAACAGAGTGAGGATGCTTGATAACCGCATCAGTCAGTAGGCCACCTTGATCGTAGCCAACGTAACCCGGAGGCGCACCAATCAATCGACTCACAGAGTGACGTTCGCCATACTCAGACATATCAAAACGAAGCAGCTCAATACCCAGCAGCTTAGAAAGCTGAACGGTCACTTCCGTTTTACCAACCCCCGTAGGACCAGCAAATAGGAATGAACCAACGGGCTTATGGTCAGCGCCTAGGCCAGCACGAGTTAGCTTGATCGCTTCACTTAGTACGTCAATCGCATCATCTTGACCAAATACCAGCATCTTCATTTTCTGATCTAGATTCTGCAGAATCTCTTTGTCTGAAGAAGAAACGGATTTTTCAGGAATACGCGCCATTTTAGCAACCATCGCTTCAATGTCTGCAACACCGACAGTCTTCTTACGACGACTCGCTGGTGCTAAACGGCTGCGAGCACCGGCTTCATCGATCACGTCAATCGCCTTATCCGGCAAATGACGCTCGTTGATGTATTTCGCTGATAGCTCTACCGCAGCACGTAGTGCTTTATTGGTATAACGAACCTCGTGGTGCGCTTCGTATTTCGGCTTCAGACCAATCAAGATTTTAGTGGTGTCATCAAGTGATGGTTCAACCACATCAATTTTTTGGAAACGACGAGACAGTGCGCGTTCTTTCTCAAAAATTGTGCTGTATTCTTGGTAAGTCGTTGAACCGATACAACGCAACTTACCACTACTTAGCAATGGCTTGATCAGGTTAGCAGCATCAACCTGACCACCCGACGCCGCACCCGCACCGATGATGGTATGAATTTCATCTATGAACAGAATCGCATCGTCTTCTTTCTCAAGTTGTTTCAAGATCGCTTTAAAACGCTTCTCGAAATCACCACGGTACTTAGTACCCGCTAACAAAGAACCGATGTCTAGCGAATAGATAACGCTGTTGGCAATAATTTCTGGGACTTGCCCTTCAACAATGCGCCAAGCAAGACCTTCAGCAATGGCCGTTTTACCGACACCAGCTTCGCCGACTAGCAAAGGGTTGTTTTTACGACGGCGACATAGAACTTGAATGGTACGTTCTAGCTCTTTATCACGGCCAATAAGTGGATCAATCTGCCCTTGCTTGGCAATTTGATTCAAATTGGTGGCAAAGCTCTCTAGGCGATCTTCGGAACTGTTTTCTTCCACAGCTTCACTACCAAATGAGCCTGAAGAGTCAGAATCCTCATCTGAACTAGACGCTTTAGTTATGCCATGAGAGATAAAGTTCACAATATCTAAACGGCTGATATCGTTTTTCTTAAGCAGGTAAGCAGCGTGGGATTCTTGTTCGCTGAATATCGCGACGAGTACGTTAGCACCTGTCACTTCGCTGCGCCCAGAAGACTGAACATGAAAAACGGCGCGCTGAAGTACACGTTGGAAGCTCAAGGTTGGTTGAGTCTCACGTGTTTCGTCATTTTCTGGAATAAGTGGGGTTGTTTGATCAATGAATATGTCAAGTTCACTGCGCAATGCGTCAATATCCGCTTGGCAGGCTTGCAGAGCTTCTCTCGCAGCATCGTTTTCCAACAATGCTAACAGGAGGTGCTCGACAGTCATAAACTCATGTCGTTTGTCTCTTGCGCGAGCAAATGCGCCGTTCAGACTCGACTCTAATTCTTTATTCAGCATAAGTACCTCCTTTAAGAACAACTTAAGTTGCTCAAACAAGCGTTAGGCTTGTTCCATTGTACAAAGCAAAGGATGCTCATTCTCTTTAGAATACATGGTAACTTGCGCTACCTTAGTCTCAGCAACTTCTGCAGTATACGTGCCACAAATTGCCTTGCCTTCATAATGCACCTGGAGCATCACTTGCGTCGCTTTGTCGATATCCATAGAAAAAAAACGTTCTAGGATCTCAATTACAAAGTCCATTGGGGTGTAGTCATCGTTGTTAAGTACAACGTTATACATGGACGGTGGCTTTACTTTGGTTTTCTCTAACTCCAGTAGATCAGAATCTGGAGTAACCCATTCAAAATGTTTGCTCATGGCTTTTCGATGTTGATGTTGAACTTTATTAATTTTACCACTTCATAAAGCAAAAGTTTTGAATTTAGCTCTTACTATTTAGAACAAAATGCGACAAAAAAATTTTGTTCTTACTTAGAGACTAATGCAGCATTTGAGTCGCTGCAAATAAAAGATTTCTATCAAACGACTACATCTATCTAATTGATTAAAAAGAAACCAAAAACCATTCACTAAACCAATTAATGCCTATGAAGCGACCATTCATTAGTAACAAAAATGTAAATCTCAAAAGTGAATTGTTTGTAAATATGTAGACCTTAATACCTTTTTCCTATTGACTGCGCCTCATCATTAGCTACATTGGTCAAATAGTGACTGAAAATTTGGCAGCGGCTGAATGGAAATTCACTTTCTGTTTACAAGGAAACAACGTAAACACCTAAACAACGTCAGTAACAAAATGCATGAGGGATGTATAGCATGGCTACAGGTACAGTAAAATGGTTTAACAACGCCAAAGGATTTGGTTTTATCTGTTCAGAAGGAGAAGATGGAGATGTGTTCGCGCACTATTCGACAATCAAAATGGATGGATACCGTACTCTGAAAGCGGGTCAACAAGTTAACTTTGAAGTGGAAGAAGGACCTAAAGGCTATCACGCCAGCTCTGTGGTACCTGTAGAAGCTCAACTAGAAGCTCAACCCGCAAAATAATCGCTGCCATAATAGATACCAACCTCAATACGTAAATGATCCTTCGTTCGTAAAAATCACTTACTTATCCAGATTGGTATAACAAACTCTTTTATATCAGTTGTAAAGATCATAAAAAACCCGCCTTTCGGCGGGTTTGTTTTATCTATCAATCAAGCATGATTAAGCATTGATGATGTCGTTTAGCGTAGCGCTTGGACGCATCAATGGTGCCGCTTTTTCAAATACTGGCGCATAGTAACCACCCAGTTCACCTGCAACACCTTGCGCATCATTTAGCTCGGCAACAATCTTCTCTTCATTTGAAGCAAGTGCTTCAGCAATAGGAGCAAACTCAGCGGCTAGGTCAGCATCTGCTGTTTGCGCTGCAAGAGCTTGTGCCCAGTAAGTCGCTAGGTAGTAGTGGCTACCACGGTTATCTAGTTCACCAACACGACGCGATGGCGACTTGTTGTTGTCTAAGAAATCACCCGTTGCTTTATCTAATGCATCGGCAAGTACTTGTGCCTTAGCGTTACCCGCTACTGTGCTTAAGTGCTCTAAAGATGCCGCTAGTGCAAGGAATTCACCAAGAGAATCCCAACGTAGATGGTTTTCTTTCTCTACTTGTTGAACGTGCTTAGGAGCAGAACCACCAGCACCTGTTTCAAATAGACCACCACCGTTCATTAGCGGAACGATAGAAAGCATCTTCGCAGACGTACCTAGCTCTAGGATTGGGAACAAGTCAGTTAGGTAATCACGTAGTACGTTACCTGTTACTGAGATTGTATCTTGACCTTCTTTAATGCGAACTAGCGAGAACTGACACGCTTCAAGTGGAGCAAGAATCTTGATTTCTAGGCCAGAAGTATCGTGCTGTGGAAGGTATGCGTTTACTTTCTTGATTAGCTGAGCATCGTGTGCACGGTTTTCATCTAACCAGAATACTGCTGGAACACCTGTTGCACGAGCACGTGTTACTGCAAGCTTAACCCAATCTTGGATTGGCGCATCTTTCACCTGACACATACGGAAGATGTCGCCTTCCTCTACTGATTGCTCAAGTAGTACTGCACCTGACGCATCAACAACACGTACTGTACCAGACGCATCTAGCATGAATGTTTTGTCGTGTGAACCGTACTCTTCTGCTTTTTGAGCCATTAGGCCGACGTTTGGCACACTACCCATAGTTGTTGGGTTGAACGCACCGTTCTCTTTACAGAAGTCGATAACTGCTTGGTAGATACCCGCGTAGCTACGATCAGGGATCATTGCTTTAGTATCTTTCTGCTTGCCATCTGGACCCCACATTTGGCCAGATGAACGCAGCATCGCTGGCATAGACGCGTCAACGATGATGTCACTTGGAACGTGTAGGTTAGTAATACCACGGTCAGAATCAACCATCGCTAGCGGTGGCTGCGTTTCGTAAACCGCTAGAAGCGCCGCTTCAATTTCTTCTTTTTGCGCTGCTGGTAGTGATTGAATCTTCGCGTAAACGTCACCAATACCGTTGTTTACGTCAACACCTAGCTTGTCAAACAGCTCGCCGTATTTCGCAAATACATCTTTGTAGTAAACCTTAACCGCGTGACCAAAGATCACTGGATCAGAGACTTTCATCATGGTCGCTTTCATGTGAAGTGAAAGCAGAACGTCTTGCTCTTTCGCTTCAGCGATTTGCGCTTCAAAGAACTCTACTAGCGCTTTCTTGTTCATTACTGAACAGTCGATGATTTCTTTGTCTTGTAGAGGGAAAGCAGCTTTAAGCTCTTTCACTGCGCCGTCAGCCGCAACGAATTCAATCTTAACGTCAGTTGCGCCTGCAACCGTGTGCGATTTTTCACTACCGAAGAAGTCGTTACCAGTCATGCTAGAAACGTGTGATTTAGAGTCTGCAGACCATGCGCCCATTGAATGCGGGTTCTTCTTCGCATAGTTCTTAACAGATAGAGGCGCACGACGGTCAGAGTTACCTTCACGTAGCACTGGGTTTACCGCACTACCTTTAATTTTGTCATACGTCGTTTTGATCGCTTCTTCTTCGTACGTGCTTGGCTCTTCAGGGTAGTTTGGTAGGTTGAAGCCTTTCTCTTGAAGCTCTTTAATTGCTGCTTTTAGCTGAGGAACAGATGCCGAGATGTTTGGCAGCTTGATGATGTTTGCTTCTGGAGTTTTTGCTAGTTCACCTAGTTCTGCAAGTGCATCACCAATGCGTTGCTCGTCAGTTAGGTGCTCTGGGAAGTTAGCAATAATGCGCCCAGCTAGAGAGATATCACGAGTGTCAACATTGATGCCTGAAGAAGCAGTAAACGACTGAATAATCGGTAGTAGTGAATATGTCGCTAGCGCAGGTGCTTCATCAGTAATAGTGTAAATAATTGTAGGTTTTTCTGTAGGCATGAAATTTCCCTATTGTTCTAACCGGACCGCTTGGTACGTGGCCCTGTGTGTGTGAACGCTAACAAGTTATGAATAATCCCCTCACTTGTTGCGATTTATCCGTCTCTTTTGTTTTCGTCGTTTAAGTACGACATCCTTGAGAGCGATTAGTTATAATTAAACAAAAACACGATAATAGTCTATTATCTTGTCCAACAATCCTGTTTTTGGGCGCGCAAATGATAGCTCAAATCGGATTCTTTAGATACTTTCACCCACACTTTATTTACATTTTTGCAAGGTAGTTAACATGTCACCACGCTCACGCCGTGACTCATCCTCATCGCCATCAAAAAAGCATCAATCGGGTTTTAAACGTAAAAATAATCAAAATAGCGTCAATAGTTCTTCATCCCGACAACGACGTAAGCCTATAAAAAATAAACCTAAAATCGCGCCAGAAGATCGTAAGGTGGTGGTGTTTAATAAGCCCTTTGACACTTTAAGCCAATTTACTGATGGTGAAGGTAGAAAAACACTTGCTGACTATATTCCAGTCAAAGATATCTATGCTGCAGGCAGATTAGATCGAGACAGTGAAGGTTTAATGATGCTAACCAACGATGGCATCTTGCAGGCACGTTTAACTCAGCCGAGCTCTAAATCGCCAAAAACCTATTGGGTACAAGTGGACGGTGCGCCAAACGAAGAAGATCTCAACAAGTTACGTAACGGCGTTGAGCTTAAAGATGGCATGACACTGCCTGCAAAAGTGGAAGTGATGGATGAGCCTTCTGTGTGGGAGCGTAACCCACCAGTTCGTTTTCGCGCCAATATTCCAACCACATGGTTAGCGATTACGATTATTGAAGGGCGTAACCGCCAAGTACGTCGTATGACGGCCAATATAGGCTTCCCTACCCTGCGTTTGATTCGCTATTCGATGGGTGATGTGACACTAGGTGACTTGCAGCCTGGTGAATGGAAAGAGATTGAGCTTTAGATAGTCGAACATCTATAGAGATTCCCTACTCGCTCCTTCGTCACTCTATGGAATGACGCTATATAGTTTGGACTTCCAGACACAAAAAAACCGCTTCGTTTGAAGCGGCTTTTGCTATTCAGCGAAACCATATACTCAAAATAATTGGAGTTTCAGCTAGGCAACAAGTAAGTTCATCCCTATGCGCATAGGTTTTCTATGTAATTAGGGTGAACTTACGCAGTTAACAACGCTGCCACTTCAAGTATGAAGAGTAGATTACTCTTCTTCTTTCTTCTCTGCTGCCTTAACAGCAATCGCTAGTTCTTCAAGCGAAGCTGGGTTAGCTAGGCTTGGAGCGTCTGTTAGTAGACAAGAAGCATTCGTTGTTTTCGGGAACGCGATAACGTCACGGATGTTCTCTGTACCACAAAGTAGCATTACTAGACGGTCAAGACCGAATGCAAGACCTGCGTGTGGCGGTGTACCGAACTTAAGTGCGTCTAGTAGGAAACCAAACTTCGCTTGCTGCTCGTCAGCTTCAATACCTAGGATATCGAATACTGCTGATTGCATTTCTGCGTTGTGGATACGTACAGAACCGCCGCCTACTTCGTAGCCGTTTAGAACCATGTCGTATGCGTTTGAGTTAGCCGCTGCTGGGTTCGCTTTTAGCTCTTCCGCGTTTACACCTAGTGGCGATGTGAATGGGTGGTGCATCGCGTGCAGGTTGCCTTCGTCATCTTCTTCGAACATTGGGAAGTCAACAACCCATAGTGGCGCCCATGCAGACTCGTTTGTTAGTTCTAGATCGATGCCTAGTTTCAGACGAAGTGCGCCTAGAGCTTCAGATACTGTGTTTGCTTTATCTGCGCCAAATAGAATGATGTCGCCAGATTCTGCTTGAGTGCGATCTAGAATACCGTTGATTACGTCTTCATTTAGGAACTTAGCAACTGGAGACTGAATGCCTTCCATGCCTGCTGCACGGTCGTTAACCTTCATCCAAGCTAGACCTTTCGCGCCGTAGATGCCTACAAACTCGCCGTAGCTATCGATTTGCTTACGAGTTAGCTTAGCGCCACCCGGTACACGGATAACAGCCACACGGCCTTTCTCATCGTTAGCAGGACCAGAGAATACTTTGAACTCTACGTCTTTAACTAGGTCAGCTACATCAACTAGCTCTAGTGGGTTACGTAGATCTGGCTTATCGCTGCCGAAACGACGCATCGCTTCAGAGAATGGCATGATTGGGAACTCGCCTAGATCTACGTCTAGAAGCTCTTGCCACATATCACGAACCATTTTCTCAGTAGTCGCACGGACTTGCTCAGCCGTCATGAATGACGTTTCGATATCGATCTGAGTGAATTCTGGTTGACGGTCAGCACGCAAGTCTTCATCACGGAAACACTTAACGATTTGGTAGTAACGGTCAAAACCAGACATCATTAGTAGCTGTTTGAATAGCTGTGGAGATTGAGGAAGCGCGTAGAAGCTGCCTTTGTGAACACGGCTTGGCACTAGGTAGTCACGAGCACCTTCTGGTGTCGCTTTCGTTAGTACTGGCGTTTCGATATCTAGGAAACCGTTGTCATCTAGGAAGCGACGAACAAAGCTAGACGCTTTTGCACGTAGTTTGATGCGGTCGCTCATTTCAGGGCGACGTAGGTCTAGGTAACGGTACTTAAGACGCTGCTCTTCTGAGTTCTTCTGGTTGAAGTCTAGTGGCAGTACGTCAGCACGGTTGATGATTTCAAGACCTTTCGCAATGATCTCGACTTCACCCGTTGCCATATCTTTGTTTACTTGGCTGTCTGGACGAACGCGTACTTCACCCGTTAGCTTGATACAGAATTCATTACGAAGTGTGTTAGCTACTTCATACGCATCTGCCATATCTGGGTCAACAACTACCTGAACGATGCCTTCACGATCTCGCATATCGATGAAAATAAGACCGCCCAAATCACGGCGACGGTTAACCCAGCCGCAAAGTTCTACAGTTTGTCCTGCAAGGGACTTGTTCAGGTGACCACAGTAATGGGTACGCATAATGAATTTCCCAATCTCTTAAAATTTGTTGATTACTATCTATCGGTGTACATTTATCGATAGAGCAAAGTTCCATTTATACGCTGAAAGTTAGATGAAATCGACTACCCAGCGTACAATTTATTGCGATTTATTATCTATTGATGCTTTTTAAACCAACAAAGGCGTAAAACTGCACCAATAGCAAAAAAATTGGCGATGATTATAGCCCTATATTGGTCCGTTGAGCAAAACTCTCGCGCAACTCGTTTTCATGTGAACCGTAATAACAAATATGCACCTTTATCCAGTTCGTCTTGGCCTCACCATGTGGTCCAACAATCAATGGCAACAAAGCTTTTATGGCCGCGGCACTCAGCCAAGCCAAAGGCTGGAAAAGTACGCCAGTGTCTTTCATACGGTTGAAGGCAACACCACATTTTACGCCACACCGAACACGACAACGGTCAAAAACTGGCACGCCGCAACCCACGATCAATTTCGTTTCACGTTTAAACTGCCGCAACATATTACCCACCAGCAAATGCTGCAAGGCTGCCAAAGTGAATTGAAAAGTTTTATGGCGATTATGGAACCACTGCACGAACGAATTGGTCAGTGGACAATACAGTTACCCGCCGCATTTGGTCCGCAAAACCTTGAACAACTAAAGCGCTTTTGTGCCTTGTTTCCTCCTAATTTTCCTATTGGCGTCGAAGTCCGTCACCCTGCGTTCTTTGACAAGGGAGACGATGAAAAACGGTTAAATCAATGGTTAGTGGAAAAAGGGTTTGATCGCATCATCATGGACAGTCGTCCGGTGTTCTCTGAACAAATCACCTCGACGCACCCTCACTATGAATCCCTGTTAGATGCTCAACAGAAGAAACCAAGAGTGCCAGTTCATGCCATCGCGACCGGAAATAACCCGCTGATTCGCTTTATTGGCCACCCTGAAGAGGCACTCAACCATTCCTTCTTTGCACCTTGGCTGACTAAATTGCCGCAGTGGATCGCTGAAGGGAAGCAGCCCTATTTGATGATTCATACCTCAGACAATCTGATTGCCCCTGAACTCGCTGCGAAACTCTACAGCCAATTGCAATTACATGCTGAACTGCCTGACTTAGCTGAGTTTCCTGGCGGTAACGGCAATGCTCAAATACAGATGTTTTAAGCTATTCGGCGACAGAACATGACATGGCGACGAATTTCTCATAAAATACGCGCCTTTTTGTGGCAGATGCGCAAGCTATATCGCCATACGTTGATAGTTATGAGAACAGAGTTATGAACCCTAAGACCAATCCAGATACTATTTTTTCGGCTCCAATCGATAAAATTGGGGATTTCACCTTTGACGAGCGTGTTGCGGAAGTGTTCCCTGACATGATTCAGCGCTCTGTTCCTGGTTATAGCAATATCATTTCTGCTATCGGCATGCTGGCTGAGCGATTTGTTAAACCACACTCAAATGTTTACGACTTGGGTTGTTCACTGGGCGCTGCAACGCTTTCTATGCGTCGTCATATTCAGCAAGAAGGTTGTCAAATCATCGCCGTCGATAATTCATCAGCGATGGTTGAACGTTGTAAATTACACGTTAACGCCTACCGCAGCGATACTCCGGTTGATGTGGTTGAAGCTGACATTCGCGATATCGACATTAATAACGCCTCTGTGGTTGTGCTTAACTTTACGCTGCAATTTCTATCGCCAGAAGATCGTTACACGCTGCTAGAAAAAATCTATGCAGGTCTTCGTCCAGGTGGCATTTTGATCCTATCGGAAAAATTTGTATTTGAAGATCAAGCATCTAATGAGCTATTGATCGATCTGCATCACGACTTTAAACGTGCTAACGGTTACAGCGAACTCGAAATCAGCCAAAAACGCAGCGCGATTGAAAATGTAATGCGTCCAGATTCTAAGAAAGAACACAAAGAACGCTTTGCTAAAATCGGCTTCAGTAGTTACGACGTGTGGTTCCAGTGTTTTAACTTCGGTTCGATGTTCGCGATAAAATAAACTTCGCAAATAATCTAGCACTTTCGTCCCCCTACTGTAGGGAATAACAATACTAATTTTTAAACGACTAATTCAGTGAAAAACTATGTTTAATTTTGCTAACTTTTTCCAACTTATTGCCCAAGATACTCGTCTACAGCCTTGGCTAAATGTGCTACCTCAGCAACTGACAGATTGGCAAAACGCTGAACATGGTGATTTCGGCCGTTGGCTTAAAGCACTCAATAAAATCCCAGAAGGTCACCCAGATCAAATTGATATCAAAAATGCGGTGATGCTAACCAACGACACCCCATTCCACGTTGGTGAACTTAAAAAGTTAGAGAGCCTGCTGCGTACCTTCCACCCTTGGCGTAAAGGTCCATACACAGTGCACGGCATTCATATTGACACCGAATGGCGTAGCGACTGGAAGTGGGATCGTGTACTACCGCATATCTCTCCGCTAAAAAATCGCAGTGTGTTAGATGTAGGCTGCGGCAATGGCTACCACATGTGGCGTATGCTAGGTGAAGGCGCGCGTCTAACCGTTGGTATCGATCCATCGCACCTATTCCTGATTCAATTTGAAGCGATCCGCAAACTAATGGGCGGCGACCAACGTGCGCACCTACTGCCGCTCGGTATTGAGCAGCTACCAAAGCTTGAAGCATTCGATACTGTGTTCAGCATGGGTGTGCTTTATCACCGCTGCTCACCGCTAGACCACCTCATTCAGCTTAAAAACCAGTTAGTTTCAGGCGGTGAGTTAGTGTTAGAGACCTTAGTAATTGAAGGCGATGAAACGTCTGTGCTTGTTCCTGTCGATCGCTACGCACAAATGCGTAATGTCTATTTCTTCCCGTCAGCTCGTGCCTTGAAGGTATGGCTAGAAAATGTCGGCTTTGAAGATGTTCGAATTGTCGATGAAAACGTAACATCAACCGATGAGCAACGTACCACCGATTGGATGACTCATAACTCACTACCAAATTACTTAGACCCTAACGACCCGTCTAAGACAGTTGAGGGGCACCCAGCGCCACGTCGCGCGGTACTGGTTGCTACTAAACCTTAGTCGGAAATGTGAGTGAAACGGACAAATTGACAAAGAGTTAACTCAACTAGAGTATCAAACCGTTTCTCTTATGTTTAATCCCCCATACAATGATAAGGATGCAATGCATCCTTATTTTTTTGCGTATACCACTTATTCCTCATTTTTTGAGAGCTTAGGCCACACAACCACTTGTTTGCGGCAAATTTTATACGCTAAACTTGTTATTTATCTTCAATTTAAATTCATTCAGGTTTATCAATGTTGAAAAGATTGACCCCTATTATGGCGATGCTGGTACTTTCAGGCTGTACCCTGACTAACAGTACGCAATATCACCAAGAAACCTTAGCGGCAATTCAAGCCTCTGAAGCAAATCTAACCAATCAATATGAAAACCTAAATTTACAGCTAAGCAATCAATCTGATTACATCGAAAGCCTCGAAGATCAGGTTCATGATTTAGAACAGCAACTGAATGCCTTCAAGCAAGAAGCATTAGAAGAAGTTCGTAAAAAGCCAGAGCCGGTAGTGATCCCTGCTCCTGCACCGGTTGCTCAAACTCCCACTCATGGAATTATCCTTGGCGAAGTCGAGTCAGTAACAATCGACTCGATTAAACAATCTTTTGATGCGCGCGTAGATACCGGCGCAGCAACTTCATCATTAAATGCCGTAGACATTGAACAGTTCGAACGCAATGGCAAGAACTGGGTTCGATTCCACCTGTCTGATGGCGATAGAGAACTCAACGATACCAATTGGATTGAAGCACCTATCGTTCGATTCGTGAAAATCCGTCAATCAACCACCGAAGACGTTGAAAGACGCGCAGTCGTTGAGTTATGGGTTAAACTCGGAAAAATCCATGAAAAAGCACAATTTACATTGGCAGACCGTTCTCAAATGAGCCATCCTGTGCTCTTAGGCCGTGAATTCATTAGAGATATTGCGATGGTTGATGTAAGCAAGAAATACATCCACACGGAAGTCCCAAAAAAATAGTAAGGTAGCGTAAGCTTATGACATCAAAAATCCCGTTTTATATATCAGTCGCAATGATTATCGTTGCTGGTATTGTCTTAAGTATGTTTCGTCATCAGAACTACGGTGTTCCTTGGACACCTGGTGAAACGAGCCAAGTTTGGGATATTGAAGCTCGCGTAGAGTTCAACGGGCAAGATAAGCCGGTTAAAGCATCTCTTGCGGCGCCACATACACAAAGTGGCTTTACCCTAATCAACGAATCTTCATCTTCTCCAGGTTACGGCGTTTCCTATGTCAATACCGAGTCTGGCCGACGCGCTGAGTGGTCAATCCGCCAAGCAACAGGCGCTCAAACAATCTACTACAAAGTTCAATTCCTAGTTGACCCTCAAGCGAATGTAGACCCTATCCCACCAAGCGGTGAAATCACGCCTCCAACCTTTGATGGCCCAACAGAAGCTGCAGCAATCGCCGTCATTGAGCGAGCAAACCAGCGTTCAGCTGACGACATCACCTTTACACGTGAACTGATTAAGTCTCTCAACGACAGTGACAGCCAAAATGCCTCTCTGCTCCTCAACCATATGTCTAAAGTGGATGCGGTCGATAAGATTTTGGCTTATGCGAAGATCCCAAGCAAAGTTGTTGGCGTTATTGAGTTAGAAGATGGCCGTCGTCGCCAAACGATTCAACACATGAACCAAGTGTGGGATGGTAATAACTGGGTACTGTTTAATGCCAATGATCCTAATCAGGTAATCAAAGAAAACATCTTGGTTTGGGATGAGTCTAATGTTTCCCTGCTTGATGTAGTTGGTGGTAATAACAGCCAAGTGCACTTCTCGATGATTGCTCAGGATGTTTCTCCTTCTCAAGCAACTCAGCAGAAAGTCGAAGCAGATGGGCTACTAAACTTCTCAATCCATAGCCTACCACTGGAAGAACAGGCGATGTTTAAGACCATCATGCTGATTCCAATTGGTGCGCTTATTGTTGTTTTCCTGCGCGTCATCATAGGTCTTAAGACATCAGGCACATTCATGCCTGTACTGATCGCTGTTGCCTTCGTCCAAACGCAACTGGTGACGGGTATTGTTGGTTTCTTACTGATCGTCGGTACTGGTCTTGTTATTCGTAGTTATCTGTCCAAGCTCAACTTGCTGTTGGTCGCGCGAATATCCGCGGTGATCATCACGGTAATTATGATCATCTCTGTGTTTACCGTTGTTGCATTTAAGATTGGTTTGACTGAGGGTCTTTCCATTACTTTCTTCCCAATGATTATCTTGTCTTGGACGATTGAACGTATGTCGATCCTATGGGAAGAAGAAGGTGCCAAAGAGGTGGTTCTTCAAGGTGGTGGTTCACTTCTGACTGCGGTACTGGTTTACCTTGCAATGACTAACCCATACATTCAGCACCTAACGTTTAACTTTATTGGCCTACAGCTAATCGTTCTAGGCGGTATTCTACTGCTAGGTACTTACACAGGTTACCGTTTGACAGAGCTTCGTCGCTTTAAACCACTTGCGGAGGACTAAACATGTTTTCACGTTTTACCTCTCAATTTACTTCGCCGGGTAAACTGCGCCATAAAGGTATTATGGGCATGAACCAGCGAAACCATAGTTACATTGGGCGATACAATGATCGCTCAAAGTACCCATTGGTTGACGACAAGTTAAAAACCAAGATCATTGCCCAGCAGCACGGTGCAACCACACCGGAACTGATTGGCAAGATCTGTAATCAGGCAGAAGTAAGAACTATCCATAAGATGGTGGAGAATTGGCCTGGTTTCGTAATCAAGCCAGCTCAAGGTAGTGGCGGTAAAGGCATCTTGGTTATCACCTCGCATAAAGATGGCGTGTACACCAAGCCATCGGGTGCCACTATCAACAAAGAGGATGTAGAACGTCACATCAGTAACGCACTAGCAGGACTGTTCTCGCTAGGTGGTAAGAACGACGTAGCTATCGTTGAGAACCTAATTAAATTTGATGATTGCTTCGAAGGCTTCAGTTATGAAGGTGTACCTGACGTTCGTATCATCGTCTTTAAGGGCTACCCTGTCATGGCGATGATGCGCTGCTCAACGGCGGAGTCTGACGGCAAAGCTAACCTTCACCAAGGTGCGGTTGGCGTTGGTATTGATATCGCAACAGGTAAAGCAATTCGAGCGGTTCAGTTTGACCAACCGATCACTCACCACCCTGACACCGGTAAAGATCTATCAACACTACAAGTTCCTCACTGGGAACGTTTGTTAGTTCTAGCATCCAGCGCGTGGGAAATGACGGGGTTGGGCTATATGGGTACCGACATGGTACTTGATAGAGATGAAGGTCCAATGGTTCTTGAGCTCAACGCTCGACCTGGCTTAGCGATACAAATTGCCAATGGTGCAGGTCTACTACCAAGGCTGCACCACATTGAAAGCCTCGGCATGCCAGCTGAATACCCAAAACCAGCAGAGCGAGTCGAGTACGCTGCTAGACAGTTTGGATCTTCCGCGCAATTCTAGTTCGCAGTTAGGTTTCAATAATAAAAGCCGAGGTTATCATGACCTCGGCTTTTCTTTTGATCTTAGAACTCGTTTATTATTGTGGTTAACTAGGCTCACACGACGCAGTCTTAGTTTGTTTTAACAAGGCATACTGCTGCTTGATGCTATCAACCACCTTCTCTGCAATCATAATAGTTGGCGCATTGGTATTACCTCCAACTAAGGTAGGCATAATTGAAGCGTCTACGACTCTTAAGCCACTCATGCCGTAAACCTTCAGATCACTGTCTACCACAGCGAACTTGTCATCTGGTGTTCCCATTTTACAGGTGCCAACTGGATGATATTGGGTATCAGCACGATTACGGATATCTTGCTCTATAGCTTTATCATCCGTTTCATCGACTGGATAAAAAGTCTCCCCACGCACATCATCAAACGCGTTGCTTTCTAGCATTTGGCGTTGTTTCTTCCAACCTTTAATCATGATTTCCATATCTTCAGGATGGCTAAAAAACGCCGGATCAATTCTTGGCGCATCATAAGGATCAGCACTATTTAGCTTTACTGTACCAATACTTTTTGGCCGCAATAACGTCACGTGAGAACTAAAACCATGACTCGCATGGATCTTGCGAGCATGATCATCAACCACAGCCACAACAAACACAAACTCCAAATCCGGCACCTGTACGTCGCTTTCAGAACATAGAAAACCAATCCCTTCTGCAAAGTTACTGCTCATTTTACCACTACGCCGTGTTATCCACTGCGGAACGGCTTTGCTCATTTCAACAACCATCTGCATTGATACACCGAAAGTATCTCGTTTAGAACTGCTACGATAGCTATGAACCAAATCAATATGGTCTTGTAGATTCTCCCCTACGCCGGGCAAGTCGTGAATTTGAGGGATACCGTGGACATCAAGATTTTCTTTAGCGCCTATACCTGACAACATCAGAAGTTGCGGAGATCCAAATGCACCTGCTGACAATATCACTTCTTTGGTGCACTTGATCTGAAATCGTTGTCCCTTCAAACCATACTCAACACCCACTGCCTTTTTGTCTTCAAATAGAACTTTGTGAGTAGTGGCCCTAGTGATAACCGTTAGATTGGGCCTAGTTAAGCTTGGGGTGAGGTAAGCTTTAGCAGCGCTGCATCTCTCGCCATTTAATTGAGTCACTTGGGTTGGCATTGCACCGACTTGTTCTGCGCCATTAACATCATGATTTCGTGGTACACCTATCGATTCGCAAGCTTGTAAATAACGCTCAAGCAAATCACTTGGCGATCGGAGATCGGCCACATTCAAGGGACCACCTTGACCATGAAACTGATTATGATGGACTTCGTTGTTTTCCGCCTTTTTGAAATACGGCAAGCACTCATTATAGCTCCATCCTTTATTCCCTAAGCTTTCCCACAAATCATAGTCATAGCGATGCCCTCTGGCATACATCATGGCGTTAATCGAGCTCGAACCACCTAAGGTTTTACCTCTAGGCTGATAGCCATTGCGTCCATTCAGCCCCGGTTGAGGAACCGTTTCAAACCCCCAATTGTTTATCTTAGTTGGCATCATTGCGACCGCACCAACTGGCGTATGAATTAAAGGACTTGAATCCGTCCCCCCCGCTTCCAACAAACATACAGAAACATCTGGGTCTTCGGTTAGCCTAGAAGCTACAACACAGCCAGCTGAACCGCCTCCAACGACGATGAAATCGTAGCTCTCCATTAGCGGCCTCCTCGGTATTTTATGCATGAAGTTCCTCGTTTTAGAATTTTGCCTGTTTTTGTCATTGGCAAGGTGTTCGTAGCATCATGATTCAACTGCTGGGTGAGCAGTGAGAAACTGATATCTCCATCGCCTATCCTGAGTGTCGCTTTTGTAGGAAAGAGCGCAGCACTACGCTCTAGATTGACAGCAAGGTTATGCATCCATGATCTCCTTTGGTCGCAAGGCAGCCAGCGAGCACTGGCTGCTGAAGATTCTATAGGTAGGGAAATAAGAATTGAGGGTTATGAGCGCTTGTTTAATTTCCGGTCGGGTTTACCCACAAACACTCGTAGCACCAGTTTTTGCACTATGTTTCCGTATGGTGGTGCAAACAACTGAATTGGAAACCAATCACGCATTTTAAGTACTGTACGCGCGTGGCTAAGTTCGCGGAAACCTTCTTCCCCATGGTAATTTCCGATACCTGAATTACCTACACCACCAAATGGTGCTGAATGATTAAGTACGTGCCATCCCCAATCGTTGATGGTGACACCGCCGCTATGGGTTTGAGTAAGCAAAGTCTCGCGTTGATCTGAGTTGTTGCTAAACAGATAACAAGCCAGTGGACGAGGTCTCTGAACAATGTATTGAATCACTTCATCGATTGAACGATAGGTATGCACGGGCAAAAGCGGCCCAAAAATTTCTTCTTGGCAGATACGCATGTCCGGCATCAGATTGGTCGCAATAAATAGCGGTGTTTGACGCCCTTCGCCATAATCAAGACACTGGGTAATGGTTGCGCCTTTCTCGCACGCATCCTTGAGTAATTCATGGAAACGCTTATGCTGTGTAGCATCCACCAGCGCTGTGTAATCTTGATTAGCTTTTATCTCATCATACATCTTTTTATGTGCGAGTTTTAACGCTTCAACAAAAGTCCCTTGCTTACCTTCTGGCACAAATGCGTAATCTGGAGCGATACAAATTTGACCAGAGTTAAAGCCTTTGCCATGAGCAATACGCTCTGCTGCTTTGGTGACATCGTAATCGTCAAAAACCACCACTGGAGATTTACCCCCTAACTCCAAAGTCACAGGAGTAAGATTCGCGGCGGCATTTGCCATGATGATCTTTCCGCTCGCTGGCGATCCAGTGAACACAAGATGATCAAAAGGAAGATGAGAGATTTCCATCGCTTCTGGATGATTCCCTTCAACAATACGCACTAAATTCTCTGGGTAAATCTCCGCAAGCATACAACGCAGTTGACGTGTGGTTTCGGGGCAGTTTGGTGGCATTTTAATCATGCAACGGTTGCCTGCCGCTAACGCCGTGATCATCGGACCTATCGATAAATATATCGGGAAGTTCCAAGGGCAAATAATACCGACCACACCTTTGGGTTGATACCGAACTTCCAGCTTGTTGCCTTTAAACAACCATTCAGTAGGACGAGAGCTTGGTTTCATCCAGCTCTTTAGATGTTTAACCACATGGTTGATATCAAGAATAGGCGCCAAAATATCCGCCATGATGGATTCAGTATGGCTACGACCACCAAAATCTTGGCTCATTGCTTCCGCTAATACATCTTGGTATCGAGAAAGTTGTTTCTTGAGGGCCACCAAACGTTGCTTTCTCACCGCATAACTCACGCTAGGTTCAGCTTGATAAGAGGATTGTAATTCGGAAAACCATGTTGCGAGTTCATTTTCTTTAGACTCATTAGTGTCAATCAATCCTTGATCGCGCTGTACTTCCATATCTTGCTTAGCCAGTACATTCATGTTTGTCTCCCACTATTCAATTTGTCGATTACAACATTTTCATAACATGTGGCAAAGGTTACAAAAAGACAATAAAAGGTGAAATTCGGACAGCTTTGAGACAATGACGACAGAATCACATTTCGACTGACGCTAGGATAATGGCCCGCATAAAAGGAATAAAAATGGAATACACCGCAGTTTACGTACCAGATACTCAATCTTGTGGCATCCTCGACTTACAGCTGCTTAGGCGCTATTTAGAAACCAAAGTCGATGTTGAACACTTACTTGATGGTAGTGATGTCGATGCTGCTGCGCTGCATGTTCCCGATACTCACATCACACTGGCGCAAAAGCTGACCATCTTCAGTAATGCGCTAGAGCACTCACAAGAACTCGGATTGGGTTTGAAAATCGGCCAACAAGCGCGGTTTAGTGACTTTGGCGTACTCGGTTACGCCGTGTTTAGCAGCAATACCTTGCTCGATGCGTTGATGATGGGCTTTAAGTATTTACGACTTGCCGGCCCTGTGTTGAAGAAAAAGATGTGGGTTGAGGATAACCAAGGTTACTTTCGCGCTGAACAACTGATCGATCTTCAGTCCCTATTACCATTTTGTTGTGAATATTGGTTTGCTGCGATTCAGAATTTATGCGAAGAAGTGATGCAACAGCCGTTTCCATCCACGCTAATCAGGTTCCCCTATCCCGAGCCTGAATATAGCGAACTCTATGAACAAATATTCCACTGCAAAATCGAATTCAATAGCGAACAACTAGAATGGCAATTCGACGCGACGAAACTGTATGATCCGCTCCCAGCAGCCAATACGATGACGCTCCAGATGTGTTTGAAATCTTGCGATGAGATGCTGGAAAAGGTCACTGGGGATGCCAGTCTGAAAGAGAAAATCACACAAATGTTTGTTGAACGATTAGGCGACTATCCTTCGATTGAAGAACTATCTGCCGAGTTAGGCATGTCATCAAGAACGTTAAGACGGCACCTTAAAGCAGAAGAGACCAGCTATCAGCAGATCCTCGATCACGTACGCTTACATCTCGCTCGCCACTACCTTACCTCCACGCAAATGTCTGTCGAGGAAATCGCGGAACGCATTGGCTTCTCAGACAGCGCCAACTTTCGCCATGCTTTTCGAAAATGGAGCGGTTGCACGCCGCGACAATATCGCCAAACGCCAACAGAAGAGAGCGCTAAATAATCGCCTACCGTAATGAAAAAGCCCGCATCTCAAGATGCGGGCTTTTAGTTTTACTTGGGTCTAGCGTTAGAGTTCTTCAACCAATTGCTGAACTTCACTTTTCGGTTTCTTCTCTTGGCCAAAGCCGCGCAGACCAACTACGTGTACGTGTTCGTGGTCTTTAAACACCTTACGCACCAGTTTGTAGGTCGTACCTTTCTCTGGGCTGATGTTCTCTGGCGCTGCGATAAGAAGCTGCATATCCAGACGGTCACAAAGCTCGAATAGGGTCGAGATAGACTTCGCATCCAGACGCGCTGCTTCATCAAGGAACAATAGGCGACAAGGCACAATGTCTTTGCTACGCAGGCGGCGTGACTCTTCTTCCCAGCTTTGGACAACCATCAGTAGGATTGATTGACCGGTACCGATCGCTTCACCCGTTGATAGTGCGCCAGACTCGGCTTGTAGCCAACCATCAGAGCCACGGTTCACTTCAACGCTTAGCTCTAGGTAGTTACGGTAGTCAAGTAGCTCTTCACCCAGAACTTGCGGTGAACGTTGGCCCATGTCGATATGCGGGTTCACACGCTGGAACAATTTCGCCATCGCTTCAGAGAAGGTAAAGCGTGAAGACTCGAACAGATCTTTGTGCTGCTCTTGCTGCGTTGAAAGACCGTTCAGTAGTACTTCGTGGCTTTCGCGGATCTTCACGTTTAGACGCACGCCTTTAACTTGGCCAAACGAGATGTTTGATAGGCCTTGGTTAAGCATACGAATACGGTTTTGCTCACGCTGAATCGTCTTCTTGATGATGCTCGCCACAGACTCAGAGCTGATTGCTAAGCGGTTTTCACGCTGCGTTAGCTCTTCTGTTAGACGCGCAAGCTCTACTTCCATCTCTTCAATCGCTTCAACTGGATCGTCAGTGCGAATGATGTCTTGGCGAATACGCTCACGTAGATGCTGGTAAACGGCAATGTAGAACAGAACTTTACGCTCAGGACGGGCGTTGTCTTCAGATAGACGCAGCGCATCACGTAGATCTTCGTTGTCCGCAACCGCTAGACGCAGAGCACCCAATGATTTATCCGACATTGAACGCAGCTCGTCGGCTGACATGTAGGCAAGCTCACGCTTGTGCAAACGACGCTCAACATCGTTTTCACGTGCTAAACGCAGTACGCTACACCAACCTGCTTTCGCGGCAACCACGAAGGTACGCAGCTCAATATACTCTTTCTGAACTTTCTTCAGGCGCTTCGCCAGCGACTTCATTTCTAGCTCAGTTGAGGTGATGGTACGCTCGTACTCACTCTTACGTGAACGAGAAGTGTGTAGACGCTCTTGCAGTTCATCACGACGACGTTGTGCACGCTCTGCTGCGCCTTCATCCGCCGTTACACCGTATTCTTGTAGCTCTTGCTTGAACTCTTGCACGGTCTCAAGTTTCGCTTGGTGCGAACTCTTAAGTGATGCCAATACTTGATTGTATTGGTTCATCTGACCTTGTGCTTGTTTTAGTTCGTCACGAGTACGTGTACGCGATTTTTCTGCTTCTACCAGCTTAGCTTTAAGCTGCTCACTCAGTTCGCTGCTCTGGTTTAATAGGTCAACAGAATCTGAGTAAGCGAAGTAGTGACGACGTTCAACGAGATCAGCCAGCGCGAAGATTTGTGTCTTTAGCGCTTGCAGTTTCTGGTCAGCCGCTTGGTATTCACTCTCGAGTGCATCAAACTGCTCTGGATCGGCATCCAGCGCTGAAACAATCTTCTCAAGCTCTGATAGCGCCTTGCCATGGTTAGCAACAAACGCTTTCGCTTCGGTCAGTTTTTCGATGTTCTGCGCAAGCTCTTCAAACTGAGCCGCTAGCGCATCATCTTCAATCAACGCCATATTTGGCGCAATCTTATCCAGTGCTGATAGTGCTTGTTTGCTCACCTGCAGTTGGCTACGTTGCTGCTGCTCTTTGGCATCCAGTTCAGCCAGCAGACGCGCCGCTTGGTTACGTTTTTCACGTACACCCACCAGCGCTTGTTCAGGATCAGATTCGAACGCTACCTGAATGTGTTTCGCGACAAAGTTGTTGAACGCTTGGTATAGACGCTGAAGTTTCTGCGAATCAAACGCCGCTTTCGCGTGTTGCTCGACCACTTCATCACGTTCGTTACGTAGCAGCTCTAAACGCTGCTCACGTGCCGCACGGCCAAACAGAGGAATCTCTGGTAGACGTGAGTAACGCATCTGACGATCGTTCATACGAACGCACACTGCGCCTTCTAGCTCTTCAGCATCGAAAGAGCTGTCATCAAACGCGTCGATATCGCCTTCGATGATGTACAAATCTTCTGGACAGTCATCCAACTCAACAAGCTTCTCTTCGATACCTGATAGGTCAGACACTACAATCGCGTGACGAGCAGGACCGTACATTGCACTAAAATATGGCGCATCATCGATAGTGATGTCGTCATAAATCTCAGACAGCAGCACGCCGCCTAATGTATCGGCTAAGCCTTTAAGACGCGGGTCGTTTGAACCACCAGGCGATGCTAGACGCTCAATTTCAGTATCTAGCTGCGAGCGACGCTCTGCCAGTTTATCTTTCGCTAGTGATTGCTGCTTTTCGTCTTCCAGCACCACTTGCATGTGCGCCATGATCGATTGGCTATCTTCTAGCTCTGCGCCACTTTGCTCACGTAAGCTTTCAAGTGCATCGTTCGCAGCAATCCAGGTCGGTGCAATCGCTTCAAGCTTATTAATCTCAGAAGCGGCATCTTGCTCAAGGCGGCGCTGTTCACTGCGTTGCTCACGAAGATCTTCTTGAGACATATCAAGGGATTCGATTTGCATTGCATGGCGTTCACGCTCTTGCTCAAACGCAAGCTCGTCAACCAAATCAGCGTTGTGCTGCTTTTGGTACTCAGCCACCAGCTCTTGTGTTTGACGCTGCTTATGTAGACGACGCTCAACATCACGGTGCTGCGCACGCCATTGCTGTTCATTTTGTGCTAATTGCTGAGCATCACGACCTTGTTGAATCGCTGTTTTCGCTTTAGCCGCTGCGTCCTGACGCTCAACAGAGCCAACAATCGAGCGAACCAGTTCAAGCGCTGCTTCAAACTGCTCTGCCGCTGCTGACGACATATCTAGCTTGTGTTTGGTTGCCAGAAGTTCAGTGGTGCTTTGTGCTTCTTGTGCCTTCAGTTCATTGACTAAGGTTTGTGCTGACTCTGCCGTTAGGCCGTCATTACCCAGTAGCTGCTTAGCTTTATCCAGCGCTTGAACCGCTTGTTGGTATTGCAATGCGCGAGTCTGCTGAACATCTAGGGCTTGTTGGTAGTCAGCAAGCTGAGTCTTCAAGCTATCCACTTCTTCTTCAGAAACGGTCGCTTGCTCTTCAGCCATCAGAACACGCTCTTGCGCTTCTTCAACCACCATCATCTGCTCTTCAAGACGCTCTTGCAGCTCTTCAAGATCTTCTTGGTAGCGCTCGATTTTCTCTTGCTGACGCAGCGCATTTTGCACTAACTGTAAGTGATCCGATGCCGCTTGGTAGTCTTGCTCAAGCGAAGACTCCGATTCAACCAATAACTCAAGCTCTTCTTGAACGCGGTTAAGCAGGTTATTTTGCTCTAACAGAGTTTCACGAGAACCAAATAGCTCTGAACGCAGTGATAAGGTCTTATCTAACTTGTTACGGCGATCGTTAGCATGACGCATGTAGTCCGCAGCAACATAGTTGGTCGACTCGGTAATCAAGTGTTTGAACAAGTCACGGTCTGCTTGAGTGGTTTTGATCGCTTCTAGCGTCATGCGGTTTTCACGCAGCGCTGATTCCATATCTTGGAACGCTTTCTTAACCCCGCCGTTTTGTGGTAATAGGTAATCACGCAGTGAACGAGTAATCGCACTTGAAATACCACCGTAAAGTGATGCTTCAATCAAACGGTAGAACTTAGAACGGTCGCTAGAGTTACGCAATTTCTTCGGAATAACACCGAATTCAAACATTTGTGAGTGGTATTCCACTACCGAAGAGAATGCTTTGAATTGAACGCCTTCAAACTCAGCAATCGCCTCTTTCACTTCGTTGATCTGACGAACGCGCGCTTGAGTTGCCGATACGCTTTCAATAAGCACATCAGTCGGTTTTACGTGACTTGGCAGACCTTGAATAACGAAAGGTTTGATGTCGACTTTCTTGTCACGACCTGCTACTTGCTGAAGCTTAACCGCAAACAATAGACGCTGGTTACGTGAGTTGACTACATCAAGCGCGGCGTAACATGCGCCCGCTTGCAGCTTACCGTAAAGGCCTTTGTCACGCGATGACTGGCTACTACCGGCTTCTGTTGTGTTACGGAAGTGCAGTAACGTTTGGTCAGGGATCAATGCGGTGATAAATGCCGCCATCGTGGTCGACTTACCCGCACCATTACCACCAGAAAGCGTGGTTACTAGTCCATCAATATCAAATGTACGTGCAAAGAAGCCGTTCCAGTTGACCATGGTCAGCGATTGATATTTACCTCGTTCAATCATGCTTCACCTTCTTCTATCATTTCTTCGGCTTGATCTTCTTCGCTTGCAGACTGCTCTAGTAAGCTGCCTTGGCTTGGTTCTTTGGTGTGTACTACTGCTTCACCATCACGGATCAGACGTAGTTGAGCTTCACGCATATCATCGCCAACACGTACGTCAGCACCAAAGCGGAATACCGATTCACTGATACTGAATTTACCGGTTTCACCAATATTGATGATCATGCCTAGGCGACGTAGACGACGTAGTGATGTACGCACTTTTTCAAATAGCTTTTCTTTATCTAGGTCAGAGCCTGTCGCGCGGTTAGTCACTAGCTTCATTAGCTTGCTTTCGTCAGCCAACGCTAGGAGCTCTTCGTATAACTCTTGATTAGTGAAGATACCTTCGTGAGCCAAACGCTCTGGGCTTAGATAAAGGAAACACAATACCTTACCCACTAACATGTCGAGCTCTGACAACACACTACGGCCAATCAAAGAGGTCGAACGTGGACGCAGATAGAAGAAACCTTCCGGCGCTTTCACTAACTCAGTGTTATAGCGCTGGTAAAACGATGAGAGCTCGATTTCGAAATCCGACAGCAGTGCGTGGTTGTCGAGGTCTTCGCTTGAAATATGACGCCCTGCACGCAGCATGCTATCTAGCGCTGGGAACAGAGGGTTGGAAATTGCTTTTGCCAGCTTATCTGACATGTATTCATTAATATCGGTCGATGACATTTGCTTGTACCTTTGCACCAAAATCGTTAATCGCTTGCCAATCTGGCTGGATCGCTTGATAGTCGGACTCTGAATAGCCCAGACGCACAGCTTGGTCGATAACAATTCGTGCTAAATCAAAATGATGAGTCTGTGGATGCTGCGCAAGATAATCACGTAACACTAAGCCCAAATCGATTGGTGAGCCTTGTTCTTTGTGAACTTTTAGCATGCCACCAATACGCTCTGACAGCTCATCGTTGACCTGTTGAAACTCTTCGTATTCCACTTCTAATGGCACTTGACCGGTAACTTCGTCATCACGAAGTACCAAAGCTTCATCACGAAGGTCTGAGAGACGCTCAGCATCTGCATAAGTCAGATACCAAGGCATATCGAAATAGTCTTTCACTGATTGGCGTAAGCGCGAGCTGAATGCTCTATTCTTATCCATATCAATGGCAGTTCGGATAAACTTATGTACGTGGCGGTCATAACCAATCCAAAGATCGATCGCTTGCTGACCCCAACTGGTTATGCGGTCCAGCTTCATTTGCAGACCAAACAGTGTCTCTGCGATAAACTCTAATTCGTCATCACCGTAAACCAGTTCTTGGATATCTAAGATTTGAGTCTGAAGTTCATCGCCAGCAGCTTGCAATGTATCTTGCAGCTCTTTCAGTGTGTTCGACGTTTCAGATAGCAGTGATTCACAGTTATTAATTGCATCACGCCAATCTTTATTCAGCAGCTCAGCGATCTGAATCTTCACAGATTGCTGCTGCTCATCCATCACACGTTGGTTAAGGTCAATCTGATCGAAGATCTCGCCAACAGAATACTTCAACACGCCATAGACGTTTTTACGCCAGTGACCCGGAGTACCACCTTGACGCGCCGACTCAATCGCTTTCGCCATTTCATCAGCCACCATAGAGAGCTGAATCGATAGTTTTAGCTTTGAAAACTCACGGTGACGCACATAGTAATCGGTAATACCAATCGCTAGCGGTGACAAACGGTAGATACTTGCACCGTCCGTCACTTCACTGGTAAAGCGGCTAATTAGGCGCTGCTTGACCATCTCATTAATCGCGTTGTTGGCACGAAATGCCGATGCATCACCCGTTTCTTCGAATAATCGAGTAACGATAGTGAACGCATCATGGAGTTCGCCCTCTCCTAGTTCTTCATCAAACCTTTCGTTACTGAGCACAGCGATAGCAATCAAAAATGCTAGCCGCTCTGTCGTGAGGTTCAATGAGAAGTCATTCTGCTTAACCCAGCCAACCAATTCATCGATGGGTTGCTCAGCAGCATTTAGAGTCATCTCGCTCATTGTTAGTCCTGCTTTTCTTTCTTTTGTGCCCATACATGTATGTATCGGCCTAACGAGAGGTATGGCTCTTGTCTACAAAGTTGTTTCTCTAGTGCTAGCACATCTTCATATTCGTAGTCGCCCATGTACTCCATATTGCCTATGTAGTCACTGAAACAACGAATACCAGATTTACCGCAAATCGTGAAACCAGCGTCTTCTATCCATTGATAGACCTCTTCTGGTTTTAAGCCCTTTTGCGGCTGCAGCTTAAATCGCTTTCTATGTGGCATTCCATCGAGTACATGAGGAATGTTGCCACACACTACGTTCTTATATACCAATCCATGATGGTTATAGAACATAATTGACGCCACCCCACCCGGCTTCACCTGTTCAAGTACATTTTCCAGTGCGGGTTTAGGGTCTGCTAACCACTCCATCACTGCATGAAAAAGTACCACATCAACGTTCTTATCGAGATGTTTCTCAATAGATTGAACAGGAGAATGAATGAAGCGATACTGCTCAAGCAGGCCGTTATTTGCAATATCCTGCTCTGCTAATTGCAGCATTTCAGAAGATAGATCACATAACGCTACATGATGTCCGAGCTTAGCAAGCTTTTGAGACATTTGTGCCAATCCACCACCTGCATCAAGCACATTAAGTTGTTTATTTGCCCCATCAACAGTATCAAGTACCTGTTGAAGATCTTCCCAAACAATGACTTGGCGTATCTCGCCTTTATCAGAGCCGTAAATATTTTTTGCAAATTTGTGGGCAATATCGTCGAAATTGCGGTCTTCAGTCACAGCAGCATGAGTTATTATGTCTAATCGTGCTGCTATTCTGTCACAAGAAAGGCAGGAATAAAGAGGCTTTCTCTTAAAATATAATCAATTGATGTTTTTTCGGACTATTTAAGTATGTTTGAGCTGAAAAAAGTTGTGTCTTCTTTGCTAATGCCCCTACCAGCGATGTTAATCATTGGTATGTTGGGTCTTATGTTAATCATGTTTACTCGTAAGCAGAAGACAGGATGCTTTGTTGTTTTGTTCTCTTTTATTGGCATTTTCTTAATTGCCTTCCAACCGGTTTCTTCTCGACTATTGATGCCTTTAGAGCGTCAGTACTCCGCATTTTTCCCGGTCGATGAATCTATTGACTACGTTATGGTGTTAGGAAGTGGTCATGTTGTCGATGACAAGATCCCACCGACGTCAGAGCTAAGTCGCGCAGGTTTAATGCGTTTAGCCGAAGGTATTCGAGTAATGCGCATCTACCCAGGTTCTAAGCTTATCTTATCTGGCTACTCTGGTGGTTCAGAAGTGAGTAATGCGCGCATGATGGCAAAGGTAGCGTTATCACTCGGCGTTTCAAAATCTGACATTATCTTGCTAGAAACAGCAAAAGATACTTGGGAAGAAGCAAGGCAGGCTGCGGCTTTCGTTACAACAAAGAAACTGGTCGTTGTCACGTCAGCTAGCCATATGAAACGAGCACTGAATGAGTTTCACTCGGCAGGCATGGATCCTTACCCTGCCCCAACGAACTACCTAGCTCACGATAACATTACCCAAGCGTGGGAAAAGTACACGCCAAAAGGCAAATATCTTGAGCAGACCGAACGCTACTGGCATGAAACGCTTGGCCGTATCTGGCAATCATTACGCGACTGGGCGTCAGACTATGAAGAACAGAGTCTCAATGCCGCCGAAAGTGCGCTTTAACAGATAAAAAAATACCGAGGCATGCCTCGGTATTTTTATGTTTGTATCTCGTTAGTCACCAGCGAACATGTAACCTTCACCGTGCACTGTGACAAAGATTTGTGGGTTCTTAGGGTCGAACTCCATCTTTGCACGCATACGACGAATCAAGACATCAATCGTACGATCGTTTGGCGCATCAACACGATGGCTAATCATGTTTAGAATACGCTCACGGCTTAATACTTGGTTCGGGTACGAAGACAGCGCCACTAGCAACTCATACTCTGCTTTCGTTAGCTTCACTGGCTCGCCGTTGCGACTCAAAGCGCGACGTTGAACATCGAACGTCCAATCACCGAAGCGAACCATATTCTCGTTCGCTTTGTCGCTCTCGACGTTTCCTGCAGAGTTGCGCGCAGCAGAAATTCGCCACAGCAAGTTTTTAACTCGAACCAGTAGCTCGCGCAGTTCAAAAGGTTTAGTGACATAATCGTCTGCGCCCATTTCTAGGCCAACAATTTTATCAATGCTATCCGTGCGTCCTGTTACCAGGATAATTCCAATGTCAGACTGACTGCGAAGTTCGCGAGTTAACATTAAACCATCTTCACCAGGTAGGTTAATGTCCAACATCACCAAATCTATCGCATTACTTTGTAGCATGTCGCGCATTTGCTCGCCGCTTTCCGCTTCACTGACGTTGTAACCTTCATTTTGAAAGTACCCCACCAGCTTACTGCGAGTAACTGCGTCATCTTCTACAACTAGTACGTGATAACTCATCTACACCACTTAATTTACATTGGGATTTGCTCTTTCTATTATTCTATTCATAAATAGTAACATTTCTAGTATTTATCACTTTAAAAGCTAGAAAGATGATTTTTTATTGATTCAAGACAAAACTTTTCCACACATTAATATCTTCCAATATTTGATTTTAACTTGTCATATAAGTGGTTACCGCTGTTCATTTTTATTGGTTACAATAGCGGTAATTATTTGGGGAGTAACACCTAATGCAAGAAATCAAAGCATTCAATGAAAAACGCGCTGAAATCTACTGGTGGCTGTCGAGCCTTTTCGCTAAAGAGCTAACTGAAGAAAACATCACGCAATATCATTCGCCTGAGATCCGTTCTTTTCTTACTGGATTGGGCGAAAACGAGCAACTTAAGCCGTCAATCGACCGCATTACTGATGCTCTAAACCGTCTTATGGACCGCGAAGACGCACAACTTGAGCTAGCGGCTGATTTTTGTGACCTTTTCTTAAAGTCAGATAAAGACTCTGCCCTGCCATACGCGTCAATGTATATCGGTAAGTCTGGCCTATTAAACGATACGCCAGCCAAAGAGATGGAAGAAGTGATGGCTGAACATGGTGTCGAGGTAGACAAAAACCTTAACGAACCAGCAGACCACATTGCGATTGAACTCGATTTCTTAGGTAACTTGATCATCCGTTCAAATGAAGCAGAAGACGAAGCTAAGATCGAAGAAGCTTTTGCTGTTCAAGAACAGTTTATTCGTCAACACCTTCTAAGTTGGATGCCACAGTTTTCAGACAAGTGTCAGAAGTTTGATGAGTTCGGTTTCTACTCGGCAATCAGCACATTCGCTGTTGCCTTCTTAGCTTTAGATTGTAGCTATCTGTTAGGCGAATAAAGACAACATTGTGACCTCCAGCAGGTTGCTTTAGTGTTTTTTGTTTGCTCTTAAGAGTTTTGCGGTCTAAAATTGTGATCGCAAACGATAAAAACAAACGAATCAAATACAAACCGCTAAATAGAGCGGTTTTTGTGTTTCTGATACTTTCTACCTAGGTATTCTAAACTGAATATAATTCCTAGGCAGTCATCGACAGGACAGAACCTTATGGCCACTATTAAAGACGTTGCTCGCCTAGCTGGTGTATCAACGACAACTGTGTCACATGTAATCAATAAAACGCGCTTTGTTGCTGAAGCTACTCAAGAAAAAGTAATGGAAGCAGTGACAGAGCTAAACTACGCACCAAGCGCTGTTGCACGCAGCCTGAAGTGTAATACCACGCGCACGATTGGTATGCTGGTGACTCAGTCTACAAACCTTTTCTTCTCTGAAGTCATTGATGGCGTAGAAAGCTACTGTTACCGCCAAGGCTATACGCTGATTTTATGTAATACCGGTGGTATCTATGAGAAGCAACGCGACTACATTCGCATGCTTGCTGAAAAGCGCGTAGACGGTATTTTGGTGATGTGTTCAGACTTAACTGAAGAACTGAGCGAAATGCTGGACCGCCACAAAGACATCCCGAAAGTGGTTATGGATTGGGGTCCTGAGAGCTCTCAAGCAGATAAGATCATCGATAACTCAGAAGAAGGTGGCTACTTAGCGACTAAGTACCTGATTGACCGTGGTCATACTGATATTGCCTGCCTAAGCGGACACTTTGAAAAAGCAGCGTGTCAGGAACGTATCCGTGGCTTTAAACGTGCGATGAACGAAGCAAAACTTCCAGTTAAAGAAGATTGGATTTTAGAAGGTAACTTCGAGTGTGACACTGCTGTGCTTGCGGCTGACCAAATCGCAGCAATGGACAACAAGCCAAGCGCGATCTTCTGCTTCAACGACACTATGGCTCTGGGCCTAATGAGTCGCTTACAGCAGAAGGGTATTCGTATCCCAGAAGATATGTCTGTGATTGGTTACGACAATATTGAGCTAGCAGAGTACTTCTCGCCACCTTTGACCACGGTTCACCAACCAAAACGTCGTGTAGGTAAAAACGCCTTCGAGATTCTGCTAGAACGCATTAAAGACAAAGAGCACGAAAAGCGTATCTTTGAAATGCACCCAGAGATCGTTGAGCGAAATACCGTACAGAACATTAAGAAATAACTTATTTGACATACACTTAGCCGAGATACTTTCATTGGCTAAGTGTATGAGCCAGCCCTATTTACTGAACCGAGATCACACTTATCCTATTCGGACGTGATGTCCAGCCCAAAATCCATTTATCCTTATTATTGTTCGATTATGCCACGAACAGGGCAAACCATTTCGAAAGGATGGGACGCAAAGCCTCCGGCCTTCAACAAGTTAATTGTTTGGTAGCGGGGTTGCCGATGGTAAATATGCACACAAGTCATATTGTAATTGCTAGCAATCGTATGACACCAGACTGACAAAAAGCCTGCATAATTTTGCTACTCTCTCGGACCTGAATTGGTGGCGTATACATATACACCGAGAATACACAGCATGGATAAACCAATACTAAAAGACTCAATGCGACTATTTGAGCCGTTAGGCTTAATCAAGTCTCGCTCAATGTTTGGTGGCTTCGGTATATTTGCCGACGACACTATGTTTGCATTAGTCGTCAATGATAAGTTGCACGTTAGGGCAGACGACGCACTTGCAAAGCAATTTAAATCTCTTAGCTTAGAACCTTACATCTACAAAAAACGCGGCTTTCCCGTGGTCACCAAATACTTCGCTCTAAGCGATGATTGGTTTGAGAACAAGGAGAATACGCTTGAGATTGCCCAAGCTGCGCTAACTGCAGCGAACAGCGAAAAGAAACAGCAAGCGAAAGCTAAGCCTAATCGCCTTAAAGATCTGCCGAACTTAAGACTGGCAACGGAACGTATGCTGAAAAAAGCCGGTATTGATAGCGTTGAAAATCTGGAAGAAACAGGTGCGGTAAACGCATTTAAAGCGATTCAATCTTCGCATTCTGCTGAAGTTAACGTCGAGTTGCTTTGGGCGTTAGAAGGCGCAATTAACGGCACACATTGGTCTGTGATCCCTCATAGCCGTCGTGAAGAGTTACTCAACCAATTAAGTCATTAATCGGCAACACATTTTCCTTTCCCTTTTTAAAAAGTCAGCCGTTGTGCTGACTTTTTTTTGTTTATTGAAATTTACTGCTTGCTTTCCCTGTCTAGTCTATTAACACTTTGTATTAATCGGCCATGATTCTTGATGGAGCAGCACATGAATAAAAAAATCATACTTGGCGTTATCTTTGTATCACTCATCATTCTGTTAGGTGTAAACTTTGGCCAGTACCTCACATTAGACAACGCTAAAGCGCAACAAGCTGAGCTAGCCGCCTTTATCTCAGAGAATTTCGTTGTTGCGGTACTTACCTATTTCTTAGCCTATGTGGCGATTACTGCATTCTCTATACCAGGAGCTGCTGTCGTCACTTTATTAGGTGGTGCTCTTTTCGGTTTTTCAACCGGGTTACTTATCGTTTCATTTGCTAGTGCGATTGGTGCCACGCTAGCCTTTTTAAGCAGTCGATTTTTACTACGCGACTGGGTACAGGGTAAGTTTGGCGAGAAGCTGTCTGCTATCAATAACGGTGTTAAAAAAGATGGCGCTTTCTACCTGTTTTCACTACGCCTAATCCCAGTGTTCCCATTTTTCTTAATCAACTTGTTAATGGGGCTTACCCCAATTTCAACCGCCAGATACTACGTGGTGAGTCAACTTGGTATGCTACCGGGCACTGCGGTATACATAAACGCGGGCACTCAGCTTGCGCAAATTGACTCGCTCTCTGGTATTGCCTCACCGACTGTTTTAGCGTCGTTTGCTCTGCTCGGCTTATTCCCAGTTATCGCTAAGTGGGTTATGGCTAAGATAAGAACAGAGCCGTCTGCGTCTAACGGAAACGTTTGATGAAGATATTTTCAGCCATTACACCCACCGAAGCTCACATCGTCTGTGAGCTTCTCAAGTCTCAATACATCGATTGTGAAGTTCGTGGTGAAGGAATCTTTGGTTTGCAAGGAGAGATCCCGTTTGGAGAAAGCAGCGAGCCGTACATTTGGCTGTTTGATCAACGTGACAGCGAAAAAGCATCTGAGATCATTAAAGAGTTTCAGTCTGAACAAAGAAAGCAAGACTGGCAATGCGATGAGTGTGGCGAGCGGAATGAAGGTCAGTTTGGTGCCTGCTGGCAATGTGGCAACGTAGCACCTTAATTAGTTTGCGCTACTTAGTATCAATTTGCTGTTTAATAAACGCGATCGAGTGTTGATTGAACTCATCCGGCCGCTCAACGTTGCACACATGGCCACAGTTTTCAATCTCACGCAGTTGACTATCACTGTGCGCCGCAACCATTTCTTTGACGGGCTGAATGAACATGTAGTCCCTGTCCCCCATTAAATAGAGCGTCGGAATCGGCAACTCTCTGTCTTTGAAGTAGCGCATTAACGGATTGACTTCAGCGGTGAGAATAAACCAACGCTTAAACTCTTTCTGGCAGAGCTTCTTTGCTTCCCGAATAAACAGGTGACGAGACTCTTTCTGAGCACGCTGTGGCATGACGATGTACGCAAATAAGCTGTATAACCACATGTAAGGGACAATATGCTTACACATGTTGCCCAACCTTACCAAAACCTGCGAACGGGTGTTTAAACGAGTTACAGCGCCACCTAGCACCATAGACTTAACACGATCAGCCGAAAGCTCAGCAACATTACGCACTATGATGGTACCAAGTGACATACCGACAAAGTGAGCAGAGCGGATTTTTAAGTGATCGAGCACTTTAAGAATATCAACGGTCACCGCTTTAAAGGTATAGCGATTGGCAATCAGTTCTTTGAGGAGTTGATTCGATTTACCATGTCCACGCAGGTCAATCAGCAGCAAGTTAAAGTGCTGCTTATACGCCTTAATTTGTTTAAACCAAATTGACGAACTGCCTCCTGCACCATGCACAAACACCACCCATTCATCGCTGGTAGGGTGCGCAAAGGTTTTGTGAAACAGTAAAGACTCGCTCATAGTTATTTGAATTGTGCTCTGAATTTAGATTGGTTAGGAGAGTACCATAAACATAGAAGGAATGAAGTCGGAACACATCATTTCTTGTTCAAGTTTGTGCAAATAAGCTGCAAAAAAAGCGCTGTTACGCGCCTTTTTATTAACGGTTAAGAGCGATGTGATAAAGTTCTAGATACTCATCCGCTGCCTTGTTCCAACAGAAGTTTTGCCCCATCGCGTAGAGCTGCACTCGTTTAACCTCATTAGGTTGCTGAACGTAGAGCAACAATGATCTTTGCAGAACATTTAGCAATGCATAAGGCTCTGGTTGTTCAAAGACAAAACCCGTCGCGTTTTGCGGGTCAGCGTCGTAATCATTCACACTGTCACGCAAACCACCTACCCCACGTACAATCGGCAAAGTGCCGTAAGCCATGCTGTAGATTTGATTTAAACCACATGGTTCAAACTCTGACGGCATAATAAAGAAGTCAGCACCTGCTTCAACAAGGTGCGCGAGTTCGTTACTGTACGCTTCGACAAAAGCAAACTTATCGCTGTGTTTCGCGGCAATCTCTTTAAGCTGAGAAGCTAGCACAGGGTCTCCGGTACCCACGATCACCACTTGAACATCATGCTTCAGAAAATCTGAAAGAATCGGTAACAAGTAGTGAATGCCCTTTTGATTTGTCAGGCGACAGACCATGCCATAGACCGCAACATCTTCGGTTTGCAAACCAACACGCTGTTGCAGCTCTTTCTTACATGCCTTTTTACCACGCACCATGCTCTGGCGATTGGCTTTATAGTTAGCAGGTAACAGCGAATCTGTTTGCGGGTTCCATGCAGAGTAGTCACAGCCGTTGAGAATACCCACGAGATCGTCAGCGCGTTGCTGAAACTCAGCAGCCATACCATGACTGCCAAGCTCTGTTTTCAGCTCTTCAGCGTAGGTCGGACTCACGGCATTGATCTTATCTGCGTTAAGCACACCAGCACGCAACATAGTCACATGCGTAGGGCTGACGGCTGCATCGGGCGCGTAACGAGTATGCATCTCAGGAAGTACCTGCAGCTCGTCGTAGCTAAAAACCCCCTTAAATACCGCGTTATGAATAGAGAGGACACTTTTCGTCGCAGAAAAGAATTCATCATTCCCATAGCGATGCTTAAGCAGATAAGGCACAAAACCCGTATGCCAATCATTCGCATGCACGATATCAGGCTGAAAACCTAACTTAGGTAGCATATCGAGACAAGCGGCACTAAAAAAGGCAAAGCGTTCGCCATTATCAGCATACGCGTGGTTATTCTCCGCGTACATCTCTGGTCGATCATAATATTTAGGGCAATCAATCGCGTAAACAGGCACGCCCGCTACCTCAAGCTGTTTAACCACATACTCTGTGTGAGGCCAATGCTCTAAATTTGTTTCTAATAACGTAACTGCTTCATCTAAACCCGCCACCTTTTGGTAAGCAGGCAATGTAATACGAACATCTTGTTGGAGAGTATGAAGCGCTTCAGGCAGTGCCTTGGCTACATCAGCCAAGCCACCACTTTTGATTAAACCTTCAACTTCCGATGCTACAAAGAGAATGGATAAATTCTTAGTAGCCAACTCTAGCTCCTTTAGGAATAACTACGATACCGTCGTCCGAGACGTGGTAATGTTTTTTGTCTTCCGTTAGGTTAACACCAATCTGTGTTCCTGGGGCGATATCGGCATTTTTGTCCACGATTACACGGCGTAATACACAGCCTTCACCGACCTTCACGTCACCTAACAGAATACTTTCACTGATGTCACATGCTGATGCGATATTACTGCGGAAACCTAACACTGACTTTTCGATACGTGAACCACGAACATAGCTACCGTTACACACTAAGCTATCAATGATTTGGACACGGCCATTATCTGAGTCGGTAAACGTTGCCGGTGGTAGTGGCGGATAGTAAGTGTGTAGTGGCCATTTACGGTTGTAGAGAGAGAATGGTGCATCTTTCTCAAGCAAGTCCATGTGCGCCTGCCAGTAAGCATCAATAGTACCGACATCGCGCCAGTAAACTTCTTCTTTCTCACCCGTAATGCGGTTGGTACTGAAGTCATACACAAACACATCACCACGTGGGAACATTTTCGGGATAATGTCTTTGCCAAAATCGTGTGAAGAGTCAGGGTTATCAGCATCTTCGATAAGTTCAGCAAATAGCGTCTGAGCTTCAAAAACATAGTTACCCATCGAGACAAGGGCATGCTCTGGGTCACCTGGAATAGATTTAGGGTTCGCAGGTTTTTCTTCAAAACCTACCATTCGTCCTTCTTCGTCGACTTCAATCACGCCAAACTGAGAGGCTTCAGAAAGTGGCATGCGCAGTGCTGAAACGGTTAGCGACGCTTCTTTTTCGCTATGGAAATCCAGCATCTGCTTGATATCCATTTTGTAGATGTGGTCAGAACCAAAGATACAAACTTGATCCGGTTCTGATAACTCCATAAAGCGTAGGTTTTGATAAATCGCGTCCGCGGTACCTTCATACCAGCGTTTACCCGTACGCATTTGGGCAGGGATTGGGTCGATGAATCGGTCTGTGATTCCGTTGATGTTCCAGCCTTTTTTCATGTGATGGAACAGTGATTGAGACTTGAATTGAGTCAATACGTAGATACGCATTAAATCCGCGTTAACGAAGTTATTCAAAGCAAAATCAATCAGACGGTAGCTACCACCAAACGGTACCGAGGGTTTACTACGAGACTCCGTTAGTGGACGCAGGCGTGAACCTTCTCCACCAGCAAGGATCATTCCCAAAACTCCAGCCATGTATTTCTCTCCATTTTATTTTTTATATGCGACGGATCAGGTATTGGGGGATCCGTCAAAATTCCTAGTATTCGCGCCGCTCCATGCAGGCGTAATACGCAGCTATAACGACATCACAAACTTTACTGGGTGAGGTAAGCCATCTCACCCCTTTGTGCAAATGGTTTATTATAACTTATCGTATTTCAAGAAGATTACAATTTAAAATATGCTGTACTCGGAAGCGCACACTTATTACTTTTTATCGTCCTGAGACAGCTCACACTATCCCAGTTGAAAGAAACATAGCCTTAACATATCACCTACATTAACGTGACTTTGCTCGCAACCTGAGCGGCTATGTTTTTTATAAAAGGGAGAGTAAATTACGCAGATTTCTTTTCTAAGGTGTGAGTGTGGATATAAATGGCCCCTTCTTGCTGGGACTTGGCGATGTACAAAGAACTATCCGTTAACGCGAGCGCTTGCTGCAATGACATATCTGGATTAATTAGCGTCCCCCCTATCGCCAAATTACCCACATAACGAGTATCCGTACCCGGAATCATGGGGTGTTCATCGACATACTCTTGAATCCGGGTCGCCACTTGTTGCAGCGTTTCGCATTGCCCGCTTCTAATCAGCAACAAAAACTCGTCATCTGCCCAGCGCGCAGCAATATCATACTCACGAATTGCCTGCTGGAGGGCATCGGCCACCATCTGAAGTGACAGGCTGTATGCCTCGCTCGTGCTGTCGGCCTTAATTGCTTTTGAAATCCCGGCATCTATCCAAATTAATCCAAACTGATAGTGCTCACGGTTAGCGCGAGATAGCTCAAGCCTCAGTTCTCGCTCTAAACCGCGTTTATTGTAAAGCTGCGTCACGACATCAAACACTGTCAGCTTATCTAAAGCTTCGGTGCGTGATGCCACCATGCTATCAACACCGTTGCGGTTTTGGCGCAATTCTTCTTCGAGTTTATCTAGGTATTTATCGAAAGGATTCGATTGGTAATCTTGCCGAGAGGGCTGAACTCTGGCAAGAAAAGCGAGTCGCTGCTCACGATACTCAGTAGGGGCAATCCAATGTTTAACCAAATAGACGTAAGCGAGTAAAGCGAATAACCCAGTCAGTAACACTAAAGGGAAGTAGAGATAGGTCGATAACCAGCTAGGGACCATTTCATCAATGCTGACAAAGGTGAGCTCATACCAACCTAGCTCCTCTATATAGTGAATGGCAACAACCGCCCTGCCCACTCCCTGTTGCACCATCAACACTTCTGACTCTTGACCCATTTTTTGTCTTTTCATCAAGGTTTCGAGTGCTTGGTATTCTTGCTCATCGGTAATGACTTCACTCAAGCGAGGTTTCAAATTCGTCGAGTCCCTGAGTGGGTAACCGACCTCTCCCCCATCAAAAGAGAGCTGAATGCGACGCCGCGCATCAACAAATATGGTTCGCAGCGCAGAGGAGTGGTGATTGGTCAATTGCTGAAACAGAGCAGAGACTTCAATCCCTGTTCCGAGAATACCTAAGAATTGGCCGTTTTTAATGATGCTTTGATTGATCCAAACGCGCGTCAAACTGAGATGAGCATCTGTGGCAATGTTGACCGATAAATCGGTGAGGCTCTCTTTTTGTTCAAAATACCAAGTATCGTACACCGCCGCAGGGTCGAGGTAATGGCGAAAGAAGGTCTCACTGCGAACGGTTTTTACGTCATTGAAGTGATAGGCGAGGTTTTGATCAAGTGCGATAAAAAAGTTTTTCGATTTAAGCTGCCAGCGGTAGTTCTCCAGCGTGTCTTCTGCCACAGAACGGTATACATCATCATCACTATGAAAACCCCATGAGGTGATATTGGGGTGACTAGACAGCTGTTTGACTAATTCAACTTCTTTAATGATTGGCCTTAGAAGGGTTTCTGCATCATAGCGAGCAGACACCTGCGCATATTTCCATAGCAAGTCAGCAACGATTTCATCGATCACTTGCTTAGAAACAGTGTATGCCGCAGCAACAAACGTCACGCTGCTCATCACTATCAACAACAGTAGCTTCAGTCTCTGTGTCATGACGCCCTTCCATAGTTCATTAAGATCAATAGAATCTATGCAACACATTGTCAAAGCTGATATTGATTATCTTTACATTAGCGGTGATTAAAATACGATTACTGAGACTAGATCTCATTAGTATGAAAACCGATGATCATTCGGCACACAAAAAAAGCAGCCATATTGGCTGCTTTTTATTTGCGATTTCCTGCTCTATTTTTTCGCTTTAGCAGGCTTCTTACGCTTATCGGTAATTTCCCATTTACCTTCTACATACAACGCTGTGTAGCCTGAAGGCTTGCCATCCACTTCCGAGCGCACGTAATTCTCTTTTGATTTACGGCTAAAGCGAACAACCATAGGTAGACCATCTGGGTCTTTAACTGGCGCATCGGCTAAATAATGGAATTTCGGTGAGATACGATCCTTAAATCGAACCAACTCTTCCACTAGAGGCGCACGAGTTTCACGCGATTTAGGGAAAGTACTTGCCGCTAGGAACAAGCCTGACGCGCCATCACGCAGAACAAAATATGCGTCTGAGTTTTCACATGGTAATTCAGGCAAGTGCACAGGATCTTCTTTGGGTGGCGCTACTTCGCCATTTTTAAGGATCTTGCGCGTGTTCTTACACTCTTGGCTGGTACAGTCCATATACTTACCAAAGCGGCCGTTCTTAAGCTCCATGTCACTGCCACACTTGTCACATTCGACAACTGGACCATCGTAGCCTTTAACCTTAAATTCACCGTGCTCGACAATGTAGCCATCACAGTTCGGGTTATTACCACAAACATGCATCTTACGCTTTTCATCGATTAGGTAAGCGTCCATTGCCGTTTCACAGATCGGGCAACGTTTCTTCGCACGAAGAGCCGCAGTTTCGACGTCTTCTTCTAGAACATTGATGATGCCATCTTCGTCACCAAGGTTGATCGTTGTTTTACAACGCTCTTTTGGTGGTAACGCATAACCTGAACAACCAAGGAAAACACCTGTCGAAGCCGTGCGAATACCCATAGGGCGCGAACACGTAGGACATTCGATGTCAGTGTAAACAATATGGTTAGGCTTCATGCCGCCTTCGTCTTCATCCGCCTCAGCTTTCACTAAGTCACCAGTGAAGTCTGTAAAGAAGTCGTCTAGCACACCTTTCCAGTTCGCTTCACCTTCAGCAATTTGGTCAAGCTTTTCTTCCATACGAGAAGTGAACTCATAGTTCATAAGGTCATCAAAACTGCCATCTAGACGGTCAGTTACGATCTCACCCATTTTCTCAGCATAGAAACGACGCTGTTCTACTTTCACATAACCACGGTCTTGAATCGTTGAAATGATTGAAGCATACGTCGAAGGACGGCCAATACCACGCTTCTCAAGCTCTTTAACTAATGCAGCTTCAGTAAAGCGTGCAGGTGGCTTAGTGAAGTGCTGCTTAGGATCAAGATTAACTAGGTCAATCGTGTCACCCACTTGAACCGCTGGCAGAATTTGGTCTTCGTTTTTACCTAGAGGGCGCTGAACACGTGTCCAACCATCAAATTTAAGAATTCGACCTTTGGCTTTGAGCGTGTACTCAGCAGCTTTAACGCTTACCGTTGTTGAATCGTATTTTGCTGGCGTCATCTGACATGCCACAAATTGATTCCAAATCAGTGAGTAGAGCTTATGTGCGTCCGCTTCCATACCTTTTAGGTCATCCGCTTTGACTGCCACATCTGAAGGACGAATCGCTTCGTGCGCTTCTTGTGCACCTTCTTTGCTTCCGTAGACATTTGGCTTAGCTGGAAGGTAAGCATCACCATACTGTTCGCCGATAAAGCCACGAACTGTCTCTACCGCTTCAGAGCTCAAGTTAGTTGAGTCGGTACGCATATAAGTAATGTAGCCCGCTTCATACAAACGCTGAGCTAGCATCATTGTTTTCTTAACGCCGTAACCTAAGCGAGTACTCGCCGCTTGCTGTAGCGTAGACGTAATAAACGGAGCAGAAGGTTTGCTCGACGTTGGTCGGTCTTCACGCTTACACACTTCGTAGCGAGCGTTTTCAAGTACCGCAATCGCAGACTTAGTCTCAGCTTCGTTAACAGGCTTAAATGCCACGCCTTCTTTTTGCGACACTTGCAGACGGAAGTCCGTTTTGTCTTGCGTCTTAGTGTCGGCGTGGATATCCCAGAACTCTTCAGGGACAAAAGCTTTGATTTCACGCTCACGCTCAACCAGTAGCTTCACCGCTACCGATTGTACGCGACCAGCAGATAGACCACGTGCCACTTTCTTCCACAGAAGAGGGGACACCATAAAGCCTACAACACGGTCCATAAAACGACGTGCTTGCTGTGCGTTAACACCATCCATGCTCAGTTCGCCCGGTTTCTCGAACGCCTGCTGGATAGCATTTTTGGTAATTTCGTTGAATACAACGCGTTTGTATCGCTCTTCATCGCCGCCGATGATCTCACGAAGGTGCCAAGCGATAGCCTCTCCCTCGCGATCCAAATCGGTTGCGAGGTAAACGCTATCAGCGTCTTTAGCTAGCTTTTGCAGTTCAGCAACAACTTTTTCTTTACCTGGCAATACTTGGTAATTCGCTTCCCAGCCATGATATGGGTCGATACCCATTTTCTTGATCAGCGATTTACGATCTTTTTCTTTTTTAATTCGTGCTTTTTCTTCAGCGCTTAAGCCCTTGGTCGAAACCGCGGCTGCCTTCTGGCCAGTGCTTTGGCCAGCAGTCGGTAGATCACGAACGTGACCTACACTGGACTTAACAATAAAGTCCTTACCTAAATACTTATTGATGGTCTTCGCTTTGGCCGGCGACTCCACAATAACCAGTGACTTACCCATAATTGACTCAAGTGTCCTTTATTGAATGCGAATTATCGCACAACATACTTAATACTTTGCTTCTTTTTTTACTATTGAGCGAGATTACAAGAAGATCAATATCTTTTTTAAATTTCTATCGTGACTGCTCGACAAATCAACGATGTCAGCAAATAGTTATCGCCTTTCTCACGCTAATGGTTTACTTGAACAAAATCGAGAGGTCTGGAAAGCGTCACATACTAAACGTCATAAGATTATTGATGCCAACCGAAGACGACGTTTTTTGCCACCAGTCACAAAACAACTTTACTGTTTGCGGTTTACCAGTACTGATTGACTTGATCTATCGCATTTGAATTTTATTTTGATATCCCTACAATTTTGTCACCACTTCTTACAATAGAAGCTAGTCTACAAAGGTATTTTCCATGAACGACAAAAAAGTCATTTCTCAATCAGAACTGTTAATGATTGCTAACCATATTATCCAAGACCATGACGACTACATCGAAGGAATGCGTACTGACAGCGTCGAAGAGAAAGAAGGCGTCTTAGTCTTTAAAGGCAACTATTTCCTCGATGACAATGGCCTACCGACGCCTAAGACTACCGCTGTATTCAATATGTTTAAATATCTAGCGCACCACTTATCAAAAGAATTTAGGTTAGAAAGTTAACTAAGACGAAAAGATAAAGGGTTGGCACACTGGGCCAACCCTTTTTGGTTTTGAATGACGGTATATTGAACCCTTAACTCTCTCAGCCTGTTACGAGCTCAGACCTTCTAATTTTTCGAAGTAATCCGGGAAGGTCTTCGAAGTACATTTCGGGTCATTAATCGTTACCGGCGTATCACTTAGTGCGACCAGAGAGAAACACATCGCCATGCGGTGGTCATCATACGTGTCGATCGCAGCGTGGATTAGTTTCGCTGGCGGCGTGACCACGATGTAGTCTTCACCTTCTTCCACTTCCGCGCCAACTTTGCGTAATTCAGTCGCCATTGCGGCTAAACGGTCAGTTTCTTTTACTCGCCAATTGTAGACGTTACGAATAGCTGTCGTGCCTTTCGCAAACAGGGCTGTAGTCGCAATCGTCATCGCCGCATCAGGGATGTGGTTGAAGTCTAAATCAACAGCTTTAAGCTCACCGACACGGGAAATTACATAGTCGTCGCCCCACTCAATTTCGGCACCCATTTTCTCTAGTGCATCTGCAAACTGAATGTCGCCTTGAATACTGTTTTTACCAATACCCGTGACTTTAATTTCGCCACCTTTAATCGCTGCAGCAGCTAAGAAGTATGAAGCCGAGGATGCGTCACCCTCTACCAGGAAATCGCCCGGAGCCACATACGACTGGCCTTTACGGATCACAAATTCTTGGTAATCGTTATTTTCTACTTCAACACCAAATTGCGCCATGATGTGCAGCGTAATATCAATGTAAGGCTTAGAAACCAGTTCACCGATAATTTTGATAGTGACATCATCTTGTGCCAAAGGCGCTGACATCAAAAACGCAGTCAGAAATTGGCTAGAGATCGAGCCATCAATTTCAACAGTACCGCCTTTTAGACCTGTTCCGTAGATCTTAAGTGGTGGGTAGTTGTCGTTTTCTAGGTACTCGACTTCTGCGCCAGCTTGACGAAGTGCATCAACTAAGTGACCAATTGGTCGCTCTTTCATGCGTGGCTCACCCGTAAGTACATACTCACCTTGGCCAAGGCATAATGCAGCAGCAAGTGGGCGCATTGCCGTTCCTGCGTTACCTAAAAAGAGCTCAAGAGCTTCTGGAGCATCAAATGGCTTGCCTAAGCCTTCAACTTCACAGACGGTTTTATCTTCTGACAAAGAGTAATTAACGCCCAACTTAGTGAGAGCGTTTAACATGTGACGAATATCATCACTGTCTAAAAGGTTAGTTAAGCGTGTAGTACCACTTGCTAAAGCCGCAAGCAGCAGCGCTCGGTTTGAGACACTTTTTGAACCTGGTAAGTTGACCTCACCATTGACTTTATTGATAGGTTGTAACGTAAGGCTTTCCATTAAAATCGTTATTCCTTGCTCACCTCGCCTTCCTAAACGAGACGATGAAAATTCTTCGTACTTGCAGCCTATCTAAAAAGCTTCGTTAAAACCAGAGCAAAAGCATGATAAAAACTGAATAATTATATGGTCAGCTCTGAAGCGCATTAATACTCTTTATCAACCCGTACTCCATCATCAAAATAGAGAATACGAACCTTATCGCCACGTTCGAACAGCATGTTTGAATCGACATCTTGTATCACGTCAATCAGCTTGCCATCCTCAGTCTTAATCAAGATCTCAACCAGTTTATATTCAATACGATACTCTTGATTAGCATGATTTCTCGCAACACCAGCTCCCGCAACCGCACCGACCGCTGTTGCGACCTCTTTACCCGTTCCACCGCCAAATTGATTACCGATGACGCCGCCTACGACAGCGCCCAGTAGTGTTTCCCAACCACTGCCTTGTGATTTCACAATATCTTGTTGAGTGATATAACGTACCGTATCGACACTGCCAAACAGCACCTGATTAACCGGCCTTGCGGTATTTCTTTGGTACGCTGCATTGGCAATAAGAGGAAAAACCAATATGATCCACAATAATTTCTTCATTTCTTGTCTCCTATATTTTAATGGCATTGTATCTCACTGAACTCGACTCCGACGAAATTTGGTTCCCTTCTCCGTTCGATGCGCTTGTCGATCCAAACGGCTTATTAGCTGTTGGTGGAGATTTAAGTCCAGAGCGACTATTGTTTGCGTACCAAAATGGCATATTCCCTTGGTACGGGCCCGGTGAGCCGATTTTATGGTGGAGCCCTTCTCCGAGAGCAACCTTTACTCCTAAGACATTTAAACCGTCAAGAAGTCTCAAAAAGTTTCAAAGAAAGCAGCAATACCGAGTGAGCATCAATCAGGCGACGGATGCTGTTATTGATTACTGCGCTTCGACCAGAGCCGCCGAAGAGACTTGGCTCAATGAAGAGATGTGTGTTTCGTATAAAGCATTAGCAACGCAAGGTCATTGCCACTCTGTTGAAGTTTGGCGTGACAATACTCTTATTGGGGGTTTATATGGTATTTCGATCGGCCAACTCTTTTGCGGTGAGTCCATGTTTAGCCTTGAAACTAACGCATCAAAAATTGCCTTGTGGTACTTTTGCGAACATTTTCAAAAACATGGCGGACAACTCATTGATTGCCAAGTGATGAATCCTCACCTAGCCTCTATGGGAGCAAATGAGCTTGAACGTGATGATTTCATACAAAGACTGCTATCCTTTAAGAGTCAGCCACTACAACCGAGCTGTTTTACCAAACAATGGTTAATCCAAACCTCAGAGGAGCAGAATGAGTTCTGATCTACAACAAATTCGTATCGGCTTAACTGATTGTCATCCATGCAGTTATTTAACCGACAGACAGGAAAGAGTTGCCGTTGCGCTCGACCCTGGGATGCATTGTGGGTCAAGCTATGAAGTGCTGCTTGCCAATGGGTTTCGTCGTAGTGGAGACACCATATACAAACCCCATTGTGACCAATGCCAATCTTGCCAAGCTTTACGCGTGTCTGTTCCCGATTTCACGCAGTCAAAAAGCCAAAAACGTCTATATGGCAAGGCAAAAGATTATAGCTGGCAGTTGAAATCAGAGATGGATGAGAATTGGTTCGAGCTTTATGCGCGCTATATTGAAGCGCGTCACCAGAGTGGCTCCATGTATCCACCTAAGAAAGAGGAATTTGCCTCTTTTTCTACCTGCGCTTGGCTAAATACTCAATACCTGCACATCTACGACCAAGATAAATTGGTCGCTATTGCGGTCACTGATATTTTGTCGAATAGTGCCAGTGCTTTTTATACCTTTTTTGACCCAGACTACGAGCTATCACTTGGTACGTTAGGCGTACTATTCCAATTAGAATATTGTCAGCAACAAGGTAAACAGTGGCTCTATTTAGGCTATCAAATCGATGAATGCCCAGCGATGAACTACAAAGTCCGCTTTCAACGTCATCAAAGGCTAGTAAATCAGCGTTGGCAAGGGTAGAATACGCCCCAACTTTACTTAATTCATTTTTATCGGCATTATTCCCCCGGTAAAGATTGTCCATTTTTAAAAGAGGATTAAATGGCTAAAGAAGACGTAATTGAGATGCAAGGCACTGTCCTTGATACTCTTCCAAACACAATGTTCCGTGTTGAGCTAGAAAACGGTCACGTAGTTACTGCTCACATCTCTGGTAAAATGCGTAAGAACTACATCCGTATTCTTACTGGTGACAAAGTAACTGTAGAGATGACTCCATACGATCTATCTAAAGGTCGCATCGTCTTCCGTGCTCGTTAATCTGTGACTGCCTAGCGCAATCCGAATTAGTCGAATACAACAAAAAAGCGAAGCCTAGTGCTTCGCTTTTTTGTTTTTGTCTGTGGTAGCTTAGTCATCATTGCAGGATATCCACTACCTACATTCAGGCACATTAATGAATTCATGGGTTGGTGGTGCGTAACATGCATGCGGATTCATGACGAACCAACCACTAACTACTTAGCTAAACTAAGCGGCTTGTGAAACACCACCTGCCCATAAGTTCCAAGAAGCCTTAACTTACTTACCCAGTGCTTCCTTGTAGTGCTGACGACATACAGACACGTAACGGTCGTTGCCGCCAATTGCAACTTGGTCACCTTCAGCAATCGCAACACCATGCTCATCGGTACGGATTACCATGTTCGCTTTACGGCCGCAGTGACAAATGGTTTTTAGCTCAACCAGCTTGTCTGCCCATGAAAGCAGGTACTTACTACCTTCAAAAAGTTCACCTAAGAAATCAGTACGTAGGCCGTAACAAAGTACCGGGATATGCAGTTTGTCCACCACTTCTGTTAATTGGTAAACCTGCTGTTTTGATAAGAACTGACACTCATCAATCAAGATACAATGACGCTTCTCTACTTCATTGAGAGCTGCCACTTCTTTGTATAGATCAGTTTCACCATTAAAGAGCTGTGCATCAGATTGTAGGCCAATTCGAGAGCTAACTTTACCAATACCGTAGCGATCATCTAATGCTGCAGTAAAGATTACTGGCGTCATGCCTCGCTCTTGGTAGTTAAATGAAGATTGAAGAAGAGTGGTTGATTTACCCGCATTCATTGCCGAGTAATAGAAGTACATCTGAGCCACTGATTAATACCTGTATAAAGATTTATAAAATTTTAAAGAAAAGGGCTGAATAAACAGCCCTTAAAGATTCTTAGCTTAACGCTTACTTACGACGCCACGTTGTGCCTTCTGGGCCATCTTCTAGTACGATACCCATTTCAGTCAGCTTATCACGTGCCATATCTGCATTTGCCCAATCCTTCGATGCACGGCTATCGTTACGCAGTTTGATAAGTGCTTCGATTTCAGCCACTTCATCATCGTTGCCTGCATCACCTTTTAGGAACGCTTCTGGGTCTTGGTGCAGAATACCAATCACATCAGCTAACTGACGCATTGTTACACCTAGGCTGCTTGCTGCTGCAACGTCTTCCGCTTTTAGACGGTTGATTTCACGAGCCATATCAAATAGCACTGAGTAAGCCTCAGGTGTATTGAAATCATCGTTCATCGCATCATTAAAGCGCGCTACGTACTCTTCACCACCAGCTACAGCGACCGTTAAATCTAAACCTCGTAATGACGTGTATAGACGCTCAAGAGCAGAGCGAGCTTGGTTTAGGTTATCTTCGCTGTAGTTCAGTTGACTACGGTAGTGACCAGACATTAGGAAGTAACGCACTGTTTCAGCATCGTAATGACCTAGAACGTCACGGATAGTGAAGAAGTTGCCTAGAGATTTAGACATTTTCTCGCGGTCAACCATTACCATGCCGCTGTGCATCCAAGTATTTACGTACTGAGTGCCATGTGCACAGCATGATTGTGCGATTTCGTTCTCGTGATGCGGGAACTGAAGATCCGAGCCACCACCGTGAATATCGAAGTGGTTACCTAGAATTGATGAGTTCATTGCAGAACACTCAATGTGCCAACCCGGACGACCTGGGCCCCATGGCGATTCCCACGTAGGTTCACCTGGCTTAGACATTTTCCAAAGTACAAAGTCTAGTGAGCTGCGTTTTGCACTTTCAATCTCAACGCGCGCACCCGCTTGAAGTTGTTCTAGATCTTGACCAGAAAGCTTGCCGTACTCATCATACTTAGCAATTTCAAACATCACGTCACCGTTGTCCGCAACGTAGGCAAAACCGCGTTCGATCAGCGTTTCAACTAGCTCAATGATCTCTTTAATGTATTCAGTCGCACGAGGTTCTACATCAGGGCGCTTCATGTTTAGCGCATCAAAGTCTGCATGCATTTCGCCAATCAAGCGCTCTGTTAGTGAGTCGCACGATTCACCATTTTCGTTCGCACGTTTGATGATCTTGTCATCGATGTCTGTAATATTGCGAACAAACGTTAGGTCATAGCCTAGGTAACGCAGGTAACGAGAGACCACATCGAAAGAGACGAAGGTACGACCGTGACCAATATGACAGAGATCATAGATGGTTACCCCACAGACATACATACCGATCTTTCCGGCAGTGATTGGTTTGAATTCCTCTTTCTGTCTTGTGAGTGTGTTATATATCTTTAACATGATCTCTATCTAATAATTGGGTGAAATAAAATAGTGCATCAGTATACCAACTCACGCCCAGTTTCGTAATCCCTCAAACGCTCAAAAAGGCATCAATAGCACCTATACTCAGGTCTCAACCCTAACTTTTCACGTATTAATGTCTGAAAAGTTACGATAGAATCTTGGGCTCAAGTCAAAAACCTATGTAAAGGACAAAATCATGATCACCCTTCACACAAATTTTGGTGACATCAAAATTCAACTAAATGATGAAAAAGCGCCAGAAACAAGTGCAAACTTCCTACAGTACTGCCGTGATGGTTTCTACGACAACACACTATTCCACCGTGTTATCGATGGTTTCATGATTCAAGGTGGCGGCATGGAGTCTGGCCTTCGTGAAAAGCCAACTCGCGCACCGATCAAAAACGAAGCAAACAATGGTCTGAGCAACAAAGTAGGTACACTTGCTATGGCTCGTACTATGGAGCCGCATTCAGCAAGCTCTCAGTTCTTCATCAACGTAAACAACAACACATTCCTAGACTTCCGTAGCGAAAGCCTAGATGGTTGGGGTTACTGTGTATTCGGTGAAGTAATCGAAGGTATGGACATCGTTGAAAAGATCAAAGGCGTGAGCACTGGTTCTTACGGCATGCACCAAGATGTACCACTAGAAGACGTACTAATTACAGGTACAACAATCGAAGAATAATCTTGGATTTAGAGAGCGCATCGTGATGCGCTCTCTTGCTAAATAACTATGACCACACTATTTATCTCTGATCTACACCTCTCCCCCGCCACACCAGACATCAATCAATGCTTTGTCCGTTTCATGCGAGAAGAAGCCATTCATGCTGAGGCGCTTTATGTATTAGGCGACCTTTTTGAGTTTTGGGTCGGTGATGATGATCGATCTGACTTTGCCACTCTCATCAGAAATGAATTTAAGGCTCTGACCGCCCTTGGTATCCCTTGCTATTTCACCCAAGGTAATCGGGACTTTCTGGTTGGCAAACGCTTCGCTAAGCAGACAGGTGTGACCCTTCTTGGGGATGAAACTGTCATCGACTTATATGGCAAGCAAGCGATCATTTTGCATGGCGACACTCTTTGTACTGAAGACGTAAAGTATTTGGAATACCGAGCTAAAGTTCATCAACCATGGCTTCAATGGGTATTTAACCGCATCCCAATGTTCATCAAAAAGAAGATCGTCAGCAAAGTCCAGACCGACATTAAGACAGACAAGCAGACAAAATCACTTGAGATTATGGACGTCACTCAGGACGAAGTAGAACGCGTCATGGGCGAGCATAATGTCGATCTCATGATCCACGGCCACACCCATAGACCAAACATTCATCGATTTGATAAAGATGGAAACAACTGTACTAGAATAGTGTTAGGCGACTGGTATACACAGGGTTCAGTACTGGTGTACGATAAAGATTCTTTCGAGTTACAACAACGACCATTTGGTCAATAAAACTTCGCCTTAAGCCAGTTATAGCTGCCCTTAGGTCAGCTGATATTCGAATAATATTACTCGGAGCGCGGTATATACCTTGAAATACTCTTATATTGCTAGGCAACCTATTCTAGACAAAGATAAACACACGCTTGGCTATGAGCTACTGTTTAGAGATGGGCCACAAAATACGTTTCCAGAAATCGACCCTGAACACGCAACTAGCCGTTTACTGTCCGATCATTTTCTCTCAACGCATTATGAGACACTTGGAGACAAACTTGGCTTTGTTAACTTTCCTTACCAAAGCTTAATTAACAAGGTCCCAACTCTTTTCCCGTCGGACAATCTTGTCGTTGAAATTTTAGAAGACTGCCCTCCTACAGAAGAGTTACTTGCGGTCGTAAAAGAAATGTCGCAGTTAGGCTACAAAATTGCCTTAGACGACTTTATTCCGAGTAAAGAGTGGCGAGCCTTCTTACCTTATGTATCAATCATTAAGTTTGATATCCGCCAAGTGCCGATTGAAAAAGCGCGTATGTTTATGTTGCGCCTTAGTGGTTCAAAGATTGAATTCTTAGCCGAAAAAGTTGAAACCTACGAAGAATTCGAACAAGCCAAAACAGCCGGTTTTGATTATTTTCAAGGGTATTTCTTTAGTAAACCCGAAATGATTTCTAGAAAGTCGCTAGAACCAGCCTTTATGACAGTAGTGCAGCTTCTAACCGAGATTTCAAAAGAGAACATCAATTACAGCGCAATCGAATCGTTGATCAGTAAAGATCTGACCATGTCATATAAGCTACTGACATTCGTCAATTCCTCTTCAATTGTGAAAACACGTATTCAATCGTTCAAGCAAGCATTGGTATATTTGGGTGAAGATAAACTTCGCAAATTTATCTCGTTAGTCGCTCTGGCCTCAACGCAAGACAGTAAACCCGATTACCTCTATGGGCTCTCCATCCAACGCGCAAGATATTGTGAACTGATTGGCTCACGTTTGAATCACAAGCTAGAGTCAGGACAGGCATTTCTAACTGGTATGTTTTCGTTACTCGATAGCTTGTTAGACAGACCGTTAGAACAGATTCTCGATGAGATTTCCGTCGATGAATCGATCAAACTCGCGATCACCCAAAATGAAGGTGTACTTGGTGACATCCTTATTTTGACCAAAGCATATGAGAAAGCTGAATGGGACAAAGTACAGCAACGCTGTCAGGCTATTGGTTTAGATCAAAACGCCTTAAGTGAATGCTACGACGCGTCGGTCAAATGGACTGCTGACTTACTTTCTGTGAAAACAAATTAATGGAGTGGTTATGACCTCTTGTCCATGTGGAAACGCGTTGGAATACAGCCAGTGCTGTGAACCAATACATAATGACCATGCACTCGCTACAACTCCGGAAAAGTTGATGCGTTCTCGCTACAGTGCCCATGTGCAAGGCCTAGTCGACTATGTAGTTAACACCTATCACCCAAGCTGCCATGCCCAAGATCAACGAGAAGGCATTGCAGAATCCATAGAGAGTGACTGGCGTAGATTAGAAGTGATCAGCACGGCTAATGGCGCGAATGAGAATGAAGGCTTCGTTACTTTTAAAGCTTTCTTTCAAGAAGGCGGAAATGAATATTGCTTAGAAGAGTGTTCTCGCTTTGTTCGCGAGAATGACTTGTGGTACTACATTGACGGAACATTTCCGAATCAAGAAGTTGAAGATCCTAGGTTAAACCAATCGATACAAAACCTCAAAGTAGGACGTAATGATCCTTGTATTTGCGGCAGCGGTAAGAAATTCAAAAAGTGCTGCGGCTAATGACGAAAAAGGCAGGTTCAACCTGCCTTTTTACTATTCTTTGTTTGGGTTGACTCGCACAATGTCATCTTGCCCCTGCTGAAATTGCTTTTTCAGCTCAGCTTTAGACTTAAAGCTAATTTCCCCACCCTGTGCAACTGTCATATGTTGCGCTTCTGAATTATGCTTAGATTGATACAACATCACAGCTTGCATACAAGAATCTCGCTGCTCTTGTGAAAGTAGAGTACCCTCAGGCCACTTTCCTGTTTCTACAGCAAATAGTAGACGCTCATAAGCCTCTGGTGTGATGGCATTGATTAACTGCTCTGCGTCCATGGAAAATCCTAATTCGTCAAAAAAGATAGACGAACATTAACTGGCTAGCAGGCTGAGTCAAGATAACAGCAATAATTAAGTGTAACGGATCACAAGCAACGACACTATGAAATCACTAAAAGTACTCACACTGATAAGTGTAAGCTTTGGCCTTGTTGGCTGTTTTGAAAGTAACAAGAATACTGAGCAGCTATGTAGCTCCAACCCATCACTACAATGTGAGCGGCTCAACATGGGCGATGGCCAATGCCGGATACCTAGAACAGATTTAATATGGCACCGCTTCGAAGTACTCAAAAACCCTACTGATGACAATAAGATCAAAGAGTACCTTCACCTTGCCGAGTATAAAAAGTGTTTAGAACTTGCCTCGCAAATACAGCCGATTGATCAATCAGGTTTAAAACAGCGTCGATTTGATGCTTTGGTAAACGCGTCGGATGACTTGGAGTCGATCGTCATAGCACTCGAGAAATCGAATTCCCCTCAAGCTTATTACTTTTTGTGGAGTCAGACCGGCAGTGACCAAGCAAGACGTAGCTTTTTACAGTTAGAAGGCTCGCCTGCTTTGGAAACCGCTGAAATGCAGTATGCACTCGCGACTTTCTATACCAGTCGAGATCAAAACAAAACCCGTACTTTATTACTGCGTGCGTTAGAGTTAACTAATCGCAATACAATTAATACCGAAGTATTTAAGTCGCTGGCCAGTACAACTTATCGACTGGATACCAAAAAAGAAGCCTACATCTGGACCATGGTTGCACAAAGGTACGAGGTACCTATCGCGTCAACCAGCGAACTGCAACTGCTTTACGGATTCGACAAAAGTACCTATCAACAGTTAGACGATATTGCTGAGCAGTTAGAAGATGCCATTAATAGTGGCACCTTCAACGCCAACATGGTGCCAAAATTCAAATAGTGACTTGAATGTTGTAAGGATGAAACAAACAGCGGTGGTTTATTCACCGCTTTTTTGTGAATTGTTGAAAATTAACGACACGGAATTAACACAGAACCTTTCACCAGTTGTTTTCGGTCCATCAGGAAAAACGTGACCTAAATGACTATCACAGGCTGCACATCTGATCTCTGTTCGAGTCATTCCGTGACTAAGATCTTCTAAATAACGAATAGCCCCATCGTTAATAGGGGCATCGAAACTTGGCCAACCACAACCTGAGTCATACTTGTTATCAGATATAAATAGGGGGGTTTTACAGCATGTACAGGCATAGATACCTGTCGCTTTATTATGCAGAAGTTTGCCACTAAACGGGGCTTCAGTCCCTTGTTCCCTGCAGACTCGATACTCTTCATCAGATAAGGCCTCACGCCAGTGTTCATCAGGCTTCACGACCTTCTCTACCTTCTGTTTCACAACACTATTTCTCCGTATTCTCATTTTTTATTATGACTTTTTTCGCGAAAAACTTGCGAACGACAACCTTTGTAGCACATACTTTGACACCATAACAGGATGGTTAAACTTTCAGCACAGCTGTCAGCGTCGTCCACTATTTTACGTCAACTGGTTAGGGAAAAAACCAGTAATCCGTTCAAAAGATGACCATTTGCGACTAATTGTGAAAAAAAGCGACGCTTTTTTTTGACTTTAAACAAGTTAAGTCCGATTATCAGTTGCAGATTTTGACTGGATTCTGTAATTTTACTACCAGTTATCTTTAATCAGAAATTAAGTTGTGGAGCAACTATAATGACTATCAAAGTAGGTATTAACGGTTTTGGCCGTATCGGCCGTTTCGTTTTCCGTGCAGCGCAAGAGCGTAACGACATCGAAGTAGTAGGTATTAACGACCTAATCGACGTAGAGTACATGGCATACATGCTTAAGTACGATTCAACTCACGGCCGTTTCAACGGTACTGTTGAAGTTGAAGGTGGTAACCTAATCGTTAACGGTAAGACTGTACGTGTTACTGCAGAGCGTAACCCAGAAGATCTAAAATGGGATGCTATCGACGTTGACGTTGTAGCTGAAGCAACTGGTCTTTTCCTAACAGACGAGACTGCACGTAAGCACATCACTGCTGGTGCTAAGAAAGTTGTTCTTACTGGTCCTTCTAAAGACGCAACTCCAATGTTCGTTATGGGCGTAAACGATTCAACTTACGCTGGTCAAGACATCGTTTCTAACGCTTCTTGTACTACTAACTGTCTAGCGCCTGTAGCTAAAGTTCTTAACGACAAGTTCGGTATCGAATCTGGTCTTATGACTACAGTTCACGCTACTACAGCAACTCAAAAAACTGTAGACGGTCCTTCAGCTAAAGACTGGCGCGGTGGTCGTGGTGCTTCTCAGAACATCATCCCATCTTCAACTGGTGCTGCTAAAGCGGTAGGCGTTGTTCTTCCAGAACTAAACGGCCTTCTAACTGGTATGGCTTTCCGCGTACCAACTGCTAACGTTTCTGTAGTTGACCTAACTGTTAACCTAAAAGAAGCTGCATCTTACGAAGCAATCTGTGCTGCAATGAAAGAAGCTTCTGAAGGCGAACTAAAAGGCGTTCTAGGTTACACTGAAGATCAAGTTGTATCTCAAGACTTCATCGGCGAAGTTCAAACTTCAGTATTTGACGCTAAAGCTGGTGTTGCTCTAACTGACAAATTCGTTAAAGTTGTATCTTGGTACGATAACGAAATCGGTTACTCAAACAAAGTTCTAGACCTAATCGCACACATCTCTAAGTAATTCTTTAAATAGTAGTTACTTTAAGATAAGCGTTTAGCGCAGAATCTTGTAAAAGGCGACTCTCGAGTCGCCTTTTTAGTATCTGCCATATTTGAATCTCGAAATCATATTCTTTGGTTCGCTTGTGTCGAGTGAATATAGGAATGTCATTTCTCTTACTGAGGACAACTAAATGAATTTAGAGCAATTACCTGCATTGACTGTACTGTCTGATAACGTAACTATCGTCGAGATAGACGATGTAAAGATCGTACGCGTTATTCACGAGAAGGCTTCAGCTGGTATCTGTCTACACGGAGGTCATGTAGTCTCTTTCCAACCGAAAGGCCAACCTGACCTAATTTGGATGAGTGAACAAGCGATCTTTGACGGCAAAGCTGCGCTGCGAGGTGGTATTCCAGTTTGCTGGCCGTGGTTTGGTCGTATTGCTGCACCTGCACATGGCTTTGCACGCAATAGCGAGTGGACACTGCTTGAACATCGTGAGAATGAAAGCGGTGTAATCGTTGAGCTTGGTCTATTGCCGTCCGAATCAACACTTGCCGTTTGGCCTTACCAGTTCCAAGCGCACCTATTGGTTGAAGTTGGTGATGAGCTAAAAGTTACGCTAGATGTGACCAATACGGATACTCAAGCTTGGACATTCTCTGGCGCGCTGCACACATACCTAACTGTGGGTGATATCGAGCAAGCGACAACGATAGGAATGGGCCCTGAATACATCGATAGCCTAAAAGGCGGTGAGATTTGCCAAGGTGGTGAAACTCTGCAGCTAACCGATACGATTGATCGCGTTTACACTCAACCTAGTGCACAAATCACCGTTCAAGATCCGATCCTAAACCGTTCGTTAGTTGTTGAGAATCAAGGCCATAACTCTGCAGTGCTATGGAACCCATGGGCAGAAGGTGCACAAGGTATGGGCGATATGCAAGATGACGGTTACAAAACCTTCCTCTGTGTAGAATCGACTCTACATGCCCCGTCTATTGAACAAGGTAAAACGCTACAGCCGGGTGAAAGCCACCAGCTTGTCACCACACTATCTTCTAAGTAAGTAACGAACATATCTCTGGCCCTAGTTTCGACTAGGGCTAGCCGAAACAATTCCTTTTTCCGCATAGCAGTTCCTGCTAGACTCTGCGCTCTCAAATATCGAATCTGAGCTATTTATGTCTTACACCTGCCCTCTTTGTCACCAATCACTCTCATTAACCGAGCGTACCTATCGCTGTGAAAACAACCATGCCTTTGACCTAGCGAAAGAAGGCTACATCAACTTGATGCCGGTTCAACACAAGCGTTCAAAAGATCCAGGTGATAATAAAGAGATGATGCAGGCACGTCGACGATTCCTCGAAAAAGATCACTACCAACCACTTAAAAAGTACGTGGCAGAACTTTGTGGGCAGTTGTTAGTCGATACCAAGCATAGATTATTAGATATCGGTTGTGGCGAAGGTTACTACACCACAGAAGTTGCCTCTCATTTAGCCCAACAGTCTGACAATGCCACTGTGTATGGCTTAGATATTTCTAAGGTTGCGATTCGCTACGCCGCTAAGCGCTACTTAAACTGCGCATTCAGTGTAGCATCTAGTCACCGCCTACCCTTTGAACCTTGCAGCCTAGACGCAGTGTTGAGAATTTATGCACCGTGTAAAGCACAGGAGCTACAGCGAGTTGTTGCTGACGATGGTGTGATTGTGACCGTCACTCCTGCCGGACGCCACCTCTACCAATTGCGCGATGAAATCTACCCAGATGTTCGTTTACACAGTGAAGAGGCGGAATGCATCGAAGGGTTTGAACTCGAAAGCCAAGAAAAGCTCAGCTACGTGATGCAGCTTACCGATGGTGATGCCTACGATCTCCTGCAGATGACACCCTTTGCCTGGAAAGCGTCAGATGAGCTAAGAGAAAAACTCAAATCCGCTACACTCTATGAGTGTGAGGCCGATTTTATGATCCGAGTTTATCGTAAAACAAACTAATAGATAACAATTCTCATTTCTATTGAGTTATTATAGCGCCTCCATTATTATTGCTACGATCATTAATGGAGGTTTCTATGCTGCGGCTTTTTGCCATATTTTTTAGTAAATTAGCACTGTCTGCCTGCTCTGTAGTCTCGACAAGTCCTACTGATGCCACTGTCCGTAATTTCTACGACTATCAACTCTATTCACCAGCCAAGCAGCCTATTTCTCTGCAAGCATTACCTGATGAAATTCTCGATGCCGATGTCATACTCGTTGGTGAATGGCATACACACTCTGCTATACATCGGTTCCAAACAGAGCTGTTAGAACAATTGGCTCAGCAGAATGACGTTGCACTATCGATGGAGCAATTCTCTCGAGATAAACAAGCCACTGTCGACAGCTATCTAGCGGGAGAAATCGGCGAGCAAACCCTGATCAAGAACGGCAATGCTTGGCCTAATTACGAAAGTGACTACCGCCCTCTCGTCGAGCTCACTAAAAAGCATAAGCTCGACATCATTGCCGCCAACGCTCCTAAACCGATTGTTCGCTGTATCGGCCGACAAGGGATAGGCTATTTGGACAAGTTGGATAGTCAGCAGAGAGCCTTGCTAGCCAATGAAATAGATACCTCAGCGAGTCCTTATAAAGATAAGTTTATGGCATCCATGCACCACGGCGAGCCAGAGCAAACTGAAAAACAATTTGCCGCTCAAATCACCTGGGATGAGACCATGGCAGAAAGCATTACTCATTACCTAGATACGCACCCATCGACTCAAGTACTGCACATTGCGGGCAAATTTCACACTGAACAGGGATTGGGAACGAAAGCGTCGATTCTAAAGCGCAACCCCAATCTCAATGTCGTCGTCATATCTCCATACTCAGATCTTACCGAGGAAAACAATGGCCAAGACTTTATACTCAACGTGTTAGCACCTCCTACTCGTTATGTAAAAATGGAGAATCGAATGGCGGCCTATCAGCACCTAACTAGCCGCAATAACACCTTAGAGTGTAAATAGGCACTTTGATTGCTAATGATCTCCTTACGGGCCCATTTCAATCCGGCATCTTGTAAGATAAATCGGATATAACCAACCCGCTATAAAATCGGCACACTTTATGCTTGTATTGTTTTTATACAAATTTTGCATATTTTGCACAAGTTTTTCACCAAGCAGTCGATAAAGTGTCTGAGGATAATGTAAGGAGATCATTATGACCCCAGTAGGAATGGAGCCAGCCAAGCTGTCCCCTACCCAGCAGGTAAAGCCTCAAGCTGCTGCCGCACCTCAAGAATCAGGACCGGCCCCGCTTAAAGTAGAGCAAAGTAAAGTGACCCTTTCAGAGGAAGGAAAGGCGCTTTTGGCCGCGCTACAACAAATTGAAAAAGATGGTAAAGCAACACCTGAAGACGGCAAAACCGTCGGTGATAAAGTTGAATCCTTTGCTCATGGCGCTCTAGGCATGGACCATCCAGACAAAATTGAAGAAGAAGATGATGGTTCGTACTCAGCGGGGCAATACCTTTCCGCTGCGGCAACCGTAGGTGGCATTCTACTCGCGTTGATATAAACGTTTATAAGGGCAATATCGCCTGAGCCATTAGCTTTTATTTTCCTCACGACAAATTACTCCGTTTGTCGTGTGAAGTCGCATCATTCCATAATCAAGGAACTCTTAATTATGGAAAGATCTTCGTGCGAAACACATTCTCCCTTATTGATAAACCTACCTTTTTTGGTGCCATCGCCCTGCTCTTAACCATTGTAATTCCACTTATTTTGTTCCCGCAACAGGGGGCTGATTGGATTGCAATTGCCAAAAGCTTTATGACCGATAAACTCGGTTTCCTTTATCTTGCGCTAGGCCTAGCTGCATTTTTCTTCATGATTTATGTCATCTTCAGTGACATGGGCCAAATTAAACTTGGCGATCCTGACGAAAAGCCTGAATTTGCAACCGCATCATGGGCAGCTATGCTGTTCTGTGGTGGTATCGGTGCGAGTATCTTGTACTGGGGTTGTATAGAGTGGGCCTACTACTACCAATCACCGCCATTCCAATTAGAGCCTGGCAGTGAAGAGGCAGTACGCTGGGCTGCGACCTATGGCTTGTTCCACTGGGGACCAATTGCATGGGCGATTTACCTTATTCCAGCCTTACCGATTGCCTACTTCTTCTATGTACGCAAGCAGCCTGTTCTAAAAGTATCAAGTGCGCTAATGCCAGTACTGGGCGAAGAACGTACTAAAGGTGCAGCAGGTAAAATCGTCGATATATTATTTATCTTTGGTTTACTTGGTGGCGCTGCAACCACACTAGGTCTTGCTGCACCACTGATCGGTGAAGGTCTAAACTTCCTATTCGGCATTCCCCAAACAACCTTAAGCCAAATTGCAGTTCTACTTGTATGTACAGCGATCTTTGCCTACTCGTCCTACGCAGGGATGGAAAAAGGCATCAAGGTGCTTAGCAACATCAACTTCTGGGGTGCAATGGGTCTATTAGCTTTTGTTCTCTTTGCCGGTCCAACCATCTTCATGCTCGAAACGGGTCTCGATTCAATCGGTCGTATGCTGTCAAACTTCTTCGTGATGGCAACATGGGCGGAACCATTTGGTGGCTACGGTACCTTTGAAAACACTCACTTCCCTCAAGACTGGACCATTTTCTACTGGGCTTGGTGGTTGGTGTTTGCGCCAAGTATGGGTCTGTTCGTTGCGCGTATCTCGCGCGGACGCACCATTAAGCAAATGGTCTCAGGTTCGATTTTCTTCGGTTCTTTAGGCTGTTTCTTGTTCTTTATGATCTTAGGTAACTACGGTCTGTCGTTACAGCTTTCAGGCGAACTCGATGTCGTGGGGATACTAAATACAGAAGGCGCAACAAAAGCGATTTTCTCGATGCTGAACGCCCTACCAATGGGCACAGCGGTCATCGCGGTGTTTACCATCCTATGTATTATCTTCACGGCAACCACTTTTGACTCGATTTCTTATATCCTTGCTTCTGTGGTTCAAAACGATGTCACAGAAGAGCCGATGCGTTGGAACCGACTATTCTGGGCATTCACGCTATCTTTTTTGCCAACGGTACTGATGTTCCTTGGCGGCTTAAGTACATTACAAACAGCGGCTATCGTCGGCGGTTTACCTCTGCTTGGAATCTCAGTGATGTTGATGATTTCTGCGGTTAGGGCAACAAGCCTAGACCTGCGCCATCAAGAGGACTACGTAGAACCAACCATCAACATCGAAGATCTGCCAGAAATGGATCCATGGTCTTCAGAAGGTATGGCGTTAGCGCGCTTTGAAAGAAGCCGTGACGCCGCTCAAGAAGCAGCAGAGCTGGAACGCGAAGCTTTAACCAAAGTGATTAGTGTCAAAAAACGTATTCGTGCCTTCGCACTTGAGCATTCAGGCGATGAAGAGTTCTCTGATCATCACCTACCGCAAGAGCTACAAACTGAGCTGCAAATCGCTCTTGATGAGGTAGCAAAAGCTCAAGAGCGCAAACAAGAAGCGTCAGAGCAGACCCAACTCGCGCGAGGAGAGTTTAACCAAGCGGTAACTAACGCAGCAACAGCCTAACCATTATTCTTCCTTCCTTAACTCAAAGCTCACCAATTGGTGAGCTTTTTTCGTCCATGTCTACAAGTCCTGTATCACCGCTATCGCTTTTTCGCTGAGTGGCCCCAAAGAAAATTCACCATTGACTCAACCGCAGCAGAAGATAAAAATGAGCACAGCAAAAACATAGGCAAACCAACATGTGCGAAATATTTTCTCATCAACCACAAGAAAACTATCAAACCATCGCCCGCTCGATCCGTATCGATGGTCATGCTACCAGTATCAAACTTGAAACCAGTTTTTGGCAAATCCTTGAGGAAATCGCCGCGCAGCAGCAGATGACCCTACCGCGCTTTATCAGCTCCATCTATAAAGAAGCGCTACTTCACAGCGGCGAAATCAGCAATTTCACGTCATTGCTACGCTGCGCTTGCTTACTCTATCTGCGTCAGCCAACGAACGTAATGAGCATCGTTAACGAACATCTGGCAAGCCAAGCATAAATTTTCCATGTCGTACTCTAGTACTACCTAATCTACTCCCTCTGCCTCTATCCTACCCTCATCAAAAGTTAAGGGGCCGTTATGACCAAACTCATCCACTCTATGGTAAGAGTCAGTGACCTTACCCAATCAATCGAATTTTATCGACAAGCGCTTGAACTAGAGATCAAAGATCAATTTATCTTTGATGGCTTTAGCTTAACCTACTTAGCAAATGCGCAAACCGGGTTCGAATTAGAGCTTACGCATAACCACAGCCAGACTGAGCCATACACCCATGGGAGCGGTTACGGACACTTGGCGGTGAGTGTAGAAGATATCGAGCGGGCACATAAGCGTATTGTCGAGTTAGGTATCGAAGCGTCTGATATTAAAGCCTTTGCGCACAACGGCGCTCATCTTGCGACCTTCTTTTTTATTACCGACCCTGACGGCTATAAGATTGAGTTTTTACAACGCCAAGGCCGATATCTATAAGGCTATCTGGTTATAGTGCTGAAATCAGTAGATGTAAAAAGAGCGCCAGACGGCGCTCTTTTTTTATTCTTGAATAAGATTGTTCTCTTTAACCATATGCAAATGAACATCTTGCTGTGGGAATGGAATTGAGATCCCCTCTCTATCAAAACGTAGTTTGACCTCTTTGGTGACATCCCAGTAAACGTCCCAGTAATCGTCTGTTTTTACCCACGGACGAACGATGAAATCTACTGATGAGGTATTCAAAGTGTGAACCTTAATGTTTGGCTCTGGCGTTTTCAGTACCGCCGGATGCTCATGTACAATATCGGTTAGAATCTTTTCCGCTTTAAGTAAGTCATCGGAATAGCCAATACCAAACACCATATCAACTCGACGCAGGCGTTCATGAGTCACGTTCTTGATCACATCCCCCCAGATCTTGCTATTTGGAATAATGATGATCTGGTTATCGAACGTCTTAATCGTGGTATTCACTAAGCTCATGTGGCTAACCTTACCATCCACGCCACCAGCAAAAACAAAGTCACCCACATCAAACGGTCGGTAGATCAGCAGCATCATACCCGCAGCAAAGTTAGACAGTGTATCTTGCAACGCAAAACCGATAATCACACCAGCAATACCGAAACCCGTTAACACTGGCGCCAGGTTAAGCCCGACTTGCGACAAGGCGACTAAAATACCGATCACCCAGACGATGTTGCCAGACATGCCAATAAAGAAGTCTTGCATCAACTGAGAGAGCTTAAGGTTTTTCGAGACAACGGTTTTGCTGACTACCTTACGCACTAACTTGGCTAATAGCTTAGTCACCAACAGTAGAAGTACAAAAATGAACAGCTGGAAGATGTACTGAGTCGCGTTATCTCCGAGCCAATCAAACGCATTCGTCGACCAGTGAGTCACAATAGAAAGAATGACTTTTCCTTCAAACAAATCTTGAGTAATGCTTCCCGTCACTTCGAACATCAAACGTTTGTATTCTGACGTATCAATATCAAGTTGATCTGCAATAGGGATAAGGGAAGAAAGACTTTCCACTGCGATGTTCATACGCTGCTTAACCACTAACTGGTGAAGCTGTAGGCTCGCCTTCTCCGACTCAGGGCTGACTGTTAGCTGCTTACCAACCACTTCAATCTGCTGGCTAAAATATTCGACCGAAGCCGACACCACGCGCAGGCGTTTCGCGACAACAGCACGAAACTGTGTTTTTGCCTCAGCGTCTTCCACACCTAATTGTTCTAGCCACTTTATGTTTTGCCAGTTCGACTGAATGACATTATCAAAGTAGTGTTGAAGCTCTTGATACTCATTGAGAAGAGATAGGCGCTCTTCATCTTTAGCGTCATCGATTTTAATGTTCAACGCTTTAATTTTTTCATCAAGATATAGCGTCGCACCTTTCGAATAGCTTTGTTGCATCTTGACCTGAGCGATCAATTGCTCTTTTGGCAGAGAGCCTTGTCTTACTGCATTTGCAAGAACCGTTCGTAACTCTTCATTTTTCTGAAACAACTTAAGCTGCAGCGCATCTTTCTCATCACCACTTGATGAAGCAAGGGTATCAGAGAGCTCTTTTAGGTCTGTGTTGATTTTGTTGAACGCAGTTTGGGTGCTCGATGTGCTAACGACAGACGCTTCTTGCGCAGCGATAGAAAACGGACTGAACAATACACTAAGCATTAAGGTGAAGCTGACATACCACCCAATGCTACGGTGAGACAATAAATTCATAATTACCTCAGAAAAGACAAATACAACTATTTGTTTATTATATGAATGAGCCTAGAGTTTACACCACTACGCCCTAACAATTGATATCGCTTCGTCAATATATGACACAAAAAAGCAGCCGATGAGATGGCTGCTTAAATCAAAATCGACCAAGTTCAGATTTTACTCTGGAAGGATAACCTTTCCATCAACAATTGGCAGAATGTTGCCTTGTGGCTTATTGGTCGTTTTCGCCGTTACCGCGGTACCACCTAAATCATAGGTCACGTTATAACCTACTGTCTTACTTGACGTGGTGTATTGCGTATTACATTGCCTTTGGGTCGTGGTAATCACATCATTCTTTTGCGCGTTATCCTGGATCTTTCGGCCAGTCATAGCACCTGCCACGGTGCCAACAGCCGTCGCGATAGTTTTACCTGACCCACCACCAACCTGATTCCCAAGTGCCGCACCTGCAGCCGCTCCACCTAATGTGCCTACCAATTTATTGTCATCTTTGATCTCAGCCTGCGTCGTCACAACCATATCTTTACAAACCTGATGCGGAGTTTGCACCTGCTCAGTAATTGGCTCTACAGAAGTCACCGTTGCATAAGTTGGCGCGGGAGCTTTGTCATCCTGACACGCACTAAGAAGAGCTGCCGTTGTAATGGCAAAGATTATAGATTTAATTTTCACTCGATTGTCCTAACGATAATACTAGCTGGCGAACATGCTAATCGTATCGAAGCGGCAAAGAATCAAGTTGAGTTAAGAGTTATGTCAGTAGTGAGTGAAGAGTGCCGCGAGGGCTAACGAGGGAAAGTGCATGAACGCAGCGAGGTTAAAAACTGGGTATGGCGATAAGGTGATTAAAAGCGGAGGCTTAAGCTAAGCCTCCACAAACACGCAATTACCCTAGTCTCGACCAGGATGATTCAAGATATGGTCTTCCCAATTTACCACTTCGATTTCGTACACCACTTTATTGCGAACGCTTTCGCCTGCGGCATGCATGGCTGATTTTGAACCGGTTATCAGTGGGTGCCACTCAGGTAAAGGTTGTTTCTCTGCCAATAGACGGTAAGCGCAGGTATGAGGTAACCAAGTAAAATCTTCGATATCGTCGCGCGTTAACTTAGTACACTCTTCATCGTAATTAAAACGATTCGGATAGTCTTTGCACGAACAAGTTTTACTATTGAGTAAGCTACATGCCACATTGGTGTAGTAAATTTCGTCGGTATCTTCATCCATGAGTTTGTGCAAACAGCATTTACCACAACCATCGCAAAGTGACTCCCACTCTTGCTCGGTCATCTGCTCTAAAGCTTTTTGCTGCCAGAAATGCGTCATATTCGCCAACCTCAAATATTCAAATACGTCACGAAAAAAGGAAAGCCGAATTTATATAGATCCTTTGACCAAAGTGCAAGCAATTCGGTCTAATGCAAAATAATCTTTCGCAATCAATTAACGAGACTTTGGCTTAATTGCGCTACTTTCCAACTGAGGTTGTTCAACCTGACGGTTAATTCTGCCAATTCAGTTTCTGCCTGTTGATACTCCTGTTCCTCAATTAAGCGTTCGATATAACCAACACGGGCATAAATTGGCGATAAGCTGATGGCGAGTTTTTCTAATGATTTGGCTGCTTGCGTCGCTTGAGACCACTGGCGATTTTTAACCATTAATGCAATATTCGCCATTTTGGTTCTCGCTTCATTGAAACGCTCGACAAATGAACCGACTTGCTCAAGAGCAACCTGCTGCTCTTGCTCGACAGTCTGAGCAATCGCTTCTACTCGCTGATCTTCAGCAAATAGCTGCGTCAGCACCTCAAGCTGACTCATAACCTCTAAATTGGGCTGCTCGACAGATGTTGCCAACTGCTCTTCAATTGCCTGTTGATAGAGTTCAACTATTTGTGATTGATACTTATGGCGATTCTCTGCGGAGGTTTGCGTCACGAACTCAGGCAAGGTTTCTCTGTTGAGCGTTGGCACTTCTTTAACCGCTTTATATTGCGGCTGATAGCTGGCCCAGATATTCGGTATATACCACCAGCCAGCCGACACAACGGAAATAGACAGCACACTTGAAACAAACAGCCCCCATCGATACTTTGTCTTAGCGACATAGCCACTCATTTGCTGTTCTGACTTTTCGACCCGTTTAACTGCGGTGTGGTATTGAGTTTCGATTTTATCGATATGCTCAAACAGAACAAAGCCCACACCTTCAAAGTTCACCTCATGCTCTGGCTGACTAGTCGCTAGCCAATGATGGGCTTTTTCGCATAAACGCTCACTACGGTATAGATCTCTCAATTGCTCATGCGTCAGCTTCATTCCTTTGAGTTCGGGTAAAGCCTTACCATTAACCCAATCAAGCAGCTCTTTCTGCATCTTGGCAAGCTTTGCGCTTGGCTCAGACTGTAGCGTCAGGCAGCGATTAATCAGCTCTAACCCGTTAGCGTAGCCTTTGACGCCTTCTAACTTGAGTTTGGCGATGGTCAAATAACAGCTCATCAGCAAATCAATGCCGAGATCAAAAGCAAGCTGCTCACAACCATCATGAACAACTTGCCAATTAGTGCCCCCTGATAACGGGTTGAAGCGACTGTTAATTTCATCTCTTACTTTTTGATAGGTATCGGTTGTTCTGATCTGTTCAGGCTCAGAAACAATGGTGTAGGTCTTTTGGTCGAGTATGACAATATGGGACATAACTACTTCGTCCTAATGCGATAGGGAGTGAACACCGTCACTCCCTAACAATCGTTAATAGAGGGTCTGAGAAAGCTTAAATGATTTAAACAGACGTTCAGTAAACGGGTTCGCGTCAGATTCAGCGTTAATACGATAAATCATCTCACCACCAGCAAAGCCAAACTTGTAGTCAACCGAGGTTGGACTCGCCGCCAGTACATCCCCTTTATCCAGTAGCCTGAAAAATGCCCAAGGCCCTTGGATGTTAATACTGCGTGGGGAAGTATTGGTCTTAGTTGGCACTAAGGTAACTTTCGATATAGCAGAATCACGTAATGTATTTGGCCATATCAGCTCAGCTCCCGATCTTGGGCCATGACTATAAGATAAATATTGCCCATCGATATTCAGCACACTGCGGCGTTTATTGCTACTTAGCTGAATCGGCTCGACCGAGAAATTCACATCTAAGATGCCCTTACGATTAAAGAACGCCTGACGAATTCGCTGCGCTTGCTTAATTTGCGCTAACACTTCTGGCCTGATGATAGACTGCATTGAGTCAGAGCTATCGACAGAAATATTCTCATCAATAAAGACTTTAAGTTGGTTCGAGTAGAAATTATCCAGCGTACCTTTTGGCGCAAAGAAAGTCTCGAAGTCCTCTAATGCCACATCTTTAGTGGATTTATCGTTGAACGGGTATCGATTAGCAAGCTTGGCATAATATGGCTGATACACATCCTCATACCAACGCACTTCTAAATGCTTAACCGCTTCCTGTTTAACCACAAGCCAACTCTCATCTGCCAGCTTTTCCATCATCATATCTAATGGCTTTGGCAAGCCCGAAGAGATCCGTTTCAGCGTGTAAATGGGATCGGCGCTAACAAGTTTGACTCGCGATTTCGTCGCTTCAAGTGCCGCCATGCCTACGTCAGGGGACTCCTGAATGCTTTTTAGGTAAGCTTTTAGCTCGTCGACTGAATTAAGCACCTCATTAATATAAGGTGGTTGCTCGCCAACAGGTTTCAGCATCAAGTTCAGTTCAGCAAAAGGCGACTGAATATTCGACGATACTTGATACTTAGCATTTTTCACCAACTCAGCTTGCGCTTCATCTGAAACATTAAGGCCAGCGATTAACTGAGTGTTACTCTCTAGCGTTCTCAGTAGTCTCTGAAGAGGCTCGACGTTACCCGTGATGTTTTCTAGCACTACTACAGCATCATTGAGGTCGGAGAAATACTTCATATCGATATCATTGAGAGCGGCGCGCCACGTGTTGATGTAGTCCGCCACATACAAATTACGAATCTTCTCTCGCAAAACTTGCTTGTCTGCTTCACTAAATTGCGCCGTTTTCGACTGGCCCAATACCCAACTATCGATAAGGGCAAGCTCAGATACAGACTCAGATCGCGGCATAAAGTAGTTTTCAAATCCTTCCTTGGTTAGCATCTGAGGAATATACAAACTTTGGTTCGAGACCCGCTCTTCAAACACCACATCAAAGATTGGCCCAACGAGATTACGAATACTGATCGATGGACCAAGAACGGTCTGCGCATTAAGCTTCAAGTTACGATAAACACGCTGATCATTTGGCATGGTACTTAGCGCATCTTGCACCTCAGCAATGGTCGACTCGTATGGCTTCATCGCTGCAATCGCCAATTCATCTCCCGCTAGTTTTGAAGCCTCTAGATCAGTATGACGCATCGCATAGTCTAGATGATCAAGCAACTGGCCTTGAACCGCTTTATCCCCAGCAAAGGCTCGTTGCCAATACTTGCTAAAGTAATCGAGTACATAATCTTTATAGCGGCCACTCTTATCCACCATCATTCGATAGACTCTCAATGTGGCTAACTTTTCTTCGTCGCTAGAAGCTTGCTTTAAGTCCACAACCACATCTGCCATCAGGAGCGGCAAGAAACGGCTTTCAAGCAAGTTAAGGTAGGTGTCCTCAACCATAGGGCCAATTGTGTGTCCCTGGTAAAGGCCTAGATCAGAGATGTACTTTGGTTTTTCCCTAAAGAAACCAAATTCTAATGTCGCCTGACGAATCTTATTAAGTGGCTCCAAAATATCCTTCTGAGATGCGATGGATAAATTCGACGGGAACTGCTTTTTATATTCATTAACTTTGGTCAGTACCGCGTCTGACTGGTTATAGTTTTTTGAATAGTATTGATGCCAAGTACCAATCAATAGTACTGACGCTACAGTACAAGTTGCAAAAGAGAGCCCGATAAGGCGACGCTTCTGCTTGGCGACTCGGAAGTTATCCGAGGCCAGTCCCGCTTCCGGATAAATAATGTTGCTAAACAATTGCTGGGTGAAATACACCGTAGAGTTTTTTGCATGTTGAGCTTTGTTTATCGCGTGCGATAGGCCATAACGACGCGCTGCAGAGTCACTGAACGCGTTACTTGGCACCCCTTGCTGGTAAACCGACGTAAAGTAGGCACCACGCACCAATGCAGAGGTAGAGAATTGATCGCTCGATAACGCATCTTCAAAGAAGCCTTTCAAGATACTTTGCAAACCCGAAATCTGACGTGTAAAACTGTAGATCGCAGCACGCTCTTCTTGCTCTAGCGGCTCAGAAACGGCATGAGGAAGCAGCTCGTTAATTCGACCAACAAACTTCCCATATTCTTGGGTAAACTCTTCTAACCAGTGATCGACGTTTTCAACCGATTCAAGTGAAAAAGTGAAACCTAGCACTTCATCGCGCTGCTCTCTTGAGTAGTGCTTGAAGAAGGGTTCAAAGCCATGCAAAAGATCCAGCTTAGTCAAAGTGATATAGACAGGTAATCGCGTCGTCAATGTTTCCATTAGTTCACGGAGTCGTGCTCGCAACAGGTTCGCATAAGCCTTGCGTTCAGAAGCCGTTGAGGTGGCTAAATGAGAAATATCTAAAGCTAAAACAATACCATTCAGTGGTCTTCGGCTACGCGTTTTGTCTAGCCAATGAATAAAGTTAAGCCATAATCGGCGCTCAAGCTCACCATCATTATCTTCGCTTCGGTTGCCTTGAGTCAGCAGCTCACCGTCAGGGTCGATCAGTACCGATTCGTCACCAATCCACCAGTCAAACGAATATGGGTTATCACTCTTTTTACCCGATGCGCGCATAACAGATGAAAGCGCAAAGTTTTGCCCAGAGCGATTAATCAAGCTCGTCTTACCAGCATTTTCTAAGCCAAGTACGAGATACCAAGGCAGAGCATACAAATAATTTCGGCTATTCAAACTCTGCTTCATTTCCGCCATGACGCCATTTAATTCACTTTCTTGGCGCTGTTCATAAACAGAAATCGGATCTTGTTTCAGTTGCTCTTCACGCTGCTGCTGATTTTTAAGCGTCCGTAACCGCTTCCACTGCCATAAGCCCCAGCCGGAGATGGTAAACAAAGTAAAGATAACCGATGTTAAGCCACGGGCCATCACTGTTTCTAGAGGTCGAGTCTCTCCGATAGCAAGCCACGGGCCTGCCCACCAGATAGAGACATTGACTAAAATAAATAGAATAAGGAGTAAGACAGGCATTGCTGCTGCCATGCCCGGTTTGAATTTAGCTACAAACCCTATAACACTTTTCCACATGGGGATTCCTTTAACTTACACTGACGCTGTATTTTGCTCTAATTGTTCTATGAGCGAAGGTTCCCACTGAGAGACTTGCGCTTGCATAGCTTCTTGTTTTAAATGTTGAAATTGTTCTTTTGCCATTCCATCAAGATGATGATGTTTCAGCAGTTCGGCGCTAAGCAGTCGCCAGTAAAACCTTTCACGTGGTTCACTCGCTTTGACTAAACCATCATTGATTCTCGACATCGCAACGGCAATTCCGCCCTCTTTCGCAAGATTAAAGACTTCGTCCCTTTGCTCTTGCCAACTGTTCATTCGAGGCGCCGACGCATTGAGACCTTCACTGCTCTCGAGCCACTGCTTAACTGAGTCACTGACAAACGGTTCGCCATCTTTGAACTTCAAGTTAGTGACATGAGGAAAGCGCTCAATAAACGCCTGTGTTTCTTCTCTGATAGCTTGGCACCACTGCTCATAGCCAAGCGCTTTGGCGATGTCATGACTGAGTAACTGCCCTTCAAACCAAAATGGTGACATAGTGATGCTTTGTTCGACTTGTCGCCAAAGAGCTAAGTTAGGCTGAGAGCAACGGTCTCGATACTCTTTAGCACGATCAGCATTCATTCCTCTTAACAAGCAATGTCCATTACTATCGTGGTCTGGTAGCGAGCTAATCGCCCCCCACAAAGCATGACGACGAACTCGAATCGATAACGCGGCGCCAAACTCTTGTTCGGAGAGAAAGTCAGCCACTTTAAACAAGGTTTCTTTAGCCGCTTTGCCACTTGAGTTATCAATAACCAGAGGGGCAGGTCTAGTGTCGGGAACACTTGACATCGCATCGGAAATCACAGGCGATTCTTTACTGTTTACCTGCTCACGCTCACTCGCTTTACGCAGTTGGTTCTCTACGGTTAAAGCAATCGACTCAACCATGTCTGATGCGAGATCATTGGTCGCAATCACCTCTTGCCACGCTGATACAGCGCTACCCAAATCATCTCGTGCTTGGCCATCAAGTTGACTGAAGTCGAACTTATCCAGCGCCATCGAGAAACGTTGACACATTTGACTAAAGAACTTACGACGAGGGAGGTTGCCTCGCTTACCTGGCGCAGGAAAACTCTCCTGCCAATAGTGTGAAATAAAATCACCCATCACATTGAATGAAGTGACCAAGCGATCTGCGTTCAGGTCTTGGTGCAGACATTGCAGCAGATAAACCAAGAGTTTGATGTCTTTACTTTTCTCTTTGAGTAACTGAAGCGCACTGTGTTCTACCTCTTGCCACTGCACGCTCGCATGGGAGAGTGAGCCAACCTTCATCATCTGATCTTCAATGAAATCAAATAACGGTTCATCCAGCAGACGTTCACCGACTGGAGATGCATCACTAATCGGGGAAACAATGCAAGTGCGATATTGAGTAAGTTCCATATTTACCACCGACAACGCTGTCGTAATGGACTCAGCGCCGCTTGCAGCGCCACCGTGTCGAACTGCAGCCCATCAACCGTTTCTGAGTTCGACCTCAATGTCACCTTTCTTTGTTGAGCCATACGTTTCATCAGCTCTATCGCTGGGAGCCCCTGCGCTGATGAGAACACCACACCCTCATCATCACTTCTCCAATACTCACGCTGGCCTTGAGCAACTGAAACTGAAATACGTGCATCAATTAATGGTTTAGGTAGTGCCAACTGAACTCGGCTGATTTCATCCATGCAGCTCATAACGAGAACTGGGGAATCAGCCTCGCCCTGAGGCAATGCAGATAAAGTGACCCAAGCATCCTCACCCGAATCAGATTCATTTAAGGCTGGAGCCAAATCGTTTTCAGTCCTACTTTGCGGGTAAGCAAGCATCCACACTTTAGGCTTATCAGGTTCATGGCTCTGTCGCTTTAAGGCTACTGGCGTATCAAACAACTGATCAAAACACCTCAGTCGCTCAAGCCTTTTCGCAATGATTCGACATTGATCCACCTGCTCCCACTGATACGTGTTGGTCGCTTGAGCATTCACAGGTAGCCACCAAAGGGCACATGCTAGGCCAACAAGTCTGGTTATCACTATTCTCATAGCGCCTTGATCTCCAGCTTCTGACATTTGTATGCCAACGTTCTTTTCGGAATGCCTAAACTTTTCGCCGCTTTGCCTCGATTTCCGGCAAAGAAGTTTAGGCGATCGCGAATAATTTGCTCTTCGTAATCATTCACCGCTTGTTTCAAGTCTGTGATGCCAGCGAAGTCACTAGGTGGATGCTGATAAGGGCTATCTTGAACAAAGTGAGAATGGGGAGCCATTGGCGTTGGTTCACTCAAGCTTTTCAGCTCGAAGTTTAAGCATGCGATGCGATTAGCTAAGCTTCCTTCACTGATTTCCGAGTTGTCATCAGTCTGCGCACAGCCAAACTCAATGAGGTGTTTTAGTTCGCGCACATTACCCGGGAAAGCATATTGTTTTAAACAATCTAGTGCTCGGTAATGAAGGCCACGGATAGTGCGTCCATGTAGCTCATTAAACTCATTGATGAAGTGCACACTCAGTTGCTCGATATCTTCTAAGCGCTCCGCTAACCTTGGTAGGGTTAACGGGTATTGAAACAGTCGGTAGTAGAGATCTTGTCTGAATTTCTTGGCTTGGACTTGTGCTAATAGATTGACGTGTGTTGCAGAAACAAGTCGGAAATCAGACGCTTGCTCCTCTTTGCCACCTACAGGTCTAAATCTTTTGCTCTCAAGTACTCGCAACAACTTGGCTTGCAGGGCTAACGGCATGTCACCGATTTCATCTAAAAATAGCGTACCGCCGTCGGCTTGTGCAATCAGCCCTTGTCGATCAGACTCTGCACCTGAGAAGGCGCCTTTGCAGTAACCAAACAGCTCACTTTCTAACAGGTTCTCGGGAATCGCAGCACAGTTAATCGCCACCATTGGTTTTTTATTACGAGCAGAAAGCTGGTGAATTGCTTGAGCAACGAGTTCTTTACCTGTACCTGTCTCACCTTGAACCATGACAGATAAATGAGACGAAGCAGCACTTACAATCTGCTGACGAAGTCGCTGCATGGTTCTGCTTTCACCGATGAGCGAGTGTGACAGATCATTGGCAAGCTCATGCTGCTTTCGATCACGTTGAATCTCACTCAGAGACTCCGATAGCTCTTTAAGATCTCGCTGTTCTCTCTCTAATTCATCAAGTAACTGCCATTGCTTGGTAAATACCCCAACAAACGCGGTACACATGTCGTCTTCGAAAGTGGTGTTTATTTTGCATGGCTCCCCCTGCATATAAAGTACAAATTGAACGTACTTTGACTGCAAAGGTAGCGGCTGAATACGCACACCATCGAACATGCCTACTTGGGAAACTAATTCACAGAACGCTCGATCCGTTTGCCAAAATAACAGCTCATCGGCTGACAGCGTCATCGCCTTAGAGTTTTGCAACACGTGAGCAAACGGGTTACTTAAATCATTTACTGACCACGATACAGACAAGCTTGTATCGTGGGGGATCAGTCGGCGCCCTTCATTGTTAGGAGAAAGCACTAAGCAGTGTGCCAAACTCAGCTCTTCAATCAATACCTTAGCGAATGTCTGAGTTAACTCATCTTTGGATTTGATACCAATGAGCTCAGTCGTCCTTACTAACCAATTCGCCATACCTACTCCACTTCGCCTTTAAATTGACCGTCAACGGCGGACAATTGGATACGATTCACTGGCTTCTGCTCTGAAAGTTTGTTGAGTAGCGCGAGAGAAACTGGTGGCAGAAGCTGACCTTCAATAATGGCTTCAAGCATTCGGGCACCATTTTCTGAACGCGTCGCTCGGGCAAGGATTTCATCAATCAATGAAGACTCGATAACAACCTCTGCTTCATAACGCTCTTTAAATAGATGCTCTAATCGCTCAAGTTTCGCTCTTACAATAAGTTCAAGGACTTGAGGAGAAAGCGGCATATATGGGATGACTTCCATTCGAGCAAGTAACGCTGGTTTGAAGAAGGCAGCAAGCTCAGGATATAGCGCATCATCAAGGTCATCTAAGCGCTCTGAGTAATCGACAATTGTTTGAAAGCCAAGATTTGACGTGAGGAAGAAGACCACATTCTGGCAATCAATGATTCGACCTTCACCATCAGCAAGTTCACCTTTATCAAACGCCTGATAGAAGAGGTTTAATACTTCAGGGTGCGCTTTTTCGACTTCATCAAGCAAAACGACCGAGTAAGGCATCTTGCGAATAGCCTCAGTTAATACACCACCCTCGCCATAGCCAACATAACCCGGAGGAGAGCCGATCAGTCGAGAAACGGTGTGCTTCTCTTGATACTCAGACATGTTGATGGTGGTTAAGAACTGTTTGCCACCATAGAGGTGCTCGGCCAACTGCACGACTGTCTCGGTTTTACCCACACCACTTGGACCAACGAGAAGGAATGCACCTTTTGGTCTACCTGGGCGACGAAGGTCGGCTCTCGCCGTTAGAAGATGTTTATGTACTCGCTCAATCGCAACATCTTGACCTTTAATTGCACGGCCTAAAATTGAGGTCAAATGGGTAATTTTATACAGCTCGTCGCTATTCATTTGATCGACAGGTACGCCAGTCCAATCGGCAATCACTTCAGCAATTTGCTGGCCATCGACCTGAGGATGAATAAGACGTTCTTTATGAGGAATCGCATCAATCTCTTTGTACTTAGCACGGATCTGATCACTGCACTCTAAACGCTCTTCATCACTTTGTTCATCTGCCGATAGCTGCGTTCGTAGCTCAATGATCTCTTCTACAAGCTGCTTTTGATACTGCCAACTTTCACTCAGTGCTTGGTGCTCTTGTTCATCGGCAATACTTTGCGTTTGCAGCTCATCCAATCTCGCCGTATCTAAGTCTTGGCCTAATAGCTGAGCACGATTGAGCATGTCAATCTCAAGCTGACGCTGATGCTTCGCTGTTTCAATTGCGGCAAGACGTTTAGGCGGAGTGGTCAAATTAATCGCAATACGAGCACATGCGGTATCTAACACATCGATCGCTTTATCCGGCAGTTGACGACCAGAGATATAACGCGCCGACAGCTCTGAAGCAGCTTTAAGTGCTTCGTCGGTAATTAGGACCTTATGGGTATTTTCATAAACTGAGTTAAGCCCTCGCAATATATCTACCGCTTGATCAACACTCGGTTCATCCAACTTGACCAGTTGGAATCTGCGTGTCAATGCTGGATCTTTCTCAAAGTATTTCTTATATTCTTTCCAGGTTGTCGCGGCTATGGTGCTTAGCTCACCACGGGCAAGGGCCGGCTTAAGCAAGTTCGCGGCATCACCGCCACCTTCTTGATTGCCTGCGCCGATAAGCGTGTGTGCTTCGTCAATGAAAAGGATGATTGGCGACGGTGAATGTTTGATCGCATCAATCACACCTTTAAGTCTTTTTTCAAACTCGCCTTTAACGGAAGCACCAGCTTGAAGTAGCCCTAGATCCAGTGAGTAGAGTTCGACATTTTTTAGCTGGTTGGGTACCTGACCAGAAGCAATGCACAATGCCAATCCTTCAATTACTGCGCTTTTACCTACCCCGGCATCACCCACTACGATTGGGTTGTTCTTTCTACGGCGACAAAGGATATCGATCATCAAACTGATCTCATGCTCTCGACATAGCACAGGATCCAATTCTTGGTTACGCGCTTGCGCGGTTACATTGGTGCAGTACTTATCTAAAATGGATAAATCCGAACCTGACGCCGCGTTGCTATGACCTTTCTTTTTATCAACCACTTGAGTTTCTGAAGAGTCAACTAAGATCGCAGTGAAGTGTTTGCGTAAGTTTTCACGATTGATGCCACCGGTCACTTTGACCAAATTCGGAACCATGTAACGATCCGCACGCGTCAAAGCGGCAAGCAAAATCGCACCAGAGCGAAGTTCCGTCTGATTTAGTTCTGTGGTTGAAAGTAACCATGCTTCTTGAAGCAACTCCACCAATAGCGGAGAAAACGCAGGGTAGCTGTCTAGAGCTGTCTCGCGAGTATAGCCATCAACCAAAGCGCGATTCAGCTCATCAATCTCAAGGTTAGCTTGTTTAAAGATCAGCCTAACGTCTGATAACGGGTTATTTAGCAGCACCTCAAGGTAATGCTCGAAAGTAATTTCGCCATGTTGGCGTTCAATACAAACAGTCGCAGCTTGTTCTAGTGCAAGCTTACTCTGCTCGTTTAACTTTGATATAAGAGTTGGAAGCTCGATACGTATCACGGTAATAACCTAGCCTTAATTATTGTTATAAAATTTGATTCAGTTGCTCAATCACATCACTTGTTTTGACATGAAGGAGATAGCTGTAACCAATAAATGTACCGACCCAAAGCAGCGCGAAACCTGCAAAAATGGTCCAAATCGGTAACTGTTTGCTGATCTTGTATTTAGAGCGAACAACGTGCTCTGTTGCATGAGTCAGTTGAACAGGTTTCTGCTCTTCATCGTGATGCAGTAAGTGATAGAGTCGGTCGATCACTTTTTCTCTTTCTTGTTGCCCCGACTCAATTACGCGATATTTACCTTCAAACCCTAAAACAAGGCATTGGTAGATGAACTCCAACAGCTCTGTGTAGTTTTCAGGCTCTTTTTCAAGACGTTTCAGTACCGTAAATACCTTTTCTCCGCCCCAAGTTTCATTGTGAAATCGAGATAGAAGTGAGTGCTCGGCCCATACGGTGTTAGCGCCCCATTCGGTTCCTAACACAGCCTCATCGAGGAAGGTGCATAAGATGTAGCGATAAGCCATTAGCACAGCATGTTCGTAACCAAGGCCAGTCAGCTCAATTTCAATGTTTTTGATTTCCTCTAACGTCTGCTCGTAAATTACTTCAATATTTTCGCAATCTGTTAGCTGACGAATACGCAGGGAAAGTCCGAACAATGGCGTTGACGCATCAATGAGTGGGTTATGCAAACTGCCACGAAGTTGAAACCAATAGTCTTGGTCATGGTTGATTTTTTCAGCATCATCAAACAGTAAGCTGCTGAATTGAGTACTTTTCTTATCCACGTCTAATCCCTTATTGCCCAGAACTGTAAATCAAGGTCGTCAAATGCGGCCGCGATATGGAAAGCAAAGCCACTAGACTGCGATAGCTGCTGCCATGCACTACTTGTCTTATCCAACTGGTAGTAGATGTAACCAGCGTGATACGGCAACTGACGCGGTGCCACTGGTAACACGACCAAAGGAACACCTGGTAACTGCAAGGAAATCAGCTCACGGATTTTCTCTACCGAAGAGACTTTGGTTTGCTGGGTAAATTGACGACGTAAATCATCCATTGGCATACGTGCTTTAACTGCGATGATAAAGTCAGCCGTTTGCATAAGCTGTGGATCTTGAATTGGTGCCACCATCAAGCCATATTTGCGTTTATCAAGTTGAATCGCGACCGCTCTTGGCTCTAATACAACGCTGAGCGCTTGACGTAAGTTGCGAATCAAAGGCCAGAATGATTCAGTCGGCATATCATGGTTATAGCTGACCGCATTAGGTGGCAGTCGACTTTCATCAGTGAACGTAGCTAGCTCACCAACCACCGTAGATAAGCTTTCAAATAGACGCTCTGGGTGTAAACTACGTAGCTCTGCTAAGTGGTGAATTTGTGGCTGTAATCGGTTTAGGGCTTGTAGCAACATAAAGTCAGAGACATCCGCCACGCCGCCTTGCGCCGGAGAACCAATTCGCTGAGCAATGTTTTTGGCACGCTCGCGCATCAGACCTGAAATTTCGTTAATGAAACGGTGAAGCGATGAGTTCGCTGCTACGTTGACGAGACATGGAATAAAGTCTGGATCCATCACCACACTACCATCAGGACGTTTTTCCAATATTCTTCCTACCGCCATAGAGGCATACGCACTGCGGTCTTCTTTTTCCAGCATCAATTGGATACGAATCGGAGATACATCAATGGTAGTCATATCACCTTGCAAGGTATGCACATCACGCACCTCTAGTCGGCGACTCTCATATCTACCCGTACCCTGAGCGTCAGGCCAGTTAATCTCTCGTAAAGATTCACTGCGCAGCGGAACCGCTAAGTAAACAAGCTGGTTCGCCAGAGAAGCATCGTCAATTTCTAACGCGTCTGGGTGAACATCTTCTTGAGGGATTCGAAATACCGAACCATCAGGCATAACGCCAACCGCTCGCTCGATGGCAATGCGACCAAACGAAAGATACTCAGGGTTGAACGCAAACTCCGAGATACCATACAAATAACGACTGACTGTACTCAATCGCTCATCCATAAAGTATTCTGAGTAGCGCTGTTGCTGTTGGAAGTGCTGGGGTTTTATGAAAAGTCCTTCGTTCCAAATTACACGATTTCGTGAAAACATCTTCTCTATTCCACCCTTTGTAAATCTACTTCGTAATCATTGAGTAACATCAGTAAGTGATACTCCCTTCCCTGCTTGATGACCTTGACGGCCTTCTTCCACTCACTGAGTTCAATGTCGGAAAAGTTGGCGAGGACGCCGATATAGTTCGTCTCATCAGTCACTTCAATTTCATTCACAAACTTGAATTGGCCAGGTAGCAAGACATAGTCATAGCTCTTGATAAAGTTACTTTTTAAAGCCTTTTTATAGTCTTGTTTTAGCTGGTCGTAGCTGGATGACATAAACATTGAGTCATCAACTAACTCGAATACTTGAATCTCAACTGGTGCGGCTTCTCCCCACACGTTCGGATTCATTCCCTCTGTCGCTACGAGACTGAATGTCACCTTCGTGGGTGCTTTTGCTGGGCTTACAGGTTCACTGCTACACCCAGTCATTAACGCAAAACAAAAGCACGCAAAGAGCAAATGTCTCACGATCAGTACTCCAGTTGCTTTTCTCGGATTTTGCGGTCATACGATTGTTCAAAGATTTCCCAGAACAGTTTTTCAAACCCTTGCTGGCGATGTGACGCCAATTCTTGGTAGTAGCTGCAGTACATTTGCCAAGCCCAAGCATCGCCATCCTCAACGCTAGATTGATGAGAGCGCTTATAGTTTTGGAATCGACTTAAGAGTACGTCTGGAGAGAATGCACCTAAGATTTGCGTTAATGCTTCGCCTGTTGCGTACTGCATCGCCTCATTGTGCGCTTGTACATTGGCTAAGCTTTCTTCAATCGCAAATGGGGCAGATAAATGCACAGCACTCTTATTTGAGTCATAAAGCGTTTGAATGGTTTCTTGATAAGAGAGGCCCAACCTTAGAGGGTTATCCTCAATCGGCTGTAAGTTGCGGTTTAGTGTGCCAAAACGCCCTTGGTTCACTTGTTGGTGCAGAGCTAAGATGCCTTTAATACAAGACTGCAGTGACTCACCTAGCTCCTGAGACAACATCTGCATACGAGCGATATCATCCGTACCACTTAGTTGTGCGCCCAAACCATTGAGCAAAGGTCCTGTGAGTAAATGTCCACCTAAACCTGAAGTCGGTACATCACTACTTGTTTCCGTTGGAAGGCTTTTTGCCACCTCTTCCTCTAACAAATCTAATTCTTGTTCGTCCATTTGAAAGCCCTCTAAAACGTTGGTTGTTATTTTTTGTTGGTCAATACCAGTAACCTGACTTGACTCGATTTTTTGTGTGGTATTGGTATTTTGGTCTGGCTTACGCGCTTGCTTCGATCGAAAGCCAAAATTAAGAATTTTCTTGAGCATCATTGATGACGACAGCTCGTTATTGCTATCGGATTGCATAACAATGTCCGACTTTTGCGGTGAAAGATCTTCTTCAAGCCCTAAGCTGGCTGGCACTGAGTCATTACTGCTCTTCGGCTCATCGTCAATCAGGGACTGTGTCTTTTCTGATACGTAATCGCCCAACGCATCTAATGGATCCGTTTTCTCTGCTGACTTATTTTTAGGTGCGGGCTCTTGCTCAAAAGCATGATTTGATAACAGGTCAGCTCCAGGGTCTGAAAAAAGGGTGGTAAGGGATTCAGAGCAGATTTCTGTATCTAAGTCGCCAACAATGACGCGTATTTCGTATGGACCAATGCGGATATGGTCGTTATGAGCGAGTTTTGCTAAAAACTCTTTGCCCACTGGCATCACAGATCCATTGATGTACGTTTCACCGCAAAGATCTTTTAGACAAAAAGCGCCATCTAACATCAATATTTCGCAATGCTCAGGGAAAACTTCACCCTTAGAGTCAGAAAGTAACCAATGAACGTTGTCATCAGAACCAATTACTCCGCCCTCAACTCCCCATTCCATTAGCGCCGAGAGTCTTGACTCTAGTTTTTGTACATTGGTAACCAATAACGTCAACTTGGTTAAAGGAGATTTGCCCATCATCATTGCCTTACTTGAATTAATACGTTTTTCTTGTCGCTACTTTGGCCAAGAAACGATGTCCAGCCCAAGGCGACATTCGACTCTTTGCTCAATAGGATTTGTTGAGGCTCTTCACTCGCCATAGTCAGTGATAAGTCGTAAGCCATTTGCTCACGTAAAATGAACTCAACCAGTTTACAAAGCGGTTCAAACTCCTTACCTGACGGCAAGAAATCTAAGAACCGACTGCGGCTTAACCCATCGATCCAAATCGTAAACTTACCATTGCAATCGACTACCGAATCGCCAACGATGGTTGACACGCCCAAAGCTGCATTCCCTAGACCAACTGAGGTCTGCTGCGAAGGCGCTATATCCACTTTTCTTTTCGTCCACTGCTCAATTCGAACCTCTTTCAAATCAAAACAGTGGGCTATGATTCCCGCCACGACTTGTGGAGAGCGACTTCGACCCGCTAACGTGCCTGAATAAGCCAGCATCTTGCACCAGTTGATTGGCGTATCACCTCTAAGGTCCGTTGAACCTAATCCAACCAAAGAGAGTAGCTGTGCAGAAAAGTCATCTTTCGCATCCGGCTGAAAGCGAACGAAGTATCGGTACTTTCGCCAGATGCGATATAGCAGGCTAATTAAGCGGTTATTGAAAAAATCAAAAAACTGCTGCTTTTGTCCACCAGGCCCTTCCATCAAAAGTTGCTCAACGACATAGCCAGGCAGCGGCGATTGCGCGCCTGACAGACCGAAAAAATTGGTCGTCATGATCATGCGGTCATCATTGAGCACATCTAAACTCGCCACATCTGCCGGTGAAAAACCCAAACTCGGATTGCCACTGAACATCAACTGGCAGTTACGCTCCCATTCATACTCTTCAGGGTCGACCCCTTTGAGCTTTTGAACCAATTCAACCAATTGGTAAAAGCTATAATCATATACTTCACTCGGCATACCGATTGGCTGCTGAGACGCCTCGTCATCAGTTAAATGAGAGGTTGCATTCCCGTTTGAGAACCCCATGTGTACCTCTCTTGATTAGTAACATTGACGACGTGTAGCTCATGGAACGAGTTGATGCTGGCGTACAACGCAAAGAAGTGGCTTAAAACCGTGCCAAAAAGATACAGATCCCCTTCAGAACCGAAGCCTGCTTGATCGATATAAAGCGTGGACTGCAAGCCTCTGATCGGTAAGCCACGCATAATTTTGTCGATTGGTTTTGACTCAATCTTCTGAATCGCCTCTAGACGACGTTTTGATACTTTCTCAGCCTGGCGATCGACCAAAGCTTTAAAGTCATACGCTCTTAAGACACTGCTTAGTGCATCCTTTGAAAGCAGCGATAAATAGTTAAGAGATAAATTAGAAATCAGCGTCCACAGCAAGCTCCCATCAAGCACAGGCCTTAATGATTGCGATGGAACCGATATATTGGAAAATGTTGCAAAAGGCGGCGAAGTATCCGTTGCTTCGCAGATGTCACCTACGCCTAGCTCTAAAGGCAATAGTCGATTGGTACACGTAAGCTTTATTGAGACCGCTTCATCAACATCAATAGAGACGGTTTCATCACTTCTGACAAAAGATATAAAGCTATCAAAACCATCTTTTCGAATGCTCTCTTTGATTCGAGTTCGATAGTAAAGAGCCTGGCGGTGACGCACTCGCTCTACTTCATGCTGAAAGCTCTCAAATGGAGAGTAAATACGCTTTGAGCCTCGGACTCGCTTGCCTTCTTGCTGTCCGTCTTGCCAACCGACAACACTTTCAACATTAAACACTTCATAATGCGCAGGGTAACGGCTAGACGGTATAACCCGGTACTCAGAATGACGACCGGACAAATCGATAGGGTCAGCGTCGTGATGGAACAAGTTAATAATTGGCGTACAGTAAAGTTGGAAGTTCTCTTGCTGTACTCTTACATCAACAGGAAGCGTCTTGGAAAAGTGCAGCTTAATGGTAAATTCGCCACTGACGCTTTTTGGAATAACCTTATCTAAGCGTGATAGGTCAAAAAAGTGGAAGGCTTCAGGAAACGACAGATATTCCTGCAGAATACGATATCCCTCATAGACGTTGGTCGGATAAGGGAGTAGAGCGTCATTGCTGCCAAAGCCAACGACACTAAAACTGTCTTTAGGCAGAGAAAACTCCGCACCATTTATATCAATGGTGACTTTATCCAGATAGTGGTTTAACCATAGATAAAGCATTTGAGAACTGTATTTGTCGCCACCAAGGTAAAAACGCAAATCCTCTAGAAGGGCATTACCCAGAGTAACGTCACCCTGAGTGCTCAACATCACATCAATAACAGTCGCTTCGCGAGTGTGCTGCGCTCGTACATCAACACTCTCAATCGGATAAATTTCCACTTCTCTACACGTTTGGAAGTGACATTTCGTTCCGAAAATAGCTTTACTGTCGACCTGAGTTCCTTTGTTGATCAACTGCTTTTCGCTGACACTTTGATCAGGGGTAAAGGCCAAGATACTCATACTCGGCACAGGTCGAAGGTAATTGGGCCAAAGCATATTAATCATCGAGTGAGTCAGTTCAGGAAACTCGTCTTCAACTTTCTCTCGCAAGCGCCCTGTTAAGAAGGCAAAACCTTCTAGTAAGCGTTCAACATCCGGGTCTAATGTTCGACCATGGAGGAAGCGTGAAAGCTGAGGGTAAATCTCAGTAAACTCACGTCCTTGCTCTTTAAGAAAAGTAAGCTCTTCTCTAAAGTATTTATCTTGGCTCATATTCCTTAAACCACTCGATATTTTCTGTTCTGATCTAGCAGCAGGTCAAATTGCACCTTGTCATGGATCGCATCACTATTTATCTGTGCAGTAATACGAAACTGCAGAGATAGCGGGCGATCTCGGTCCAAAATAGCTGTAACTTCTATGTGTTTTAAGCGTGGCTCAAACTGGCGTAGACAGTCTTGAATGGATAACTTCACCTTCAAAGACAAATCTAAGGTATCTAGCGTGGCATCATTAAAATCGATAAGGCCTAGAGTCGGCGCACTTTGCGCGCCTCCGACCCGAGTATTAAGGACTTTAGCGACATTTCGTTTAATCGAAGCCAACACATCTTCTGGGTAAGGACCTTGAGTAAATGAAACAGGATCAGAGTTGGCTTCTAAGCGTTCTAAGAAGCCAACACCAAACGTACTCTCTTCAGGTGCAAAGTACGTCATTTCAATTACGCCTGATCTAGTCGACCAACAAGTGACAGTTCAAAGTTTGCGCCCATATACTTGAAGTGAGGACGAACAGACAGTGACACTTGGTACCAACCAGGGTTTCCTTGTACGTCAGCAACATCAATTTTTGCTGCGCGTAGTGGACGTCGGCTGCGTACATCTGCTGGCGGGTTTTCCTGATCCGCTACAAATTGCTTAATCCAAGTGTTAAGTTCGCGCTCAAGATCTTGACGCTCTTTCCATGAACCAATCTGCTCGCGTTGTAGCACTTTGATATAGTGCGCAAGACGGTTAATGATCATCATGTAAGGCAACTGAGTACCAAGCTTATAGTTCGTCTCCGCTTCTTTACCTTCTTTGGTATTTGGGAATACCTTCGGTTTCTGGATAGAGTTAGCTGAGAAAAACGCTGCATTGTCACTGCCCTTACGCATAGTCAAGGCAATGAAGCCTTCTTCAGCCAATTCGAACTCTTTGCGATCAGTAATCAACACTTCTGTTGGGATCTTCGCTTGAAGAGCGCCCATTGACTCAAACACATGCACTGGTAAATCTTCAACCGCACCACCACTTTGTGGGCCGATGATATTTGGGCACCAACGGTATTTAGCAAAGCTATCCGTTAATCTTGTCGCTAGTGCAAACGCCGTATTGCCCCACAAGTAATGTTCATGTGATGCAGCAACACTTTCAGCATAATTGAATGATTTGATTGGATTCTCTACTGGGTCATAAGGAACACGCAGTAAGAAACGAGGAGCCGTTAGGCCAAGATAACGTGCATCTTCTGACTCACGAAGTGAACGCCATTTGGTGTATTTAGGACTTTCAAAGATTGATTTCACATCTTTAATGTTTGGCAATTCTTCATAGCTATCTAAGCCGAAGAATTCAGGACCTACACTCGATAAGAACGGAGCATGAGCCATTGCACCTAGTGCGCCCATGTATTGAAGTAATTTCATGTCCGGAGTTGAAGGAGTGAAGCTAAAGTTACCCACGATCGCACCAGTTGGCTCACCACCAAATTGGCCGTAACCAGATGAGTAAACGTGTTTGTACAATCCAGACTGAGTCGTTTCTGGTGCAAACTCAAAGTCTTCTAGTAGTTCTTCTTTTGTTACATGCAGCAGATCGATTTTGTTGTTCTCACCAAAGTCAGTACGATCCACGAATAACTTCAAACCACGCCAAGCTGATTCCATTTGTTGGAACTTCTCGTCATGCAGAATCTCATCCATTTGCGCGCTAATTTTCTTGTCTAGTTCAACAAGCATTTGATCAACGAGAGATTTGTTAACTGCTTCATCAGTTTGCTGTGAACCAATCAAATTCTCGATAAACGCAGCAACGCCTTTTTTGGCAACGTCATAACCTTCTTCGCTTGGTGCGAGCTTGGTCTGTGCCATAATTTCATCTAATAGACTCCCCTCGGAGAGCTGTGGTCTTTCTAGTACCGATTCTGTAGACATTAAAATGTATCCCTAATCCAAAATGACAAATGTTAGTCGTGTTAACTTGTTCTAATTACTTTCTTCACTAACGAGGTTTAGTTCACTGAGTAGCTTGTCGCGCGACTCCTCAGAACTCAGCAGTTCCTGCAAGCGGTCTCTGAATGCTGGAATGTTGCCAAGTGGTCCTTTTAACGCGACTAGGGCTTCTCTTAGCTCAATAAGTTTATTCAACTCAGGAACTTGACTAGCGATAGAGTCTGGGTTGAAGTCGGTAAGGGCGTTGAAACGAAGCTCGACTGGCATATCAGCATTTTCATCATCGCCTAGTTTGTTTTTGACGACCGTAGACAAACCTAATTCGCTTTCACGCATAACGGACTCAAAGTTATTTTTGTCCACTGAAACGGTACTGCGCTCCTCAACAGGCGTGTCTTCGGTGTGGCCTTTAAAATCACCGACTACTAAAGTTTTTAGAGGTAGTTCGATTTCAGCCTGAGCATCACCAGTTGCTGGGATGTATTTGATATTAATGCGTTCTTTAGGTGCAACGCTTCCTTCCTTCGACATGGTCAAGGGTCTCCGATTTAAATTACAGGGTGGTTGACGTTTACTGAATTAGGATTAATAGCCTAAATAGCGTAAGCAAAGAAATAAATTAGCTATAATTTCTTTCACTACGTAGTACTTATTTATCAGAAATAAACATAAATTTAATCTCAATTCATTAGTGTGGAATATTACTTTATTTGCTAAAAGCGAAAAATAAGACAGCTACCGGTAAATAGTAAGAATAATCCGACACAAATATGATTTATACCGCATAGAGATATTCTTAATTAATACCGGACACTATCTAACACTTCATCATATCTAATAAAATCTTTTCCTGACATTAAGGCATTCCTAATATAGTCAGATTTCTTTGTTTGTTCTTTATCGGTTAACTTTGCAAGTTTAGCGAAATCATCTTCAGCTTGAGAATATAAAGATGGCAATACGTCTCTACCTGCTGTCTGTAAAAACACTTCTAGATATGCTTTTGATTTAACTAAATCTATACCAACGAAGTCATACTGCTCACTCTCGCCTCGATAAATTTTTGAAAGAGACAGAAGAGAGGTTAAATCCCCACTTTCTAAGGCTTTTTCACGCCAAATCAAAGCTTGTTGGAAATCACTCCCTGCTTCAAATATCGCGACAATACGTCTAATCGCGGGTATATAACCTAACTCAGCGGCCTTAACGTACTGGCTCATAATAGTCCGGTCTTTTTTAGCCTGAAAAATGAAGCTTATATGACCATTTTTAATCCTTTCACCTTCTTCCATAAAAGCTTTTGCCACACCAAACTGTTGCGCTTTTTCTAAATAGTATGCAGATAGCTCATTGTCATTGATAAAGTAATACTGAGATAATCTGAAGTACGCGAAGCTAGGCTCCGTGGCACCAAGCTCTATCAGTTGGTCGTGGTATTCATCACGCAGCTTGGACTTTTCAGCAGAGCTTACCCAAGCAGCTTTAGTGTATAGGTAATGCATTGCTGCCAAGCTGCCATTGCTCGCTGCGAGTGTCAGGTATTGTTGATAAGAGTTATCTTCTTGATAAGCAGTGCGCTTTCTCTTCAGCTCAATCGCATATACATAGCTCGCGTTAGCATGGCCAGCGTCAGCGGCGAATTTTAAGTATTCTAATGCGGCATCATTTTTGAGCTGAACTCGTAAAAGCTCGCCATATTCGTAGGCTTCTTCAGGTGTCAACGCACTAACATCGTACATTTCTTTCCCGACAGCCCAAGAAGAAAAACAGATAATAAAAGCCAGTGTAACAAGTGTTTTTTTGACTAATACATGGAATAAGTATCTAGCCAATATTAACACTGCTTCCCCCTTGCAAAACACCACCACAGCCTACGGAATCTCCTATTCTAGCAGCCGGTTTACCGTCAATTTTTACGGTAGCTGAACCAGAAGAAATCGCCCTATCATGTTTAGGATTCTTAGGTTTATCGTGCGCTTCTAAAGGGTCTCCCAGACGGGCGACCGAAATACCATCTGCTTTTACTGTTCCCGAACCAGATATAATCGGGGTCGGTGGAAATCCATCATGGCCAGTGCCTATATGCCCAACAAGAGCTGCTTTGCCCATTTCTGTCTCCTAGACGTTTCATCCTGATACAGCCATTAAGCAAATATCAAACCAGATATTAACTCATACTAAAGGCTAATAAATACGTTAAGTAAGGTGGGGACTCTAACTTATTTATTGCCTCACTGGCAACTATTTACCCGTAATGAGTAATATATTTCCGATCCTCACTCCATAAGCATTTAAATAATAAACATATCAATTTCATAGCACTTAGCATTAATAATTAAATTATTATTAATATGCCAACAGTTTTTATAGAGGAGTCATTAATGACATATTAATAAAATAAAAATTAATCATTTTGGAATTAATCTTGGATTTTTTATTATTATTTTGGGAACATTCCCGATAAAACATATATTACTAATATATGTAATATCGTGAACAGCGTAGCAGTCTGTGTTAGTATCGCTCGCTAAATTTTCATGAGGTCAGTGGAATGGATTGTCGATTAGGGTGCGGAGCTTGTTGTGTTGCTCCGAGTATTTCATCTCCTATTCCAGGAATGCCAAACGGCAAACCTGCTGGTGTACGCTGTATTCAGCTCAATAACGAGAATCTGTGTAGTCTGTTTGGAAAAGCAGAAAGACCCAAGGTATGTCACCAATTCAAAGCATGCCCAGTCATATGTGGAACTACGACGCAACAAGCGTTGGACAACATTACTGAGCTTGAAATTATCACCTAAATTGAGCGGGCAATTATTTGCCAGTCGTGTTTTTCGGGTACAAAAAAACCGCAGTAACTGCGGTTTTTTACTAGGACAGTTTTTGCCTGCCGAGCAATGAGTGCGACAATGTTGTACCGTCAACTAACTCTAGTTCACCGCCCACAGGGACTCCGTGAGCAATTCGACTTGCAGAGACCTGATGTTCACGACAAAGCTCTGCTATGTAATGAGCAGTCGCTTCACCTTCTACTGTCGGGTTGGTCGCCAGAATCACTTCAGTGACATCTCCACGGCGAAGACGGTAATCGAGCACGTCGAGGCCAATATCACTAGGGCCAATTCCATCTAAGGGTGATAGGTGCCCCATCAATACAAAGTAACGCCCAGAAAACTGACCAGTTGCTTCTACCGCAGCAATATCTGCAGGGCTCTCTACAACACACATTTGGCCATTTTCTTGTCGTTTTGGATTGGTACAGATATGACAAACTTCTTCTTCAGTAAAAGTTCGGCATTCACTGCAGTGACCAATTTCGGTCATTGACTGACTGAGCGCATCCGCTAACTGCAATCCGCCTTTTCTATCTCGCTGTAACAAATGAAAGGCCATACGCTGCGCCGACTTGGGGCCAACCCCAGGTAGACAACGTAAGGCCTCCATCAATTGCTCCAGCATATGACTGGTGCGCATTAATCTTTACTCGATTAGAATGGCATCTTCATGCCTGGTGGTAGTTGCATACCGCCAGTTACACCTGCCATTTTTTCTTTTTGAGTTTCCTCAACACGACGCGCCGCATCGTTGAAAGCAGCTGCGATCAAATCTTCTAGCATTTCTTTGTCGTCTTCCATTAGACTCTCGTCAATTTCAACACGACGCACACTGTGACTACCAGTAATGGTTACTTTCACTAGGCCAGCACCAGACTCACCTGTTACTTCCATATTAGCGATTTCTTCTTGAAGCTTTTGCATGCGATCTTGCATTTGCTGGGCTTGCTTCATTAGATTGCCCATACCGCCTTTACCAAACATGTTTATCTCTCTGGTTATTTAGCTTATTTCGTTATTAGATTGGGTTGAAGACAAATAGTTTCAACCCCTCAAATTAAATTGGCCTTACACTCTCGGAGTCTAGATCTGCCGCAAATCGCTTCTCGATAAATTGCACATGCGGATCATTTTCTAAGCTGGTAAATGCCTGTTGCAGTCGGCCTTGGTAGAGTTTATCTCTCAACTCAAGCGGGGTTTCTCCGCTGTCACCAACTTCAACGCTTAATTGGCATTCTTCACCTAATACTCGATTTAGTTCACCAAGCAGTTCACTTTGAGCCTTATCGGTATTTAAGTGCGCCTGTGTTGATCGTAGTGTTAAAGCGATGGTTGAGCCACTTTTCTCATACCAAGAATTCAGTGCTAATTGCTCGGTTAGCTTCGCCGTGTTGAGCTGACTGATAAGTTTGGCCCATTCACTTTGGTTCAAACTCTCATCGACTAGCTTTTGCACCATTTCTGGTGTTTTCTCATGTTCTAACGCCTTTTTGAGTAACGTTGGCGTTAGTTCTAATGTCTCTTTTTTTGCCTGTGGAAGAATTGGCTTCCACTGATAAGGCTCATTCTTAGCGGGTTCAGGTGCCACATTTGGGTTATGGCTTGATAATGGCGACACCTGCCCTGCTCCAACGTGTTTCTTAGCTACACGGTCAAGAACAGACTCTGATTTTGCAGATGTCGCATTAGCCTTTTTTGGCGAATTACCCTGAGTTGGATTAATACCTTTACGCTGAGAACGCAGTTGATGTCTCAAGCCACTCACTGGTGACGATGAACGTGCATCAGATTGCGAGCGATTCATCGGTTGAGACTGTGGCGCTTCCTGCACTGAACCATATTGCTCTGGTGGCATATATTGAGGTTCGTCGTAGTGCGGCGGAGGCTCAGGCATGTAATCCATTGGCGGCGCATCATAACCTTGCGCTGGCGGCACTGGATTCGCAGATGTCATATTCTGAGATGCTGGCGGCTGCGGCGCTTGAGGCGCAGGGGCAACCTGAGACGGCTTCGGTGCAGGCCGTGAAGTTACGGGCGCAGCTACTGGCGCACTCGCAAGCTGTGGCTCTGCATCCGTTGAAATCACGTTCGCCTGCGGTTTAGACGCAGGCCTAAATGCCATCATTCGCAGAATAACCATCTCTAGACCAATACGTTCAGACGGTGCCAAAGGCAGATCTTCTCGGCCTTTCAATGCAATCTGGTAGTACAACTGAACATCTTGCGGGCTCAAAGCACGACTTAATAATTCAATTTTTTCAGCGTCAGGTTGCGCTTGGTCTAATGTTGCAGGTAGAGCTTGGTACATCGCTAGGCGATGCAATTGAGTCGATAACTGTTGAAGTAACCCGTCCCACTCAACACCATTTTGAGCCAATGCAGAGATGCACTCCATAGCGGTCTGAGCTTGCTTGGAGCTAATAGCCTCTAGTAGATGCAATGCTTGATCAGTATCTAGCGTGCCGAGCATGTGCGCTACGCTATCCGTCAGAACTTGACCATTGCCAAGTGCAATGGCTTGGTCCGTTAGACTCAATGCGTCACGCATACTGCCATCAGCCGCATGAGAAATCATACCCAAGGCGCGTGCTTCTGCGCTGACTTGCTCTTCTTTTAGAATATGATCAAGCTGCTCATGAATAGTATCAACACTGATTGGCTTCAAATGGAACTGAAGACAGCGCGATAAAATCGTCACCGGCAGTTTTTGCGGATCGGTTGTCGCGAGCAGGAACTTCACATACTCAGGCGGCTCTTCAAGCGTCTTAAGCAGCGCATTGAAACTATGACGCGAAAGCATGTGGACTTCATCGATAAGGTAAACCTTAAAGCGCCCACGTGCAGGTTTGTACTGAACGTTATCCAACAGTTCACGAGTATCTTCAACCTTAGTGCGAGAAGCCGCATCGATTTCTAATAAATCAACAAAACGACCTTCGTCTATCTCTTTACAAGTATCACACGTACCACATGGATTGGCGGTGATCCCTGATTCACAGTTCAACCCTTTAGCAAACAAACGTCCGATCGATGTTTTACCGACCCCTCGCGTCCCACTAAACAGATACGCGTGGTGCAGACGGTTCTGGGCTAAAGCATTTTCAAGTGCTGTTAAAACGTGGGCTTGACCAACTACTTCATTGAATTTAGTCGGTCGCCACTTTCGCGCTAAGGCAAGATAACTCATGAAACTATATCCATTACAAACCTACCCGATTAGTGACCTTCAAACTCACAGATGCTGTATACGTCTAGGCCTAAACCTTCAAGACGCTTATCACCACCGATTTCAGGAAGGTTAATCACAAACGCAGCGTGTTCTACAACGCCACCAAGCTGACGAATTAGCTTAGTCGTTGCTTCGATTGTGCCGCCTGTTGCCAATAGGTCATCAACCATTAGCACTTTGTCGCCTTCTGTGATGGCATCAGTATGAATTTCAAGTGTATCGGTACCATATTCAAGCTCGTATGACTGAGCAACCGTTGCGCGAGGTAGCTTGCCTGGCTTACGTACTGGCACAAAACCAAGACCTAGCTCAAGAGCCAGTGGAGCACCAAATAGGAAACCACGAGCTTCAGTTCCAACCACTTTGGTAAAGCCCATATCTTTGTACTTATCAACAAGTAGCTGGATAGTAGCTTGGTAAGCCTTTGCGTCTTCCATTAGGCTCGTCACATCACGGAATAGGATGCCTGGTTTTGGGTAGTCAGGAATACTTTTGATGCTCGATTTGATCTGCGTGATTGTTTCAGTTGTCATAATTCTATACTTAGATTGGCTATATCATTGCTAGACACCATCACTGGGTCTAGATTCAGCATAGTTTTTAGCACAATCTACCCTATAGATATGCCCGAAACAGTCATCACGGATCGTTGTGCTTAAAACAGTGCCTAAAAAACAAACGCCCACTTAAAAAAGTGGGCACACTTCCCAGCAATCTTAGTGATTTTCTTTGCTATCGGCAAGGTACTCAGTCACAGGTAAACGAATAAACCAGCTCAGCAATACCACCAGCATTACCACTAGCATGATCTTTAACCAGAAATGTGGCACGACCCAAATTGACAACGTAAAACTGAATACAATCCAGATAGCGCCACGCTTTTTCACTTTGGCTGTGACAGCGCGATTTTGATGCCAGTTATCTAAGATTGGCCCGAACGTTTTGTGATTGTGTAACCAACGATGAAAACGAGGGCTGCTGCGCATAAAGCAAGCGCTTGATAGCAGAATGAAAGGCGTAGTAGGAAGAAGGGGAAGGAAAATACCGATGATGCCCAGAATCAGGCTGAGCACGCCAACAACGTATAGAAAAACTCTGCGAATAATGATGGCATGCTCCGTAAGCCGCTATTAGAACCCTGCGTACCCATTCAACACTCGAATCCAAGTCAGTGTTGCTGGAAGAGTTGGGATCAGTAGTACAGCAATAAATCCTAGAAAGTAGAAGATATTATAAGGTTCTTTAAAATCGTTGTCTGCCATGAGCTTGCTTCTCTAAATCTTGAAGGTGACGATATGCCCAATAGATCATTAACTAGATGTTAATAAGTTGGGCTATTTTTGTTTATGGCGGACTATACCCTATTCGGTCAGTTACAAACACCGACCAAAAAAAGGGTTATTAAAAAGCTATCACTTCGAATTAGGCGCTGGCCCCGCGATAGATATCTAAACTAAAGCTACTTGAGCCGAGGCAGCTCAAGGTTAATTGACACGCAGACTGAATATTTAAATCTGTAGTGATAAAGTTTTTAAGACAATTATCGCCAAGCATTTCACCGGCGTTAATGTGCTGCGACAAATAACCGTTGGCCCACTGCGCGTCTAAACCTGCCGGAAGTATCGACAGCGTCCCCTCAGATAAATCTGCAATACCAAATAGCGCCTTCACTGGCGTACTGCAGTCGGAACACTTGATCCCTTTCTCTAGCAAAGTAGCGAGATCTTTTAAATCAGCATTGAAGCACTTAAGGTTACGTAAGTAGTCATGGAACAGTGCTCGTACGAGTAAAGTTGTCGCTGCGCCATGCTGCCCTTCACTATTCGAGTCCACAATGTAGAACGCAAATTGACCATTCATTAGCCACGCATAGTCCACGACAAGTGGCATGACATCAATTGACTGTAATAGGCGATAGCCGCACTTCCAGTCTCCTTGAGAGGTATCTTTATCTGGAAGTAAGGCATGCAACAGATCTTTCGCCGCACTTGGGTTGTCATCTAGGTATTCAAGGTGCCAGTGCAGTTCTTGCTCTTCAGGGACATCACCGCTATCGACTCGAAACCATTGACTTGAAAAGTCACGTTGGTCGCTTAGATGGTTATCTGAATCATCAAGGGTATTTTCAATCGCACAGGCAAGATGTTCATGATTGCCAATCGGTTTAGGCAGAAAATCTTTAATACCAAAACGCAACGCCTTAGCCACGTCGGCGATATCGTCGGTAGCAGAAACGACGATAAGGGGCATGGATGGGTATTCTAAGCTGACTTCTTCAACGAACTCGATTCCGTCTAATATCGGCATTGAGAGATCACAGAGAATAAGATCCGGCTCATGATTACGAAGTTTCTGTAAGCCATCAAGACCATCTTCCGCTTCAACAACTTTGTAACCTTGAGATTCTAAAAAACCTGAAGTAATACGACGAAATATAGGATCGTCGTCCACCAGCATAATCAGTTTTTGGGCCGCAGCGACAGGCATAGCCGCGTTGGTTCCAACTTCTATTGTCTTATGCATAATACCTACGCCTCACACAACTAAGAGTACAACTGTATTATTATTGTTATTCTTGTCGATTGTTTCACACACTCTTTAAAAAGTAGCCTTGAACGGTGATTTATACAAATCTTCCACTTTGAGGCCTTGTTGCATACTATATGTATGGAATATCAACTTTCTATAAACTTGTTGATGTGACTCAAGCTTTGACATTTGATATACATATAAATTAACCAAATTCGTAAAAAAGTGTGTCCGACATAATGAAACTAGATGATCTAAACCTATTTAGGCTTGTCGTTGAAAATGGGAGCTATACAGCAACTTCCCGTAAAACGATGATCCCTGTTGCGACAATTACGCGACGCATTCAGGCATTAGAGGAGTCATTAAACCTCCGTCTTCTAAATCGCCATGCCCGTAAACTTTCTCTTACAGAGGCAGGTGAGCGCTTTTTTAACGAATGTTCTCCGTTATTAAATCGCCTGACGTCTGCGGCCGAAGAGATCACCGATGAGTGCCGTGGAGCCGCGGGCAAAATCCGCATCATTGCCCCATCGAATCTAACCAAGCGAATGATGATGCCAATGTTCAATGGCTTCATGATCCAATACCCAGATATCAATATTGAGCTCACCACTAGTAATCAAGCAGATCAGTTGGATCCGACCGAGTGGGACGTGATCTTCCGCGTCGGTCCTCAGCGCGACTCTAGTCTGATTGCACGTAAAATCAGTGCTGTAGCGGATATTCTCGTTGCTAGCCCAGAGTACCTAAAGAAATACCCGGCGCCTCAGCATGCTGAAGAGTTACATCAGCATTCGCTGTTAAAAGGTGCACCATTACTGAAATGGCAACTGTCTAATCACAGTGGCGAGATTGTGGTAAATAATGACAAAGGACGTTTCCAAGCTGACACATTAAACGTGGTGAGAAGTGCCTGTTCTGATGGTCTTGGTATTACCTTGATGCCAGACGTAATGATCAAAGAGTACATTGACGACGGCAGTTTGGTTCGAGTGCTTGAGAATTGGAGCGCCAACCCGCGCGACATTTACATGCTGTATAACCACAAAGATCATTTGCCTGAGAAGGTGCGATTGTTTATCGACTTTGTCATCGCCTACAACATTCACTAGAAAAAAGAGCTCGGTCAGTGACCGAGCTCTTTTTTATTTGGCTATAAATACTCAACAAATTTGGTTAAGTCACGCTCTGGAACTTTCATTGGCGTACAGTTTGGCGTACCAAGGTATAAGAAGCCGACGATTTGATCTTCTCCCTCTAAGCCAAAGGCTTGATGTACTTCTGGATGGAACATCCATTTACCTGAGCGCCAAAAGCCTTGAAAACCTTGAGCAACCGCAGCCATCTGCATCGCCTGTACGGCGCACCCTGCAGATAGGTGCTGCTCAATGGCTGGCACTTTTTCGTGCTCTGTCACTTTAGCGATAACCGTGATCACCATAGGCGCTCTAAAAGGTGCGTTCTTAACCTTATCGACGACCGATTGCTCGCTTTGTTCCGCTTCAGCCGCTTTCACTAAGATATCTGATAGTTTACTTAACCCTTCACCTTGAGCGATGACAAAACGCCAAGGGGTAAGACCCGCATGATCCGGTGCACGTAGGCCAGCGCGAATAATATTTTCTAGGGCATTACCTTCTGGAGCTGGCTCTGACAACTTTGCAATTGAGCGACGATTGAGCAACAAATCTAGAGCATCCATTTGACTTCCTTTTTAATTTTCTATTTTTCTTCTTGATAATAACTCTCACAAACTAAAAAGGCGAACCTCTTGGCTCGCCTTTTCGTTTCACTATCTCTATGGATAGAATTTCTCGTCAATACCGGCTCTAGTCAGTAGACCGTCGCATGGGGCAAATCGATCGCCGTACTTTTTCGCATGCTCGTTCATAATCTCTACAAGCTGCTTGATACCAATTTGATCCATATAGCGGAATGGACCACCAAGGAATGGCGGGAACCCAATACCGAAGATCGCGCCGATATCACCGTCTCTTGGACTGCGAATAATGCCTTCATCTAGACAGCGTACTGCTTCATTAAGCATTGGCAGCACGCAGCGCATCGCGATATCTTTCTCTGCCAATTTTGACTCAGGGTTAAGGCTAAGAAGCTTATAAACCGATTTATCGACTTCTTTCTTCTTACCTTTGTAAGTGTAGAAACCTTTACCACTCTTACGCCCTTTTCGGCCGTCATTGAGCAGCTTGTCGAACACATCTGGCCCTTGGAAGCGACCGCCTAACTCTGCAACCAGAATCGGCATGATCTTCGCGCCAATATCAACGCCCACTTCATCGAGCAAAGTGATTGGCCCAACAGGGAAACCCAAATTAAGCAGTGCTTTATCTAGTTGCTCAATCGGCTCACCAGACAGCAGCACTTGCGCGGCTTCATTCATGTACGGCGCAAGAATGCGGTTTACATAAAAGCCTGCACAATCTTTAACGACAATCGGCGTCTTACCTTGCTTACGAGCAAACTCAACCACAGTAGAAATTGTTTCGTCTGATGTCGTTTCATGAGGAATGACCTCAACCAGCGGCATTTTCTCTACTGGGCTAAAGTAGTGCAGACCGACAACATTCTCAGGGCGCTGCGCCTTCTCTGCAATTTGATGAATTGGCAAAGATGAAGTATTAGTCGCGAAAATGGTGTTATCTTTCGCGTTCTCTTCAATATCAGCAACCATCTTCTGTTTAAGGTCTAAATCTTCAAATACCGCTTCAATGACAATGTCAGTGTGGTTAAAGCGTGTGAAATCTACCCCACCCGATAGCTGCAGCATCTTACTTTGCAGTTCAGCTTTTGAGATAATTCGGCGTTTTCGCTGCTTTTCGAACAACTTATAGTTGTATTTCAGCGCGTTCAATACACCATCATTCGACACATCTTTAATGCGTGTAGGGACTTTAGCTTTGGCCACGCTCACGTGACTAATTCCTGCGCCCATCAAACCACCACCTAACACAGCGGCATTAGCAATCGCTTTTGGCTCTGCATCACTGCCGTGCTCTTTCTTCATCTCTGTTGTGGCGAAGAAGATTGAACGAAGCGCTTTCGATTCTGATGTCATCACTAGCTCACCAAATCGCTCGGCTTCTTTTTGCTGACCTTGCTCAAAGCCCTTCTCTAGACCAAATCGAATCACTTCAAGGATCGCATCTGCGGCTGGGTAATTACCACGTGTCTTTTCGTTGGTCTTTTTCGCTGCTTGTTCGAAAATGACTTTACGTCCTAAACCTGTGTTCGAGATAAGCTTCTCTTTGGTTGAGGCTTTACGTTTACTCTTTTTCTTACCCGCATTCTTCTCAACAAAGCTCTTTGCGACTTCAAGTAAAATGGTCTCAGGAACCACTGCGTCAGCTACACCCAGTTTTTTCGCTTTCTTAGCACGAAGCTGCTTACCCGTAAGGATCAGGTCAAGCGATGGAAGTAGGCCAATCAAACGTGGTAGACGCTGAGTACCGCCTGAGCCCGGCAGTAAACCAAGCTGCACTTCAGGCAGACCTAAACGCGTCTTATCTGAATCTGTACATACACGATAATCACACGCAAGCGCCAACTCTAAACCACCGCCAAGACACGGACCATGGATAGCCGCAACCACTGGGTAAGGCAGATCAGATAATTGCTGAAACATCTGCTGACCCTTTTCAGCTAAGGCTTGCGCTTCTTTGGCACTGGTACATGCATCTAGCATGCGAACATCAGCACCTGCGATAAAGTTATCGGGCTTAAGAGAGTGAACAATCAAACCTTTAATCGTTGACTGTTTATCTGCCAGTTGAGTGAAGATCGCTTCCATTTCTGCAGCAAACGCTGCCTGTAGCGTGTTCATCTTCTCGCCAGGTACATCGATAGATAGCCAAGCGATATCTTGTTCATCAATAGATAAGTTAAATGCCGTTTGCTCGCTCATTACTCTACCTCCAGTACCATTGCCGCGCCTAAGCCACCTGCTGCACACGCTGTATTGAGTGCAAGACCACCACCTCGACGTTGTAGCTCTCTTAATGTTTGCGTAATCATACGTGCGCCAGTAGCCGCGAATGGGTGACCATAAGCAATAGAACCACCGAGAACATTAAACTTATCCATATCGATCTCACCGATAGCTTTCGCTCGGCCGAGTTTTTCTTGGGCAAACTTATCGCTACCGAACGCCTTCACGTTAGAGAGAGCTTGAGCAGCAAACGCTTCGTGCATATCAATCAAGGTTAAATCTGCTAACGTGATACCTGCGCGATCTAGCGCCATAGGAGTCGCATAAGATGGACCCATCAACATATCGCTTTCGACACCAATAGCAGAGAACGCGTATGAGCGAATGTAGCCCATAATATCAAGCCCGAGTTCTTTCGCTTTGCCTTCACGCATCAACATGATTGCAGCCGCACCATCGGTTAATGGGGTACTGTTTGCCGCGGTCACACTGCCGTACTGTCGGTCGAACGCTGGGCGCAGTTTCGCATAGCCTTCAATCGTCGAATCTTCGCGGATATTGTTATCTTTTGAAATCCACTTCTTATACGGTTCAGGGAAAGCGGTCATCACCTCCCCTTCAATTTTTCCATCGTTCCAAGCTTGCGCAGCTAGGGTATGTGAACGGTGAGCCAGTTCATCCTGCGCTTGGCGAGTAATTCCGTGCGATTTTGCCATCTGCTCTGCAGTTTGGCCCATTGATAGGCCCGTTGAATACTCTGCTACGGCAGGCGGCACTGGCATCAAGTCTTTAAATGACAGAGTCTTAAGAATTTTTAATTTTTGGCTCAGTGTTTTGGTTTTACTGAGCGCAAGTAGATTTGCGGCGAGTTTTTTTGAAACACCAATTGGCAATACAGAAGAAGAGTCCGCACCACCTGCAATACCGGCATCAATGGTTCCCGACATAATACTTTCAGCGACATTCACCGCTGACTGAAAACTGGTCGCACAAGCGCGCGTCACACTGTAGGCATCCGTATGGATGTTCATGCCGGTACCTAACACAATCTCACGTGCGATATTTGGCGCTTCTGGCATTTGTACTACCTGACCAAATACCACTTGTTCAATCAACTTGGGATCGATTTCGGTGCGAGCAAGCATATCGCTCACTACCATTTTGCCTAAATCCACGGCTGGTACTTGGCTAAATTCGGTACTTTGACGTGCAAACGGCGTGCGCAAACCTGCGACAATTGCCACACGTTCTCCTGAGCGAGTTTTCACTTCCTGCTTGCCCATTGTTGCTCCTTAATTAATAGAGGTCTGACCAGAATCATTGTAACGAAAATGTTAATTCAATCAAACGGGCGTTTGAATAAACGTGACTTACACCAGATTCCTTCGACGAAAGGATCAGTAACCCTATGATACTGCTGAGAGTTCATATCACGTCAACTTGGTGTAACTTTTACTATTAGCAGTATTTTATGGAATGACAGGCAAAAAAAAACCACACATAACTGTGTGGTTGGAATGTATAAAGCAATTAACGTAACGCCAATTGAAATAATCAGTTTCCTGATTAGGAGAAAGTAAAGTCAGCCTTCAAAAGGAAGTGTCATCTTGCTCAACTTGTCAGTGTAAACACCGACTAGATGACAGGTGCTACTATAACCGCTAGAGTGAGACAAATTTTGAAATAGATCAATTTTAGGTGGATTTGTTGCTTGCTTAGCTGCTTATAATCACACCAGCTATATAAATTCGCGACCAACTCATACTTTTTCCCAATAAAAAATGAGTCTATACGCATATCAATAACAACAATCAGAATGACCGTTACTCAATAACTTAGCTATCGGATAACGCCAGAACAATAAGAAATCACAGAGCAACGAGGGAGGCTCATGTGTCAATTATTCAATTTTTCGGAAAGAAAAAGTCCAAAGACCCGGTCAACTCGGATATGGACAGACAAAGAAAATATGAAGCGCTTGTAAGGGCCTATCATCGAGACTTGTACCGTTACGCCTATTGGTTGTGTAAGGATCCAACTATTTCTGAGGATTTAGTTCAGGAGACATGCCTACGAGCATGGAAGTCGCTTGATAGCCTCCAAGACGAGAAAGCAGCGAAGTCATGGCTTATCACCATATTAAGACGTGAGAATGCGCGCCGCTTTGAACGCAAACAGTTTGATCTGGTGGATATCGACGATCATGGCAATGATGCTAAAGTATCGGACGACCCTCACCATCAAACCGAGTGGGTTCAAGCGCAAATAATGAAACTCGAAGAAGAGTATCGTGAGCCGTTGTTTTTGCAAGTCGTGGGTGGCTTCAGTGGTGAAGAGATCGGAGAGATCCTTGATTTAAATAAGAACACCGTGATGACACGGCTATTTAGAGCAAGGAACCAACTCAAAGAGATGTTAGATTCAGATAGTTCACAGAGAGGGCAGCAAAATGGATGAATTAGAGTTCCGTCGACGCATAATGTCCGACCCTAAACAGCGCGACAGCGAGATTACTGCAGCCATTAAAAGCAGTGACAAGAACAGTCAGTTTGCCGAAGAGATTTTAGATCTCGATAAGCAAATTGCCCAAGCGATGGCTGTCGATGTACCTGATGATCTCGCGGACCGTATTTTGTTTAACCAAAGCTCCTCTGTTGAAAACAACATCGTCAAGCCAACCTTCGCTCGCCGAGCCATGGCAATGGCGGCATCAGTGGCATTTGTCGCAGGTTTACTTATCGGACAGCTTAATTGGGGTAACCTTGTTGTTTCACCAGCCCAAGCTAGCCTAGCGAGCACCGCAATGAAGCATGTGGTAGAAGAGAAGCCGTTTGTTGAGAATATCGACGAGCAAGTTAAGTCTTCGCAAATCAACGCTAAGATGGTGCCGTTTGAACATGAGTTTTCTCAAGGGTTTCCTTACCATGTCTACTACTTAAATCATTGTGGTTTTGGTAAATCAAACGCCATGCACATGGTTTTCCAAGGTGAAAAAGGCAAAGTCACCTTGTTCTTTACTGGTATTCCAAGTGAGAAAGCTATCGATTTTAACGAAGACGGTATGGCGGGTATTGTTAAACCAATGGATGGTACTAGCCTAATCCTTGTAGGTGAAGAAGGCGAAGATGTAGCGAAAATCGCGAAAAATCTGGCAAATATCATCAAACCCTTAAATTAACAAAATCGCAACATTTTGTGACACAGCTCATGGCTTAGATATCTCGTCTAAGCCATTTTTTTAGCTAAAAACTAGAGTGTTAACTCTAAAAAGATGCTTTTTCCAGCACAATCCTGCCAGATACACGTCATTTCCTTAATTTTATCACCCAAATTAGCAATGGTCGGATTTCTATATCTTATACTTGGGTCTAGTATCAGCCACCACTGAGCTTTTGCTCAAATAATATCGCCCAGAAGAGGCGAAGAGAAAAGGAAAAAGCAAAAATGAACAACACGCGTCTGTTTAAAAAATCACTATTAGCAGTGACTATCGCAACCGCAACTATCGCTTCGCAGCCAGCTCTCTCTGCCGGCTTCCAGCTTAACTCACAATCTGCAACTGGCCTTGGTCGTGCTTTTGCAGGTGACGCTGTTATTGCAGATAACGCATCTGTTATGGCTCGTAATGCAGCAGCAATGACTCTTTTTGACTCTAACCAGTTTTCTGGTGGTGTTAACTACATCGGAACTGATATCGAAGTAAAAGATCCTGTCGTTGGTGGCTCAGTACCAATTGATGGTGCAAACAATACCAGTGATTCATTTGTGCCAAACATCTACTACATCCACCGCATCAACGATAAGTTTGCTGTAGGTGCTGGTATCTACTCTAACTTTGGTACGAACAACAACTTTGACGATAACTTTGGTTCTTTTGATTCTCAAACTCCGCTTGGTCGAGTGCACACAGGTGCATCAGCATTTGGTGGTACGACAGAAATCGAAAGCATCAACTATACGTTAAACGCAGCTTACCGAATTAACGAGCAGTGGAGCATCGGTGGTGGTCTAGATATCGTTCAAGGTAGCGGTAAGCTAATTAGAACTGTTAAAGCAACAGATACTAACCCAAGCTCGCCAACATTTGGTCAAACAAGCAGCACTGATGTACTTAATATCGACGCTGATGGCATAGGCTTTGGCTTTAACTTAGGCACTGTGTTCGAGCTTGATGAAAATAACCGCTTTGGTTTAGCTTACCACTATCAACCTGAAATCGAGGCAGAAGGTAGCTTCTCAGGTACTACAGGCCAATTCGTGGACAAGCTATACTTATCTCTTCCGGATATGGTTGAGTTCTCTGGTTTCCACAAAATCGAAAATACTAAATTCGCAGTTCACTACTCTCTACAATGGATTGAGTGGAGTACATTCGACACACTAGATGGTAATACTGCTGCAGGTCGTACTCAGCTTAGCGAGTACAAATGGCAAGATGGATGGCACGCTGCAATTGGTGGTACATACTATCTAAATGATAACTGGACTCTACGTGCTGGTTACATGTATGACACAGCAGCTCAAGATTCAATCACGTCGATTTCTGTTCCTGACTCAGATCGTCAGTGGTTCTCATTCGGTACGGGCTACTCATTCGATAAACACCATACTGTAGACTTCGGTTTCACTTACCTGCTAGGTCAAGATGTTGCAGTAAATGAAGGCTCAGGTACGCTAACGGCAACTACACATGCCGATGCTATCCTAGCTGGCCTTCAGTACAGCTACAGCTTCTAAGCTTACACTTTGATTCCAAGGGCCAGTTTTTACTGGCCCTTTTTATTGCCCATAAGTTACTCATTCCACTCTACTTCCCCCTATAGTCACTCCTATTTAAGCGTACAACTGTATACGTAAAACGTTTCAATGCACTACAGGTGTTCGCTGAAACCAAGAAACAAATCATTAACAAGCCACATTAATCACTAAAATGTAGGGCGTTTCAGAAATTTAGCTCTAAAGACGCCGAATACACTGTTTTTTATTTTTAAAGTAATGACTCTAAACTTATTATCCCCCGACTGATAACTCTTAATCTCAGCGAACATTACAATGAAAACTAATAAGACTCTCCTTTCACTAGCAGTGGCATGTGGACTAGTGACAACATCAGCAACAGTAAACGCAGCTGGCTTCCAATTAGCAGAATACTCTGCGACAGGTCTAGGCCGTGCATACGCTGGTGAAGCAGCGATGGCTGACAACGCAGGCGCACAATGGCGCAACCCTGCAATGCTGACTTACCTAGAAGGCACTCAGATTTCAGTAGGCGCTATCTACGTAGATCCTAATGTTGATGTTAATGGTACTAGCAGCTACGGTCCTGCCGAGTTCTCAGCTAACTCAAAAGACTTCGCACACGATGCAGTTATCCCTAACTTCTACGTTTCACATAAGTACAACGACAAGTTCGCGCTAGGCTTTGCACTTGGCACTAACTACGGTATGGAAACATCACTGGGTAAAGAGTTCGCAGGTGCAAACCACGGTAACGAAGCAAGTGTTTACTCTGTAGAAGCAAACCTAAATGCTGCGTACCAACTAACTGAAGCAGTAAGTATTGGTGGTGGCGTTCGTTACATTGACGCAGAAGGTAGCTTTGGTGCAGTTGCTTCACCTCAAAGTGCAGTTCTTCCGGCAGGAACAACTCTAAAATACATGGAAGGTGACGATACGGCTTGGGCATGGCAAGCAGGTACTGCATGGCAAATCAATGAGTCAAACCGCGTAGGTTTCACATATAAATCTGAAGTAGACCTAACTTTAGAAGGCCACGCTAACGGTTTCGGTTTTAACCAAATCAACCCACAAGCTAAGAAGGCTGGCTCTATGAACCTAGCTCTGCCTGCAACAGCAGAACTAGCGACGTACCACCAACTAAATGACAAGCTTGCTGTTCATACGAGCATCAACTGGACTGATTGGAGCAGCTTCGAAAAATTAGTTGCTGACTTCCCAGGCGAAGACTCTAGCCTTATCAAAGAAGAAAACTGGGAAGACAATATGCGCTACGCGATTGGCGCTACTTACCAAGTTGACTCTAAGCTAACGCTACGTACAGGCCTAGCATACGATGAGTCAGCAGTGAGCGAAGAGCACCGTACAGCAACAATCCCAGAAACTGACCGTACATGGTTTAGCGTAGGCGCAGGATACCAGTGGTCAGAGCAACTTAACTTTGATGCTGGCTTTACCTACATCTTGGCTAAAGACGCAAAAATGCACGAGTCTGACGCTGCTGCTGATTTAGCTGGCGGTAGCTTCGAAGGCGAAGTAACTGGTAGCATTTGGCTAATCGGTCTACAAGCGAACTACACGTTCTAAGACCTATTTAGCAACACTAAAAACACAAAAGGCTTGGTTCACACCAAGCCTTTTTTCTGTCTATAGCAGTAAGAACTTAAAAGTCTTCTAGATATTCATCTAGGTAGGCTTCTTCTTCTGCATCGTAGTCTTCCGTTTCAATCTCAGCCTTAAAGTCTTGGCGTTGAATGTAAACGTCACGAACTAGTGCATAAGGATCTGGTGAGTCATCTAGCAACGACTGCTGCTTAGCTAACACTGCACGGCTTTCTAGCCCTTCAAGCGCCCATTTGCCTAAACCTGCCCAGAAATTAAGATAAGAGAGCGGAACGTACATGCCATCAACGATGTCAGCCGTTTCTCTTACTGTCCAAGGACCATAAGCCGGAACCATCACATACGGTCCATTCCCTACTCCATAATGACCTATCGCGTCGCTAAACGCTTTTTCATTATGGTCAGTGATACCTGCTTCAGAGGCCACATCGATTAAACCACCTAAGCCGAGAGTGGTGTTAATCCAAAAACGATTGAAGTGATCAAGCGCTTTACCGCCGTTGCCCATCACTAAGTTGTTTATCATGCTCGATGGTTCATCGAGGTTACCGAGAAAGTTGGCAATACCACTACGAATCGGCACAGGGACATAATCCACATACGCCAAAGAAACGGGTTTAACTAAATATGGGTCTAAATAATCGTAGTTAATTGTCCACATCGAGCGGTTAAAGCTCTCAAAAGGGTCATAGACTTGCGGCTCTCCTGCCAATGGCTCTTCACTAGGCGCTGACGCACACCCAGTCACTAGAAGAGCAGAGCAAAGCAACATCCCTAACTGCGGCTTTATCTTTGTCATTATTATAATTTCCATAAAAAAGGCCGGTGTTTCCACCGGCCTTCGTCGATATATAAACAGTCACTATTAATACTGATTATTAATCATAACTTCAACTGGTTCGCCCATTTTAACGGCTTCGCTCTCACCAAACCAGTCCCCATCTTTGGTTGCAACATTACCGTCGCTATCAATGCGAACACGAACCATCAATGACTCAAGTGAAGAAAGCTTGCGATCTTGGAGCATACTATTGCCATCATCCAGCACAACCGTTCTTGGGAACGTGCCTAATGGGTAGCGTGCTGCCGCAACTGGCATAGGTGAACCATCTGCCGTATGTACCGATACAATCAGTGACGCATTTGGATCTGCGCTCACTTGGTCACCAACATTAATGGTTACCGATACCGACTGACCAGTACCTACTTGTTGTCCCATCTGCTTCTGAGCATTTTCAATGCTGCGAGACAGCATTTCATAGCGAGTATCTTGAGGGCCAATCATCTGCTGCATAATGCTCCAGTAACGCACTGCTGCTGGGTAGTCTTTACGCTCATAAGCATCAAATGCAAGTAGTGAGAAAACGCGTAGATCAACGTAGTCGTCTTGAACCAGTTTGCCTAACAAGCGGCGAGCCTTATCTTGATCAACATCGTCTTGCGATAGCATTAGCGCTTGAGCGTATCCCAACATAATGTCTGGGTTATCTGACTCAATGTCGTAGGCTTTTTTCATCGCACCAATTGCAGTGTCGATAGTACGGTTAGCAAGAGCGATACGACCTAGCAGTAGCCAGCCAGTTGAATCGTCAGGTTGGTAGTGTAGACGTGTTCGAAGTGCCAATGACAGGTCGCTCATTTCGTCTTCGCTCAATTCCGCTCCTTCAGGAGACATCAGCTTTTTCGACAGCGCAGGAAGGTTATCACTGACTTCTTGCCACTGCTGAACGTCATCTGATGCACCAAATTTGAAGTAAAGACCGTAAGAAAGACCAATTACCAGTAATGCCGATGGAATGATGACGGCAAGCGCTGAAGTATTGCTCTCGTCATGCTTCTTCTCATCAGCAGGAATGTCATCAAGCAGCGATTGCTTTAGGTCATCGATTAAGTCTTGTTGGTTTTCAACCAAACCTTCATCGGCTTCCTCTTCAAGCTCAGATAGACGATCTTTGTAGAACGCTTTATTGAGTTCGTCGCGCAGTTGCTCGTCGTTGTTTGATTTCTTCTTAATAAACGGTAATGCAATAAGCAAAATACTAATTGCGATAAGAATGACTGAGGCTATCCAAAATAGTGTCATTACTGCTTGTCTCCATCATTCTTTTCTTCATCAAGAAGTGCTTTAAGGCGCGCTTCTTTGTCAGAATCCCACTCTTGATCATCTTTCTCTGTCACTGCCTTTGGTTTACGACTGCGAACAATGATCAAACCGAAACCAAGTAATACAACCGCGATTGGACCGAGCCAAAGAATTGAAGTTGCAATGGTAAACGGCGGGTTGTAAGTCACGAAGTTACCGTAACGAGCAATCATGTAATCAACGATTTCTTGCTTAGACTTACCTTCTTTCGTCATTTCATACACTTTATGACGCAAGTCGACCGCTAACTCAGCGTTCGAATCAGCAATCGTGTTGTTCTGACATTTTGGACAGCGAAGTGTGTTACCTAACTCTTTGAACTGATGCTCTTGCTCTAGGTTATCAAACTCATAGATTTCAATCGTTGCGTAAGCTGTCATTGAGAAAGTCAAACACGCGACGAGTGCGAGGATCCACTTTTTCATTGTTTCGCCTCCGCAATCAGCTCTTCATACATAGGCTTGAGCTTTTCGTTCCAGTTACGCGTATTCACGTCACCAACGTGGCGGTAACGAATTACGCCATTCGCATCGATAAGGAAGGTTTCTGGCGCGCCATACACTCCTAAATCTAGGCCTAGCATACCGTTGCCATCAAACAAGCTGATTAGGTAAGGGTTACCTAAATCATTCAGCCAGCCCACCGCTTTTTCGCGATCGTCTTTGTAGTTCATACCTATGATCTTAACGCCTTGCGAAGCTAATTCATTTAGGTACTGGTGCTCAGCATAACAAGTCGGACACCAAGTCGCCCAAACATTCAGTAGCAATGGTTCGCCTTTGAAGATCGCTTGGTCATATAGCTTGCCCGGCTCTGCTAAGTCTTCAAGACGGAACTGAGGAACTTCTTTACCCACCAGAACAGATTCGAGTTTGGTTGGATCATCACCATGTTGGTTTTTCACTAGCTGGGTGGCAAATACTGCCACCAAGCCTAAGAATGCCACTAGGGGAATAAACAATAGTTTCTTATTCATTATGCCTCCTGCTTCTTGGTGTTCTTTCTGAAGCGGTAACGTTTATCGCTGATAGCGATTGCACCACCTAGAGCCATCAATAGCGAACCAGCCCAAATCCAACGTACAAATGGTTTGTAGTAAATACGTACTGCCCATGACTTATTGTCATCTAGACGTTCACCCATTGCGATGTATAGGTCGCGGGTAATACCGCGATCAATCGCAGCTTCTGTCATCATAGAACGCGCTGTGGTGTAGAAACGTTTTTCAGCATGTAGCGTATTTACGTATTTACCATCGTTCGTGATCTTGAAGTCAGCAATGTAACCGTCGTAGTTCGGACCATCTTTATCGCGTAGGCCTTCGAAGTAGAAATCATAGCCTTGAATCTGGAAGTGCTCACCTGGCGCCAAACGAACGTCGCGCTCGATGCTGTAGTTTTGCACCATCGCAATACCGATAACGCTGACAGCTAAACCAATATGGCCCATCATCATCGCCCAGTGGCTACGCTGAAGCTTTTTCACGCCTTCCATAAATGGGTGACGGTGAGTCGCGCGTTGGTAGAGCTCAAAACCGTGCATGAAGATAATCCACAGTGCCATTACCCAACCGACGTAAGCCATGGTTAAGAAGAAGTCTGACAACAATGTAGTAAACACAAATGCAAGAACCAGTGATGCTACACCAGAAATCAGCATTGGTTTTTTCAAGCTTGATAGGTCATCGCGCTTCCAACGGATCAGAGGACCGATACCCAAAAGGAATGAGAATGGAATCATCAACCAAGCAAACAACATGTCGAAGAATGGCGCACCAATCGATACAGAGCCTAGGCCGATTTGTTTGTGTACTAGTGGCAGCAATGTACCTACAAGAACCACAACCAGTGCAGCAATCAGTAGAACGTTGTTAGCCAATAGTGCGTTTTCACGAGAGACCAGATCAAAGTTACCGCGAACACGTACTGAGGCACCTTTTACGGCGAACAGCAGTAGTGAACCACCGATAACAAATACCAAGAAGCCTAGAATAAACATACCTCGTGACGGATCCGATGCGAACGCATGCACGGATACCAAGATACCTGAACGGACTAGGAAAGTACCAAGTAGACTTAATGAGAATGCAGAGATCGCCAGTAATACCGTCCACGCTTTAAACGTACCGCGTTTTTCCGTTACGGCAAGTGAGTGCATTAGCGCTGTACCAGCAAGCCAAGGCATAAATGATGCGTTTTCTACTGGATCCCAGAACCACCAGCCACCCCAGCCAAGTTCGTAGTATGCCCACCATGAACCTAGAGCGATACCTAGCGTTAGGAACAACCATGCTGCTGTCGTCCAAGGACGAGACCAACGAGCCCATGCGGTATCAAGGCGACCTGTCATCAATGATGCGATAGCAAAAGAGAAAGCAACAGAGAAACCAACGTAACCCATGTAAAGCATAGGTGGGTGGATAATTAAGCCAGGGTCTTGCAGTAGTGGGTTAAGGTCACGACCATCAACCGGGAAGTAAGGCAGCGTACGCAGGAATGGGTTAGACGTTAAGATGATAAACAGTAGGAAGCCTACCGTGATCATACCCATTACCGCGAGCACACGTGCAACAGATTCTTGCGGCATACCACGGCTAAACATCGCAACGGCAACCGTCCACGCTGCTTGGATTAATACCCAAAGCAATAGCGAACCTTCGTGCGCACCCCAAACCGCTGTTAAGCGATAGTACCAAGGCAACTGACTGTTCGAGTTACTGGCGACATAGTTTAGGGTGAAGTCGTTGGTATAAAATGCCCAAAGCAGAATACAAAACGACAATAGTAGCAGAAGGAACATACCCCAAGACAAAGGTCTGGCGCTGTTCATCAAGAGGGTATTGTTTTTCGATGCACCAACCAGTGGCAAGATACTGAGCAGTACCGCGAGCGCCAGTGAGATGATCAGTGCAAAGTGACCGATTTCAGCAATCATTGATCGCTTCCTTGTTTTTGTTGTTCAGTGTATTGAAGCGGTTCATGCGTTTTTTTCATCGCTTCAGCAACTTCTGGTGGCATGTACTCTTCGTCGTGCTTAGCAAGTACTTCGAATGCCTCAACCGTTGTTTCATCTAGCAGCACGCCTTGAGCAACAATACCCTGCCCTTCACGGAATAGGTCCGGAAGAATACCATCATAAACGATCGTTACTTTAGGGCCGACATCATGAAGGTCAAATGAAACACGTAGAGACTCAACGTCACGTTTAACAGAACCTTCAACGACCATACCACCAATACGTAGGCGCTGACCTACGTGGGGTTTAGTACCATCCGGTTTGCCATTCACCAATTCCGTTGGCGTGTAGAACAAATCCATATTCTGATTCAGGGCGTACAACATCAAACCGATGGTTGCACTGATCCCGATAAAGATCGCCAGAACAATGCCGAGCCTCTTTTTACGTCTTGGGTTCATAATGTGTTCTCCAAATTTTTCGCTGCATCAATACGTGCTTGTCTATCCACTTTCGCCTGCACTTCATCAAGAAGAGTGCGACCATGTCGAACGCTAGTGATAAGCAACACAAGCATCACGCCAAAAGTAATACCAAAAGCAGCCCAGACGTAACCTGCATAGCCACCCATTGCAAAGAATTCACTCAAAGATTCAAAATGCATCGTTAATTACCCTCTCTGAGATTTATCTGCTGCTAACTTCATCACCCAAGGGCGATGGCTCTCTTTATTAATGATCTCATTGCGTAAGCGAATCATCGTTACCGAACCAAAGAAGAAAGCAAAACCAAAAATATTTAGAAGCAGTGGCCACAGCATATCGTTCGAGATCGAAGGCTGCTCAAATTTCGTAATCGTTGCACCCTGATGCAGGGTATTCCACCACTCAACAGAGAAGTGAATGATAGGTAGATTCACAACGCCAACAATCGCAAGAATCCCTGCAGCTTTCGCCGCTGTTTTTTGGTCATCGAACGCGTGGTAAAGCGCAATCACACCGAGGTAGAGGAATAGAAGGATTAATTCAGAAGTTAAACGCGCATCCCATACCCACCATGTGCCCCACATTGGTTTACCCCAAATTGCACCGGTTAATAATGCAATAAAGGTGTACACCGCACCGATAGGCGCCATTGCTGAGGCGGCCATATCTGACAGGCGAATCTGCCAAACGATGCCGATAAAGGCAGCAATTGCCATCGACATATAGACACCCATCGACCAAATGGCTGACGGTACGTGAATATAAATGATTCTAAAGCTATCACCTTGCTGATAGTCAGCAGGTGCAAAAGCTAAACCCCATACAGTGCCGATAGATAAACATAACAGCGCTAGTACGGAGAACCATGGCAAGAGCTTACCGCATAATTGGTAAGCAGATTCAGGCTTGGCATAGGGATGGAGCCATTTCCACATCGTTGTTCTCACTCTTACTTCAGGTTTGTCTAATTTTTCGTTAGACAATTATTAGTTTTGTAATTTATATAAAGGGAAAAAGTCGTGCTTGATCAAAAACAACTAATTGACACTTACTCTTAGCGCCGCACTAATTGCAAAAGGCGTTAGCGTCATTGCTCCCATGAACATTGCGCCAAGAATCGCCAATTGACCGTTATACGCCATTCCTAATGATGCGGCATCAATCGCTGACGTCGCGAAAATCAAAATAGGAATATACAAAGGCAGTACTAACAAACTCAGTAACACACCACCTTTTTGCAATCCAACTGTTAGTGCCACACCAATCGCGCCGATAAAGCTCAACGTTGGTGTACCAACTAACAGGGTACAGACCACTGCTAGCCAAGTATTAAAGTCTAATGACAGTAGGATTGATAACAGTGGGCTGATTAAAATCAGTGGCAAACCGGTCAGTAACCAGTGAGCAATAACCTTAGAGATAACCACTATCGGTAATGGGACAGGCATTAGCATCATTTGTTCCAATGCGCCGTCTTGAAAATCATCTCTAAATAAACGTTCTAGTGATAGCAAGGCTGACAGCAATGCCGCTACCCATACAATACCCGCAGCAATTCTCGCTAAAAGATTTGGCTCAGGCCCAATACTCAGCGGGAACAACGTAATAACAATGATAAAAAACCACAAAGGGTTAAAGATGTCTGCTTGACGGCGAAAAGCGATCTGCAATTCGCGTCTTATAATACTATTCATGGTGCCAAGCATGATTAATCACCTAGTTTTATTTTTCTTAGTTTTGGATTATCAGCGAACATATCTTGGTGAGTCGTCAACATGACAATGCCACCACTTTCAGCATGCTTCAAAAAGAGAGATTCGAGAACCTTAACCCCTTGCTTGTCGATAGCCGTTAACGGTTCATCAAGGATCCATAATTTATGATCGCTCAACCATAATCGCGCTAACGCGACACGTCTTTGCTGACCCGCTGACAGCTGACCAACAGGTACGTCTTCACGACCAGCTAACCCCACTTTGGTTAAGGCATCGTAAATCGTATTTTTGTCAAAGGATTGACGAGAATGGATACTTAGATAGAAACGCAAATTCTCGTAAGCAGTGAGCTCGCGCTTAACACCCGTTTGATGCCCTAGGAATAGAAGGTCTTGGTGGAATTGGTCACGGTTGGACTCGATATTCTCACCACTCCAAAAGATTTCCCCGTTATCGCGGTCTCCTAGCCCAGTAATGATACGAAGCAAGGTTGTTTTGCCTGTACCATTTCTACCTTCGACCTGAACTAATTCGCCAGAATCAATCGTAAAAGACAGGGATTCAAATAGAATTCTTTCATCTCGAATTGCTGTAAGTTGAGATACTTCTAACATTTGGGGTCACTAGGTAAGTTTCGAAACTGTATCTTACCACAGCCTCGTCTTGTCTAAATAGGAATAGACCTATACGAATCACGAAACTACGTAAGAATCTGTTAATATTCAAACACAAGCTTAAACAACTACCACTAAATGGTTACATAGAGGCATAAAAAAAGTGCCGAGTGGCACTTTTTCGTTGTCTATCTTCTCATTGTTCGCTTACGCGCTGCGGCTTTTTGCCGATCGGGACTACTTTCAAGAGGAGGGACTTTTTCTTGTCCGGCGATTTTTTTCTGTAATGACATCATCAGTTCGGCTTCTGCTTTTGGCAGCTCGCACTCTTCGATCAACTCATTAATATCTGCACCTAACTGGACCATTTTACTGGCTCTAGAGTACAAGCGGCCATCACTGTCTGCTTGCTCTAATTCCGTAATACGTTCATTTAAGTGCTGGATAATATCTTGCTGTTCACTGACTTTTTGTCCTAACCCGACCACAACGGAACGAACTTCTAAAAGTTGTTTATTGGCTTTTTGTAGTTCTTTATCCAAATGGCGCGTTTGCTGACGTTGATACTCAGCAGACTTCGTTTGTCCTTGTTTTAGGCGTAATAATGCAAAAACAATGATCAATACGACAAACGATACTGCCCCAGCAATCACTGGAGCACTTAACATCGAACTACTCAATTCCATTATAGGTGAGCCATCTCATCCCATTCTTCATCAGTCAGTAGCTTATTCAAATCAACTAGGATCAATAGCTTACCGTCACGATTGCTAACACCTTGGATGAATTTCGCACTTTCGTCAGTACCAACACTTGGTGTGGTATCGATTTCAGAAGAACGTAGGTAAACCACTTCGGCTACGCTATCAACCAGAATACCGATCACTTGGTGCTCAGACTCAATCACGATAATACGAGTGTTATCTGTGATTTCACCTTCCATTAGGCCAAAGCGAGAGCGGGTATCAATAACAGTAACAACGTTACCACGTAAGTTAATGATACCTAGCACGTAGTCTGGCGCACCTGGTACAGGAGCAATCTCAGTGTAACGAAGTACTTCACGTACTTGCATTACATTGATACCGTAAGTTTCTTCTTCTAATTGGAACGTCACCCACTGAAGCACTTCGTCATTTGACTGCTCTTTTCTTACTTCGACTTCATTAGTTTGAGACATACCTTATCCTCTCTAAGCCCAAATAGGCATAAATGTTCTAATTATCTAATGCTTTTACATCAAGTCCTGCATTAAGCATAGCTATCAATGCTTCGACGTGAATCAAAGCACACATTTTTTCTGTGACCATTCCGGCAAGCCAAGGGCGTTTCCCTGCGGTTGCACGCCAGCGAACCATGTCTGGATTTAATGATTCTGTACCTTTTAACTCGGTAGAAGCCAGTCCCCACATACTCTCACCTAACATGACAATATATTGGTAGCTGTCTTTATACTCTTCGTCTTTTAGCTTCTCGGCCATTACCCACTTTGCCGTATCAACAACATCAAGCTGAGCTTCTCGGCTAGTTTGTAAGCCTAAATACCAATCTGGACGCCCAATTAGGTGATTCATTTCGCTAATACGGTGAATGCCACCCAGTTCATCCAATGGCACAGCAAACGTCACGCCATTGACATCAAAATAGAGCACCTGAAAGTCGATATTACGCTCTGTCGAGTACCACTCTCCCAAGTCAGCAGAACCTTGCGCGGTTTGTAACTCGGTCTCTGTTTCAGTGTCCGTATCAACAGTAACGTCAGCTTGAGGCAGTTCGATTTCTGGAACAACGATTTCAGGCTCGACTTCTGTCTCAACTTCGATGACCGGTTCTTCAACCGTCCAGTCTTGGATCTCTTCCGTGATGACCTCAGGTTCAGTCTTAATAACCTCAGCCTGAGCGATATCAACGGTATTTTGCTCCATCACCTCTTCAAGCTCTAACTCGGCAACTGGGTTAGTTGATTCAAGCTGCTTAAGTAGGCGCTCTACGTCTTCGAGATTAGGTACCTCAATCTCCACTGCTGGAGCATGGTAGTAGCTCTTCTCTTCAACGGACTGGACCATTGGTTCAAATGGTTGGTCCTCTGGCTCTGGCTCTGGCTCTGGCTCTGGCTCTGGCTCTGGCTCTGGCTCTGGCTCTGGCTCTGGCTCTGGCACGACTATAGACTTAACATCACACTCTACAAGTTCATTTTGGCTCTGCTCTTCAGGCTCTTCAAGGAGGGCCGTGAAGTAATCATCTAAAGCTTGTTCACTTGAAAGCATCGATTGGCTAGTCATTGATGGCTAACCTCTCTAGATAAATCAATAGTTGCTTGTAGGCAAACACACCCCGACTACCCGAAGCAAAGTGAGACACGGGCAAATGTTTTAAGCTCGCGTCTCTGAATTTGGTATCGATAGGGACAGCAGATGACCAAACCTGACTTGGGTAATCTTTCTTTAATTGCTGTAACGTTTGTAGCGAAGCACGCGTGCGTTTGTCATACATGGTCGGAACAATCGTCACATTAAAGGACTTATTGCGCGACTTCTGCATGATCGCCAGCGTACGAACCATACGCTCTAGGCCTTTCATCGCTAAAAACTCAGTCTGCACAGGAATCAAAATTCGATCGCTGGCAGCCAAAGCATTGACCATCATTACGCCAAGAATTGGTGGACAGTCAATCAGCACATAATCGTAGTGGCTACGAATCGCATTCAACGCTCGTTTAAGGATTAATCCCATTCCAATTCGATTACCCATAACCCGATCCAGTGTCGCCAATGACATATGCGCAGGAATTAGGTCGATCCCTTCAATATCTGAACGCATCACTAATGGCATCACCGTTTGTTCGGTGTATTCCTTTAGTTGAAACAAATCAAATAGGCTTGAAGGGACACTATCAGAGTCGTAACCAAGGTACGTCGTTAAAGATGCGTGCGGATCAGTATCCACTAATAAGACACGCTTTCCTTGTTTACTCAACAAACCAGCAAGAGTGATGGCTGTGGTCGTTTTGCCCACTCCCCCTTTTTGGTTCGCTATACTCCATACAATCATGAGAACCTCTATGCTAGACCGACTTCGACTAACATTCGCTCGGCAATTCTATCCAATGGTAAATCTTCAGTAGAAAGGCCTGCTTTCGCCACTGCCTGAGGCATGCCGTAAACAACACAACTTTCTTCGTCTTGAGCCCAAACTGTCGAACCAACACCCTTAAGCATACGAGAACCTTCACGGCCATCTGCACCCATACCTGTCAGCACCATGGAAAGTACTTGATCAGAATAGATCTTGGCCGCACTACCGAATGTCACGTCGACACACGGTTTATAGTTCATGCGTTCACCACCATCGATGATGCGAAGCTTCGCAGAACCTGGTCGGCCTTCTAACATCATCTGTTTACCACCTGGTGCCAAATAAGCAACACCCGGTTTTAGTACGTCTCCGTCTTCCGCTTCTTTCACCTGAATCTTACATAGTGAGTTCAAACGACTCGCAAATGCAGCGGTAAAAGTCGCTGGCATGTGTTGAATCAACACAATTGGATGAGGATAGTTAGCCGGTAATTTAGTTAAGATTTTCTGCAGCGCAACCGGACCACCAGTAGAAGTACCGATCGCAGTTAACTGATACTTTTTACCACTCGCTTTAAATCGCGCCGCCACACTTGGCTTAGCCACTGGCGCAGCGGGACGCAACGAAGAGCGCACAGGCGCAGTTGGAGACGTTCTTGCTGCAGGAGATGCCGCAGGCGTTGGTCTAATTGGCGCAGCACGGCGCATTGACGCACGCTTAGATGCAATCTGGATTACACGCTGCTGAAGCAATGACACCGCTTCATCACGATTACGTGCAATATCTTCAAACTTTTTAGGTAGGAAATCGAGCGCGCCCGCTTCTAATGCATCTAAAGTTGCCTTCGCCCCATCATGGGTCAAAGAGGAAAACATTAGAATCGGTACAGGGCTCTTTGACATAATTTCACGAACGGCAGTGATACCGTCCATGACTGGCATTTCAATATCCATCGTAATCACGTCAGGCTTAATCGAAATGGCTTTTTCGACGGCCTCTTTCCCGTTAGTAGCAATATCAATTACTTCAAGTCGAGCGTCAGAATTAATAATTTCACTCACTCGACGTCGGAAGAAACTCGAATCATCAACGACTAATACTTTGATTGCCATATAGGTCCTTTATATGCTGAAAGTTAGATTCGCGAAGCAGCTGCATACTGCTTAAGCAAATCAGGCACATCTAAGATAAGGGCAATATGACCATCACTCGTGATCGTCGCGCCCGCCATTCCTGGCGTACCTTGCAACAAGTTATCTAAAGGTTTGATAACCACTTCTTCTTGACCAATCAAGGTGTCGACAACGAAACCAACACGCTGGCTACCGATTTGTACAATCACTACATGACCATGGCCTTTACGTAACTCGACTTGACCTGCTTGAGGTGCGAGCCAGTTCTGTAAGTAAAAGAGTGGAATAGACTTATCACGAACAATGATCGTTAATTGACCATCAACTACGTTGGTGCGACTTAAATCTAAATGGAAGATTTCATTTACGCTTGCCAGTGGTAGAGCAAATGGGTGATTTGCAACGCCAACCATTAGGGTTGGTAGAATCGCAAGTGTCAGAGGTACCTTGATAGTAATCTTGGTGCCTTTGCCCATTTCTGAATCAATATCAATCGAGCCATTAAGTGTATTGATGGCGGTTTTCACCACGTCCATACCTACACCACGACCTGAGATATCAGAGATCTGCTCTTTACTTGAGAAGCCCGGCATAAAGATAAGGTTGAAACACTCTTTGTCTGTCAATCGGGAAGCGGCATCTTCATCCATGATGCCGCGCTTAACCGCGATACCACGAAGTTTATCTGGGTCCATACCACCACCGTCATCGACGATAGCCAGTTCAATATGGTCGCCTTCTTGAGATGCAGATAAGATCACTTTACCGGTACGAGACTTACCTGACGCTACACGAGCTTCTGGCATTTCAATACCGTGGTCAACAGAGTTACGCACCAAGTGAATCAATGGATCGGCCAGTGCTTCTACGAGGTTTTTATCTAGATCGGTATCTTCACCACGCATTTCCAGCGTAATGTCTTTATTAAGGCTACGAGCTAAGTCACGTACAACGCGAGGGAAGCGGCCAAATACTTTTTTGATTGGCTGCATGCGCGTTTTCATTACTGCGCCTTGAAGGTCTGCAGTAACAACGTCTAAGTTAGACACCGCTTTTGACATTTCCTCGTCGTTGCTATTTAAACCTAAGCTAAGCAGGCGGTTACGTACTAGTACAAGCTCACCTACCATGTTCATAATGGTATCGAGCGTTGACGTATCAACACGTACGGTTGCTTCTGCTTGAGTTTTTTTAGCTGGTGTTGCGGCTTCTTTCTTCGCAGGAGGAGGTGGCGCAGCTTCCGCTTTAGCAGCAGGTTTAGGTGCTGGAGCAGGCTTGGGGGCCGGTGGTGGCGCTGCTGGTGCAACGGGTTCAGGGTTTGCAGCGGCTGGTTTAGTTGCCGCGTCAAGTTCTTCAATACTTGGGCCTTTGCCTGAACCATGCAAGTCATCAAGCAGTTTCTCGAACTCTTCATCTGACATTAGATCGGAATCACCCGCACCTGCAGGAGCGGCTGGCGCAGGTGTAGGCGCAGGAGCTGCCGGTTCAGCGGCAGCTGATTCACCCTCACCTGGTGCTTTACCAACACCGTGCAGTTCATCTAATAACTTTTCAAATTCGTCGTCGGTAATGTCGCTACCCATATCTGCATCAACAGCAGGTGCAGGTGGGGGCACTGGAGCCCCTGTTGGTTTTCCTGGCGCAGTACCTGAACCGTGTAACTCATCAAGTAGCTTTTCAAATTCGTCTTGAGTGATTTCATCAATTGAACCGGCAGCAATCTCTGCTTGAGGCGCTGCGGGAGCTTCAACAACAGGCTCTGGGATTACAGGTTCTTCAACGACTGGCGCGGCAGCAACGGCTTCATCAGCTGATTCAGGACTGCTTAGACGATGAAGTTCATCTAACAATGACTGCTCAGCTTTAGGCAATTCTTCACGCTCTTGAACTGCTTGGAATTGTTCATTCACCGTATCAAGTGCTTTAAGCATCGTATCCATCAGGCTCGCGCTTACTTGTCGCTGACCATTACGTAAGATATCGAACACGTTCTCTGCACCGTGACAAGTATCCACAAGCTCGGTTAGGGCTAGGAAACCCGCACCACCTTTCACTGTGTGGAAACCACGGAAAATGGCATTTAATAGATCTTTATCTTCAGGGTTATTTTCAAGCTCTACTAACTGCTCAGAGAGTAGCTCTAAGATCTCTCCCGCTTCTACCAAAAAGTCCTGAAGAATATCTTCGTCTAAATCGTAGCTCATATTTACCTCTAAAACCCAAGACTCGAGAGTAAGTCGTCGACTTCGTCTTGTGATGAAACGGCATCTTCCCTATCTTGAGCGTTAAGGATTGGACCTTCCGGGTCCGTCGATGCTTTGCTCTTGTTATTTTTGCTTTCTTCTAGCTGTCCAGAACTAAAGGCAGTCAGTATTTCAACCAATCTACCTTCAACCTCATCCACTAAAGTGATAACACGTCGAATGATTTGACCTGTTAAATCTTGGAAGTCTTGGGCCATGAGAATTTCGGTCAATTGACCTCGTAACTCAGTACTATCCCCTTCAACTTCACTTAGTAGGTTATCGATTCGATAACAAAGCGCTTTAAAATCAGCTAACTCTATGCGGCCATGCATAAGTTCATTCCACTGTGGGCGAACTTGCAGTAGTCCTTCATGTAGGTTATCAGCAATAGGCATACAACGATCGACCGCATCCATGGTTTTGTTCGCGGCAACTTCTGTCTTATCAATGACGTATTGGAGGCGATCCCTGGCGTCAGGGATTTCGTCATTGGCAATCTCACTCATGCGCTCGTCCACGCTGAAATGTTTAATTGACTCATGTAAGTCACGTGTCAATTCACCAATTTCTTGTAGCATTGGGTTCGAGGTGTTTTCGTATATGTCTCTAACAAGAATATCCGCTTCCTGTTGTTGACCTTCTTCTAACAGCTCGACAAGTTGCTTTGCCTGTTCTAATGAAATCATTCTGAATTTTGGCCTTTCACGCCTTTAGTCAATACCTTGACTATAAACGCTCAAAAATTTTGTCTAATTTTTCTTTTAATGTTGCAGCGGTAAATGGCTTAACAATGTAACCATTAACACCAGCTTGTGCTGCTTCGATGATTTGCTCACGTTTTGCTTCTGCAGTGATCATCAATACTGGTAAGTGCTTAAGCTCGTCATCGGCACGAATATGCTTAAGCAAGTCAATGCCTTGCATGCCAGGCATGTTCCAATCTGTCACGACAAAGTCGAACTCACCCTTCTTAAGCATTGGTAACGCCGTTAAGCCGTCGTCCGCTTCTTGGGTATTGTTGAAACCCAAATCACGAAGTAGGTTCTTAACGATACGGCGCATTGTTGAGAAATCATCAACAATAAGGATCTTCATGTTTTTATTCAAAATTGCCTCCACTGAATTTGAGATCAGTGATTTTTACTCATTATTTGTCCAAGCACTTAACTTTGTGCGTAGACGCTGCATAGATTGGCTTAATATTTGGCTAACTCGTGACTCGCTAACACCAATTACTTCGCCGATTTCTTTTAAGTTTAACTCTTCATCATAATAAAGCGAAAGTACTAGAGCTTCACGCTCTGGAAGAGATTTTATTGAGTCAACCAATGCTTTACGGAAATATTCATCAGCGACTCCCTTAAAAGGTAAATTATCGTCTTCACTATCCTCAGGTGATATCGAGTCTTCCGATATCCCCAAGTCTTCTATTCCCACTAAGCGAGAACAGTTAATATCCGTCAGGATTACATGATACTGCTCTAGGCTGATTCCCATCCGTTGTGCAACTTCTGCATCAGTTGGATCTCGATTCAACTCACCTTCAAGTATGGCAATAACTTGGCTAACTTCACGATTATGTTTATGAACTGAGCGTGGAACCCAGTCTCCTCGACGAATATCGTCAAGCATTGCGCCTCGAATGCGAATCCCTGCGTAAGTTTCGAAACTCGCTCCTTTAGTACCATCATAGTTCTTTTGAGCTTCGAGCAGGCCAATCATTCCCGCCTGAATAAGATCTTCTACCTGCACACTCGGAGGTAACCGTCCAAGCAGATGATGAGCAATACGTTTCACCAGCACCGAGTATTTTTCTAAAAATGCTCGTTGACTGTTCTGGTTAGCGTACTGGTCATAGGTCAAGGCCTTATTCACCAAATGGTTCCTCTAGAATCTCAGGTCTATTAAGTAAGCGTTCGACAAAAAACTCAAGATGTCCACTCGGAGTCTTAGGAATTGGCCAAGTAAGTGCTTTACTTGCCAAAGATCCGATGGCTAATGCAGCAGGTGCTCTTGGAAATGCATCAACTACAATCTTTTGTTTTTTAACTGCTTGTCTTACTTTATCATCCAAAGGAATACATGCTACGAGCTCTAGGCTCACATTCAAGAATCGCTCTGTGACCAAGGTCAACTTTGCGAACAATTCTCGGCCTTCTCGGTAGCTTCTGACCATATTTGCAACGATTTTGAATCGCTGAACCTGATGTTCTTTGCTCAGTAACTTAATTAGAGCATATGCATCAGTGATCGATGTTGGCTCGTCACAAACGACAATAACCACATCTTGAGCCGCCCGAGAAAAGCTGACTACCATATCAGATATACCAGCCGCTGTATCGATTAGTAACACATCCATTTCATCTTCTAAGCTTCCAAAAGCTCGAATTAAACCGATATGTTGAGCATGCGACAGCTCGGTCATTGCTTGCGTACCCGATGTTGCCGGGATGATTTTAATGCCGTGAGGCCCCTCAACGATGGCATCTTTCAGATCACATTCGCCTGCGAGTACGTGGCCTAAGTTACGCTTAGGTCGAATACCTAGCATGACATCAACATTGGCGAGACCTAAATCGGCATCAAGTACCATGACTTTCTTGCCTTGTCGCGCCATCGAGATAGCCATACCTAACGTCACATTAGATTTACCAACACCACCTTTACCACCAGTCACAGTAATGACCTTAGTAAGTGAAGGCTGTGTTAAGCGGCGTAATCCGCTTGCTTGGTCTTGTATCATATTCTTTGTCATAATCGTCCGCCGCCTAGAACCTTTCCGATTCACTATTCCAGTAGTGAGGTTCGTCGTCTGTCGACTTCTCAAGTAATTCGTTTGCCTTAGCGACCATGTATTTTGGTTGCGCTATCACAATATCTTCTGGGACTCGTTGTCCGTTCGCTATATACGTCACGGGTAGCGCATTTTGAACTACCACGCTAAGGAACTCTCCTAAACTTAAAGACTCATCAAGCTTTGTCATAATGCATCCAGAAAGCGGGATGCGTTTAAAGTGGTCGATGGTCTCTTGCAATACTTTGCGCTGCGCAGTAGCCGGAAGAACCAAATAGCTGTGAATCACTTCACCGGTTTCCTGCATCAAAGTATCTAGCTGTTCGGACAGTCTAACGTCACGCTGTCCCATACCAGCTGTATCAACAAGAATTAGGCGACGATTTCGTAACTGATATATTACATCGGCTAACTCGTTGGAATCTTTAGCGACTTTTACTGGACATCCCATAATACGTCCGTAAATGGCAAGTTGCTCATGTGCGCCGATACGATATGTATCAGTCGAAACCAGCGCGACATTATCTGAGCCGTACTCCATAGCCGCACGAGCAGCTAGCTTGGCGATTGTCGTTGTTTTACCGACTCCCGTAGGCCCAAGAAGCGCAACAACACCGCCACGCTTTAAAATATCTTTCTGTGAAACCGGAACTTGGTCAGCAACCAAACCCAGCAGTGCTTTCCACGCTTTGGTTGGCGCCGTATCTTCCGGAATATAACAAGCTAACTGATCCGCTAAATCAGACGAGACACCCATGCGCTCTAAGCGTTTAATTAACATCGCTCGAAGTGGCTCTCTGCGCTCAACTTCTTGCCACATTAATCCAGAAACTTGGTGTTCTAAGAGACGGCGAATCGATGTCATCTCTTCTTTCATTTCTTCGAGATCTTCACTCGCAACAGCCGCTTCATTCGAACGAGAACGTTCATAGCGCGTCGGATCAAGTTTAGCAGCAGGTCTCTCTAGTCGACGATCTTCCGCGATAAGTCGTGCAAGTGGTGAGTCTTCTTTCAACTGAACGGCTTCACGGCCATCTTGTCGAGCTGCAGATTGTCGACTCAGCAAAGCAGCGAGTGTATCCGCACTGGTTTCTTCTTTGCTTTCGCTGCCATCACCGCCGCCATATTGCTTAAACATGTTGGCAAAGCGTTTGGTCATTGAGCTATCAGGGCGTGACTGCGACTGAAGACTGACTTTATCTTCCGCCAGCGCTCGGCTTGGTGAAGACGCTTGCGGCTTCGCCTGTGTTGGTCGAGGATTATTTTGTCGCGGGCTAGAACTGTAATTCTTCGCCGCGCCATTCGAGCCTTCGCCATCTACTGCAGCGACAATCTCGACTCCTCCTGCCACTTTCTTGTTAGACATGATAACCGCGTCATCACCAAGTTCTCCTTTGACTTGGAGAAGTGCTGTGCGCATGTCTTTGGCAAAAAATCGTTTAATCTTCAAATTAGGTACCGTATATCAACGTATTAAAGCTAGTTCCCAACCGCTTGAACAATACGAATCTGTTTCTCGTCCGGGATTTCTTGGTAAGAGAGAACGCGTAGTGAAGGAATCGTATTCTTTACAAACTTCGCTAATGTTGAGCGTAGTACACCCGACGTCAGTAACACTGCCGGTTCACCTTTTAGTTCTTGCTCTTGTGTCGCTTGACTTAAAGATGATTGTAAACGCTCAGCTAATCCAGGCTCGATCCCCGCGGATTCTCCACCAGAAGCCTGCATTGTTTGATGCAATATTTGTTCCAGCTCAGGAATAAGAGTAATCACCGGCAACTCTGGTTCTATCCCATTGATTTCCTGAACAATTAAACGTTTGAGTGAAATACGTACAGCCGCTGTTAATATGTCAGGTTCTTGACTCTTACTCGAGTACTCGGACAAGGTTTGAACAATTGTGCGGATATCACGGATAGGCACCGCTTCGTTAAGCAGGTTCTGGAGAACTTTAACCACCACACCCAGCTGCAATTGGTCCGGTACAAAACTTTCCACCAGCTTAGGTGTGCTGCGGCCGAGCATTTCAAGTAGGTTTTGCACCTCTTCATGCCCAATGAGCTGCGAAGCGTTGTTAGTCAAGAGCTGGCTGAGGTGAGTCGCCAGTACCGTGGACGAGTCTACGACGGTGTAGCCTAATGCTTGCGCATGTTCACGCTGCTCTTCACGTATCCATACCGCTTCAAGACCAAAGGCGGGATCGATCGTCGGTTCGCCCTCAATCATTCCATAGACTTGGCCCGGGTTAATCGCGAGTTCCATATCCGGCCTGATTTCAGCTTCACCTACCGCGACGCCCATTAACGTAATGCGATAGCTGTTTGGTGTCAGTTCTAAGTTATCTCTAATGTGGACCGCTGGAATAAGAAAACCGAAGTCCTGTGACAACTTTTTACGTACCCCTTTTACTCGCTCAAGTAACTCGCCACCTTGCGCTTGATCGACCAATGGAATCAGGCGGTAACCGACTTCTAAGCCCACAATATCAACGGGTTGAACGTCATCCCAAGAGAGCTCTTTCGGCGTTGCCGATTCAGGTTCTGCGGTCGCAGGTAAGTTTGGCTGTTCAGCCTCTTTTTTCTGCTTGCGATAGATGTAGTAAGCACCGCCACCTGCAATGAAGGCCAACAATAGAAAAGCAAAGTGCGGCATACCCGGCACTATACCCATGATAAACAGAATCCCAGCGGTGATCATCAAGGCTTTCGGGTTGTCAAACATCTGGAAGACAACTTCTTTGCCCATGTCTTCATCGGTGTTTTGACGCGTAACCATGATTGCTGCGCCAATCGACAATAGTAGCGATGGAATCTGAGCGACCAAGCCGTCACCAATGGTTAACAGAGTATAAATCTGCAGCGCTTCACTAAAACCTAAACCATATTGCGCCATACCAATCGATAGGCCGCCAATGATGTTGATAAACAAGATCAAAATACCGGCGATGGCATCACCCTTAACAAACTTCGACGCACCGTCCATCGAACCATAGAAGTCCGCTTCTTTGGTCACTTCTTGTCGACGCGTTCTAGCTTGGTCTTGATCGATCAGACCAGCGTTCAAGTCTGCATCAATCGCCATCTGTTTACCTGGTAACGCATCTAGGGTGAAGCGAGCACTTACCTCCGAAATACGACCCGCACCTTTGGTCACAACCATGAAGTTAATGATCATCAAGATGAGGAAGACCACTAAACCTACGGCGTAGTTACCGCCGATAACGACACTACCAAACGCTTCAATCACGCTACCAGCCGCACCCGACCCTTCATGACCATAAAGTAGAACGACACGAGTCGAGGCCACGTTCAAAGCTAATCGCAATAGTGTCGCGATCAGTAGAACCGTTGGGAAAGCCGCGAAGTCTAGTGGCCTACGGGTATAAACCGTCACCAGTAGCACAACCATCGCTAAAGCAATGTTGAAGGTGAAGAAAAGGTCGAGTAGGAATGCTGGAATTGGCAATATAACCATGGCCAGCGTAGCCAAAACCATGACTGGCGCACCGATGGCAGGCATCGCACGCTGAGGAATTGGAGGCAGTTTGTCCGCGAACGGCAAAGAAAACTTCATAGTCGAGTAGCTACAGTAAATTTCGGAAAAAAGAACAACTTGGCGTAACTATGCAATATCTAGTCCATCAAGTATGTCAATTTTATGGCTAGTGGTGTTTGCGCGCTGTGTGAACAGCGTTATTGGACTTGGGAGGTGAGCACCCGCTCTCAATCCTAGGCTAGCTAGGACAAAAGCGAGCTTTCGGTGCGCTTATGGGTGGATGTTAAAGAGCACTTCACCCGACAGTTTCTCTAGTGAGTATTCGATACAAATCAGTCCGGATGTTGGGAACATTGGCGGTACCATGTCAGTTACGAACTCTGATGTTAAATAACCAACCAAAGGTAGATGCGACACAATCAAAACGCTTTGGTAGTTGTGAGTGTCGACCAACGCCGATACATAGTCAGCCACCTGTTCTGAGTCACCGTAAGGGGTAATATCATCACAAGTTTCCACTTGCTCAGATGAGAATTGCGATGAGATCTCTTGCCAAGTTTGCTGGGCACGAATGTAAGGGCTCACTAACACTTTATCGAACTGCGCGAAACCTTTACCTGCACATGCTCGTGCGACAGCTAGCGAGGCTTTTCGGCCATGCTGAGTTAGCTCTCGCTCTGCGTCACTTGAGGCATAATGCTCTGCTTCTCCATGACGCATAATAAAAATTTTCATGGCTTCTTCCTAATACTATCCCGCCGTTAGTTCATTGCGGATTGTTGTTCTTGTAATTGTTGAGTTCTTGATTTGAACACCACGTGAGGGAGGCTATCAAATCTATTGAGCTATAAATAATTATATCAACTTTGCTCCGAAAGACTCTGACTTTCTTAACACTCTTGGCAGCTCATCGAGCCTGCTCACAAAACCATTTTGCTCATATTTCTCAAACAGATAGTTTGCAGTCAGCCATATCCGAGTCATAATTACTCTATTATCTATAAGGCGTTCTCAAACTGACTGGAGATGGCACCGTGCACATTAGCCCAAATGATACTAACCAATACCGTTACTTGACGCTCCCCAACGGTGTTAGGGTATTGTTGATTCACGACGATACAGCACAAAAATCAGCGGCAGCATTGGCAGTCAATGTCGGCCACTTTGACGATCCGGCCGATCGTGAAGGTTTAGCTCATTATCTTGAGCACATGCTATTTTTGGGTACGGAAAAATACCCTAAAGTGGGCGAGTTTCAAAGCTATATCAGTCAACATGGTGGCAGCAACAACGCTTGGACCGGCACAGAACACACTTGTTTCTTCTTTGATGTTTCACCCAATGCTTTCGAATCCAGTCTAGACCGTTTCAGCCAATTTTTTACCGCGCCACTTTTTAATCCTGAAGCACTAGATAAAGAACGCCAAGCCGTAGAATCTGAATACAAACTGAAGCTGAATGACGATTCTAGGCGCCTCTACCAAGTCCACAAAGAGCTGATCAATCCAGCCCACCCTTTCAGTAAGTTTTCTGTCGGTAATCTTGAGACACTTGGCGATCGCGACGGAAAAAGCATCCGTGATGAAATTGTCGATTTCCATTACCAGCAATACTCAGCAGATCTAATGACCCTTTCTATCGCTGGTCCTCAAACGCTCGATGAGCTTGAAGCTTGGTGTCACGAGAAGTTTTCTGCGATACCAAACCACCAGCTGGCTAGTAAGTCGATTGATGTTGCCTATTGCGATGAGCACTCAACCGGCGTCTTGGTCAATGTGGAACCCGTCAAAGAGATTCGCAAACTAATCCTCGCATTTCCGATGCCCGGGATGGATGAGTTTTATCAGTCTAAGCCGCTTTCATACTTCGCCCATTTACTTGGTTATGAAGGAGATGGCAGCTTAATGATCACTCTCAAGGACAAGGGGTGGATCACGTCTTTGTCTGCTGGTGGTGGCACGAGCGCCAGTAACTATCGTGAGTTTACCGTAAGCTGCGCATTGACTCCGACGGGCCTAGAGCACATCGACGATATTACCCAAGCGGTATTTAGCTACCTTAATTTAATCAAGCGTGAAGGGTTTGATGAGTGGCGTTACCGCGAAAAACAAGCAGTATTGGAATCCGCGTTTCGTTTTCAAGAGCCGACTCGTCCACTCGATTTAGTCAGCCACCTTGTGGTCAACATGCAGCATTACCAAGCTGAAGACACCATCTACGGTGATTTTATGATGAATCACTATGACGAATCTCAGCTCAAATCGCTGATGGATTATTTGGTGCCCGATAACCTGCGCACAACTCTCATTGCACATGGCTACGAATATACAGAAAAGGCTAAGTGGTACTTCACCCCATATTCAGTCACCACGTTTACCCAAGAACAAAAAGCGTACTTCCTTGAGCCAAGTGCAGTGTCATTCGAGTTGCCGGAGAAGAACCCATTTATCTGTTATGACCTTGATCCTAAACAGCTAGAGTCTCAGCAGTTAAACCCGCAGGTGCTTGAAGAACTACCAGGGTTTAAGCTGTGGCACCTACAAGATGAAGAATTTCGTGTTCCGAAAGGCGTCGTCTACGTCGCGATTGATAGCCCACATGCCGTGGCTAACCCGCGTAACATCGTTAAAACTCGCCTGTGTGTGGAAATGTTCCTCGACAGTCTGGCGGCTGAAACGTATCAAGCCGAGATTGCGGGCATGGGCTACAACATGTACGCCCATCAAGGCGGCGTTACATTAACTATCTCTGGCTTTAGTCAAAAGCAACCTGAGCTGATGAAACTCATCTTAAGCCGCTTTGCTAAGCGCGACTTTAGTCAGCAACGCTTTGAAACCATCAAACAACAACTGTTAAGAAATTGGCGCAACTCAGCGCAAGATCGCCCTATTTCTCAGCTCTTTAATGCGCTTACCGGTATATTGCAACCCAATAACCCACCCTACTCCGCACTCTTAGAAGCACTAGAAGAGATTGAAGTCTCTGAGTTAGAAGCCTTTGTCGATGCTATTTTGGCCGAGCTGCATGTTGAGATGTTTGTCTATGGTGATTGGACCCAATCTGACGCACTGGCATTAGGTAATACACTTAAAGATGCGTTAAGAGTTCAAGATCAGCAATATGAAGAGGCACTGCGACCACTGGTCATGTTGGGCAAAAATGGTTCATTCCAGCGTGAAGTCTTTTGCGATCAAGAGGACTCAGCAACCGTCCTTTACTACCAGTGTGACGATACCAGCCCAAGGAGTATTGCCCTTTACTCACTGGCTAATCATTTGATGTCAGCGACTTTCTTCCATGAGATCCGCACCAAACAACAGCTTGGTTATATGGTTGGGACCGGTAACTTACCCCTCAATCGCCATCCGGGCATTGCTCTGTACGTACAATCGCCGAATGCGGCACCTATTGAGCTAATCCAATCCATTGATGAGTTCCTCAATGCCTTCTATATGGTGCTGCTTGAGCTTAATGAATATCAATGGCATAGCAGTAAACGAGGGCTATGGAACCAAATCGCTACACCGGACACGACTTTACGTGGCCGAGCTCAACGACTTTGGGTTGCGATAGGCAATAAAGATCTCGAATTTAATCAAAAAGAAGTGGTGCTTGAGGAGCTCAAGACATTAACTCGAACCGATATGATTCGATTCATTGTTAACGAGCTTAAACCGAGAACTGCAAACCGACTCATCATGCACACTCAGGGCAATGCACACCATGAGTCGGAAGCTCTCAGTTTAGGTCAGGAGATTGGCTCAATCGAAGAGTTCCAACTCAGACCTAAAGATATTGAATTAGGCTGATTGCTCTGATTCTACAATTGCTTTTAATGGATGGGGGTGAAGCTTAATGCACACCCCTTTATGTTTGAATGCAACAGTCGGGTTATTCAGTCGTTCCCCTTCCCCTTTTGGACTCGACAGTTTTACTTTGACCCCTTTCTCAAGCAGTGCATCCCAATTTTGTGCCAGTGCCGGAAATTGCTGTTTGATATCAGCTAAGTAGTCATCTGCCGAATGCGCGTCAGATGGCACAACAAACTCGACATGCTCCCAGTTCTGCTCTGGGTAGATTTTTCCGGGTGCTGGGTAAGGCAGCTCCAAGCACTCAATATCCCAGCCATGGCTACACAAAGCTTGCTCAAATAGGATAACGATGATCGGACGACCATTAATTTGAGCATTCGAAATGACCTGCCCTTCTTTTTGCCACTCTTGATGCGCTAATTTCGCCAGTTCAGCATCATTGATGCGCAAAGCGATATGATCAGCCTGAAATGGCTTGAGATTAATATGCAAAGTATCGCTTAAATATTGAATTTTATGCATAAATTCATCAAGGTTTGCTTTCATCTGAGCTGGCATTAATTCAGCGTTGAACAGCGGTTGTGACATTTTTTCGTACCCAATGCGTTGATTTTTCCCCAATACTAACAAGATCGTCAGGAAAAGTAGAAAATTTCCCAGTTCACTCCCTATAAGCGGAGCAATAAAGTTGGTATTATGTGCGCCAAATTTATGAACTAGATCGAGATATGCATTCATTCCACTTGGTGGATATTATTCAGGATAAAGGCTTTTAGCCCCTGATTAACTCGGAATGCATAGCTAACCAATTCCCAGAATTGAAGGAAGCGCGTGTGAATATCCAAGCACTTATTAACGACAAAGTATCTCAGGCTCTTGAAGCCGCTGGCGCACCTGCAGGCAGCCCTGCAGCCGTTCGTCAATCTGCAAAACCTCAGTTTGGTGATTACCAAGCAAACGGCGTAATGGGCGTAGCAAAAAAATTAGGTACTAACCCACGCGAATTTGCACAGAAAGTATTGGATGTTCTGGATCTTGACGGTATCGCTAGCAAAACTGAAATCGCAGGCCCTGGTTTTATCAACATTTTCCTTAGCGAAGAGTTCCTAGCGAAGCAGGCTGAAGTAGCCCTAGCAGATGCGCGCTTAAGCGTTGCTGCTGAAGAGCAAAAGACCATCGTTGCTGACTACTCAGCACCAAACGTTGCTAAAGAAATGCACGTAGGCCACCTACGTTCAACCATCATCGGTGATGCGGTTGTTCGTACTCTTGAATTCCTAGGTCACAAAGTGATTCGTGCTAACCACATCGGTGACTGGGGTACTCAGTTCGGCATGCTTATCGCTAACCTAGAGCGCGTACAAAAAGAGTCTGGCGAAGTTTCTATGGAACTGTCTGACTTAGAAACCTTCTACCGTGAGTCTAAAAAGCTATACGACGAAGACGAAGAATTTGCAGCTCGCGCACGTAACTACGTAGTTAAACTACAAAGCGGCGACGAGTACTGTGCAGAGATGTGGAAGAAGCTTGTTGACGTTACTATGGTTCAAAACCAACGTAACTACGACCGCCTAAACGTTTCTCTTACTCGTGATGACGTTATGGGTGAGAGCATGTACAACGACATGCTACCTGGCATTGTTGCTGACCTTAAACAACAAGGTCTAGCACAAGAAGATGACGGCGCTCAAGTTGTATTCCTAGAAGAGTACAAAAACAAAGATGGCGAAGCGATGGGTGTTATCATCCAAAAACGTGATGGTGGTTTCCTATACACGACAACGGATATCGCTTGTGCTAAGTACCGTTACGAAACACTAGGCGCAGACCGCGTTCTTTACTTCATCGACTCACGTCAACATCAGCACCTAATGCAAGCTTGGACTATCGTTCGAAAAGCGGGTTATGTGCCAGAAGAAGTATCACTAGAGCACCACGCGTTCGGCATGATGCTAGGTAAAGATGGTCGTCCATTTAAGACTCGTGCCGGTGGTACAGTTCGTCTTGCTGATCTACTAGATGAAGCGGAAGAGCGCGCAATCAAACTGATTGAGTCTAAAAACCCAAGCCTAGACGCAGAAGAGAAGAGCAACATTGCTAACACAGTTGCAATGGCTGCGGTTAAGTACGCTGACCTTTCTAAGCACCGTACAACAGACTACGTGTTTGACTGGGACAACATGCTTGCGTTTGAAGGCAACACAGCGCCTTACATGCAGTACGCTTACACTCGTGTATCTTCTATCTTCGCTAAAGCGGGTATCCCTATGGATAACCTAGCAGGCGAAATCAAAGTGACTGAAGAGAAAGAGAAAGCGCTGATTGCTAAACTGCTACAATTTGAAGAAGCGGTTCAATCTGTTGCTCGTGAAGGTCAACCACACATCATGTGTAGCTACCTATTCGAACTAGCAGGTCAGTTCTCAAGCTTCTACGAAGCGTGCCCGATTCTTAACACTGAAGATGAATCAGTGAAGCAGAGCCGTCTGAAACTGGCAGCACTTACTGCGAAGACAATTAAGCAAGGTCTATCGCTACTAGGTATCGAAACGCTAGAGCGCATGTAACAAAGCATCAAGCTTTAAGATAATCAGAAAGGTTGGCGTGAAAGCGTCAACCTTTTGTTTTATCTGGCGTATACTGACCCCATTCAATGCAAAATGGAAAACGATAATGAGTTTTGAACTGCACCCTCAATTGGCAAAAGATACCTCTATCATCGGCCACTTCCCTCTGTGTGTTGCACTGCTGCACAAAGACAATGCAGTGCCTTGGGTTATCTTAGTCCCTAAGCGCACCAATCTAAAAGAGCTGCATCATTTGCCGATGCAAGAGCAACAACAATTCTTGTTAGAGTCTCAAGCGGTAAGCCAAGCACTAGAAGCGACGTTCCAGCCAGATAAGCTTAACCTTGGCGCTCTGGGCAATATGGTCCCACAGCTTCATATTCACCATATCGCTCGCTTCCAAGATGATGTCGCTTGGCCAGGTCCAGTATGGGGCAATACCAAGGGTGAGTTCCGCTCAGAAGAAGAGCAAGCAGCACTACTCACTCGCATTGGTAACGTACTGTCACTGAGTAAGCTATTCACGCGTGCTTAAGTTTGTAACGCTTACCTCCTAAAAGAACATCCGGAACATCTTCTGAAACAAATATAAAAAAAGCCGCTCTTAACAAGAGCGGCTTTAAACGTTTTCACTACATGGTGACTGTCATGGCAAGCGAATTACTTTCAACCTTGGCGTAACGGACACGAGTAACATGCTTGGCTTGATTAGTGTCGACTAATCGCGACACCAATCCTTTTTTAATCCACACCGACAGCATTGCATCGACGCCATCTTCACTAAGGTGAAACTGCTTGGCGAGCTCTTTTCTTGATACGCTACCTTGAGCATCAATGCACTGTTTTAGCTGACTAAGAATCATGCTAGTTGCGCCTCTAATTCTTTACTCTGCTTATTACCCACGGCTTTTAGCAAGCGGTAAGTCACAACACTGACTGCAATGATGCCGCCAATCCAAGCCGCACTAGAAGCTGGGTGGTCAGCAAAATGCGACGCTTGGTAATATAGAGTTGCGCCGCCATATGCAAGACCCATGGTCCAAACCGCGATAAAGCGAGCGTACTTTTGGCCAAATTCACGAACATAAGCACCCATAGCCGCAACACAAGGTGTGTAAAGCAGAATGAAGATTAGGTATGCAAATGCCGCATTGCTTGATGCGAAGTAACCTTTCAGGTTACCGAAGATCGAAGCATCAACTTCTTGCTCATCAGCAACGGCTTGGCTATCTGTTAGATCGCCCACTTCAATACCTAGTGGATCAGAATAGCTAAGAGCTGCAAGGTTGTCAGGAATAGACATGACTGCTTCTTCAAGACTCGCTATTAGATCGAATTCACCCGCATCTTCGTCACTCGGAGCATAAAGACTGTTTAACGTACCAACAACCGCTTCTTTAGCAAAGATACCTGTGATGATACCAACCGTTGCAGGCCAGTTATCTTCTTGAATACCGATAGGCGCGAAGATTGGTGTAACCACTTGCGATGCTTTTGAAAGCACTGAGTTTTCACTGTCTTCGTTACCAAATGAGCCATCAGTACCGACTGAATTTAAGAAGCTAAGAATAGTTACGACCACGACAATCGTTTTACCTGCGCCCAACACAAAGCGCTTGAGTTTTTGCCATGTCTTGATGACCACATTGCGCATAGTTGGCAATTCGTAATCTGGCATTTCCATCACTAGGCTGTCGCTAGAACCTGGGTATAAGGTATTTTTCAGAACTAGCCCAGTGAAAACAGCTGCTACGATACCTAGTAGGTAAAGAGCAAAAACAACGTTTTGTCCGCTTTGAGGGAAGAATGCTGCTGCAAACAAGGCATAAACAGGTAGGCGCGCACCGCAAGACATAAATGGCGCCATTGATGCAGCCAGTTTACGCTCACGCTCTTGGTCTAACGTGCGAGTTGCCATGATTGAAGGAACGTTACAACCAAAACCAAGAACTAATGGTACAAATGCTTTACCTGGCAAGCCGATCTTTTGCATCACTTTATCAAGTACAAACGCTGCACGAGACATATAACCCGAGCTTTCCAGAACCGCTAGGAACAGGTACAGACAAGCGATAACAGGGATAAAGGTCGCCACCGTTTGGATACCACCGCCGACACCATCAGCAAGCAGAGTAACCAGCCATACTGGTAAGTGATCATCTAATAGATAATGACCGCCATCCACCAGCAGGGCCCCTACACCAATATCGAAAAAGTCGATAAACGCGCTACCAATGTTTATTGAGAACATAAACATTAGATACATCACGACAAAGAAGAACGGCACGCCAACCCACTTGTTTAGGATGACGCTATCGACCTTCTCAGTAAAACTATGGCTTAGCTTTCCTTCAGTACGACGTATCTTCTTACATTGCTCGTGTAAGAAGGTGTACTTCACGTCAGCTACTAATAAGTCGATGTCTAAACCAACCGACTGCTGCTGAGCGCGTACTGTTGAGCGTTCAGGTTGCGCTAGGGCGTTCAAAACCAAGAGATCATTTTCTAGCGCGCGGATCGCTAGAGCACGTTCAGCGACTTCCGATTGATGAGTAAAGATAGGCTCAAGCTGGCTGATCGCTTGCTCAAACTCATCACCATAATTCAGACGCATTTCGTTGAGAGCAACACCTTGTACCAAGGCTTTGTGCAAACGGTCTTTGAAGGCATAAACTTGCGATTTATTGTTGGCCGAAATCGCAAATACAGGACAACCCAACACCTTCTCTAATGCTTTAAGATCGATCGTTTGTCGTTCACGCTTCAACGCGTCCATCTTATTTAGAACCACTACCATTGGGCGGCCTAGTTCACGCAATTGAAGCGTCATATATAGGCTACGTTCTAAGCACGTTGCATCGACAACGTTAATAATCAGGTCTGCTGGGTGTGTTAAAACAGCGCGAGATGCGATTGATTCATCGATACTGTTGCCATCGTTACCACTGTCCAAAGCGTAGATACCAGGTAAATCGGTCAGTAAAAAGTCGTCGCTAGAATGGGTGTATTTACCTGTTTTTTTCTCAACGGTAACACCGGCCCAGTTACCTACCTGCTGCTTGGCGCCCGTTAAGCCATTAAAAAGGGTTGTTTTACCACTATTAGGGTTACCAACGGTAAGAATCTTGTATTCCATTAGTTCACCTCTACTTGAATAGCATCAGCAATGTTGACGCGAACAGCTAAGGATACTCCACGTACTTCTACTTGCAGCGGGTCACCCATTGGGGCTTTGCGGATAAGTTTTACCGGTGTCTGAGGGAGTAACCCCATAACCATCAGTTTTTTTCTTACGTCATTGGAAAGTTCAGTAAAGCTCGTAATGGTTGCTTTTTGCCCTTGTTGTAATTGTGACAGTTTCATAAGGTAGGCCAAAATATTTAAATGAGAAGGATTTCTATTAACAATCGCAATACTAGCTCTGATATATGTTGCAGATCTTGTCTGAAATCAATGTTTGCAATAATTCGATAGTGAAAAACGTAAAAACAACCCTCGTTAATTACGTTAAAAGCAATGATGAATCCGACATAAATAATATGGGGATATCTCTTAACGAGACAAAACGAGACACTAAACCCTTAAAATACAACGGCTTAAAAACATGTCGCTTTTCTTATGCTAATCTGGCGTTAATTTTATAAGTAAAATAAGTCACCACCGTTATAGTTATTCACGTCGACAGGGAACACCCTAACGACAACAAGATTGAATTCCAGAGGTGACGCAGCAAGCGTCACTCCGGCAGCAAGCGAAGGTGTCATTGGCACCCGTGGTATAGTCCCCCCGGCTATACCACGATATTTTTTTTCTTGTATTCTCTACCCCGGCACTCAGCACTCAGCACTCAGCACTCAGCACTCAGCACTCAGCACTCAGCACTCAGCACTCAGCACTCAGCACTCAAGAATAGTCCTACCGTTTTATTTTCAACATCACTTATTTTTAAGTAAGTAAACTCGTGCGTAGAATAACGCCATAGTGGTCAGGCTGGTCATTGTATTGTGGCGAGAGAAAGCGCTTATGCGCACTCACCTAGCCTCTAGCTTGATATAGGAAAGGAATTAGAGCCTATCTTGCTGCTCAACGAATTGGGTTGGTGGCATGCCAAAGCGGTGCTTGAAGCGCTGACTGAAGTAAGAAGGGTCATTAAAACCACACTCAAATGCAACTTCTGAGACCTTCTCTCCAGCCAATAGACGACGACAAGCATTGTCTAGACGCACTTCGGTTAAGTACTCAGTAAAGGTTTTCTCGGTCGCCGACTTTACTCTGCGCTGTAAGCTACGCTCAGAAACAAATAGCATCTTAGCCGCGGCAGAGGTACCAAACTCGGCATTGGTGTAATTATTTTCAACAAGCGTAATCACTTTTTCTAGCCAAGGATCATCATCTTCAAATACTGCGCTTTCTTGATTCGAAGGTATGGCGACAATTGAGTCTTCATCAAAGATATCACTCGCTTGCCAAGCGATTTCAATTAAGTTCCTCTCATCTGAAATATGAGAAGTCATTTCACCGCCACTTTGCTCGACCAATGAGCGGAGACTTTGCAGCGTCGAAGTCAGTATTGAATCACTTTCTAACTCTTCACCCTGATCGAGCATCGCGAACGCAATCAGATCATTTCTGCGAGATAATTGAATGACCACGGTCTGATTTCGATAACAGCGTTTAACAATGCCATCAAACAACAGGTTAAACAGTTCGTCTAGGTTAAAGTGCGTCAGGCTGACATAGAGATCATTTTCAACTTCGAGTTCTACGTGGACACCCGCTTTGGAGAACTCTTCTGTCCAGCCACTTAACGCCGATTGAATGATCAGAGTCAGATTGTGCACAGGAAGTGCTTGTCCGTTGGTCGAGCGCGTCGAGGCAAGCAGGTCTAGCTCTCTCGATAGTTGTTTCAATACACTGTTTGTTTCAGCGTTTTCTGCATAAGTGGCTAATTTGTCTTTCAGTGCATTCACTGACTGAGTGAATATCAGCCTCCTAACTTGGAGTTGCTTTCTCAGTTGCTGGTTATTGGTCAAAAGAATTCGACTTTGATGACGCAGCTGGTTGGTTTTTAAGGCAATTTGCGCTTTTAACTCACGGTTCGCAGCCGACATAATTCTTGAACGCCAGTAAACAGACGTCACGATGATGACAATTAACACGACAATGTAGGCCACGATTGCCGAGTTAGTCATGAACCACGGCTCCGTCACGCTAAATTGATAACTGTTACTTTGGCCCTGAAGTACCCCATTGCGCAACGCTCGTACATCCAATGTATAGCTGCCCGGCATGAGATGCTCAATGGTTAACGTCGTGCCATCTAACGCCTGCCACTCCGCCCCTTCATTTAGTCGGTATTCCAAATTGAGGTTATTCGCTCTCGGCAGCACGCCAAATTGGAATGTTATCGACTCTTGGTAGCCTAAATTTGGTCGTTCTTTTAAGGTGTTACCCAACGAATAGAGCGCTTGATCGCGCTTAATCTGACTAAATATCACCTGAATGTCCGGCAATCTGCTGACGACAAGTTCATGCGTGTTGACTTTCACTAGACTCAAATCCGCACCAAACAATAGCGTACGTTGGCTGTCATTACTGTAGCTACACAGTCCTGGTGAAAATTCATTATTGATCAGGCCGAACGGCTCGCCATAGTGATGGATCAGCTTGCCTTTTGGGTTATAGCGAGACAAACCTGTCGACGAGGTCACCCATATCCCATCTTGGTTTTGCAGTAAGCATTTAGGCGTAATATGGCCATCAACCATCTTAATAGGTTCAGCTTGCTCTAGATATAAATCGAGTTGATAGAGGCCATAACGACTCGCAACCCACAGTTCATTATCAGCAGGTTGGATGATATCAATCACCTCGCCATATGGAACGCTTTCACCGACAAAGTGCACCTGCCCATCTTTTAGCAAGTAGACACCGTGCTCAGTACCGAGTGATAAATAGCCCTGATTCGTCACATGCATATGCGTTAATTGAGCCGGGAGATATTTATCTATCATCCACTCTGAACCATATTGGGTTAACTTGCCGCTCGATAGGTGGTAGCTCCAAACTTGTTTCTGGCTCGCACCCCAAACCACATTGTGATTGTCTAATTCGATAAAGCGAACGCTATTATCTTTCAAAAAGCGCGGCAGCGAGTCATCAATAATTTCGCCGCTGTCACTATTGATACAGACAATACCTTTATCGGTGGCTAACCAAAGTACACCGTTACTTTCTTCAAAGTCATGTATCTTGCCTTGGTATATCAGCGTTCGGCTACCAATGTTTGACAAACTAATCCGATATAACCCACTGTTGGACAACGCCCAATACCCATCGTGATTAGCGGCTGGAGTGAGCTTTTTCAATGACTCTTTACGGTTATTGAAGCTGAGTTGAGCGCTAGGGAAACGTTCAAACTTCTGAGAAAACAGCGAAAAATATCGAACACCTCGGTCAGTCGCGACCCAAACCCCACCAGCACCATCATTAAGCAGCGAATAGATTTTCTCACCTGAAAGCGCGTTACCGGCTAGAAAGCCCTGATCAAAACGCTTGGTTTCGCCAGTTAAAAATGAATAGACGAATAGGCCTTTCTCCGTACCAATCCAATACTCTTGACTGGTTTCGGTAATACTTAATACATGGCTGCCTGCGATACTTTTGATTGGTTTGTTTGGCGCGGTAATATCAAAGATTAACGCTCCATTTAATGACCCTATGATCAGCTCTCGTCTATTTTCTGAAAAGTAGAGCTTCTCGACATAATGCTTACCGGAACTCGCAACATGCTCGAACTGCCCTTCTCGCGAAAGATATACGCCAGCGTTGGTCGCTAATACCCAACGGGAATAGATAAACTGCGCATCATTAATCAAGATCTTTGAAGACTGGTTATATTGGTAGAGCTCCATCAATGAGAAGGTCTGAAACTCACCTGTATCGACGTTGTAGGTGTAGAAATTGCGTTCATCCGATACCCAGATAAATCGCTTTGAAGCTCCTATGCGTAATATTTCACTGCCCGGCGTCAGGCTAAAGATCAGCTCTTTTTCTTGATTAGGAACCGTTCTGTAGATTTCATTTTGGAAAAACGTCCAGAATGCGTTATCGAGAAACGCGACTTGCTCCACTTCAAACTCTAATGCCGAACCGACTTCTGGGGTAATGTTTTGCCCATCAAAGAAGAGAACTTGATTACGCACATCTTGGAGCCATATGCCTCCACCATCTGCGAGAAAAAGTTGTTTAGCCGCAAAGACTTTTCCCTCAGCCTGAGTCGGCAAGGGATAGAAGACCATAAGTGACGAGTTGGACGCAAAAACATGTACTGGTATCAGTAACATGAACAACATCCATATTGTTCTAATCAAAAACTTGTCCTAGCAGCGAAAAAGATAGACCAACAACGGTCATTGGGCCTAAAAACAGCCCTATATTATTTTGTGATAATAATTATCTAGTAATTGCACAGATTAACAAGTGAGGGTTATCAATTATTGGTGACTTTTTAAAGGACTTCACAAGACAGGAGTAAGCCAAAGGTAGGTTTACCTTTGGCTTAGCGAGATTATTGACTTAAACATTGGCTAAAACTATCAGCCAGATTTTGCTTAAATTTGAAATATCCACCAATAACAACGTCAATTTCTGCACCAATTGGGTCCAACACACCAGTCTTTGCTTGGCTGCCACGTGTTACTGATTCAACCACGGCTGGCGTAAACTGGGGCTCTGAGAAGACACACTGTGCGTTTTGGCTTTTCAATGCTTTACGAATTGCAATCAAGGTCTTTGCGCCCGGCTTTCTGTCTGGGCTAACCGTGAAGTAACCCAAGTGATTCAATGGGAAATCCTGCTCGAAATACCCGTAGGCGTCGTGAAAAACGTAGTAACCAGCATCCGCGACTGTTGCTAGTTGGGCTCTAATCTGCTCTTGCTGCTCTGTTAGCTGCGCTTCAAATGCGGTGAAGTTAGCTTGATACTGAGCTTTGTTCTCAGCGTCAATTTCAGCAAGACGTTCAGAGATCGCTTGTGCGATTTGTAATGTCGGTTTATAACCAAGCCAGAAGTGCGGGTCATGGCTACCATGATCATGCCCATCATGCTCGTGATGATGACCACCACCGTATTCACGTAGCTCAAGGCCTTCCGTCTCGCTTAATGTTAATACGTTTTGTTGGCTTTCTAGCACCTTAGTAAGAAACGGTTCAAGATCGCTACCATACCAAATCACAAGATCCGCAGTACGCAGGCGTTTTACATCTGAAGGCTTTAACGCATAATCATGTGGGGAAGCGTTTGAAGCGACTAACACTTCTGGCTCAGAAACACCTTTGGTGAGCTCAAGAGTAATCAACTGGATCGGTTTGATACTGGTTAAAATGGTTGCTGCATGAGCAAATGACGAGCTAACAAGCATGAGGGCACATGCGGAAATAAAACGTTTCATAGCGAACAAAATTACTCTCTGGTTTAACGGACCAACAAATGTTACATTATAACATTAAGCAATTGCAAATGAGTTCCATTCATGTCGGCACTAGTCGAGTTAAATGACATCTGCGTTCAATTTGATGAACGAAAAGTACTAGATAGAGTCAACCTATCTCTCCAACGTGGAAAAATCACTACTCTGATTGGCCCTAATGGAGCCGGTAAATCAACCCTGGTTAAGGTGCTATTAGGCCTACAACGACGCTACAGTGGTAAGGTCACTAAAGCGAAAGGGGTAAAGGTCGGTTATGTACCGCAAAAGCTCAAGCTAAATGACTCTCTCCCGCTTAACGTCAAGCGTTTTCTTTGCCTGGCTGGAAAATATAGTCAACAAGAGCTGCACGATGCGTTGAAACTCGTTGGCGCTGAGCATCTAATCTCAAACAATATGCACTCTTTGTCTGGCGGTGAAAACCAGCGTGTTCTGATTGCTCGTGCACTATTACAGCGCCCTGATCTACTGGTACTCGATGAGCCTGCCCAAGGCGTTGACGTTCAAGGGCAAATCGATCTCTATGACCTTATCGATACGATTCGTCACCGTTTTAACTGTGCGGTATTTATGGTCTCGCACGACTTGCATTTAGTGATGGCAAAAACAGACGATGTTATTTGCCTGCATCACCATATTTGCTGTTCAGGTGCGCCCGCTGACATTGCGCAGCACCCAAGTTACATCGCGCTGTTTGGCCATACACATCAGCAGTCGTTGGCCTTCTATCATCACCAACATGACCACCACCACCACGACTTAGCTGGCCAACCAGTCTCAGGCGAAGGGTCACAATGTTCTCATCACTCTCACGGGCATCATCATGATTGAGTTTCTGCTACCTTCTATTCTTGCAGGTCTTGGTATTGCAGCCATTGCAGGCCCTTTAGGCTCTTTCGTTGTTTGGCGACGCATGGCCTATTTTGGCGATACCCTCGCGCATGCTTCTCTTATGGGTCTAGCGCTCGGCTTACTGCTTGATATCAATCTCTATCTCGCCCTGACTGTCTGCTGTTTAGCGCTAGCTATTCTTTTGGTAACGTTACAAAAGCAGCAAGTCGTTGCCACTGACACCTTGCTCGGTATTCTTGCCCACAGTGCGTTATCTTTAGGCTTGGTCGCGGTCAGCTTTTTGGATAATGTCCGTATCGACCTTATGAGCTATCTATTTGGTGACTTACTGGCCGTTACGCCCGAAGACCTTGTGTATATCTACCTTGGTGTTGTGGTCGTAGCCGCGGTATTGAGCTTTTTCTGGCGCTCTCTACTATCAACAACCGTTAACGAAGATTTGGCTGCTGTCGAAGGACACAATGTTGATTTGATGCGCCTAGTGTTGATGTTGATGGTCGGTCTAGTGATCGCTATTGGTATGAAGTTTGTGGGCGCTCTGATTATGACCTCACTACTGATCATTCCTGCTGCAACGGCGCGCCGCTTTGCCAAAGCACCAGAGCAAATGGCACTTTTCGCCTCTCTGATAGGCGCTGTAGCCGTGTTGTTTGGCCTTTCATTGTCATGGCACTATGACACACCTGCGGGCCCTTCAGTGGTGATTAGCGCAACCGCTATGTTTATGCTCAGTCAGTTATACCGAGTAAAGAGCTAGCATAACGACTCTCCCCTTCTCCCCTATATGTAAAAAAGCCGACGCAGATGCGTCGGCTTTTTCGTATCTATAGCAACTAGGGATTAAGCGCCTTCGTTATGCAGCTCTAAGTTAGCCAGCTCTTGCTGAATCTCACGCTGTACCTTGGCATCATCACTGCGCAGAGACTCAAGGAAGTCGAGGTATTTTTGGTCGATGTCACCAGTGACATACTCACCGTTGAATACAGATGTTTCAAACTTAGTGATATCCGTATTACCTAAACCTACAGCATCAACAAGATCTTCTAGCGTTTGGAAGATAAGCTCGTCCGCACCAATTTGCTTACAGATAGCGTCATTGTCACGACCATAAGCAATCAGTTCTGTCGCGCTCGGCATATCGATACCGTAAACGTTCGGAAAACGAATCTCAGGAGCGGCTGAAACCATGAAGACCTTCTTCGCACCAGAGTCACGAGCCATCTCAATGATCTGCTCAGAAGTGGTGCCACGAACAATAGAGTCATCAACCAGTAGTACGTTCTTATCTTTAAACTCAGAGCGAATCGCATTGAGCTTACGACGTACTGATTTCTTACGCTGCTGCTGTCCCGGCATAATGAAAGTACGGCCAACATAGCGGTTCTTAACGAAACCTTGGCGGTAAGGTATGTCGATAGCTTGAGCAATCTGCAGTGCAATATCACAAGAGGTTTCTGGAATTGGGATAACTACGTCAATATCTAGATGGCTAAATTCGTCACGAATACGGTCACCTAGTTTCTTACCCATTTCAACGCGTGCACTGTATACCGACACTTTATCAATGAAAGAGTCAGGACGAGCAAAGTAAACAAACTCAAAAATACATGGGTTTAACGTTGGGTTGTCAGCACACTGCTTAGTATGAAGCTGGCCATCGAATGTCGCATAGATTGCCTCACCTGGTGCCACGTCACGGACAAAGTCAAAGCCAACTGCGTCTAATGCTACGGACTCAGAGGCAACCATGTATTCCGTCACACCGTTGATTTCACGCTTACCTAGGCATAGAGGGCGAATGCCGTTAGGATCGCGGAACGCAACCATACCATGACCGATGATCATCGCGGTTACCGCGTAAGCACCTTTGATAGCACGGTGTACATTAGTGACTGCACGGAACACATCATCTGCAGTCACGTTACCTTTAACGGTATCAATTTCATGAGCCAGTACGTTTAGTAGTACTTCTGAGTCAGAGGTCGTGTTTAAGTGACGGCGATCTTTCTCAAATAACTTTTCGCGCACTTCTGCAGCGTTAGTTAGGTTACCGTTATGTGCCAGTGTGATACCAAATGGAGAGTTCACATAGAAAGGCTGTGCTTCAGAAGCGCTTGAGCTCCCTGCTGTCGGGTAGCGCACGTGGCCAATACCCACTGAACCTTGTAGGCGTTGCATGTGTTTTGCTTCGAACACATCTTTCACTAAACCGTTCGCCTTACGCAGACGAAAACGATTGCTTTCTATGGTACAAATACCCGCGGCATCTTGGCCACGGTGCTGCAATACCGTCAACGCATCATAGATAGACTGGTTTACAGGCGTAGTGCCCACGATTCCAACAATACCACACATGTCTTAACCCTCGATTTTCGACAATGACTGGCGCGTTATAGCGCGCCAGATAAGAAACTAGATGTTGCTTGTAAGTGTTCAAAGAAAGGTGCAATGACGCGGCTAAACTCCGGTACTAATTGTGAACCTTTCCACCACTGTGAGTCTGGAAACGATGTAAACGCATCCATAAAAAATAGCGCGGCAGAAACGATAAGAACACCACGTAAGCCGCCGAACACGACGCCGAGTACTCTGTCTGTTCCTGACAAACCTGTTTTCTCTACTAATTGAGCGATGACGTAATTTACGATGGCGCCAACAATTAGTGTTGCGATAAACAAGGCTGCTATCGCTGCTCCGTTACGAAACATCTCATCTTCGATATTGGTGAAGTACACCGCTAACTTAGCGTAGTACTGACTGGCGATAAAAAAAGCGCCAAACCAAATAACTAATGACAAGGCTTCCTTCGCGAAACCGCGAACTAAACTGATCAAAGCGGATAGCCCGATCACACCTAAAATGACGATATCTAATGTATTCATTTGCTACTTACATCTTAAGTTGGCGCGCATTTTAACAGAAAAAACGCTGACGCAAACGTTTTCTTATGGGTTTAGTGGTTTAAATTTGATCAATTGACCTTTTGAACCGGTAATTTTTTCCAATTCAACAATCTGACGTTCCAATTTACTCTTTGACACATCTGGGCCAATTATTACTCGAGTAAAGCCGTTCTCAGGTTTGGTATGCGCTTGGTATCCACGCTTTTGTAAGTCCTTGACGAGGTTTTTCGCATTGTCAGCATTTTTAAGTGCCATCAACTGAACAATCCAAGCAGTATCTTGATACTCATTACGCTCTGGTACTTCTTTAACCACCACAGGTAACGGTTTATCTTCTGCCACCGCCTCGTCGTCTATATCAACCACTTCTACTGGGGTATCCGGCAGACTGCTTGAATCATCAACTGGGTCTAGGACTTCAAAGCTTTCCAATTCACTATCAAGCTCAGGCTTTAACGGAATGCTCGCGATCTCTTCTTTGTAATGGGTTTTCTCCCCATCCAAAACATCGGGCAAAACAATCACCCCAATCGCCACCAAAATAATGGTGCCAACCAGACGATTTTGAAACTTACTTGCCATTTAAACTCCTTTATTTTGCCAATGCTCCAGCACTTCCCCTACGGTATGGAAGGAGCCTACAACAAGAATGACATCTTCTGCCTTCGCATTTGTCATTGCAGCTTCAAAAGCCTCAACAGGCCTAGAGAATTGCTCTGTCACTTTCGGAAGAAACTGACAAAGCTCTGCCGCTTCAGCAGCTCTAGGGCCTGAGAGCGACGCTGGGTACCAATTTGATGCCACTGGTGCTAATGCTTCAAGCGTCGATTGGATGTCTTTATCGTGCAGCATGGCAACCACAGTGTGAATAACCTTATCTGGGTACTGCTTCGCCACGCGTTCAACAAGGTATTGCGCAGAATGAGGGTTATGAGCAACATCTAGTAAAATCGTAGGTTCTGTGCTTAGAATCTGCATACGACCTGGCAGCTTAGCATTCTGCAAGCCTTTGACGATATTCACATCGGAGATATCAAGGTTCGATGTCCCAAGAGCCATTAACGCAGTGGCGGCATTTTGCAGAGGTAAACCCGGTACTGGAAGATTCTCTAACTCATAACAGCCATGAACCCAACGCCAAGTATTATCGTCGACAAGTTCATAGTTATATTGAATACCGACTTGATACAGCTCAGCGCCAATATCATCAGCATGGGCTGCAACCGTTGCAGGCGCTTTTGGCTGGCCACAGATAGCGGGTCTATCGCTGCGATAGATGCCTGCTTTTTCGAAGCCAATCACGTTGATGTCATCGCCTAGCCAATCAACATGGTCGATAGCCAAGCTGGTAATGACAGAAACATCATGATCGACAACGTTGGTCGCATCTAATCGGCCACCTAAGCCGACTTCGAGTAGAACAACGTCGACGTTCTCAGTTTGGAACAGACGCAGCGCTGCTAGCGTACCGTACTCGAAAAAGCTCAGGCTAATCTCACCTCGTTGCTTTTCAATATAATCAAAAGCTTCAGCGTGCTTCTCATCAGCAAGATCTTGGCCGTTAATACGAACACGTTCGTTGTAGCGGATCAAATGGGGAGAACTATACACACCGACGGAATAGCCAGCATCGAGCAGAATCGCTTCCATTAACGCACAAGTAGAGCCTTTGCCATTTGTGCCAGCGACCGTAATCACTGTAGGAGCAGGTTTGGTAAGATTTGCTGATTGAGCAACAGCTTGAACACGATCTAAACCAAGGTCGATCGCGGAAGTGTGGATGTTTGTTAAATAATCAAGCCACATCGCTAGTGGTGATGTGGCTTGGGGAATTTGGGTTTGACTCATCTAACTTTAACCAATGAATTGTGGTTGCCTGTTAGTAAGTTACTTTACCCTTTTTCGCTCGCTTCTGGTACAGAATAAGCAGCTTCATTTGGCGAATCGTCGACTGAAACAACCAATGGTGATGGTTTATTGTTCATCTTCGCCATTAGGCTACCGATACGCTGACGCATTTCGCGGCGATCAACGATCATATCAATCGCACCGTGATCCAATAAGAACTCACTGCGTTGGAAGCCTTCTGGTAGATCTTCACGTACCGTTTGCTCGATAACACGACGACCTGCAAAACCGATTAGCGCTTTAGGCTCACCGATATTGATGTCACCTAGCATCGCTAGACTTGCCGATACACCACCCATTGTAGGGTCAGTCATTACCGAGATAAATGGTAGACCTTTCGCAGATAGACGCTCTAGCGCGGCACTGGTTTTCGCCATTTGCATTAGAGACATTAACGCCTCTTGCATACGTGCACCACCACTTGCTGAGAAACATACAAGACCACAGTTAGCTTCCATTGCTGCTTCTGCTGCACGTACAAAACGCGCACCAACAACAGAACCCATTGAACCACCCATAAATGAGAAGTCGAATGCACAAGCAACGATAGGCTGACCTAACAGCTCACCTTTCATTACTATAAGAGCATCTTTCTCACCGCTGCTCTTTTGAGCTGCAGAGATACGGTCTTTGTATTTCTTAGAATCTTTGAACTTCAGCTTATCTTGCGGCTCAAGCTCGTCCGCGATTTCAACACGGTTATTTTCATCTAGGAATGTCTCAAGACGACGACGCGCCTTCATACGCATGTGATGGTCACATTTCGGACATACTTCTAGGTTACGCTCTAGTTCAGCGTGGTAAAGCACTTGCTCACATGAAGTACATTTAGTCCAAACCCCTTCAGGGATAGACGCTTTACGTGAACTAACGATGTTGCTTTTTTCTAAAATCTTTTCAAGCCAACTCATGGAAGACCTTTTCTCTCTACTCCTTCGCGATCGCGAAGGATACAAATTCTGAATTTACGCGTGAGGATTAAAGCATATTAAATGCCAAGTGTAGACAAAAAACTGGTTGTACCTATTTCTTGAAGGAAATTCTCACGCACTAAAGCTCTGATTCTTTCGACAATTTACCACGGTTTAGTTCAAGTTGTCTGGCAAAAATAGTGGCCCAATCGGCACTCTTGGCAATTCAAATTCAGCCGGATAATCAACATCAACTAAATACAAGCCTTCGGCCTTTGCCGTCGCCCCTGCAAGCTTGCGATCTTTTACCGCAAGAAGCTCAGCAATCCACTCTGGTTTTTGTTCGCCACGGCCAACACAAATTAAACTACCGGTGATATTACGCACCATATGGTGAACAAAGGCATTGGCCTTAATATCAATCACCACGAACTGGTTATGGCGCGTCACATTAATGTGCATCATATTGCGCCACGGACTGCGTGACTGACAGTGGGTAGCTCTGAATGACGTGAAGTCATTCTCACCTAATAGGTATTGAGCCGCTTGGTGCATCTTCTTCTCGTCAAGTTCACCGTGATAGTGACTGACACCAGAAGATAAGATCCCCGGACGTAGTGCGCTGTTGAAGATAATGTATCGGTAACGACGTGCAGTTGCGGAAAAACGTGCATGAAACTCTTCAGGTACTTCTTTCGCCCAACGGACAGCAATATCATCAGGTAAGTTCGCGTTAGCACCCATTGTCCATGCAACCATTTTACGCGTTGCTGTCGTATCAAAATGGACTACTTGCCCCGTGCCATGCACACCTGCATCTGTTCGGCCAGCACATTGAACTTCGATCGGCTGATTCGCGACAACGCTCAATGCACGTTCTAATTTCTCTTGAACGCTCTTAACTTCTCTTTGGCGCTGCCAGCCATAGTATTGAGTACCATTGTATTCGATACCTAAAGCAATTCTCATCAGATATTCTCACTGGTTCCTAAATTGGGGCGGGAAGTATATACCAAAAAGTAAGGGGGCTAAACTGCCCCCTTTTATTCGATTTAATTAGGATTTGTTGATTGTGTCGATAAGGTTCTTCGCTTCGCGGCGAATTTCGTCATTGCCATCCACGATTGCTTCTTCCAGTAGCTTTCTAGCGCCTTGAGCATCATTCATCTCAAGGTATATTTTTGCCAGATCAAGCTTACCAGCGGCTTCTGAATTGGCATCAACATCGTCTCCTGTCCCGATGTCACCAATCACATCTGGGAAATCATTCAAACCAACATCCAGCTTAAGCTCTTCATCAATTTCTTGAGCTTCTTCTGACTCAACCTCCGCCATCAACTCGTCGATGGTGCGGTACTTGTTCTCCTGAGGGTTAAACTCATCCAAGTCTGGCTGGTCTTCCCAATTTTCATCCAATATCTGAGCTTGTTCCGGCTGGTTCTCTTGCGACCAGACGTCTTGCTCATCTTCAGGGATCTCATCAGGGATCTCCGCTTGTTGATCCGGTGACAAACTGAAACCATTCCAGTCTTCACCAATTTCAAGCATGGCGTCGATGTCCATACCGGCACTATCTGAGGTCGTCTCATCAATTGGTGTATCAAACGAGAAGCTTGCTGGTTGAGTCTCATCTTCAGACAGTAATTCATCAAACGTCGATTCATTGAACTCTTGACGCTGCATCTTAACATCGTCTGACTCATCTTGAACGTTCTCTGCAGGAATCTCACCTAGCTCAGGCAGTTCTACAGGTTCAAGTTCAAAGTCATCACTCTCTTCACTTAGATCTTCAGCAAGAGGCTCTAAGTCTAACAGGGCGTCTTCTTCGCTGTACTCAGGCAATTCAAGGTCATCGATTTCTAGCGATGGCTCCTCGGCTTGAGGCTCTGGCATCTCCAGTTCAGGTTCTGCAATCGCATCCGCTAGTGCGTCTTCTTCGCTGTACTCAGGTAGCTCAAGATCATCAAGTTCTAACGATAACTCTTCTAGCTCAGATTCTGGGATATCAAGTTCAGGAGCGGCAATCGCGTCTGCTAATGCGTCTTCTTCGCTGTACTCAGGCAGTTCAAGGTCATCAAGTTCTAGTGATGATTCTTCCGCTTGAGGCTCTGGCATCTCCAGTTCTGGTTCAGCAATCGCGTCTGCCAATGCCTCTTCTTCATTGTACTCAGGCAATTCAAGGTCATCGATTTCTAGTGATGGCTCTTCCGCTTGAGGCTCTGGCATCTCCAGCTGTGGTTCAGCAATCGCGTCAGCTAATGCGTCTTCTTCGCTGTACTCAGGCAATTCAAGGTCATCGATTTCTAGCGATGGCTCTTCCGCTTGAGGCTCTGGCATCTCCAGCTCTGGTTCAGCAATCGCGTCTTCTTCGCTGTACTCAGGTAGCTCAAGATCATCAAGTTCTAACGATAACTCTTCTAGATCAGGTTCTGGGATATCAAGTTCAGGAGCGGCAATCGCGTCTGCCAATGCTTCTTCTTCACTGTACTCAGGCAATTCAAGGTCATCGATTTCTAGTGATGGCTCTTCCGCTTGAGACTCTGGCATCTCCAGTTCAGGTTCAGCAATCGCGTCAGCTAATGCGTCTTCTTCACTGTACTCAGGCAATTCAAGGTCATCAAGTTCTAATGATGGCTCTTCGGCTTGAGGCTCTGGCATCTCCAGCTCTGTTTCAGCAATCGCGTCAGCTAATGCGTCTTCTTCACTGTACTCAGGCAATTCAAGGTCATCGATTTCTAGCGATGGCTCCTCGGCTTGAGGCTCTGGCATCTCCAGCTCTGGTTCAGCAATCGCGTCTGCGAGTGCGTCTTCTTCGCTGTACTCAGGCAGTTCAAGGTCATCGATTTCTAGTGATGGCTCTTCCGCTTGAGGCTCTGGCATCTCCAATTCAGGTTCAGCAATCGCGTCCGCTAATGCGTCTTCTTCGCTGTACTCAGGCAATTCAAGGTCATCAAGTTCTAATGATGGCTCCTCGGCTTGAGGCTCTGGCATCTCCAGCTGTGGTTCAGCGGTAGCATCTGCTATTCCAGCTTCAGGCTCATCAATTAACCAGTCATCATCTTGTGGCGTACCAAATTCATTTGGAATAGCCTCAGACATTGGCGCTTGAGGTTCTTCTTCAGGAGCTTCAGGAGCTTCAGGAGCTTCAGGAGCTTCAGGAGCTTCAGGAGCTTCAGGAGCTTCAGGAGCTTCA